>RPRQ01000068.1 GCA_003818205.1 Bacteroidales bacterium
AGAGCGATGACCTATTTGTAGTAATTCTTATTATACGAAAATCAAGCCCCATTAGGGGCGACCTATACATTGAATGTAGTAGTATCAAGTATTTCATGAATTTATAATATTTTAGTCGGTCAGAAGTGTAATTATATATGTTTTAATAGTTATCTCTTTGGTATGGAATATTGGAATGATGAAGCCGGAGCGATCCGGCAACTGCCGGACGACGAAGTCAATGTTGGGGTTTCTTGCTACAACTTTCTTCCCTGCAGGCAGGCATCATTCCAGCCTATTTTCTATGTATAATTCTAAATAGCATGTAATTAGCTAACTTCTTATACCGAACTCACGTTATTGTAATGTTTCAATATCGGGTTTAAAGATAACCCCCTTGTTACTTTTACCATCAATCTGAATGGTTAGCTCCTTTTCGAATTTAACACATCTTAAGTATTCGGTCTCGAAGTAGGCTTCTTGAGCATTTAAAAATGCCACATCATACTTCCCGTCGTTGATATATGGATTAATGGTTAGGTAACCTACCCTAAAAGATGTAAGGTTTTGAAAGAAGTGGGTTCCTTGACTTGGATCAACCTTAAAGTTATCGAGTCCTGACTCTACGATTACCCTTGCCTCGGAGATCTGCGACCATTTTATGGGTATGCCGAGCCATGGGTCGCTACTGCCCCAACGACCTGGTCCAACAAGGACATAATTCCTTTTCAGATCGATATATTTTTGATTTATCATATCCACCTCTCTGGCAATGTCCTTGGTGAATGCGGGGTTGAACTTATCGGGTTTAACGTACACAAAATCTTTAATATTGCTTATCATACCATGACCTAGAGCAGAGCGCGAGAAGAGAAGAGCCTTTTCACAATCGATATCGCTCCATTTGAAATCCTCGGTTTGCTCGTTCTCTACGATTGGTCGAATCTGGAGAAAGTTAAAAATCTTTGGCCAGCCCTTTGGTGTATCGAGGTTAACGGCAAACTCAATCTCAATGGGGTTATTCATCTCCTTTTGGCCAATTTCTAGTAGCGTTTGAAGAATTTCAGCAAGGGGAAATGTATTGTGCTTTAGAATATTCGAGAAGGTAACGAGTTTCGAACCTCCGTCATAAAACCCATCGCGAAGGGTTTGGTTATGGTAGTCGTAGGTTGATGCAACTTGTCGGAAATCGGGATAATCAACGGCATCTTTTACATCAAGTTTGAGGATATTAACGCCATCATCGGTTGAGGGGACGAACGATTCTGGGCGCATGTCCAATGCGTAGAACTGCTTTTGGGTTTGGCGAAGAGCCATTTCCGGCGATGAGAGCTGTAACACCTTTTTAGGATACCTTGGCGAGAAGCGAATGCTTAAACCTCCATCAACGATGAGCTTTCCAAGCCCATATCCAACGGTTGCAATGCCATCGCTAGCCTTTTCGGAGCCAATGGGGTAGAAGTTGATTGAACGGGCAACCCCCGAAAATGTTGGAAAGAAAAGTCCTTCATGCTGATTTCCGCATACTTCTTGAATCACAATACCCATCTTCTCCTCGTCGATAACGTTTGAGGTTGCTGTCATGTAGGCTTTGCTGCTACGGTAGTAAACCGATGCATAGACGCTTTTAATGGCTTGGCAAATCATGCTATGCATCACCTCAACATCATCAACCCGAGGCACCATGTAGGTTGAGTATATTCCCGCAAATGGTTGATAGTGAGAATCTTCTAACTTGCTCGATGAGCGGATAGCCAACGATTGCTTCATGGAGTCCGCAATGGTTTTTAGATCGAACTTAAGTCTTTCGGGTAACTTTGCCGCTAAGAATTTTTTTAGTATCTCATTGTCAGTTAAATCGGAGAGAGCTACTTTGTAGAGCTTATTCTCCTCCATAAACTCATCGAAGAGTTCGGTACTTATAACCACTGTTCGGGGGATGCTGATTAGAACATCTCTATATTTATCGAACAGCCTGTTTTCCTTGATAATAGTATTGATAAATGCCAATCCTCTAGCTTTTCCACCAATTGATTCTTCTCCAATTCGGGAGAAAACAGAGTACTCATCGAAGCTATTTCGGTCGAATTTGGCTATAACCCCTCGCCCTTTACTTAACCGGTATGATGATATGGATTGAAAGATGAACTTTCGGAGTTCCGATACTGAATTAAAATCGTTAATATTCAATGGTTTGAATAGCTGAGCGATTGAGAAAAGGGCTCGTGCATTCAGCCATTTCGAGAGATGATTCTGGCTTGTGTGATAGCTGAACGAATCATCGGGGACATCGAGAATCTGCTGTTGAAGATTCTGCAAATCCGTTGCTCGACAAATCTCACTAAGGGTTTTTGGGTCACGGAAAATAAAATCGCCAAAACCGAAATGGCTGATGATATAGTCACGAAGCTCAATGTTTAGCGTTTTAGAGTTTTTACTGATAAAGCCAACGCCCAATTCATCGGCGTAAGCCTTGTTTGCAACATCCGATGATTGTAATAGGAACGGCATGTAGGGATCATCCTTTCTAACAACCCTACATAGCTTTAACCCTGCCTTGGTCTCTTGATCACGTTTATTGTCAAGCTTGTAGCTGATATCTGAGATGATGCCAAGTACATTTGTTTTATACTTTTCGTACAAACCAAGGGCTTCCTGGTAGTTTGTAGCAAGGAGTATTTTAGGTCGGCCCCTGAGGCGAAGCATCCGTTGGTGCTCGTTGAGTGCCTCCTTCATGAAGCTGCGTGATTGCCTAAATATGATCTTGTAGATATTTGGGAGAAAGACCGAATAGAATCTTACCGAGTCCTCAACGAGGATTATGGTCTGAACGCCTATTTGCTGAATATCGTACTCGGCGTTCATCTTATCCTCAATTAGCTTAATAATGGCCAAGAGGATATCGGCATTGCCCAGCCAGCAGAACACGTAATCAACCGCGCTTAAATCCTCTTTCTGTAACCTTATCGAAACATCGCGTGAGTATGGGGTAAGAACTACAATGGGAATGTCGGAGTACCTCGATTTAAGCAGCCTTGCAAGGTTGAAGGCATCCATGTCGCTGATATTTAGCATGGTGATGATAAGATCGATCTTCTCCTCCTGGAGTATGGTCAGCACCTCTCGGGACGAGTGCGCTTGAATAAAAATAGGTGGATACCTTAGGCTGAGCGAGGCGTACTCGTTGAATATCTGCTCGTCAATTCTGCCATCCTCCTCTAGCATAAAGGCATCGTAGCTGCTGCAAATGATCAAAACCTTGTGGATACGTTTTTGCATCAACTTCTCGAACGATGTATCGTTAAAATCGAGGTTAAGATTGTTGGAGTACGACTGAGAATAGGGCATCAGTGAGTAATTTGATGATGGCCTAAAGGTAATTGTTTTTTAGGTTGAATTAATGTAGTTATAAAAAAGAGGCGTGATTGTTCACGCCTCTTTTTTATTATTCACGGAGATATTATACTTCCCAAATGTCTCCGTAATTTAGAAGATCGTCAACATTTTTGATCTTGGCAGTTTTCATTACCTCAAGCACCTGATCGCGAACGTTGTCGTCGTAAGTAGTTTCCTTAACATTTCTAATTACACCAAGAGCTACTGGATATTCAGGATATGCCATATTTGCAAGCATCATGTGCACACCTGGATTTGCCTCGTAGGCATCGTGGGTAAGAATATCATCGATAGTGAAACCCCCTTGACCAATGCTAACAACTTTAAGGCTAAGACCGCTTAAAATTAAACCTTTATCGCGGTTCTTACCAAATACCATCTTTTCGCCATGGCGAATGGTAATTACTCTATCCTCACGGTTTTCCTTATCGGTAATTGCGCCATGCGTTCTGTCGTTGTAGATAACGCAGTTTTGCAAAATCTCAACCACCGAGGTACCATCGTGCTTTGCTGCTTCAATCATGATCTCAGATGTTAGCTTAACATCTACATCTAGCGAGCGTGCAAAGAATTTACCCTGTGCACCAATAACCAGTTCACCGGGACGGAAAGGGTGTTCAACGGTTCCGAAAGGAGAGGTCTTGGTAATAGAACCTAATTTCGAGGTGGGAGAATACTGTCCTTTGGTTAACCCATAAATCTCGTTATTGAAAAGGAGAATGTTGATATCGATATTACGACGTACTGCATGGATAAAGTGATTTCCACCAATTGCAAGTGCATCACCATCGCCAGTGATCTGCCATACGCTTAGCGTAGGATTAGCACATTTGATACCTGTTGCAATTGCCGAAGCACGACCGTGAATACCATGAAATCCGTAGGTATTTACGTAGTACGGGAAGCGGCTTGAGCAACCAATACCCGAAACAAATACATAACGCTCGATGTCATAGTTTAGGATATGTGAAACCTCTGGAAGAGCCTTCTGAACAGCGTTTAGGATGAAGTGATCGCCGCAACCTGGACACCATCTTACCTCCTGGTCGCTCTTAAAATCTTGCGGAGTATATTTAAAATTTTCTGCCATGATTACTTGCCCTCCAATACTTGGTTAAATTTATCAACTAGTTCAACAACGGTAAAAGGAAGACCTTGTACCTTATTGAATTGCATATAATTAAATTCTTGGAAATTCATACGTAGGTAATTCGCAAATTGACCCATGTTGAGTTCGCAAACAAGAATTTTCTTATAACGTCCAAAGATCTCTTTCACGTTCTTTGGAAGAGGATTGATATAGTTGAAGTGGCAAAGCGAAACGCTCTTACCTGCCTCACGCATCTTTTGAACTGAGGTTAAAAGATGACCATAGGTACCTCCCCAACCAACTACAAGTAGATCGCCCTCTTTATCTCCATAAGCCTCTTGTTGAGGGATAAACTCCTGAACACGCTTAACCTTCTCCTCACGAATATCGGTCATACGTTGGTGGTTCATCGGATCGTGAGAAACAGTCCCTTTTAGGAAGTCCTTTTCAAGTCCCCCAACTCTGTGTTCCAACCCTTTCGTACCAGGTAAAGCCCATGAGCGTGCAAGACGCTTCTCATCACGAGCGTAAGGCTGGTAACCTTTGGTCCCTTCTGGAACAATTGGGGCTTTAATCTCTGGATAATCCTTCATGCTAGGAATTTTCCAGGGTTCGGTACCATTTGCTATATAACCATCGGTTAAAAGTACAACTGGGGTCATATGCTCAAGAGCTAATTTACCAGCTAGGAAAGCATAATCGAAGCAGTTGCTTGGGGTGCTAGCCGCAATAACGATCATAGGGCACTCTCCGTTACGACCGTATAATGCCTGAAAAAGGTCTGATTGTTCAGTTTTGGTTGGCAAACCCGTTGAAGGGCCACCGCGTTGAACGTTTACAATAACCAACGGAAGTTCGGTAATAGTGGCCAAACCCATAGCCTCGCTCTTGAGCGATAAACCAGGTCCAGATGTAGTAGTAACTGCAAAGTTACCAGCAAAAGATGCACCTATAGCGGTACAAATACCAGCAATCTCGTCCTCAACCTGAAGCGTTTTAACACCTAAGTCCTTACGCTTAGCGAGCTCGATTAGAATCTCGGTTGCCGGGGTGATTGGGTACGATCCGCAGAATAGGGGTAGTTTTGCTTTCTCCGATGCTGCAATGAAACCCCATGCTACTGCTGTGTTACCGTTGATGTTACGGTACTTGCCTTTTGGAATGCTTGTAGCAGCAGGGATGTGATATGTATTGGGTATTGCCTGAATATTCGCTGCGTAGTTGAAACCATCGCGAAGTACCTTTTTGTTGGCTTCAACAATTTCAGGTTTCTTCTTGAATTTTGTTTCAAAATACTTCTCAGTAAAATGCAAAGGTCTTGAAAAGATGTAGTAAACCATTCCAAGTGCAAACATGTTCTTACTACGGATAATGCTCTTGTTATCAAGGCCAGTATCCTTCAAGCTGTCTTTGGTAAGAGTGGAAATGTTTGCAAAAATCACCTTAAAGTCTTGGAGTTTAAGCTCCTCAACGGGGTTATCGGTTTTAAAACCGGCACGCTGGAGACCTTTCTCGTTAACAGTATCGTTATCGACAATGATCATTCCACCGGGCTTTACCCACTTCGCATTTGCCCTTAGAGCTGCAGGGTTCATTGCAACAAGCACATCACAGTAGTCTCCAGGTGTATTAACCTTTGTACTTCCAATGTTTACTTGGAAGCCTGAGACCCCGCCAATGGTTCCCTGCGGAGCACGGATCTCCGATGGGTAATCTGGAAATGTGCTTACACTATTTCCGTAAAGCGCTGAAGCTTCGGAGAATAATGTACCAGTCAACTGCATTCCGTCACCTGAGTCGCCAGAGAAGCGGACTACCACTTCACCGATCTCAAGGACTAGTTTTTGTTCACTCATGTCAGATTAAATTAAATTTTAGAAAGATTTTAACCGAAAAAGACAATTAAAAACAATCAAATTACTGATTGTGTGATAATTGAATAGATTTGGTTTATGAAAATTTCGATACAAAATTAACCTTTTTATTCTAGAAGAAGAATCAAAAGATGTATTTTACAACATCTTAACAAATGACTTTAGTCAGATTATTAGAGGTTTATATAAGAAAAGATTTTAAAAGTCAAGAAAATAAAAGTCAATAATAATTCGAACTGCATTACAGCAATACCGCAAAACGGCATAACAAAATTATCTATCTTTATACAAAATTATTGAGTTATGGCACTTATTAAACCACTCAGGGGATTCACACCCAAAATAGGAAAGAACTGCTTTATTGCTGAAACGGCTGTTGTTATTGGTGATGTGGAGATTGGCGATGATTGTAGTATCTGGTATGGTGCAGTTCTCCGTGGCGATGTCAATTCCATTAGAATTGGTAATCGAGTGAATATTCAGGATAATGCGGTATTGCATACTACATACCAAAAAACAACCATAAAAATCGGCGATGATGTTTCAATCGGCCATAATGTTATCGTTCACGGGGCAGAGGTGAGGGATGGGGCGCTGCTGGGGATGGGCTCAACGGTTATGGATAATTCGGTAATAGGCGAGGGGGCTATTGTTGCCGCCAATGCGCTGATTATGGAAAAAGTGGTTGTTGAGCCGGGTAGTATCTACGCAGGTGTTCCAGCAAAATTCATAAAAAGGGTTGACCCTGCCCAAAGCAAGGAGATGAATGAGCGGATTGCTCGCAATTACCAGTTCTATTCAGGGTGGTATAAGGAAGAATAGGAATTCTTAACCACAATAGACACATAGTACACATTAGGCTAATGTGCTCTACTGTGCCTAATGTGGTTCAAATTTTTATTGGATTATTAATTTCTTTTGCTTACTTATATATACACGTGCCAGTTTATCAATTTTCAATAATTGGTCACAAAGTACTCCAAGTATTTGGGTAGTTTTGTAGCAAGAAAATATGGAAGATTCATCAAGAAGTATGATTTACCGCTAGGTGTTTTAACCTTTTCAATGCTAAACCCTCCTGCATGCATACGAATAGCGTAAGGATGTTGCGATCTTTCTATAAATTGGTGAAGCGATCGGAGTTTCCCCTGTTTCCCAGATTTGATCTCAATTGGAATTAAATACTTTCCATATTGATAAATTAAATCAACTTCTGAGTTGGAATCCTTTTCTTCTCTAACCCAGAAATGAGGACTGTATCTGCTTGTTTCTTCGATTGACACTAGTTGCTGAGTAACCAGCTGCTGAATTATCTTTCCCTTATGAAAGTTATTCATATCTGATACGCTTAATAGTTCGCCTTGAATAAGTAGAATATTGTTTAGTAAGCCAACATCAAGAAATTGTAATCTGGGCCTCTTCTTCAAGTCTGCAATAATAGGTGGTTCAAGGCAAGTGGATGGGTAGATTAGCCTGATAATGCCTGATAAATCAAGCGATCTGATTACTTCACCAACCTCCCTTGAACGGTAGTTCGATTTGCCAAAACCTTCAAATGTAATTCGATCTAGCTCGTAGGGCGCAGTATCAATAGTATGTCGGATTATTCTGCGTTCGGTATCGTTTTTTGAATATTTCTCGGCATCATCCTTGTATGCTTGCCAAAGCTGTTTATAAATGGATGAAAGTTGGCTGATGTTTTTATGCTTTAAATAGCTAGAAACAACTTCGGGCATTCCGCCAATAACGGCATATTCGTGAAAAAGATTAAGAAGTGTTTGATGAGCATAATCAGGTAATGGAACTGTATTGAGCGCATCAATTGCCTGCTGATGCTTTAATGCCAGTAGGTACTCATCAAAATTTAGGGGGGACAGATATAGGTACGATACCCTACCTACTGGAAAACTCGATACTTTTTTTAAAGCAAACTCCAGCAAGGAACCTGCTGCAATAATGTATATATCGGGTCTATCTTCGTAGAAATATCTAAGTTTATGGATTGCCTTAGGCGATTCCTGTATTTCATCTATAAAAAAGAGAGTTGGTCTATTGTCAACACTTTTGCCTTTTAGCAGGTAGGCTGTGTTAAGAATTTTGTTAACATCATCCATTTCAAAAAGCATTCGATCAGCATCACGCTCAAGGTTAAGTTCAATATAGTGGCTAAATTCCTTCGCAAACTCTCTAACCAAAGTGGTTTTACCAACCTGTCTTGCACCTCGTATTAGCAATGGCTTTCTATTAGTTGATTTTTTCCATTCCAGCAGCTGTTTATATGCAATTCTATCGATCATTTTTAAATTGATTTTGTAATAAAGAGCACCCAAATATAAATAATATTTGTAATAAAGAGTATGTTATTTATGTATTTTAATGTAGTAAAACGTAGGTTGTTGGTTGCTGCTTATGAGTATTACCCCAATAGGGCTTGTTTTATAAGTATAAGCGGTATGAGTTCAAAACGCATTGTTGATAGCTACCTCATTCTATTTGGGATGGTATAAAGAATTGTGAATCAATGTCGTTTAGTTAAGGAATTTAACGCTAGCATGTCCTGCTGACTATGCTAGGTTAATAAACCTTCCAAAGTCTGTAGGACTTGGAAGAGTTGATTTAAAAAACGCTAACTAAACGACATTGAATTGTGAATTGTCAGCTCTGTGTATATATTCTCCGTTTTTTCATCTATTTTCTTCTGACTCCTGTCTTCCGACTTTTTACCCCTTAACAAAATCCCTCTTGTTTTCCGCACTTTTGCGAGGTATCCTCTAAACCCCTTGTAAATACTGGGAATTGTTTTTAAAGAACGGCATTAAATCCCTGTGCTCTCGGCACAGGGCTGAATTGCCATCCTACGAAGCAGGATAAGTTTTATCTTTACCGTATGGTAAAGATAAAAGAAAATATTCAGGGTAGAGAAGAAGACATCAAATAACTTAAGCTGTTTGATGTCTAGGACGCCCTGCGCTCTTGGTGCAGGGTAGTTCACAACCTAAACAGTTTATAAGATTCTAGTGTTATGTTAATCATACTATGACGTAACAATATACCCGGGTACAAGAGGCTGTCTCAAAAGCCAATAGTTCATCTTGTAGTCATGTTGAGCGTAGTCGAAACATGCATTAAATGAGCAACTCATTCTTCGACTACGCTCAGAATGACAATTGAAACTGACTTTTGAGACAGCCTCTTAAAATAAAAACGTAATAATTCATACTTAACATTACACTAGTATCATATTTTTGAAGACAAAAACAAGTTTTTTAAGTTATTGAGACTGCCAGTAGTGAGAAAAAACGTTTATGTAACCCATCAATACTATTCAGTCATAATCCGATTACTTGTTTTTATCTATTTGTTGGAAAACTCTTTTCGAAACGAAACCATCATTACTATACTTAGTGCCAATGAAACTATAAGTTGTATTAAGATAGATGTACTTATGAGTGAATCATTAATTAGTAAAAAGGTAATAAAAATGTATTTAAAGAGATAATAAAAGGCTTTGCTAATAATGATTGAAGCGAAAGAGCTGAGAAAAATATTTTTAAATTTATCAGCAAAAAAATAGAACAACCAAACATTTAATAGTAGCTCCCCTGATATAAGAAAAACCTTGTAAAAGTAAGGATGTGATGATATTAAGAATGAAAATAAGGGGAGCAATAATGCAATGGCGTATGTATTCTTTTTGTTCGTAATAAGAATTGCAAGAAAGAGCACAAACCTCATTGGATCAATTGCATAAAGAGGAATCCCCGCTAAGTGTGAGATAGATGGGATCAAAAAAATAAAAGTTACTGCTAAGAAATCAAATAAAATTGATTTTATAAATAACTTTGTGCTTAAGGAAATGGCTTTCATCGAGTTTTGTGTTAGAATTTTTATTTTCCTGTTTACCCTAAGAGAATATTTTGTTTCCTGTTTTCTGAACTATAAGGATTTTATCTCCTTGAAGATTTGAACTACTTCTTTTACTTTTTTCTCAATAGTAAGGAAATCATCCTTATCAATTAAATCTTTAGGTATAAGTAAAGACCCCAAACCAACGCAAGTAACACCTGCATCAAACCAAGCCTTTAAATTTTCTCTATCAGGGGAAACTCCCCCTGAAGGCATTATGCTAGTCCATGGACATGGTGCCAGAATCGCTTTAACGAACGATGCTCCACCGACCTCTTTTCCAGGAAATATCTTCACAATTTCACAACCTAATTCTTCAGCAAGGTTAATCTCTGATAAAGTTCCACAACCTGGCATCCAAGCAATTTTTCGTCGGTTACAAACCTTTGCTAGATCGGGGTTTAAGGATGGCGAAACAATAAAATTAGCGCCAAGCTGAATGTAAAGAGAAGCTGTACCCGAATCAACAACCGATCCAACGCCCATTATCATTTCGGGACATTCTTTAGCGGTCCATTTATTTACTGCGGAGAATACTTCGTGTGCATAATCGCCCCGATTGGTGAATTCAAATATCCTTGCCCCGCCTAAATAGCAAGCCATAACAACCTTTTTTACAACATCAGCATTTTCGTGGTAAAAAAGTGGAACTATTCCTGTCGACGAAAATGTATTAAGAACTTGTAATCTCTTGAATCGTGCCATATCATTTATTGTTCGTTAATTGTTGTTTTCACTTTTCACTTTCTCATCTACTAACTCTACCTGATGTATCACCTTCCATTAACTTTAAAACCTCATCAACGGTTACTCGGTTGTAATCGCCATAAATGGTATGCTTTAAGCATGATGCAGCAACAGCAAAGTTCAATGTTTTTTGCATATCATCCTTATAGGTTAAGAGACCATAAATCAGTCCACCCATAAATGAATCACCTCCTCCAACTCTATCAACTATGTGAGTAATTGAATAGCTAGGGGCTTCGTATAGCTTCTTGCCATCGTACAGTACTCCCGACCAGTTATTGTGGTTTGCATTTATTGAACTGCGAAGTGTAGTTATTACTTTCTTACAACGTGGAAACTGTTTCATTACCTGCTGAGAAACCGAAAGATAGGCCTTTGAATCAACATGACCCGATTTTACATCAATGCCCTCGGGTCTTATTCCTAGAGCCATTTCAGCATCCTCCTCGTTTCCCAGAATAATATCACAGCCTTTAACCAATTCGGTCATAACCTCCTTTGCCGATTTGCCATAATTCCATAGATTTTTTCGATAGTTGAGGTCGGTAGAAACAGTAATTCCCTTCTGGTTTGCAATTTTAATCGCTTCTGTACAAACACGCATTGCACTTTCGGAGATAGCAGGTGTAATACCAGTCCAATGAAACCAGGTTGCACCTTCAAAAGCTTTATCCCAGTTAATCATTCCTATTTCAATATCAGAAATGGCTGAATGAGCTCTGTCATAGATAACCTTACTTGCACGATTTACGGCGCCTGTTTCAAGGTAATAAATCCCTAATCGTTCACCCCCTCGAATAATTCCTGAGACATCTACTCCAAAACCCCGCAGCTCTCTTATACAAGATTCTGCCATATCGTTTTTTGGAAGACGAGTTATAAACTTCACATCAATTCCATAGCTAGCAAGTGAAACAGCTACATTTGCCTCTCCTCCACCAAATGAGGCGTTAAGGGTGTTTGATTGTCCGAATCGTTCAAAACCGGGAGTTGCTAATCGTAGCATTATCTCGCCAAAGGTGATAACTTTTTCCATTTTTTATTCTTTTACAATGCCTAGAATTTGAAATAGTTTTTTGCGTTGTTGTAGCAGATATCCTCAACTAATCGACCAATAAAGGGAATATCATTCGGTAATTCCCCATTCTCGACATCTTTTCCAAACAGGTTACAAAGAATCCTGCGGAAATATTCGTGACGAGGGTATGAAAGGAAACTTCTTGAATCTGTTAGCATACCCACAAATCGGCTCAGGAGACCCTGAGTTGATAGGGCATTGATTTGCTTTTCCATTCCATCCTTTTGATCGAGAAACCACCAACCTGATCCGAACTGAATTTTTCCGGGAATTGATCCATCCTGAAAATTGCCAATCATTGTAGCGATTATTTCATTATCGGCTGGATTTAGGTTGTAAATAATCGTTTTAGTCAGCTTATCATTTTTATCCAATTTGTCAAGGAAACGCGACATTGGCAGTGCAACAAGAAAATCACCGATTGAATCAAATCCAGTATCAGGACCTAATTTGTGTAATAATCGAGTGTTATTATTTCTTAATGCCCCAATGTGAAATTGCTGAATCCATCCCTTTTCATGGTCAAGAATGGCTAGGTCGAAAAGCGCTGCAGACTTAAACTTAGTAATTTCGATCTTTGTCAGTTCGATTTTTTTTCGTGCTTTACCGAAAATAGACTCTATTTCGCTTAGGGTGTAATCCTCGGCATAAAAGTTTTCGAGACCATGATCGGATAGCTTGCATCCAATCGTAGCGAAATAATCATGTCGCTTCTTCAATGCTTCTAGCAATGAATTGTAACTGTTGATTTCGATCCCAGAAGCATCACTGAGCTTATCGATGTATGTATTATACGTTTCGAGGTTGTCAACAGCCATTGATTTGTCGGGTCGCCAGGTTGGGAAAACATTAAATGCTAATTTCTGTGATGAAATTATCCTATGGTATTCCAATGAATCAATCGGATCATCGGTAGTACACAAAACATTAACATTCATCTTTGTTAAAAGTCCGTGTACTCGAAAACCTTGATTCTGGAACATTTCTGACGATTGTTCATAGATACTTTTTGCTGAGGTTTTATTTAAAACCTCATTGATGCCAAAATACCTTTTAAGCTCTAGGTGTGTCCAGTGATACAATGGATTACGCATTGTAAACGGAACCGTCTCGGCCCATTTCTCAAACTTTTCCCAATCAGAGGCATCACCGGTACAAAACTTTTCATCGATACCATTAGCACGCATGGCCCGCCATTTATAGTGATCGCCATAAAGCCAAGGTTGTGTTATGTTAGCAAATTGGTTGTTATTGGCTATCTGCTCAGGGATTAGGTGATTATGATAGTCAATAATGGGCATCTTCTTAGCATGCTCATGATAGAGTTGCTCTGCAGTTTTATTCTGCAGTAAAAAATTCTCGTCAAGAAATGGTTTCATATTGATTCTAATTAAGAATTAACCAATAACCAGCTATTACAATTCAACGCGTTTCATGTTTGGTACTAGGAAATGCATTATTACCCAGGCAAGTAGATAAGCAGTCCCGCACATGATAAACATTATACCATATCCAAGTTCAACCTTTCCAAGTAAAGTAAAATGTTTTAGTAGCAAACCAGCCGCCCAGGCAATTAGAATCCCACCAAAAGCTCCTGCCATACCTCCAATACCCGTTACTGATGCTACAGCCTTTTTGGGGAACATATCTGAAACTGTGGTGAAAATATTCGCAGACCATGCCTGGTGCGCAGCACATGCTATTGCAATTGTAAATACTGCATACCATGTGTTTATTTGACCTAACCTACTGGCTAGTAAAACAAGAAGAGGGAACAGTGCATAAATAAACATTGATAGCTTACGAGCTTTGTAGGTGGCCATCCCTCCATTAATGAACTTTTTGGGCAGCCAACCACCAAAAATAGAACCGAAAGTAGATACAGTGTAAACTATTGCAACTGCAAGTGGCCATGATATTATTCCAGGAATATCTGATTTTATACCAGTATAATCAGGGTTGCTTGTCATATATTCAGCAATTTTGCGAGCATTTTCTCCATTAAGGAATGCAGGCAACCAGAACATGAAGAACCACCAAATTGGATCGGTTAAGAATTTTCCGAAAAGGAATGCCCAGGTTTGACGAAACGAAAGAAGTTTTAACCAAGGAACTCTTTCTTTCTCAATATCCTTTTTGGCTTCGTCAGCTTCATCCTGATCGCTATGAATAAAATTAAATTCGGCTTGGGATAATTTTCCATTTTTAAGCTTCGCATCAGGGGTATCATAAGAGAAATACCAGAATATCAACCAGAATAAACCAACAAAACCGGTTAAAATAAAAGCCCATTCCCAACCCCAGTTAATCGCAATCCAGGGTACGGTCAATGGGGCAATAATTGCCCCAATATTTGCACCTGAATTGTAAATGCCCGTTGCAAAAGCCCTTTCCTTTCTAGGAAACCATTCGGCTACTGTTTTATTTGCAGCTGGGAAATTACCAGCCTCTGTTAAACCCAATGCTGCACGCCAAAATCCAAATGAAAAAGTTGAGTGTGCAAATGCATGACCAATTGCTGCGAAACTCCATCCTAAAAGTGAAACAAAATACCCTTTTTTAGTACCGATCCAGTCAATGACTCTTCCCGCAATAGTCATCCCAATTGCATATGCAATTTGAAAGCATATAACAACATAAGAATAATACAACTCCTGGTTGGCTTTATCTGCTCCAAAAACACCATTGTCAGAAAGAATAGGTTTAAGTAATCCCAATACATTTCTATCGAGATAGTTCACGGTAGTAGCGAAAAATACAAGTGCACATATTGTCCATCTGTAGTTGCCAATTTTTTCGTTGATAGTGTTTAGTGACATTATTTTAGGTTTTTAGTTTTGTTTAAACGTTGTAAGTTGATGATGCTGTATCGCCACCCCGGCCAGTCCAGTTGGTATGGAAGAATTCACCTCTAGGCTTATCAACACGTTCATAGGTGTGCGCACCAAAGTAATCGCGCTGTGCTTGTAATAGATTTGCTGGCAACCTTTCTGATCTGTAACCATCGTAATAGGAGAGGGCTGTTGATAATGCCGGAGCCGGAATCCCATTTGCAATAGCAGCACCAATTACTCTTCTCCAACCTGCCTGAGCGGCATTAATTTTTTCCTTAAAGTAAGGATCGAGTAAAAGGTTTGTTAGTTCTGGGTTTTTATCGAATGCTTCTTTTATCTTTCCTAAGAAAACGGAACGAATAATGCATCCTCCTCGCCACATTAACGCAATACCACCATAATTTAGATTCCAGCCATATTCTTTGGCCGCTTCGCGCATTAATACATATCCTTGAGCGTATGATACTATCTTCGAAGCGAAGAGAGCCTGCTTAATATCTTCAATAAATACTTTTTTATCGCCTGTGAATGATGGTTTTGGGCCACTTAGTATTTTTGAGGCTATAACCCTTTCATCCTTTTGTGCCGAAAGGCATCTGGAAAAAACTGCCTCGCCAATTAATGTTAGCGGAACACCAAGATCTAACGCCGCAACACCTGTCCACTTGCCAGTTCCTTTTTGTCCAGCGGTGTCGAGTATGTTTTCAACTAATGCTTTTCCATTCTCTTTATATCCAAGGATATCCCGAGTTATTTCGATTAAGTAGCTATCTAATTCGCCTTTGTTCCATTCGGAGAAAATTTGGTGCATTTCATCGCTTGATAAGCCAACATATTCCTTCATGATTTGGTATGCTTCACAAATTAGCTGCATATCGCCATACTCAATTCCATTGTGAACCATTTTTACGAAATGTCCAGCACCATTCTCGCCAACCCAGTCGCAACAAGGCGTGTTGCCTTCTACCTTAGCCGCTATTTTTTGAAAAATTGGCTTAACGATTGGCCAAGCAGCTTTTGATCCTCCCGGCATGATTGATGGTCCCAGAAGTGCACCCTCTTCACCACCTGATACGCCAGTCCCGATATATAGCAATCCTTTGCTTTCAACATACTTTGTTCGTCTATTGGTATCTGGGAAATGCGTATTCCCACCATCTATAATGATATCTCCAGCTTCGAGGTGAGGTATAAGAATATCAATAAAATCATCAACGGCTTTACCCGCTTTGACCATCAACATTACTTTTCGTGGGCGTTCTAATGAAGCAACGAATTCCTCAACAGAATGTGCTCCCCTGATGTTTTTCCCTTTTGCACGACCATTAATAAAACTATCAACCTTATCGGTTGACCGATTAAATGCTGTTACTGTGAAACCCTTGCTTTCCATGTTTAGAATGAGGTTCTCACCCATTACTGCTAATCCAATTAATCCAATATCTGAAAGTGCTTTCATACTATTTATAATTTTAATAGCGATTATTTAAACCTGTTTTTATGTGCCCAAAGACCTAGTGCTGGATTGGAAATAAAGAATATCTCTTCACCGTTAACCGTGTTAAATCCATCTTTAAGCGTATTTGGATTGTATCTCTTGAGCATTTCTTCAAGAGGCTGGTAGTTATAGTTGACAGACTTAATCTCTGATTCAGATAGCTGTGATGTGCAATAAGTAATAGAAAATCGATTCTCGGATGAACCATGGATTAAATGAGCGGCTGCGCTCAAATTATTGGTGAGTTCAGGATCGTTTTTAACAGATTCAAGAATTTCAGGAGTCGTTTTATAGCCAAACTTTCTGATCAACTTGTCGATTTGCTTATCCTCGCCAAATTCTCTTACGCCGGGAGCAAGAACAATTAATTCACCTTTATCTTCAATGGCCATTCTGGTTCGGTAAATACTCTTATTACCCAACCATGTGCTTTTGAATTCCTCGGGAGGAAGGTAGACAACCACTTTTTTAAGCGGCTTTTCGAGCATCTTGAAGTTTACTTTTAACGAAAGGTCAGAGGCTTTTTCAAAGCATTCAACATCGTTCCCGATATAAAGGCCTCTAAGTTTTAACTTGTTATCTTGACTATCCTTGCTCAGTACAGTTTGTATATAAATAATAGGAAGATGACTTGAGAACGTTTTTGAGGCATAGTTTAACACTTTCCGAACGGGGGTGTCTGCTCTTCCCATAATGCGCTCCATTCCATAAACCGCCCCTAGAAAGTGACTTTTATTGATGCCTTCAGCTCCTCCAGTACCGATAAAAATATTTTTATTGAAATTGGCCATTCCAATTACCTCATGAGGAACAACTTGACCAACAGATAAGATAAGGTCGTAATTCCCTTGAATAAGTAGTTTATTGACTTGAGCTGGCCATGAATAGCTAAGTTTCCCTTCAGATACTTGATTGATATACCCCGAGGGAACATCTCCAAGTTTTATTATATCATTACGCCAGTTGTGCTCTCTGATTAAACTTGCATACTTCTTACCATACATTATCTCAATCTCGTGAGAGGACATTGCAAAGTGAGTACCAAGAGCAGGTAGTATGTCGGTTACTGAATTGCCGTAATATTCACAGATGTATTGGGTTATCTCACCCGCTCGTGAATGATAGCGTGTGAAATCAGGCGGTATAACAAGAACATTCTTTCTTGGTCCTAACTTACTAAGAGCTAAATTTATGCTAATTTGTAGTTCCTGTGGTGTTAAACAGTCGGTTTCTGAACCTCTTTCAAAGTAAATCATAATGTTTGTTTTTAAACGTTCCTGGTATTTTTCAACCCGAAACGCTAATTCACAAAAACCTATTCTCTAAAAATGAAAAAGCATTTTCCTAATCTTATCTTTTTACTCGGGCATTTCCCTCCCAAATACTCCAAACCATATTCTCATCGGCAGGTTGTGCGTAATCTGTCAGAAAAGTAGTTGCTAGTGCTCCGCTAGCCCAGCCGAATTGCATGCATTTTTCAGATTCCCAGCCTTTTAGTATGCCATAAAGCAATCCGCCAACAAAACCATCACCACCACCAATCCTATCGAGGACATTGATTTCGCGAGGTTCAATAATATGCCAGTTGTTCCCTTCGAGAATAATAGAACCCCAGAGGTGTTTGTTTACACTAACAACCTCTCTAAGGGTAGTTGCAAAAAATGATGCGTTTGGGAAGTTGATTTTTACTTGGCTAATCATCTCCTTAAAGTTCTCAACCTGAACATCTATACTTTTGCCACCTGCTTCAGGACCTTTAATCCCCAAGCAGAGCTGAAAATCTTCCTCGTTTCCTACAAGGATATCAGATAGCGATGCAATTTCAGTAAAAATATCCCTAAGCTCCTTCTCGCGGCCTATCCAAAAAGATGCACGATAGTTGAGATCGAATGAAATTCTAGTACCTGTTTTTTTAGCAAACCGAGCTAACTCTAAACAAAAAGTGCTTGTTTCTTTAGATAATGCAGCAATTAAGCCCGAAAGATGTATGATCTGAACTCCCTCCTTGTTAAATATTCTATCAAGATCAAAATCTTTTACATTTAAAGTGCGCCCTACTTCACCTGCACGATCGTTTTGAACACGTGGACCTCTTGAACCAAAACCGCTGTCAGCAATGTTAAATTGATGGCGATAACCCCAAGGCCCTCCTTGTTCAACATCTCTCCCTTCATAGGCTATATGACGACTCGCCAAATTATTTTTTATAAGCTGAGCAATCGGACTTCCCTTCACAAAAGTTGTTAAGACTTTTACGGGTAACCCTAGATAAGCGGGAATACTGGCAACATTTGTTTCGGCACTTGTTGCTTGCATAAAAAATGTATCACTACTATGAACAGGTTGTCCATTCAAAGGAGTTATTCTAACGCCCATGCTGGTTGGAACCAGTAAAGAGTAGGAGAAATTTGTTTTTAGTAATAGCGCCATATCGGTCAGTTTAGATTTCTTTATTCAACCCTAAATCCACAAGAAAATAATTTTCTTGTGGATTCGATTAATAAAATCAACCCTTTCAAGTTTCGCATAGCTCACTTTCAAGGTGATTTTCTAAATCGGGGTTAACCTTAATAACCGCGAGCATTTCATTCCCACTGGGAATTCATGTTGCGGAATTAAGGTTCAATATCTATTTTTGAAGAACTAATACTGTCTATATACAATTCCACTTCTTCCAACACCCATCTCTAACCCTCTTAGCTCCGCCATTCCCCTTAAAAGTCCAATAGCAGAATAACCTGGATTAGTTTTCTTTTTGAGATCATCGAGAATCGTGTGCCCATGATCAGCACGCATTGGAATTTGCTCATCGCGCCTGTTTGTGGCATGTCTGCGTTTCTGTTCTTTTAGAACAGCAACCATAACGTTAAACATATCAACATCTCCAGCTAAGTGGCTGGCTTCATGGAAACTACCCAATGGGTCACGTTGTGTACTTCTTAGATGCAGAAAGTTTATTTTACTCCCTAAACGTTCAATGATTCCAGGTAAATCGTTACTTGGGCGAACGCCTAATGAGCCTGTGCAAAGGCACAATCCATTACTAATTGAATCGACTATGTTAACGATATACTGTAAGTCCGATTCAGTGCTAACAATTCGAGGTAATCCAAAAAGTGGAATTGGCGGATCGTCAGGGTGTATTGCCATTCTCACGCCTGACTCAATTGCCACAGGTATTATCTGTTCTAAAAAGTATCTCAAATTATTGCGATACTTTGCTGGATCAATATTTTTATACTCTAGTAGACGATTTCTAAAATCATCTAATGAGTAACCCTGTTGCCCTCCTGGAAGTCCTGCGATTATATTTTTTTGTAAAATATATTGATACTCCGATGACATCGATTCAAATTTTCTCTTTGCGGCTTTTATCAATTCATCAGAATAGTCTTTTTCAGCATCCAATCTGTTAAGAATTAACAAATCAAATGCAACAAATTCAGCAAAATCAAAAGCTAGCGCTCTTGCACCATCCTCAAGTTCAAGCGAGAGATTTGTTCTAGTCCAATCAACAACTGGCATCCAGTTATATGTAATAACAGGGATACCAACTTTTCCAGCATTTCTAATGCTTTCCTTGTATTTTTCAATCCAAATATCCCGGTTAGGTTTTCCTTGTTTAATATCTTCATGAACGGGTATGCTTTCAATAACTGACCATTTCAAACCACGAGGTTTAGGTGGTGTTACTGAATCGTTCCATTCAATATGTCTTTTACGATCAATAAGCGCTTCCTCTGCCCATACTTCGCCAATTGGTATTTCGTGCAAAGCGGTTACAATCCCGGTTGCACCAGCCTGTCTAATATCTGATAATGTAACCGGATCGCTCGGGCCATACCATCTCCATGTTTGTTCCATTCTCATATCAAAAATCACTTATAATTAATTAAACACCTCCAAATGCGCTATATCCACCATCTACTGGGATACATATACCGGTAATAAATTTTGAAATATCAGAAAGCAGGAATAGTACAGTACCTGTTAACTCTTCAACTTCTCCATATCTCTCCATCGGTGTATTTGCAATAATCTTTTGACCTCGAGGAGTTGGGTTACCCGTTTTTTCGTCAACTAGCAAAAACCTGTTCTGGTTTGTCAAGAAAAATCCAGGTGCAATCGCATTAACTCGAATCCCTGTTTTAGCCAAATGAACAGCTAGCCACATTGTGAAATTATTTACTGATGCTTTAGCTGCTGAGTAAGCGGGGATCTTGGTTAAAGGTTTAAAAGAGTTCATCGATGAGATGTTCAAAACAACCCCTTTTCCTAGTTCGAGCATATCCGTTGTGAAAACCATTGAGGGGAGAAGTGTTCCCTTAAAATTTAGGTCGAAAACAAAGTCGAATCCATTAATATCTAAGCCATAGAATGATTTTTCCAATTCATTCAAGTTTTCTTTTCCCAACTTTTCAATTTGTGTTGTTGCCTTGGGGGAATTGCCGCCAGCGCCATTTATTAGAAGATTTATCTTTCCCAACTCTGAATTGATCTTCTTTTTTGCTTGGATTAATGATTCTTTTTCTAATACATTAGCCTGGTAAGCCCTAGTAATTGTTCCTGTCTCTTTTTCAATGGATGCAGCCAGTTCTTTAGCACTCTGCTCGTTCAAATCAAGAATTGCTGTTCTAATGCCATTCTGAGCAAGGCCTTTTGCAATTGCTGCACCAATAATTCCAGCACCGCCTGTAAGCACACAAACGTTGTTGTTTAAATCATCAAACGAAATTCTATCCATTGTTTAATATTTTGGTTCATATTATTCGTAATACTTTAGATTCTCTTTAATAACAATATCAATAGGAAGTAGTATTTCTTCCGGCACATTTTTTTTGAGAACGACTTTGTTGAATAGAGCAATAATTGCTCTGTATGATTGTTCAACTGGTTTTTGGTCAATCAGAAAGTTGATTACCCCCTTTTCGAGATATGGTATATTCTCATCGGTTAAGTCATAACCAATTAGGTTAATACCCCTGAGATTTGAAGCCTCTATGAATCTAGCTACATGGAATACCCTTGAATTGGTTACAAATATTCCTTTGATCTTAGGATGTATATTGAAGATGTTGCGGAGGGCTTTATAAATATCGCCAGCATCCAAGCTATTTATCTCAATACTAGTAATTTTGAATCTAGATGCCTTATTGCTTTCAAAGTATTGTAAAAAACCTTGTTTCCTGTTCAGAATATGATTATTGTTTTTAAGAAAGCGGAATATTGAAACTACTAATATTTCAGAACCTTTACTAAGTCCATAATCCATTAGCTTTGCACCTACAATGCCACTTTGCTTAGAATCTTGACCAACATAGCAAACTTGATTCTGATTGGATATGTTTGAATTAAAAAATACAAAAGGAATCTTTTTCGCATTACAGATTTTAGCTAATTCTAGAGCCTCGTTTTGTAAACTTGGTGCAATTAATAACCCGTCAGGATTATCACTAAGAACCTTTTCTGCTTCTGCTATGAATGAGTTTCTATCAGATATTGAGAACAAATATTTTGAGTGAGTAACTCCGTAGTGCTCAATTTCTTTCAAAGCTTTTTCAATCCCTAAATTTGGCGCCTTCCAGAATGAACTATCGTTATCAACAGCTGGCATTAGAGTAGCTAAACGTACTTTCTTTTTCGATGCTAGCGCACTTGCTAGGATATCAGGTTGGAAGTTAAGCACTTTAGTAACCCTTAATACCTTTTTCATTGTTTTACTAGAAACTTCACCTCTATTATGGATTACCCTGTCAACAGTTCCGATTGAAACACCAGACCGCTGAGCGATGTCTTTTATTGTTATTTTTTTATCGGATTTTTTCATTTTGCTTTTTATATCAATTATCTTATTGGTTACCCATAATATCTTCCATTAATGCGAATGAGAGTTAATACTTAATGAGCCTGATTACTCTAAATAGTAAGACAAATATATATAATAAATTAAAGCCGTGTACGTACACGGAGTTATTTTGATAAATACCTAGTAAAAATAAATGAGAATAGATTTAGGTTTAATATTTATAGTAACGTCAGTTCGATGTAAAAATTAACTTAACAGCTTGTTTATTATAATCATATCAATATGGATTAATTGGAAGAATGGAATGATGGAATTCTACCCTGCCTGCCGGCCGGTAGGCCGGCAGGCAGGGTAGAATAATGTTAGGTTGTAGTATAGTTTAGCGTTGCAAAATGTTTTAGCGATGCCTTGTGTCTTTGCGCCTTAGTGGTAAATCTTTTTTAGCCACTAAGGCACTAAAACACTAAGAAAACACTAAGATTTAAACGCCAATTTATACTACAGCCTAATGTTAGAAGAAACCCTATTAATCCATCATTCCATCATTCCAAAAAAACATACACATATCTGTAATGTATTGTATAATAGATGTTTACTATTGTCGCTTAGGTCGAACTCACGTTATAGTAGTATTATTTGTAATGGTTTTGGAATTTTGATGATTTTGTTGCAAATTATTAATATCGTAACTATTCAGCAGTAAAAGGAATGAAGAGAAACCACAGAGACACTGAGAGCACAGAGAATTTATTAGAACTAAAACTCATACAATCTTTTTGTATGCTACAAAAATATCTTATCAAGATTATTATTTCGAGATCAATGAAGCAAATCTCTGTGACCTCTCCCGATACATCGGGACGGGCTGTGTCTCTGTGGTGAATAGTTTCTTAATATCAAATAAATCAATAATCTATCTGCTGGACAAGGTAAGAATACAAAATTTGTAACTACTCAGGTACATTTTCAGATAACCATTTTTTTCATAGGCAAATGTAAACTAAAGTTATAAAAACTGTTACTCGCTTTTGTCTCTCGCAAAGCCGCAAAGTCCGCAAAGAAAGAAAAAACGTATTCGTTTTTTCCCTTTGCGAGCTAATGGATTGTAATTCGAGTAATTCCATTTTTTAGGCTGATTCCAACAAAAAAACATTTTCCCAATGAACTTTCGGCTATATTTTTTATTGTATTTTTCTTTGTGTTCATAGAATACCTCAGTGTCTTGGCGGCTTTGCGACTTTGCGTGAGAGTTTTTATTGCTGCTGAATAGTTACCAAAATTTCATTAAAAAGAAAAAACAATATTATTTTCAATCTGTTAAAGTAGAAATAAAAGCCCTGAAACCTTCACGTAGTGTTCGTTTTTCGGGATGTTGTTCCAGTATGAATGCTGATCGTAAAATACCTTCTATATTTTAGGCCCTTCAACTTGTGTATTGCCTTTTTTCTGGGACAAGCTTATTTCAATTACAACAATTGAATGTGTATCCTTTAGTTTTTGCCCTAAATGAATATTATATTCATTACTTTGAATTTCTTCAACTATAAGGTTCTGATTACGATCAAGTAATGGACATGAATTGTTTATCATTTTCCCAACAGGAAGTTTAATACGTAATGTATTGTTAACCGGAAAATTAACTACAATCATATAGATTTTCCCTGTTACCCTGTTTTTAGTAAAATATCCCCAATCTTGCTTCTCCAAATCCACATAACCACAACCGTATATCGCTTCATTGTTTATTTTCATCCATTCATTGATAGTTTTAAGAATCTGAACGCTCTCTTGCGGAAACTCTCCATTTGATTCAGGACCTACATTCAAAAGAAAATTGCCACCTTTAGATACAACTTCCGCTAGGCTGAGAATTAATGTTTCCGGGGTCTTCCAATTATGATCATAGCTTTTATATCCCCATGATCCATTCATGGTCATACATGATTCCCAATCAACTTGTTCCAGTTCGTTGTGACCTGGAATTTCCTGTTCAGCTGTTTTATAATCTCATGCGAATACCGTCGTGTCATCAGGATACCGTACCTTCAGCCTGTCGTTGGTGATAATGTTGGGTTGCAACGCTAACAGCGCATTCAGTTTGGTTGCATGTCTTGTCTTTATATAGTATGGAGTATCCCACCAGAGAACTGGAATTTCACCGTAATTCGTGAATAATTCCTTTACCTGGGGTATAGCCACCTTATCGATGTATTCGTCAAAGGTTGAGGTAGTTTGCAATGAATCCCAATGTCCGGTATGTGAACGGGTATAAGCATCAACTTTTACTGAATCGGGATTCAGCCATCCTTCTGTTGCCTTTTTGGGAGCAGCCAAACCTCCGGGGTTGTTCCAATCTTGTGATTGAGAATAATAAATGCCGAATTTGACCCCATACTTTTTACAGGCTTTAGCAATTGGCTTTATTAAATCTTTTCCATACGGGGTTGCATCAACAACATTCCATTTACTTGCTTTTGTTTCAAATAAAGCAAAACCATCATGATGTTTAGATGTTATTACAATATATTTCATTCCGGCATCTTTTGCCATTTTAACCCAGGCATCAGCATCAAATTTCACAGGATTAAATTGTTTTGCCATCTTATGGTATTCGGCAACGAGTATTTTTGAGCGGTTCATGATCCATTCCGCTCCACCTTTGCGCATTGGGTGACCGTTATACACCCCACCGTAAATGGAATAGACACCAAAATGGATAAACATTCCAAAGCGGCCTTCCCGCCACCATTGCATCCGTTCATTTTTGGTGAGAACTTTCTGGGAAAATGCTCACTGAAAGAGAATGAATAGTGCTGAAAGTGTAATAAGTGTTTTTTTCATACTAATTAAGTTAATTACTAAAAATAGTCATTGATAATCAGCGTAGTTATAATTAAAATTAACCTTTCTCAACTATTCTGTACCCTCGTAAAGCATAGTAAAGGATAAACAGGAATAATGGAATTGGCACAAAGAAACCCATTGACATACCATGAATATCAGAAATCAGGCCCATAATTGGTGGAAATAGCGCACCTCCCACAACGCTCATAACAATGAACGACGATGCCTTCTTTGTTTTTGGGCCTAAATCTTTTATGCCTAGGGCAAAAATTGTAGGGAACATGATGGACATCAAAAAGAAAATGGCATAAAGTGAAATTAATGATATCCATCCCAGATTAGAACTGACAATTGGAAGCAGTAAACAACAAAGTGCCGCATATATTGCTAATAAGCGAGTAGGTTTAATAAATTTCATCATGTAACTACCAGTCATACGTCCAACCATAAACAAGGCAAAACCAATTGAAAGATAATATGGC
>RPRQ01000069.1 GCA_003818205.1 Bacteroidales bacterium
TTTGCCTTTTGAAATGATGACATTAGAATCTCATAATAAAACTGAAAATGAAAAGGGTTTCAATTTAACTAATTGAAACCCTTTTGCAATCTATGATTGATTAACATTTTACCAACCATTTTTAACTATTATGTCTAAAAAAACTCACCAACCTCCTTTTTCAGCTTATCGATGGCAATGCTCGTTGGGTGTTGCTCCAGCTCGACCATCAGCTCAAGAATTTTTTGACTAAAAAAGATGGATGGTGCATCAGGGTCAACCCTCTCGGCGCAGATGTTAATCAGCTTAATCATGTTTCCCTTTGCGTTTCGGGTCAACTCCCACGCCTCGTTGCTTACGTATAGCTGCTGCGAAAGGTTATGCTCCCACTCAGCACGGATGGTGCTGAGTAAGGCCGATTGTAGGTTTTGGGCGGTCATGCTAGGTTGGTTAACCCTAACAATCATCGATTCGGGTGAAATTCGTTCGAGGAAAAGCACCAATCTTTCGTAAGCTTGCAATCGTATTGGGGTTGAAATTCGTTGGTTGGCAAGCATTATTTCACCCTTTCGGCGGTCGGCATCATTGCGTAGTAGTCTTGCCATTGCAAGGTAACCTGCCAGAAAAACAAGCAGTGCAGGGAGTACAATTTTAAGAATATCAGCTAGAAGCATATTTTTTCAGATCAATTGTTTTTAGATGCTCAATAAAATGTAATTTTAGCGTTTTAAATTTACAAAAAGAAATAAATCATTTTACTATTAACCTAAAGCTTATAGTAATGGACAAAGTATCTGCTCGTATAGCTGCCCTTGAGGAATCACAAACACTAGCCATGTCTCAAAAATCTAGAGAACTTTCAAGTCAAGGGATTGATGTTATCAACCTTAGCGTTGGCGAACCCGACTTCTTTACTCCCGATTTTGTAAAGGAAGCTGCAAAAAAGGCAATTGACGATAACTTCTCCTTCTATTCACCTGTTTCGGGTTACAAGGATTTGCTTGATGCAATTTGTAGCAAACTTAAAAAGGAAAACAACCTTGTATATACTCCCGACCAAATAGTTGTATCTGGAGGAGCTAAGCATAGCCTTTCTAATATACTACTTTGCGTTGTTGATAAGGGCGATGAGGTAGTTGTTCCTGCACCATACTGGGTTAGCTATGTGGAGCTGGTTAAGCTGGCTGAAGGGAAAAGTGTAGTTATTGAGACTGGGCTCGAAAGCGATTTTAAGATTACCCCAAAGCAGCTGGAAGCAGTAATTACCCCAAAATCTAGAGTTTTAATGCTTTGCTCACCATCAAACCCAACGGGTAGCATTTATACGCATGATGAGCTTAAAGCCATTGCAGATATTGTTGCTAAGCATCCAAATCTACTCGTCCTATCGGATGAAATATACGAACATATCAATTTTACAGGTAAGCATGAGAGCATTGCGCAGTTCGAGAATATTCGCGATAGGGTTATTATCATCAATGGTGTTTCGAAGGGGTATGCAATGACTGGCTGGAGAATTGGTTTTTCGGCCTCTGCTAAATGGATTGCTAAAGCAAGCGTAAAGTTGCAGGGTCAACAAACATCAGGCGTTTGCTCCATAGCACAAAAAGCTGCCGCAGCAGCATTCAACTCCGATGGCAAAACAACAAAGGTTATGCTTGAAGCGTTCCAACGTCGTCGCAATTTGATTGTTGATGCAATTTCAAAGATTAATGGATTTAGATTAAATATGCCAGGTGGTGCGTTCTATATATTCCCTGAGGTTTCGTATTTCTTTGGCAAAGAGTATAATGGAATTAAGATTAAAAACTCCGATGATTTAGCCATGTTTCTTTTAAATGTTGGCCATGTTGCATTGGTTCCTGGAAGTGCATTTGGTGCTCCAAACTACATCCGTTTCTCGTATGCTACTTCTGATGAAAAGTTAAAGGATGCGGCTGAGAGGATTGCAAAAGCGGTAGCGTTATTGAAATAAATTATATCTTCTTTTGAATAGTCGATATTGTAGGGATGATTCGGAAATATACAAAGCTAAATAGGTGGTATTATATTATTGGCGTAATTACTCTTGGAGTAATTACGCTTTTAGTATTTGGATTCAACTACTACAATAGGATGTATCGCTCGAATGTTGAGCTAGAAAAGGATAAACTCCTTTATATCGCAACCGGTTCCGATTTTAATGCTGTAGTTGATAGTATTAAAAGGAATAATTTGGTTGTTGATATAGAATCATTTACGAGATCAGCAAAATCTTTAGGTTATATAAATAGGATAAAACCGGGTTGTTATGGAATAAAATCAGGGATGAGCAATAGGTCTTTGGTTCGAATGCTAATTACCGCAACTCAATCACCCGTAAAGGTTACCTTTAACAATGTGAGAATCCCTGAGCAGCTTGCGGGCAAAGTATCGCATCAAATAGAGGCGGATTCCATTTCGATAATTCGATTGTTCAAAAAATCGGATACCCCTGAAAATTATGGGTTCAACGACAAAACCCTAATATCGATGTTTATCCCCAATACCTATGAATTTTATTGGAACACTGATGCCGAATCATTCTTTGAGAGAATGAAAAAGGAGCACAATCAGTTTTGGAGTAAGGAGCGGGATGAAAAGGCGAAAGCCATTAATTTAAAGCGAGAAGAAATTTCGACTTTGGCATCAATCGTTGAGGAGGAATCGAATAAACGCGATGAGCGACCTAGAATTGCAGGAGTTTATATTAACAGGTTAAAGAGAAGTATGCCGTTACAGGCCGACCCAACCATTAAGTTTGCCCTAGGTGATTTCGGTATAAAGCGAATTTTAACAAAACACCTTGAGATTAAATCACCTTACAATACGTACAAGGATTATGGATTGCCCCCAGGGCCAATATGCTGCCCTTCAATATCGTCCATTGATGCTGTTCTGAACCATGAAAATCATCAATACCTTTATTTCTGTGCAAAAGATGACTTTTCGGGTTATCACGTTTTTGCTAGAACTCTTGCCGAGCATAATCGGAATGCGAATGCATACCAGAGGGCTTTGAATAAGGAGAGGATTTATAGGTAATTCTTTAATTTGAAAATTTGTAACTATTCACCACTGAGAAACAGCCCGTCCCGATACATCGGGACAGGCTGTGTCTCAGTGGTTTTTGTTCATTTCGACTACTGCTGAATAGTTACAAATTTTCAAATTAAACTACATTTACCTCCATCTCAAGTTCGATTCCGAATTGATCGACAACTGATTTTTGAATTTGATGGGCAAGGTCTAATATTTCTTTCCCAGTAGCATTCCCAAGGTTAACAATAACAAGTGCTTGATCCTTGTGCACACCGCAATTACCAATTTGCTTTCCTTTCCAACCGCATTGCTCAATTAGCCATCCAGCAGGAATTTTCACATTGTTTTCTGCTGCGGGGTATGATGGTACTTTATCGAATTTACTTTGAATGCTTTCGAAGTTCGATGCTTTAACAACAGGATTTTTGAAGAAACTCCCTGCGTTACCAATTTCAGCAGGATCGGGAAGTTTTCTCCTGCGAATATTGATAACCGCTTCGCGAACTGTTTTAATGGACTTTTCTTCTAATTTTTCAATCTCCTCATCAAGATTTCCGTAATGGGTAGTTAGAGTAGGGCTTTTTGAGAGTTTGAAATGTACATGCGTAATTATAACTCGATGCCTAAGTTCACCCTTGAATATGCTATATCGGTAGTCGAAAAGGCATTCGGCATTGGTAAACTCGATCATTTTTTTTGTGATGATATTTAGCCCTTCAACCTTTACAATGCTATCCTTTGCTTCAACCCCATAAGCCCCAATATTCTGAATTGGGCTTGCCCCAACATCTCCTGGAATAAACGATAGATTTTCTAACCCACCATAACCCCTTGAGACGCTCCATTCGACCAATGAATCCCAAGTAATCCCTGCGCCAACACGAACAGTGATGCTTTGTTGTGCATCGTCAGTAATTTCAATCCCTTGGATTAATGGATGGATAATAAGTCCTTCGTAATTTTTGGTAAATAGAATATTACTTCCTCCTCCAAGTACCATTATTGGGAGGTTGTAGTATGATGCATAGTTGAGTGAGAATGAAATCTTATCGGCCTTACTCGCTTCGACAAAGAAGCGGGCGTTGACATCTAAACCAAATGTATTTCTAGATTTTAAGGGGAAATCTTTCTTTATCTCAATCATCTTCTACTTTTTTACAAATATAAGTAATGCTAAACAATTCGGCACTTTTGGGGTTTTATTTATATCTTAGCACTTATTAATAAAAAAAAATGGCACGAATTATCCTATTTGCATCTACCGATCTGGTTTCCGATCAGCGAGTTCATCGTAGCTCATTAACATTATACCAAGAGGGGCATGATGTACTCACCATTGGTCGAAGGTTATCGGGTACCCCCAAGAGCATTAATCGGAAGTATCGTGTTAAGCTTTTTAGCATGATATTTCGAAAGGGCTTTCTCTTCTACTTCTTTTTCAACGTTAGAATTTTCTTTTACCTTCTATTTCATAGGTTCGATTTAGTTTGCTCAAACGATCTCGATACACTTCTAGGATGCCGTTTGGGTTGCTTTTTCAAAGGGAAGAATTTGGTTTATGATAGTCATGAGTATTACACCGAAGTTCCTGAATTAATTGGAAGGCCTATTGTCAGAGGCATTTGGAGAATAATAGAAAGATTATGCATTAAAGGAATTAAGTATTCAAGTACCGTTTCGGAGGGTATAGCCAATGAGTACCACAAGAAGTACGGTATTCAGATGGCGGTAATCAGAAATTTCCCTTTTAGGAATGAGAATTTTGGGCATAAAAGCGTAAGACCTACGATAATATACCAAGGAGTATTGAACGAGGGAAGAGGTTTGGAGTTAGCCATTGAGATGATAAACAATTTACCTTGCTACTATTTGATGATTGTTGGAAGCGGTGATTTGGAAATAAAACTTCGCAAAAGAGTTATTGAGCTAAATATTGTCGATAGGGTTGAATTCAGGGGTAGGTTGCCCTATGATAAATTACACTTTTTAACCTCGAAAGCTTGGTTGGGCATTTCGTTGGAGGAAGATTTAGGCTTAAACTATAGGTATGCTCTGCCTAATAAACTATTCGACTATATTCAAGCTCAAATAGCTGTTTTGGTAAGCGATTTACCGGAGATGTCGAAAATAGTTGAGAAGTATAATATTGGTCTGGTAGCAAGGACTCGCAATCCTAAAGAGCTGGCAGGTATGGTAATCGATTTTTTTGAGAATAAGATTCTCAGGGAAAAGACGATAACAAACCTTGGGATTGCCTATAATGAACTCGTTTGGGAGAATGAGAGTCCCAAATTCTTAGACTTATATAAGAGGGCTTTAGTTCGCTAATACTTATTGATACTTACAACTTCATCAGTTGTTTTTCTTTTTTTCTCTCGAAGTTCATCATTTGCCGCATAACCTAGCGTTATTACCAGAATAACCCGTTTACTTTTTGGAATATCTAGGAGTTTCTTAATTGTTCTTTCATTAAACCATCCAAGAATACAGGTTCCAAGACCCTCTGCTGTTGCCTGAAGGCACATTTGTGCGGTGGTTATACCAATATCAATCAGGGGTAGGTTTTTGTCCTTCATTAGGCTGCCGAAGTTGGAGTTGAAGTTGGCCGATTCCAAAACTACTACGATATGAACTGGTGCTTGTTTTGTGAAATGGTTTATACCAATTACCCTATTCGATGTTGCATCAGCAATTTTATTCTTCAGCTCAGGGTCATCGACAACTATGAACTTCCAGGGTTGAGCATTACATGCGGAAGGGGCAATGCGACCCGCTTCAACTATTCTATCAATTTTATCCTTTTCAACCATATCGGGTTTGTAGGCCCGAACGCTTTGCCTATTGTTAACTAACCATTGAAATACTTCACTTTTATTACTTGCTGTACCCATCTGCTATTTTTTTAAGAATAATTGATTCCACTGTTACAATTCCTTTCCCGTTTTGTGCGAGCATAATCATGCTTTTAGCAACATCTTCGGCATAAATCCCCTTATACTTCTTGATTGAGCCGACAAATATAAAGCTAAAAATCTTGAAGAACACGATTGCCATTTTTTCGGCAAATCGAAATTCTTTACGATTACCTAATAGAAGTGAAGGGCGAACAACTCCACAGTATTCGAACTCAAACTTTTTTACTGCTTCCTCCATTTTACCCTTTGTTTGAAGATAGAAGTTGTTTGATGTTGTCTCGGCTCCAAGCGAACTTACAACAACAATGCGCTTTACGTTTGATATTTTTGCTTGTTTAGCAATCTCAACCACCATATCAAAATCAACCTTCAGGAAGGCCTCCTTCGATTTTGCTTTTTTCATGGTTGTTCCAAGGCAAATGAATACATCATCAATGCCATTGGGTATTGAGATAGAATTGGGATTAAAATCGATATGCTCAACCTTATCGGGAATTGATTCAGGTTTTCTTCGGGTGAACGAGAAAATCCTTTGGTAATCATTATTGTGTGTTAATAGCTGAACCAAATGACTCCCGATTAAACCTGTAGCTCCAAAAATTGCTGCTGTTCTCATAATCTAATTATTAGTTTCTCAATTCAATGAAATTCATGACAATTTCATTGAATTCGTCAGAATTATCCATGTTTTTGCAATGAATTTAAATGTAGCAAATGATTCTACGTTTTTTTGTGTAACTTATTGTTTTGTAAGTTATTCTGTATGCATATTTGTTCATTGTGTTTTGAAAAAAAGTAATAATCTCTTTTTCAACGTTACGGTGAATCGTTTTTCTATTTATGGCTTTATCGTCCTTGTAGTAAGTTCGTGCTTCTTTTTTTAGGCTCTCATCCCCTTCATTTATAAAAACATAATGCCCAATTTTACCCTCTAATTTTATAAACAGAGAGTGGGGAATTAGCTTATTGTAGTTTTCCGCATTACTTTTTATCGGTGCAATTCGATTATTTTCAGCACCTATAATCAATATGGGAGCAGTTAAATATTTTGTTTGCCCCATGTTATCAAAGCCTAAACCCAAAGCAGGAGCTAAAGCAACGAAAGCCTTAATTCTATTGTCTTTAAATGTATTGTGTATGTTTTCGCATGGGATTTTATCTACTAATTTTCTTAAGTCGCCCAGTTCAGGAATGCTAAATTCTTTTTTCCCCTGCTCTGTTTTTGAAATCGTTTTAAGTAAATCGCAGTTAAGATCAGCACCAGCTAACGCTAATGAAGTATAGCCTCCAAATGAAAATCCTACCATACCGATTCTACTCGTATCAATTTGTTGAGAGAATGGCTTATCATTTAAAAAATGAGTTAATAAAAAACTAATATCCATAGGTCTTTCCCAGTATCTAACAAAGTATTCGGGGATTTTATTATCAAAGGTGTTACCCCAATGATCTGGCGATATCACAATATATCCTTGCTTTACTAGTGCAATGGCTAACCACGCCAAACCAAATCTATTACCGCCTGTCCCATGCGACAAAACTACTAGAGGAAAAACCTGGTTAGTAATTTTTGCATTCCTTATCGTTGGGCTTAAAACAAAAGGCAAATCTGTTTTTCTTTCAAATGTTGAGTCCGTTTCATTAGTAGGGTACCAGATTTCTGTTTTAATCATTCTATTTCTCAAACTATCGGTGTAAATAATAGTTTGTTCTCCTACGTTGTAATCTTGGCCAAAAGTATAAAAAGGGGATAGAACTATTGAGGTAAATAGTATTTTGAATATCATCTTCATTTCAGATTGATTTTATGTTTGATAAATATTGAATTTCCTACTGGTTTAGCCACTCCTTAAATCCCGAAGCCCTTTCGGAGCTGACAATCACCTCCGTTTCGGGACTTGGGGTTAATTCAATCTTTACCCTTGATTTGGAGTAGGTAAACATCCCCTTGATTGCCGAGAAGTTAACGATGAACTTACGGTTTATTCTAAAGAATATTTTTGGATTTAATACCTCTTCAAGCTTTTCAAGGGTATAATCGATGGCGAATTGATGCCCATCATTCGCTATGAGGAATACCGATTTCTCCATGGCAATGAAATAGGCAATGGTAACCGCTTCAATGGATTTAAGCTTATCGGCAAACTGAACTACAAACCGCTGCTGGTAGTTTTGCTGCGGTTTTTTTAGCTCATTAATCAGCCTTTCGATGTCAGAATTCGATGTTTCAACGCTTTTTTCCTTGAATTTATTCAGGCTAAAGGCTAATTCCTCCTGTTTTATGGGTTTAAGGAGATAGTCGATGCTATTCACCTTAAACGCCTGAATGGCATACTGATCGTACGCTGTGGTGAAGATTATTGGGCACTTGATTTTAATTTGCTCGAAAATCTTAAAGCTCGAACCATCGGCTAAATGAATATCCATAAGGATAAGATCGGGTTCTCCATGCTCTTTTAGCCACAAAACTGTAGAAGATATACTATCGGTAATTGCCATCAATTCAGAACTTGGCTCAATGCTTTGGAGCATTTTCGTCAATCGGCGAGCAGCCGCAATTTCGTCCTCAACAATCAGAACCTTCATACTACATACTTAGGATTGGAATTGATACGGTAAAGGTAAAATCGTTCTCCGTTATTTCAACGCTTCTGTTTGATAAGAATGAATATCTATCCTTGATATTTTTTAATCCGAATTGAGTTGATGCTTGTTCTAATTCACGTTTCTGTAGGTTATTGGAGACAATAATATTGGTCTCTTTTATATAAATATCAATGGTTAGCGGTTTATCCTTAGATATGATATTATGCTTTATGGCATTCTCTACCAGCATTTGAAGTGATAACGGGGCAACATAGCTGTTTGAATTACTATTTTGTAAATTGATATTGAGAATCAGATTATCGCCATACCTATTTTTCTGAAGTGTATAAAACGTTTTAATTAATTCTATCTCATCTTCAAGATTAATAATCTCTTTGTCTTTTAGGTTCAGAATAGAGCGATAATAATCGGCGGTTTGCTGAACGTATTCAACAGCTGCCTTAGGATTATCCTCTATTAAACTTGCCAAGGTGTTCAAGTTATTGAATAGAAAGTGCGGATTAATTTGGCTTTTAAGTGTTTCGTACTGACTTCTGATATTCTCTTTTTCTAACTTTTCGGTCAAAATCCTTGTCTCTTTCCATTTACTAAAAAAGAAATAACCTTCAGTCAACGATGTAACGAGAAAAGTAATTGAAAGTGTGAAATAGGTTGATAGTCGAAGATTTTTTTCGAACGATTCGATAGGATGAATTTCGTTTATTGAATAGAAAATTGTTCCAACCACAAATGTATATGCTAGAATGGCTAGAACCTCAATGATAATATGTTTTAACGGGTCTTTCTCCCAAGGATGTTTTTTCCACAAATATCTCACAATGGTCATTACTCCAAACCACATTATGGCTGTGGTCAGCAGTGAACCCGAAATGCCAAGAAGTGTTTTTAGTGAGAAAAGACCGTTTCTATACTCCCCAAAAATAAATGGAGCACCAAAGGTAATCGCTGATATTCCAATAATTATCACCCATTTATTATGAGTCATTCGTTTGGTTGCATCGGAGTATTTGAACATAGCAATTTGAAATAGTTTATGAAATAACTACCAATTAACGATTAGTATAGTTAGAATAATCATCATAAGTTAATTTGCTTTCTATTTGGTTTATTTTCATAAAATCATTGTTATTTATCGCAGTTGTACCTAGATTTTATTATTTAACGTGAGTTCGACGTAAGAATCAACTTAACTACTTGTTTATTATCATTATATCCTTAATGATTAATTGGAAGAGTGCCTGCTTGCCGCCTGCCTGCCGGTAGGCAGGCACCATTCTAATTTCAAATGAAAAATTTGTAACAAATTATATATTAGATCATTACCACTATTTCCTATATCGAACTCACGTTATTTCTGATTTACAAATGCTAATCTTATCCCTAAAAGAATCAATATGCTTCCTGAAATATTTTTAATCCAGCTTGTGATAGAATCGCTCTTCATAATATATTGACCAAGTATTCCTGAGAAATACCCTAAAGTTCCAAGAAAAGCTAAAGTGCAAAATGCGAAAATTAATCCTAGTATTACAAACGGCACAGCGGCGATTTCATTCTGACCATTAATATTGATGAACTGAGGAAGAAATGCTATGAAAAACAGAGCCACTTTGGGGTTAAGTGTATTGGAGATCAGCCCTTGTGTGAATATTTTTCTGCTAGATATATTATTACATTTTTCAATTTTAAAATCACTTTTGCTTAATACGGTTTTTAAACCTAGATATATTAGATATCCAGCTCCAATTACTTTTACAATTGAAAAGGCTAATGCCGATGTTTTGAGAAGTATAGAAAGTCCTAGTGCTGCAAATATAGTGTGTACAAGAATTCCTAAAGTCACTCCAACGGCCGAAATTAATCCAGCTTTTCTGCCCATTGAAATGCCTCTTGTTAATACGTATATCAAATCAGGCCCAGGTGTTATTATTAACAACCATGAAAGACCAAAGAATAGCGCTATATTATGTATTTCTGTCATATTAGAATTTTTAAAGGTTACCTATAGCCACTCCACGCTTTTTAAATTTCTTTTTATTCCTCGCAGGTATTTATATTTCGGGTATCCAATAGTTAAAGATGTTACTACCTCGTGATTTTCGGGAATACAAAACAGTCTCCTTAACTCTTTGTCTCGCTCAATTGCTGGAGGAATTATATCCATTATTGAACCCCCTAATCCTAGCGAATGAGCAGCCAGCATCCCGTATGTAGCTGCTATGGAAATATTTTGGCTGATATCTTCTTCGTTTTTATCTGCAATGAAAAGAATCATTGCCGGAGCGTTTCGCGTGAGGGTATCTTCCGTCCCATTTTTAAGCTCTGGTAATCGGCTCTTTAATAAAGGTATTAGGTGCTCCTGCATTGTTTTATATTTTCTCTTACCCACCTCCTTTTTAATAAAAAATCTAATTATAGGATTTTTAACCGCTTTGATTAGCCCATCATACAACTTTATCATATTTGGTAATGCTTTCCTAATCAACTCCGTATTTTCAACAACAATAATCTTGATTTTCAAGGGAGGAAAACTTGGAGGTGCAAACGAAATAGCTTGAACAATTTTTTCCAATAATTCCTTTGGCACAGGTTTATCTTTAAAATTGCGTATCGCTCTACGGGTAAATATCAGTTTATAAAAAGCATTTTCAGTAGATGTATCATCGGGTAAGCTGAAGAAATCGTGCTCGTACGATAAACCATTAACAGTAATTGAACGAGTTGAACAAATAGCCATGCATTGCCCGCACCGAAAACACGTATGAGCTCTATCGGACCTAACGGCTATTTCATTTGAGCTGCTTTTCGCAAGAATTTTATTAGGGCAAACCTCTATGCACAGTAGGCAATCCTTGCAGGTCTTTTGATTGATAGTAATAGTATTATCCATAGTTTTTTTGATTCCTCAAACAAATATACATATCTATTAGTTACTCTTAAAATATAATCCTATACTGCGGAATCATCATAAAACCTAGCTGATAGGTATTGCTCCCAACACCAGTTTGCTTATTGAACTTATTGCTGTAAACGTTCTTGTTATCGAAAAGGTTTGTGATTTCGATACCCCATTCTTGGGTAAAGCCGCGTTTATTCATCTTGAATGCAATTCTGAAATCAGTTCGAATATAGTCTTTTAGCTTTAATGAGTAGGCGTTATCATCAATATAATCTTGATAGAATTGACCGTCGGGGAGCTGTACTGCTCTCCATTCAGCTCTGCGTTTACCCCCGGCATAGGTTGTTTTAATGTCAAGACTTAATGATTTTGTTGATTTTCCCGATTTGGAGTTGAACTTAAACTCCTTCCCGATTAGCCCGTTTACGATGTAGTTATTATTGAATGCTGTATTGTTTTCAACCCCATTGCTACCCTTATACTTGGAATCGAATATCGATGTGGTAATTAGGAAATAAAAACCTTTGTTCAGAAAATGTTCAATGGTAAGCTCAACGCCATAGTTTTTACCAGTTCCAGTGCTTTTCAGCGTATCGGGAGCCCAAACCCCAAAATCGGCACCTTCGTTTAGAATGGAATAGGTGCTCTCCTTGTTGCCATCGACCCCTGCTTTGGTGATGCTTTGGTAGTATGCCTCGGCTTTAATCCTTGTAAACTCATTTACTTTATAATCATAACCAGCAACAAAATGATTACTTCGCATTAAGTCGAGATTTTTATTGGGCGACACGTAGGTGTTCTCAGCAACCTCCGATAGGCTAAACAGAATCGGTAATGGGGCAACTTGGCTATGTAATCCGTATGCAAGGCTAAATGCTGATTTACTGCTTGCCTTCCAGCGAACCCCAAGCCGAGGTTCAAGCGATGACGTTTCGTTTAAATCAAGATAAGTGAAATGCATCCCAATATTTAATGTTACATAATTTGTTATTTTGAATTGCCATTGAGCGTAGGGCTGGATAAGCCAAGTGGAGCCATCGGTATTACGGATATCCTCAAATCGACCTTTGTAAAGCTTATAAATGCTATCTGCATAGTTGAAGCGAAGGTTATTAAGTTCAACCCCTGATTTAATGCTATGTCGGCTATTGAATTTATGGTTTATGAATGAGGAGATAAGTATTTTCTTATCTATGAAGTTATTCCGATACCACGGACTTTTTATTTTAGTGGTAGGGTTTATTGAATCGATTACAGTTGCGAAACGATGTCCCGATGCCGAAAGGCTTGTCTTTATATACGTTTTATCGTTAAAAAGGTAGGTATGATTTATTCCAATAACGCCCATATCACTACCGTTGGTAAGATCGAAACCTTCGCCTCCGTAAAAATCAATCTTTTTATCGGCAGTATCCTTTTTGCTGTCCCAAAGCATAATATCGCTGATACCGCCCAATCCGAATATTGAAATAGCTCCAATTCGAGTTCTCGGCAAATTAATTTTGAATGATAAATCCTGATAGTATGGAATTCCGCTAGTTCCAAAGTCGATCCCCATTTTTTCCATAACCCCTAAAGTTGAGTAACGGTAATTCACCAAAAACGATGAACCCTTGCTTTTTGATATTGGACCCTCGGCGCCCAGCTCAAAACCATTAAAGCCAATCTGTCCTAAGAATTCATAATTCTCGTTATTCCCATTTCGCATTTTGAGGTCGAATACACCAGCAGTGGCGTTACCATACTCAGCAGGGAAAGCCCCAGTAAAAAAGTCGGAGTTATCGAGCAGCGTATTGTTAAGCATACTTACAGGACCTCCAGTTGTTCCCGTTGCGCCGAAGTGGTTCGGGTTGGGTATATCAACCCCATCGAGCTTCCAAAGTAAGCCTGAGGGGGAGTTTCCACGGATTATAATATCGTTCCTTGAATCGTTGTTTCCCACTACCCCTGCGTAGTTTGACGCCATGCGGGCAACATCGTTACGGCTACCCGCATACCTTTCGGTTTCTTCAACGGTAAAGCCTCTTGCGCTTACCATTGAGAGCTTGTTTAGGGCAACCGATTTATCTTTATTCGCCTTAACGATAATTTCCTCGCCCATTACCACTTGCTCCTCCATCTCAATATTCAGCACGAGCTCCTTCCCCGATTGAAGGCTAATATTCGTGAGGTTTACATCATAGTACCCGATAAAGGTGATCTTGATACTGATTCGGCCTATCTCAACCTCATCCACCTTGAATCGACCCAGCTCATCGGTTATGGTACCTTTTAACGGGTTAGTATTAAGGATAATAACATTTGCCCCAGGGATTGGGGTTTTAGTAAGTTTATCGGTCAGAACACCCCTAACGGTTTGGGTTATGGGGTTTGAGTAACCAAAAGCGTAAGCCAGAAAGAATAGAAATGTTAAATATTTTTTCATTTTTTGAATCGGTTATATTTTTTGCAAATATTGAATGGCTTTATTTTATATACAATACGTTAACGATGAAATGGGAAAAATTATGGATGAATTGTAAATTTAAAGGTATATAAAACGCAAAAAGAGAAAGCCTTTATTATATTAGGCTTTCTCTTTAGAATTTGATTAAAAGGCTAGTAGCCTCCTGCTTGCCCATCCTTTCTCGATTCCGATGCTCCGTGGTAAACACCATTCTTTGCATCGAACATAATAGCCTGATAACCGCCATAGCCATCAAGGCTATAGCCAATTTTATGACCTTTGAGAAGTAACCTTCTTATTTCTTGATAATCGAAACCCGATTCGAGATAAACCTTCCCGCCATCGGTCATCCTTTCATCGGTTGGCTCTGAACTACCTTCATGTAGTATGCGCGGAGCATCTCCAGCCTCTTGAAGATTCATTTTAAAATCGATAAGATTAATAACCACTTGAGCATGCCCCTGTGGTTGCATTTCTCCACCCATTACGCCAAAGCTGATGTAAGGTTTCCCATCCTTGGTAATAAACCCAGGAATAATTGTGTGAAATGGTCGTTTGCCTGGCTCAAAAACGTTTGGATGCCCCTCGGTAAGCGAAAACATTTCGCCACGGTCTTGCAGTACAAATCCTAAACCTGTTGGGGTCATCCCCGAGCCCATTCCCCTGTAATTGCTCTGTATTAACGAAACCATATTCCCATCCTTATCGGCAACGGTCAGGTAGATGGTATTGCTCGTTTTCAGCTCACCCGCATCGTATCTGTTGGCCGCTCGGTTTGGGTTAATCAGCTTCATCCGCTCCTTAGCATATTCCTTTGAGATTAGCTGTTTGTAAGGAATGTTTGAGAATGAAGGATCAGCGTAATATCTTGCTCTATCCTCGAATGCAAGCTTTTTTGCCTCAAGAAATAGGTGTATGTACTCAGCGCTACCGAATCCCATCGATGCAATATCATAGTTTTCAAGGATGTTTAGAATCTGAAGAGTCGCAATACCCTGTCCGTTGGGGGGGAGTTCCCAAATATCGTAACCACGATATGATGAGGAAACCGGTTCAATCCATTCTGATACATGCGATGAAAAGTCCTCATAGGATAGGAAACCTCCCTGTTTCTTCATATATGAGTCGATTGTTTTTGCAATGGTTCCTTTATAGAATTCATCTCGCCCTTTTGTTGCAATCAATTCTAAAGTGTTTGCAAGATTAGGGTTTTTAAAAATTTCACCTTTAGCAGGGGCTTTGCCGTTGGGCATATAGGTTTCGGCAAAACCTTCGAATTGCTTTAACCTTTCAGCATTACGCTGCCAGTAGTATGCAATGAGCTCGGTTAGCGGAAAACCTTCGCGAGCGTAGCCTATTGTTGGTTGCAGAATTTCTTCCATTTTCAGCTTGCCAAATTTCTTGTGTAGCTCAAACCAGCCATCGACGCAACCAGGAACTGATACGGGTAAAGGGCCTAATGCAGGGATATGCTTTATCCCCTTCTCCTTGAAGTAGGCTAACGATAACGATTTTGGAGAGCGACCGCTAGCATTCAGACCGTATAGCTTCTGAGTTTTTGCATCCCAAACAATGGCGAATAGGTCGCCTCCGATGCCTGAACCCGTAGGCTCTACAAGTCCAAGCATGGCATCAGCGGCTATGGCCGCATCAATGGCAGAACCACCCTTTTTCAGAATATCTAAAGCAACCTGAGTTGCCAATGGTTGGCTTGTACAGGCCATTCCATTTTTTGCAATAACCTCCGACCTTGTAGCAAAGGTGAGACCAGTCATTCTGTCCTGACCATGATTAATCATAGGAATCAGTGTGAGTATAGCTATAAGAATTCTTTTCATTTGATATGTTTTTTAACCAAAAATAAAAACCTGTATTTAACATATAGGATAGACGTTAAAATCCAAAAAGCAGAACAATTAAACAGGGAGGTATTAAGACAAAATAATTGAAAATTAAATTAATATTCCTCTGTGTCTTCATGTCTCTGTGTTTAAGAAACTAGTACCCAAAAATATCTTCAAGTTTAAGCTTTGTAACAGGGCCATACATCTGCTCAAACTTGGCGAAATCCAAATCAGCTTCTTTACCAAGAATTACGTAAGTTTTTGGTTGTCCCTTGATGTACTGTTCTTGAAATTTTTTAACATCCGCAAGGGTAAATGAAGGGATTTTTTGATAGAAATCTTTACGAATATCTGACTTTCTATTCATTTTCAATGCATCAAGATAATTCCAAATCAGATTCATTTTAGTTATTCTTTCAGTGCGGATATCTGTAATCAGCGATTCTTTGCCAAGGTTAAACGCTGTTTCAGATTCAGGCATTTGATCAAAAAGTTCATTAAAAGCATTGAACGCATCGGTAATTTTATCGTTTTGAGTTGCAATAAAACTTGTATTCATGAATGGTTTATTGATATCATCAGGAACGTTGTAAGTTGATCGTGCAGTGTAAGCCAATCCACGTTTTTCCCGTAGTTCCTGAAATACAATAGCATTCATGCCACCACCAAAGTAGCTGTTATAGGCACTTATTATAGGTAGTAAATCTTGGTTGTACGCACTACTTTTTGTAACTATTTGTAAATAAGACTGTTTTGCCTCGTAATGTGCAAAAACAACCCTATTAGAATTTGTTTCTAGCTCAGTAAACTTCTTCTCAGCTGGATTAGGATTAAATGTTATCGGAAGTTTATGGTATTGCGAAAGAACTTTACTAAGTCCATCGGCTTTAAGCGGTCCGTAGTAAACGATCTTGTGGATATAGCTTGTTAATCCTTTAATCTTGTTGGTTAAATCCTCTGGATTCAGGCTCTTTAGCTGATCGGCTGATAGTATATTTGTAAATGTAGAGTTTGGACCAAATGTTGCGTAGTTAACCAATCCTTCGAATACTGATCGTTGAACTAGTTTACTATCATTTCTGGACTTAATCACATTGGCAATAAAACCATCTAGAATAGCTTTATCTGGTTTACAATCGCTTAGTAAACTCTCCATTAGTGCAATCGCCTTTTCAGCGTTATCACTTAGGCCCGATACTGAAACTGTAATCTCGTCAGCGCCAACAAAAACGTTGAATGAACATGCAAGTTTATAGAACTCCTGTCCTACCTCATCGGGTGTTAGCTTTGATGTTCCCAGTAGCTGTAAATACTGAGCTGCTAGCCCTAATGTAGGATCGCTATTATTCCCGAATGGAAAGTAGTAAACAAGGTTAAACGTTTTATTCTCCAAATTCTCTTTGCTTAGAATTTCGATTTCCTTGGTAAATGCTTTTTTCTGGATATCCTTATCATAGTCAATAAAAACGGGTTCAATAGGAACAACCTTGTTCCCTTTAATTCCCTTTAAGAACTCAGATTCTGAATTACGGTTAATGTGGATTGGAGTAATAGCAGGTTTTTGAACCTTTGCAATATCTTCAGGTTTACCTTTCCGCTTATAAACAACTACATAGTTATTGTTGAGGTTATGCTTGGCAAAAGCAATTAGATCCGCTTTCTTAATCTTTTCGAGTTTAGATATGTACGATATGGCATCTTTCCATTCAATTCGGTTTAAAAAGCTGTTATACATAGTCCTTGTTCTACCTCCGTTAGATTCGTACATGTTCATTTCGCGAAGTTTCATGTTATTTATAGCGGCATCGAGCATCCAGTCGGGGAATTGACCATTTTTCAGTAGTTCAATCTGATCTAGTAAAAGTTTTTTAACCTCCTCAAGGGTTTGACCATTCTTGCTACGACCGCTAAGATTTAGCATTGAGTAATCGGCCATTTTCTGATTGCTTGCACGTGAACCAAGGCTCAGCTGTTTTTTGTTGATATTCAAATCGATTAACCCTGCTTTCCCATTAGAAAGCATAGTGGCTACCATATCAACCATGATAGCATCATTTGAGTTCGCTCCTGCGAAACGGTATGCTATACTGATATTTTCAGCCTCAAGACCAACAACTTCAAATTCTTTTGGAGATGTAATTGTTTGCTCTGCCTCATATTTAAGGGTTGGAACCTCTTTCGGTTTTAGTTTGCTGAAGTACTTATCAATGATCTTGATTGCAACATCAGGATCAAAGTCGCCAGACATAACAATGGCCATATTATTAGGAACATAGTATTTACCATAAAACTCTCGGATATTTTTCATCGAAGGGTTTTTGAGGTGCTCCGCTTCGCCTAATGTTGTTTGCTGTCCATATGGGTGGTTTGGGAATAGCCCTTTCATCATCATCTCACCCGCTTTCCGGCCATCGTTGGTTAACGACATGTTTTTCTCTTCGTAAACGGTTTCCAGCTCGGTATGGAAAAGGCGAAGGATTGGTCGTGCGAAGCGGTTGGCTTCGATAATTGCCCAATTCTCCAGCTGATTACTTGGAATGTTCTCCATATAGACGGTATAGTCATTCGATGTTCCCGCATTTGTACCTTGAGAACCAATGGCAGTCATCAGCTTGTCATACTCATTGGGTATAGCAAGCTTTGAGGCTTCGTATGAAATACTATCAATGGTATGATAAATTGCTTTTCGTTTATCCTGATCAGTCTCAGCTCTGTAAACTTCAAAAAGCGATTCAATTTTCTGAATCATTGGTTCTTCCTTTGCCCAATCGAGCGAACCGAAACTAGGTGTTCCTTTAAACATCATATGTTCAAAGTAATGAGCGAGACCTGTAGTTTCCTTAGGATCGTTTTTGCTCCCAACTCTTACCGCAATAAAAGTTTGGATTCGCGGCTCTTCTTTGTAAACCGAAAGATATACCTTTAGACCATTGCTCAATGTATAAATTCTTGCATTTAACGGGTCTCCAGGAATTGACTCGTATTTGTATTCTTGAGCATTAATTGCTGTGGCAATAACCAATATTACAAGGGATAGTAAAATCCTCTTAAATTTAATGCGTTGCATTTTTTCGAGTTTTAGGGTTAAAGTGTTCATATGACTGTATATTTTTAAAGAAGTTTAAACCATTAGTGATTTTTAGGTTCTTAATAAAGATATCATTTTAGCGTTCAAGTTAGTTTTTTTTGCTTATAAAGATTATACGATAAATCTATAGAAATCGAGGGAAAAGTATTTTTCTATAATTAAGGTTGTTTCAAAGGTTGCAGTTTTATTAAAAAAAGGTTAAGTTTAACCGATAAATTTCTAGGTAAATATGAAGATCAAACTGAAGATTAGGCAAAAAATTCTACTTTATATCCTTTCTGCTTCAGCATTATTGTATGTTGTTGCAATTGGGTATATCGTTGTAGATTCTCGTCGCGGCTTACTCAATGAATCTCTCAATAATTCGAAGTTATCTACAAAGCTAGCTGCTAGCGATGTGAAACTATTTTTTGAGAAGGATCTTTCACTGATTCGAGGTTTATCAAATGCATTTTCAATCTACAACAGTATGCCTACTGAAAAATGGCAAAAGCTATGGGTTGATATGTATGTCCCTGTTCTAAAAGCGCACCCCCATATTTATACCCTTTGGGATAGCTGGGAGATGAATAGCTTTGTTCCTGGCTATGATAAACCATATGGAAGAATTGCGCATACTGTTACCCGATCGGGTAGCGAGATTACTTGGAATAGAGAAACCCGAAGTTTAACAGGAGATCCAGAAAGATACGGAAACTTTAAGAAAGATGCTATTGAAGCTATTTGGGAGCCATACTACGATGAGTTTATTTTTGGTAATATGGAGCGTAGGTTAATGACCTCGCTTGGTTCGCCCATCAATATAAATGGGAAATTCATTGGAATGGTAGGGGTTGACCTCGTACTTTCTACGTTACAGGAGAATATAGCCAAGATTAAACCCTTCGAAGGTAGCGTTGCATTTCTGGTCTCTAATAAATCGATAATTGCTGCACATCCGAATAAGGAATGCATCTTTAAGAGCTTAGCCGATCTTTATAAGAACGATTTCAAGAATGAAAAACTTGGCGAAAGAATTCTAAAAGGGGAGGAGTTCTCATATTACCACACCGATTCATTGGGTAATAAGTATTATGTATGCTACTCTCCGGTAAACATTAGCAATATACCCACACCATGGGCGTTGGTGATTTCAACCCCTGTTAAGGTATTGACTCAAAAAGCGGATCGTTCATTATATATTTCAATTTTTGTTGGAATGATTGGTCTTCTTTTAATAATTCTTGTGCTAATTTTTGTTTCCGATAATCTTACAAGACCAATTCGAAAAATTACATCTAGTCTGAATAGGTTGGCTAATGGAGAGATTTCGGACGATTTGAAAATTGAAATAAATACTGGTGATGAAATCGAGGAGATGTCCAGGGCCCTCAATATCTCTGTAGATGGATTGAATAATAAATCCCTATCAGCCATAAATATTGGAAAGGGTCAATACGATTCAGAGATTGCTTTGCTCAGCGATAAGGATATGCTTGGTAAATCATTGATTGATATGCGCGATAGTCTTAAAAAAGCATACATTGAAGAGGAGAAGCGTAAAGTTGATGATCAGAAGCGTACCTGGGCTAACGAAGGTTTTGCAAAATTTGCCGATATTCTACGTCAGAATAACAACGATTTTCAGCTCCTCTGCGATGGTGTCATAAAGAATCTGGTAAAGTACCTAGATGCCAATCAAGGGGGGATATTCCTTTGGAATGAGGAGGATAAAAACGATCAGTACTTCGAATTGGTTGCAACCTTTGCATGGGATCGAAAGAAATATGTTACCAAACGACTTGAGAAAGGCGAGGGTTTGGTTGGTGCTTGCGCCTTGGAGAAGGAGACCATTTTCATTACCGATGTACCCGAGGACTATGTGGCAATCACATCAGGTTTAGGTAGTGCAAATCCACGATGCGTTATATTGGTGGCATTAAAGCATGAAAATACCGTTTTGGGCGTAATCGAGATGGCATCGTTTAAAGTAATTGAGAAGTATCAGATAGAATTCTTTGAGAAGGTTGCCGAAAGTATAGCCTCAACAATTCTTGCTGTTAGAATTAACGAACGCACCAAAGCGTTGCTCGAACAATCGCAGCAACAGGCTGAGGAGATGGCCGCACAGGAAGAGGAGATGCGGCAGAACATGGAGGAGCTACAAGCTACTCAGGAGGAGGCTGCACGTAAATCGGGAGAGATAGAGGGCTTGCTAACCTCATTGAATGCTTCATCGTTTATAGTTGAGTACGATATGAGCGGAACGATCATCAATGCGAACGATGCTTTCTTGCAACGATTGAGCATTACCCGACAACAACTCATCGGAACTCATCACTCAGGTAATATTGAGATGTCGGAAAAGCAGAAGAAGGAGTATGGAAAATTCTGGGATGATCTTCGAGCAGGTAAAAGCAAGAAGGTGAAATCTACGATCACCTGGGAAGGAAATTCGCTTAACTTAATTGAAACCTATTTCCCTGTTGCCGATGGCGAAGGGCATACCTATAAGGTGATGAAACTCGCCCATGAATTGGATGAATTTCAATAGAAAAACGAAAAGAAAAGCACTCAGAGCGAGTGTTTTTTTTTACCCATTAGGTTTGTTAAACAAATAAGGAATTGATATTTTAACCCACACTTTGACACGTTTTTTGAATTGAGGAAAATCACCTTATCTAATGCAGTAAATGTTAAAATAGTTCAAAAATATAGGTACTTTTGAAGTGCTTATACATAGTAGATTATTTATTTTTTACCTTAAATTCATAAAGCAATGAAGATAAAACTCAAAATCAGGCAGAAAATACTGATCTACATCCTTACCATTTCTGCTTTTCTTTATATCGTTGCCATTGGATATATTGTGGTAAGTTCTCGGAAAATAATTTCTAGAGATGCTATTCTTAAAATTCAGTATATAACTCGTATTTCAGCCGATAAGGTAGAGAATATATTTGATAAGGAGCTCTCTTTGGTAAGAACATTTTCGCAGGCATTTACAATGTACAGGAGTTTACCCCAAGACCAATGGAAGAAAATATTCCTTGATATGTATTTACCCGTTCTGCATGAAAATCCACAAATATTTTCCCTATGGGATAGCTGGGAGTATAAAGAGTTTCTACCTGGTTATACCAAGGATTATGGACGATTTGTTATCAATACTTGGCAAGAGAATGGTCAAGTAAAATGGAAGTATGAAGAGAGAAGTATGACTGGCGATCCCGCTTTATACGGTGGATTCAAAAAGAATGGAATTGAGGCGATTTGGGAACCCTATTTAGACCAATTTGCTGCTGGCAAATCCGAGGTTAAGCTAATGGTAACATTCGCATCGCCGGTTTTAATAAATGGTAAATATAACGGTCAGGTTGCAACCGATGTCGGCCTTGAGAGCTTGCAGGAGGTTGTATCAAAGATTAAACCCGTTGAAGGAAGTTTTGCATTCATTGTGTCGAATGCAGGGATTGTTGCAGGACACCCCAATAAAGAGGTTTTGAACAAAAATATTAAAGAGGTTTTTCCTAATAGCATTACCTCCGAAAAAATAATTGAACGAATTCAGAAAGGGGCAGAGTTCTATTTTATTAGTACCGATGATTTAGGAAAGAAGCACTTGGTATGCTTTGCACCCATAAATGCTGGTAAAACATTTACTCCATGGGCGTTAGTGCTTTCAACCCCCATTACAGTTATTACCCATGAAGCCGATAATGCTCTATATGTTTCGTTAGGTGTAGGTATTGTTGGTTTATTGCTTATTGTAATAGTACTGTACTTTGTTTCCGGAAAACTTACCAAGCCTATCCGACGAATTACAACAAGCCTCAATCGTTTGGCTGATGGAGAGATTGCGGACGATTTGAAAATAATTCTTAACACAGGCGATGAGATTGAGGAAATGTCAAAAGCGCTGAATATCTCGGTAGAGGGGTTAAGTAATAAGGCTATAGCATCAACCAATATTGGAAACGGTAACTACGATTCGGAAATTCACCTGTTAAGCGAAAAGGATACGCTTGGTCAGTCGCTCATTAATATGAGGGATAGCCTGAAAAAAGCCAAAGATGACGAGGAGAAGCGTAAGGTAGAGGATTTAAAACGTACATGGACGAACGAGGGGTTTGCAAAATTTGCGGATATATTACGTGAGAATAATAACGATTTACAGGATTTAAGCGATAGTATAATTCGGTTTGTAGTAAAATATCTTGGGGCGAATCAGGGTGGAATCTTTCTTTGGAATGAAGAGGATAAGGATGATCAGTACTTCGAGCTGGTGTCAACCTACGCTTGGGATAGAAAGAAATATGTTACCAAACGAATAGAGAAAGGTGAGGGGCTTGTTGGAGCATGCGCTATGGAAAAGGAGACTATTTTCCTAAACACTGTTCCAAAAGACTATGTTGAGATTACATCGGGATTAGGGGGCTCCAATCCAAGATGTGTAATACTAATTCCCTTAAAGTTTGAGAACCAAGTCCTTGGGGTAATCGAGATGGCTTCGTTTAATCGGATTGAAAAGTATCAAATAGAGTTTCTGGAGAAGATAGGAGAGAGTATTGCCTCAACGATATCATCGGTTAGAATCAATGCACGAACAAAGGCATTGCTTGAGCAGTCGCAGCAGCAATCGGAGGAGATGGCCGCACAGGAGGAGGAGATGCGCCAGAACATGGAGGAATTACAGGCAACTCAAGAGGAGGCTGCTCGTAAATCGGCAGAAATTGAGAACCTCCTTGCTTCGCTGAATGAATCTTCCTATTTTATTGAGTACGATCTGAATGGTAAAATAGTAAATGTTAATGAAGCTCTAATGAATAGGTTAAACATTGAGCGTAGCGAAATTGTTGGAAAGTACCATTCAGATGGTTTGGATATGACCGAAAACCAAAAGGCGGAGTATGAGATTTTTTGGAACGAACTACGTGCGGGGAAGAGTAAAAAAATTAAGCTGAAAATTAATTGGAAGGGTAACGTAACCTCTTTTATCGAAACCTATTATCCAATAAAAGATATTGATGGGAACGTAATAAGAATTATGAAGTTGTCCAATGAATTGGATGATTTTAAGGGCTAATTAATACAAAAGAAAGGGATAAACACAGAGGCACAAAGGCAATTAACATCCAAGTTCAACTTTTTGTTGTTGAAAGCATTACAAAATAGGGGTTCTTGCTGTAACCGTCTAACTGCTACATATTTTAATCTCTATTCTTCAACAAAAAGTATTGCTAATTCTCATCTATCTTAACGTGAGCTCGACGTAAGAAGCAACTTAACTACTTGTTTATTATCATTATATCCTTAATGATTGATTGGAATAGTGCCTGCCTGCCGGTAGGCAGGGAAAAATGGAACTGGAGCGATCTGGCAACTGCCGGACGGCGGAGCCAATATTGCCTACCTACCCTACAGGCAGGCGGCAGACAGCCGCTCAATAATGAGTGTTAAAGACATAATTGTAGCACATTAACTATTAGCAAATTAAATATTTGTACGGATGAAATCTTATCGTAAAGAGCTCTGGTTTGAAGCAAAAAACCGACGAGAGCTAATCAATATAACCCGACAAGTTCAACTTTGCGTTGCGGAAAGCGGCATTCACGAAGGTTTGGTTTTGGTGGTATATATGCCAAAAATAGTTGGTAAAAAGTATCTGTAGCGTTTATATTTAATGGTGTACAGGAAAGTTTATTGAAATTCGTTTCAATAAACTTTTTTGTTATGTTAAAAACGAAGAAAA
>RPRQ01000070.1 GCA_003818205.1 Bacteroidales bacterium
AAAATTACAACAAAGAACCCTGTTCTCCAAAGGAATGGGGTGAAAAATAGTTGTATGAACTCATTATCAGGTACATGCAATTATTAGGTTGACGGCTATGCCTTAAAAGGCGGAGTTATTAGAACAATCCCCTTTCCGCGGGCTATAACGCTTTGGGTAAGCAGTATAGATACAACAGCTGATACTTAATCTGTATAATGTCTAATGTCCCTGATTTTTTTTAAAAAAAGTTGCTGATAATTCGCTTAACTTATGGGATAGCTTCGCTAATATTTGGTTATAAAAGGCGTGAAAATTAGAAACTGTGAACTTAGAGAATCGATCTCGCGAGCACAAAAACAGTATTTGAGAGTAATTTGTGATAACCCTCATATTGTACTCAGGCTCTAAGTAGTTTTTGTTATTATTTAACATCAGTTCGATGTAAGAACTAGTGTTATGTTAATCATACGATGACGTAATAGCATTCAGGGCATAACCGATGGGTTAACCCATCGGTTTAAAAAAACGAAATAATACATACTTAACATAACACTAGTTTACTGCTTGTTTATTATCATTATGGATTAATTGGAAGAATGGAATGATGGAAGCTTAGAAGAAAAACATTAGAAGAAATCCCATCTTTCCATTATTCCAACAAAACTTATTTTGTAAAACGATTAAATAACAGGGGTTTGACTACCTCCTTAAATCGAGCTCATGTTAATTTAGCATATTACCGTTGTTTCTTATATCGAACTCACGATCATTTAAATAATAAGAATCCTTTTTGGGTGTCGATTCCTTTGGAATTCATATTTTTGTGGGATAAAAATTTCGATTGATGATTTCTGTTAATCAGGTTACTGTTAATTTTGGTGGGTTTCAACTCTTTAAGGATATAAACTTTTTAATCACCCAGCGCGACAGGATTGGTCTTGTAGGAAAGAATGGTGCAGGTAAATCAACGCTATTAAAGTTGGTAGTAGGCGAAATGAAGCCAACCTCGGGCAGCATATCCGTACCAAATGATGTTCGGATAGGATATCTGCCTCAGCAGATGGTTATTGCTGATGGTCGAACGGTAATGGCAGAAACGCTTTTGGCCTTTAAGGAGACCATTGAGTTGAAGAAAGAGATTGATCGGTTAGGAAAAGAGATTGCCGAAAGAACAGATTATGAAAGCGATTCGTATATCAATTTGATAAATCAGCTAACCGATAAAACCGATCATTACCATATTGTTGGAGGCGGAAACCTCGAATCGCAGGTTGAGCAAACGTTAACGGGGCTCGGGTTTAAACGTAGCGATTTTGAACGACAAACCTCTGAATTTAGCGGCGGTTGGAGAATGCGTATTGAACTTGCTAAACTTCTTCTTCGCAAACCCGAAGCCCTACTACTCGATGAACCAACTAACCACTTAGACATTGAGTCAATTCAATGGCTCGAAGATTACCTTAGCGATTTCTCGGGAGCATTGCTGCTCATATCGCACGATAAGGCTTTTCTCGATAATGTTACCCAGCGGACCATTGAACTTTCGCTTGGGGTTGCCTATGATTACAGGGTTTCATACTCAAAATACGTTGAACTTCACCGTGAGCGAAGGGAACAACAGATGGCCGCTTACCGTAATCAGCAGAAGATGATTGAGGATACACAGGATTTTATCGAAAGGTTCAGGTATAAGTCAACCAAAGCGGTTCAAGTTCAATCGCGCATTAAGCAGCTTGATAAATTGGATATTATTGAGGTAGACGATGAGGATCTAACATCTTTGAATATTAAGTTTCCATCGGCTCCCCGCTCGGGGGATACCGTTGTAGAGGCAAAGGAAGTTTCGAAGAGTTTTGGTAGTCGCCTTATTTTTAGTGGGGCAAACTTCACCGTTCAGAGGGGAGAAAAGGTTGCATTTGTTGGGCGTAACGGTGAGGGGAAAACCACCATGAGCCGAATCATTATCGGCGAGCTCGATTATGATGGTAATACCCGAATTGGGCATAACGTTAGTATTGGCTATTTCGCTCAGAATCAGGATGAATTGCTTAATAATTCATTGACGGTACTCGAAACTATCGATAATGTTGCCGTTGGCGATGTTCGAGCTAAAATGCGCGATATTCTTGGTGCATTCCTTTTTAGGGGAGATGATGTGGATAAGAAGGTGGGCGTACTTTCGGGGGGAGAGCGTAATCGATTGGCTATGGCCAAGCTGATGCTTCAACCCTATAATCTACTTGTACTCGATGAGCCAACCAACCACCTCGATATGCGCTCTAAGGATATTCTTAAAGAGGCGTTGCTCAAATTCGATGGAACGCTAATAGTTGTTTCTCACGACAGGGAATTCCTAAATGGCTTGGTAAATAAAGTATATGAATTCAGCGATGGAAGGGTTAAAGAGCATTTAGGAGGGATTTACGATTTCCTTCGGCGTCGTAAACTTGCGAATTTAAAGGAACTTGAACGTAAACGAGAAGAGATTCGTGATGTGGAACCAAAATCAGATTCAGAGCAGAAACAGGCTTGGCTTGAACGCAAAGAGGTTGATAAGCAGATTCGGAAGGTTGTTACTCAACTCGAAGAAGTAGAGGGCAGGATTGAATTCGTTGAGGCAGAAATTGGTCAACTCGATGCAAAATTCGCAAATCCAGAAGAGAGTGATGCGTCAAATCCAGATTATGCCTTCTTTTCGAAGTATCAGGAGTTAAAGGATGACCTTAATATTTTAATGAAAAGGTGGGAGAACCTTTCGCTTGAAGTGGAAGATCTGAAAGCGAAAAGAAATTCTTAGATAAATTCAAAGGTTGGTTAAACGAATAACTAGCAACTGTCAACTAACAACTAATAATGCTATGTCAAAGGAAATAGATGAATCGATATACGGAATCAGGCCTGTGATTGAGGCAATTAATTCAGGGAAACAGGTAGATAAAATATTACTAAAGCAAGGGTTGGTTGGCGATTTAGCTTCTGAACTTCTAAGTTTAATCAAAGAGCAAGGAATTCCATTTCAACTTGTTCCATATGAGCGATTTGCAAAATACGGCAATCGTAACCATCAAGGAGTAGTTGCTTTTGTTACCCCTGTTGAGCTAGTTGAGCTCGAATCATTGGTTCCTACGCTTTTCGAAAGCGGCAAGGAGCCATTCCTGCTGATTCTCGATAGGATTACCGATGTACGCAACTTTGGCGCAATTGTTCGGACTGCCGAATGCGCAGGAGTCGATGCTATTATTGTTCCCGCAAAGGGTGCTGCGCAAATTGGCTCCGATTCAGTTAAAACCTCGGCAGGTGCATTGCATCATATCCCAATATGTAAAGTAGGTAGCTTAAAGGTCACCTTGAATTTCCTTAAAAATAGCGGTTTCCGAACCATCATAACAGCCGATAAAGGTTCTGAAATCATTTATGATGTTGATTTTAAAGGGCCTATTGCTGTGGTTATGGGTGCTGAGGATACTGGTGTTTCAGTTGATTTGTATAAACTTGCCGATAGTTTAGTGCGTATTCCTATTCATGGAAAGATTGGTTCGCTAAACGTTTCGGTTGCAGCGGGGGTTATTATCTATGAAGTGGTAAGGCAAAGGGGGTTATAACCCTGCTTCGTCCAAGGCTTTTTTGCAGGCTTCTCGCCCATAGGCGATCATCTCCATCCCTTTATAGAATTCAAATACCGAGCATGAATATTTTGATATGCTTACGAGAACATCGGGGGGGTAGGTTTCGATAGTTTGAAGCGATAGCTTCGATTGCATCAGCTGTACGGAACGGGCTAAAATATCAAAGTAGTTCAGTTTCAACTTCTTGCTTTTATTTTTTTCGAGTTTTTCGCTATGGTGGCTACTGAATAACTTATCCCACCTCTTGATTAACATCGCAGTTTTTTCGCTCTGAATTACATCAGCTATCTTATTTTTAGGGAGATTTGGTTTGGTGTATGGAACAAGCGAATTAAGATCAACGGCGATTAATAAATCATTCTTTACCCTTGAAACCCTATTAATGGGCAGGGGGTTTAAGACTCCACCATCCACAAGGATGCCTTCAGAATGCTCAATTGGTGTAAAAACATTTGGTATTGATATAGAGGCCCTTATGGCATTATGAAGATCTCCCGAACCGAAAACTATTTCTTCGTTTTTTATAATATCTGTAGCAATTGCAACGTATTTGATGCTGAGCTCCTCAATGTTGATATCAGGAATCATCTTCATTTTCTGCATTGTATGAAAAATCTTTTCCCCCTTGATGAATCCTTGCGAGCTTAGCGTAAAATCAATTAGGTTGAAAATGTCCATTTTATCGAGCGTTACAATCCAGTCTCTGAACTTGTCCAGATTATTGGTTGCATATAAGCCCCCAACCAATGCTCCCATAGAACTTCCAGCAATGGAGGAAATATTATACCCCCGTTCGACTAATTCATCGATGACACCAATATGCGCCAACCCTCTAGCCCCACCGCTCGATAGAACTAAAGCAATATTTTTTTTAATGCTATTCGTTTTTTTCATGGTTAATCCCTTTCAACTTACCCAAAAGCTGGTAATCAGGCTTCTGAACTTTGACATTTGGACTTTGACATTTCATTTAGTAATCTACCCTATTTTCCTTTTTCTCCCATTCCCTGAATGGTACAACACCCTTTTCGGCTGTAACCTGAATGAATGGAATTTTTCTTTTTTCGAATGGCAGGTTAACCTCATTGTAGATAAAACTATCGTCGAAGCCATGGTACGATGCCGTATGACGCGTAGCTGAGTAGTAAACCACATCCAAGTGTGCCCAGTATATTGCGCCTAGGCACATAGGGCAAGGTTCGCATGAGGTGTAAAGTTCGCAGCCATCCAATTGAAATGACTTCAAGTATTTACAAGCTTCTCTAATTGCCATTACCTCTGCATGGGCTGTTGGGTCGTTGGTTGAGGTAACTGAATTATTACCACGGCCAATTATTGTCCCATCCTTAACCACAATTGCCCCGAATGGACCACCTTTGCTGCTCATTACGCCTTCAATGGCAAGTTCAATTGCTTGCTTCATAAAGGTTTCGTCTTTTTCCATGCTGAATATTTTTGAATAAATATAGCAAGAATGCACCTGCGAAAAAAGGGGTTTTTGTAAATAAAAAAACCTCAATAGGTTATGCTGTTGAGGTTGAGTTGGATAAGGTTTAATCAAATACCTTTAACGTCATCGCCCGTTGGACTTTGGAATACCCTAAGCTCGAATTCGGGGATAATAGATAGGATATGCTCAAAAATTTCGGATTGAACCTCTTCGTAACTTGCCAAAGCCTTTTCTTTCGAAAAACAGTATATTTCTAATGGCATGCCATTCTCCGAGGGTTGACGATGGCGGGCTATAACGGTTGAACCCTGATTGATATTCGGATTATGTTTTAAGAAAAATTCAACGTACTTTCTGAAAACACCGAAGTTTGTAATGCTTTGACCATCGTTAAAGGTCGAAGTATATTCATTGTTTTTGTTTTTTGAATCGATATAATCCTTTAGGTATTTGATTTTACTAAATTTTTCAAGCTGTTCATTTGTACAGAACTTAATGCTTTTCATATCGATAAGGATCGACCTTTTGATTAACCTCCCATCTGATTCAACCATGCCCTGCCAGTTCTGAAAGCTCTCGGAGATCAAGGCGTAGGTTGGAATTGTATTAATTGTACGATCGTAGTTCTGAACTTTTACAGTATTTAACGATATCTCAAGCACTGTTCCGTCAATCTTACGGCTAGGCATTTCAATCCAATCGCCTGGTTTAACTAGGTTGTTTGCCGAAAGCTGAATGGAGGCAACCAGACCTAGAATTGTGTCCTTGAAAACTAATAATAGAATTGCCGCTGATGCCCCTAATCCAACTAGCAGATTTGCAGGGTTTTTATTGATTAATATGGATATTATCACAATTCCCCCAAAGAAGTAGATGATGATTTTAATGACTTGGAGATACCCTTTAATCGGTCTGCTTTTAGCAAATGGTAAGGATTGGTAAATATCGTGCACCGCATTGAGAAATGAGTTCACAACCAGTAGCGCAGCTATTACCATGTATATCTTTGTAAGGTCGTAGAAGAAGATCGTAAGCTTTGGCGAATAATCGTAAAGAGCTATACCGATTGTAAGATAGACCACAATGGCGGGTGCAAAGTGGGCAAGTTTATGGAAAAAATTTCGCTCAAGGAGAATATCATCCCAGTCAGTTTCTGTTTTTTTTGCCATTCGGGCTACAGTAACAAGAAATATTCTTCGGGTTACATAATCGGCAATAAATGCCAGAATGGCAATTACTGCAAGCGATATTCCAACTTTAAAAAATTGAGCGAATGATTCGTTCACACCGTTGTTTATCAACAATGCTTCTAAGTTTTCAAGCATTTGATATTTTTGTACAACCTGTTCTTCTACTGTTTGGGTTTGTGCTAACATATATTATATTGATTAGTGGCGCAAAAATAAAAAAATCATAATTAAAACCGTAAAGGTTTTGTGAAATATGATTTTTAGCATACAATAAAATCTTAACAAAGCATATTATTGCAGAGTATTCAACCAATTGTGATTTTAAGTGTCTAACTGATAAATAAAACAACTCAACATGAAGAAATTACTAATACTTGCCATGGTGTTATTGTATTCAACATTGGGCATTAGTCAGATTGATTATAGTGATTGGTTTCTACCCAAAGCGCTAAGAATAGACTATTTCTTAACCGGAGACTCCCAGAGACAGGGTATTTTCCTTGATGGGTTGAGTGAGGAACCCTATTGGAGCGGTTACTCCAATACTTTAATCGATCCCTTTAGCTATGGTAGCTACAAAGTTGACGTGAAGGATAAGGAGACTGGGAAACTGTTGTATTCAAGAGGGTTTTGCACTCTTTTTCAGGAGTGGCAAACAACTGACGAGGCTAAAGTTACCCCAAAAGCATTTGAGCAGGTTACTCGTATTCCTTTTCCTAAGAAGCCTGTAGCTGTTGAGTTCGAGGGAAGGCAGAAAAATGGGGTATTTGCTTCTCTTTATAGGTTTGAGATTGATCCTTCGAGCATTTATATAAGCCGTGAGCAGGGGAATAAATACCCGGTTACACCGATTGTTAATAACGGGAAGCCAGAGCAGATGCTCGATATTACATTTATTGCAGAGGGCTATACCTTAACCCAAATGGAATCATTTCGAGGTGATGTGAAACGATTATATGATTACTTGGTCTCACAGGAGCCCTTTAGTAAGTATAAAGGTAAAATAAATATTTGGGCTGTAGAATCACCATCGGAGCAAGCAGGCCCTGATAACCCGGGGAAGAGCATTTGGAATAAAACCCCTGTTGGAACGACTTTTTACACCTTCGGTACCGATAGGTATCTGACCACGCTTAAATTCAAATCAGTAATGGATGTTGCAGCAAACGCACCGGGCGATATCGTTTATATATTGGTTAACTCAACCGATTATGGGGGTGGAGGAGTTTATAACCATTACAATGTTTCAACGGCAAACCATCGTTTATCCGATAAGGTTTTTATCCATGAATTTGGGCATGGGCTAGCAGGGCTTGGCGATGAATACTATAGCTCTGATGTGGCCTACTCCGATTTTTACCCTAAAGATGTTGAACCCTGGGAGCCCAACCTGACAACCTTAGTTAATTTTGAGTCGAAATGGAAGGGAATGCTTGAGCCGAACACACCAATTCCCACCCCTGTTAATGATGCAAGTAAAGGGAGAATTGGCGTTTTTGAAGGGGGTGGTTATGTTTCGAAGGGAGTTTATCGTCCCGCTTACGATTGTCGAATGAAAAGCAACGAGGCTAAGGGTTTTTGTCCTGTTTGCGTAAAAGCGATTGAAGACGTGCTTATTTTCTATACGAAATCATTATTAACCGAGAAAAAAATCTAAATTCAATAGGTCGCAGCGATGCTGCTTCTAGTTAAAATATAATCATCTATTCTACAAATAGTTCGCAGCAATGCTACTTTTTAAAGTCGCAGAGCGACGACCTATTTGTAGTAATTCTTATTATAACGAAAATCAAGCCCCGTTAGGCCTGCCTGCCGCCTGCCTGCCGGTAGGCAGGGTAGGCAGGGGTGACCTATACATTGAATGTATTAATATCAAGTATTTCATAAATTAGTAATATTTTAGTCGGTCAGTAGTGATACGAAATAGTAAAAATTCAAAACATAGAGGCACTGAGATTCGAAGTTTGAATTTCAATTAATTCTCTGTGCCTCTGTGTTTAGTTTTAACTAAAAGGGTAGGTCATCCGCTGGTTCAAATGTATTGGTCGGATCGAGGAATGGTGGAAGCGTCTCATCCGATGGCATAGGGGCTCCATCATTTCGTTGCGCTGCTCCTTGTTTTTCAATCCTCCACGCTTTTACATCGGTGTACCATTTACCGTTAAATTCGCGCGATTCAATGTTAATCCCTATTTTCAGAGATTCACCAATAGCAACATTGTCAAGCTCTTTGGCTTTATCTCCCCAGATTGAGATGCAAACCTTCTTAGGGAACTGCTCCTGGGTTTCGATGATGAAATCTTGCTTTGTCCAAGTTCCATTCTTTCCTTGCCCACTCTGTTGAGGTAGTTTTGTGATTAGTTTACCAGTAATATCAAGGCTCATAGCGGTAGTATTGATTTTGAAAAAACAGCCAGATGGCAAAAGCGCATCTGGCTGGTAAGCTGTAAGGAGAAGTTTATACTATTTGTTTACCTCTTTAACAATTTCGAGAAGTTCAATTTCGAAAATCAAGGTTTGATTTGGTCCGATAGGTCCACCTCCTCTTTCACCGTAAGCAAGACTTGCCGGTAGCCAAAGCATCATTTTACCACCAACCTTCATTTTCTGAAGACCTAGTGTCCACCCACGGATTACGCCATTTAGCGGGAATTGTGCAGGTTGATTGGTTTTGAAAGAAGAATCGAACTCGGTTCCATCAATTAGGGTGCCTTTGTAATGAACCTTTACAACATCAGTCTCAGCTGGCATTGCACCTGTTCCTTCTTGAAGGGTTTTGTACTGGAAACCTTCTGGATCCGAAATAACACCCTCATTCTTCGCATTATCTTCTAGGAATTTCTTGCCAACTTCAATATTCTTGAGCCCTTCAGCTTCTTTTTGCTTAGTTAAGAACTTTTGAATTATCTCCATTGATTTTTCTGGGGTCATAAGATCTTTCTTAGCCTCTTTCACATCCTGCATGCCATTGGCAACTGCAATGATGTTTACATTGTCAATTTTGCTGTTCTTTAGATTGTAACCCATGTTAATGCCGATTGCATAGCTAAGGCTATCGCTATCAGTTTTGATGTCAACCTTACCGATTTTGCTATTACAGCCCGACATGATTACAACCATGCTGATTAGGGCAAGTGTAGGTTTTAAAAATTTCATAGTTTGTTAGTTAAAGTTTTATGTTTTTACTAATATTCAGTTTAGAATAGCTGCGAATATACTTATTTGTATTAAAATTATCACTTTAAATATTAAATTTAATACAAATTATGAATCGAAATAGGTTGCTAGGTGTTGAATGGTAGGTGATTATGGTTTTACGGCTCTTAAAATATGCCTTTTTTATAGAGAATGATGCCTTAAAGTTCATAATCAATTGAAAATGTTTAACTTATAACACAACGCTAGTGACTAATAAGAAAAATTTGGGTAATTATCTTTTTTTATTATTTTTGTTAAGCATTGCATTAACAAGAAGTATGTGAAACAGTTTGAAAAAACTTGCTCTGAAATATGATAACAATAAATGAGTATAATAGTATTTCTTGTGATTCATCACTAGCAAGATGGGGAACGAAAATTTGATTGTGTAATGGATGATATTTAACTTTTTTTGAAAAAACTTTAATGAAAATCTTACTAAAAAATACATACCTTCTTCTAATACTCCTTGTTTTGCTCACCCCATTCATGTACTCATACGAACTATATAATGGGATCGTAAGCGCAAAGCAATTTTGGTTTTCTGGTATGACCTTACTTTTGATAGCTGCATGCATAATCATTATGTTTCATAGAAATCCTTTACAATTTAGCATTAATGTCCTCGACATTGCTTTACTAGTTTTCTACTCATACTATTTACTACGTACTTTATTCACACCCTATACACCATTGCAATACAATACTAGGTTTGTGAATTACACCCACCTTTTATTATTATACTTTGTTGTAAAATGGGTAATAGCAACAAAAACTGACACCCTACAAACTAATTCTTCAAAAGAAGAAGGAAAAATTAGCATTAATCCTATTAACACCATTGTTGGATTTATAATACTCACCGGCTTGGTACAAACCATATGGGGCTTAATGCAACTCTATGATTTTACACCAAGCCTGCACTCTTCATTTAAGATCACGGGTACATTCTATAACCCTGCACCCTACGCTCTTTACCTGTCTGTTGTATTTCCATTGGCTTTAGGCGTATTCTTGAATATTGAGGTAAAGGATAGTGAAGTTAAAAATAGTTTTAATCTCCTGCTCAGGTCGTTATTGTTCCATATCCTTAAATTATTAACCATAGTTAAAACCAAATCAATGGTTGAGGTATCTGAAGACATTGCTATCCAAAGAAAAGGGTTACAAACATTAGGAAACTGGTGTTTTAAGTACATTGCCCTGTTAGCTCTTCTTATGATCCTGTTAATTCTACCTGCCACCATGATCCGAGCGGCATGGGTATCGGCTTTGGTTGGAAGTTTTCTGGTTCTTAATGGAAAATACTTCTTAATTAGAGCACTTAAGAATTATATTAAAACAAGAACAAGAAAAGTGATGCTAGTAATACTTGCTTTACTAGTTATTGGGGCTACCGGATTGGGATTGTATAAGGTGAAGGAGCACTCCTCAGTTGGTAAACTCCTGATATGGGAGGTTACTTCACGTAAAATTGCGGAAAAACCTCTTTTCGGGCATGGAGTTGGACGTTTTGAGGCGGACTACAATAACTGGCAGGCGGAGTACTTTCAGCATCACCCGGAGGAGATGGAGGGGGCAAAAGGCCTTGTGGCAGGGAATACAAAGTACTGCTTTAACGAATACCTCGAAATGGCCTCTGAGATTGGGCTGGTTGGTTTACTGTTGTTTATCTCAGTTATCATTTCAGTTTTTTACAGTTTTAAAAATAAAAGCGATAATGCTAAAATAAATCTTTTTTATCCTAAATCACTTTTTACTAATAACATCATAATTCCTTCATTGGGAACATTGTTTACTGCAGCTCTACTATCCTACCCTTTTTATTCTTTGCCCACATTGATTCTGTTATTTACGTTAGCCGGAATAGTTTCAGGAAGTCGACAGGGAATTATGAATTTTACCAGAATAGCTATACCAGTTCGGGTACTTGGCTTATCGGTAGCACTACTTCTGATATTTATTGCCTTTGTACCTTTGAAGAAAATGAAATACTATAAGGCATGGCAATACACTTCTTACACTTATAGTACTGGAGATTACCCCTTAGCTAACTCAGAATATCAGAATTTACTTCCAGTATTTAAATATGAGGGGCTGCTGCTGCAACAATACGGTAAAAGTTTACAGATGGCCAGAAGGAACAATGATGCAGTAAATGTAATGAAAGAAGCAAAACTTCTTACCTCTGATAACGTTTTATTCACCACTCTGGGCGATGCCTACAAGGGAATGAAAGAGTACGGGAAAGCCGAGGAGGTATATACCTATGCCGCATACATGGAACCCAACAAGTTATACCCACACTACCTGCTGGCCAAGTTGTACGAAGCAAGCGGTCAAAGAGAGAAGGCAGTTGCGAAGGCCAACGAGGTGCTTACCCTGAATGTAAAGGTAGAAAGCACAGCGGTAAGGGAGATTATGGGTGAGATGAGAGCAATACTCGGAAGGGAGTGAGCGGATATTAATTCCACTTTTTACCCTATAATTAGGGAGTTTTCTTGCAGACACTAATTATAGCAATAGGATGAAATATTTGTAAAAAGGTAGATATCAAAGGTATTAATAATATCACCCCTCTTGGGGGTTTATAGCACATGGTACGCTTGTAGTTTACCGATGTTTCAGCCCTGTGGGCTTAATGCATCGGTAGTTGTAGCTAGAAACGCCGTTAGGCGTGATATCTCGGTATAAGGAAGATTTCTAATTTATCTTAAACACCGTAGGTGTGGTATACTTTGAGAAAAGGATTAATCCTTTATAAAGGGATTTTTCTTTGTATGAAATAAGGTTATCATCAGATATTTAAACAGTTCTAATTAATATTCATTTATGGGATTTGTATAAAATATTGACTATGAATCATGAAGAGATTAAAAATCGCAAAAAGGAATTAAGAAAGCTGATCAAGGAGAAAAAAAAGAACTTCACCCCTGAGAATGCAGCCATTCATTCGGCGATAATATTTAGTCGGGTAGAATCGCTATCTCAATTTAAACAGGCAAAAACAGTACTTGCGTATTGGTCGCTACCCGATGAGGTAAGCACCCATAATTTTGTACAAAAATGGGCACACAAAAAGAGGATAGTTTTACCAATCGTTATAGGCGATACGCTTGAGCTCAGAGCATTTAACGGGTTGGAAAGCCTTGTTACGAGCGACTCATTTGGCATTCAAGAACCTAAAACCGGGGAGCTGATAGACCCTCAGGAAGTTGATTTTGCGATTATTCCAGGAATTGCATTCGATAAAAAGGGTAATAGGTTGGGGAGGGGCAAAGGGTATTACGATCGTTTGCTTAAGCAAACCAATGCGTACAAAGTGGCTGTTGGCTACGATTTTCAGGTTATCGATGAAGTGCCCGTTTCATCTTTTGATGTTTCGGTTGATTTGGTTGTTTCACCTGGTGGTATTTAAAAGAAAAAATCGCTTTTTAAGCAATTTTCTTTTATATTGTTAGCTTTGCTAAAAACCTCAAGCTATACCATTTAACTTTCAAAAACGAAATGTTACATATTTGAATGCTCAATAGGTATAATGTAAATCCAGCGTTGAAGTAATTTTAAAGGTTAAACGTATTGTAATTTTACTTAATGGAGCTAAAAAGTTAAAAAACGAATAAAAAAATATATGAGAAACACACACCTTCTTATCATGCTCATGATAAGCCTTATTGCATGTAACCCGATGCAAAAAGAGGTAAAGCAAGCATTGGAGTTAGCAGAGCCTAACCGCGCTGAACTTGAAAAAGTATTGGATCATTACAGTAAAGATGCTACCGATAAAATAAAGCTAAAAGCGACTCAATTCCTAATATCCAATATGCCCATTCATGGTAATCAGCTGAATAAATTAACCGACAGGAACGGGAATGAATTAAAGTTTTATCCCCTAAACTACTCCAGCTGGGATGCCACTAAAAATGCACGTGATTCCATATCCTCAGTGAATATAATTAAATCCAAGTATATTATGGATTGTAGGGAGGTAAAATCCGATTACCTGATTAAAAGCATTGAAACTGCATTTAAAGCATGGCAGCAAGGACGTTGGACACAGCAAGTTTCATTTAATACATTTTGTGAATATATTCTTCCCTATAGGGCTTCGAATGAGCCATTATCGGATTGGCAAGATCTGCTGGTTAAAAAATACAAACCAATTCTCGATTCTCTACCTGTAGATGTTAAAATTATCGAAGCATGTAAGGCAGTAAACACTCAACTTGCTAATGATATTAAATACAATCATAGATGGATTTTAGGTTTTGGGTCTCAAAGTGTAGTGGATCTATCCCAGTCAGGGAGCGGCATGTGCGATGATCTTACTGCTTATGGTGTCAGCGTTATGAGGGTTCTTGGAATTCCTTCTACTACTGACTATACCATTTGGGGTAAGGCGAGCAGGGGTCATAGCTGGTGCGTAGTATTCGATGAGAATGGCAAAGCTTGGAGTTTTGGCCCTGGTGAACAACAACCAGGGGATCATATCAAAATATTCAGTGAGAAAGGAAGAGAGTATCGTCAGTTAGCAAAGGTATTCAGGATCACCTACTCCATTCAACCCGATGCCCTTGCATCAATCGTACCCGAAAACTACGAAATACCGAAATTTTTTTTACAGAGGAACTATTTAGATGTTACACCCGAATACGTCAATACCCATGATATTTCAATGGAAATAGGGCAGGTTCCGGATGATCAGCTGTTTGCCTATATATGTGTTTTCAATCTAGGTATATGGAGACCTATACATTGGGGTAAAATTAAGAATAGTCGGGTAGTATTTACCAAAATGGGGCTAAACGTTATGTACCTTGTTGGTTACTATGCCAATGGAATCATCCATCCCATTACAGATCCTTTTTTCATTGATTTTGATAAGAATCGACAAAATGCAACACCAACCAAAAAGCATATAAAAGAATTAGCCCTTACTGAATATAAATCTCAAGAAGGCCATCTAAAAATTATATCAGGAGTAGAATACGAACTTTCATACTGGGATACACGGGGTTGGCAAAGCTATGAGAAGCAAACAGCAGAAAATGGTAAAGTTGTTTTTCACAATGTCCCTTCCGGTCACTTGTATTTATTTAAGGGCGGCTCCTACAGACCATTCTCAGTGCAAAACGATAGCATAAGTTGGTGGTAAAACATAATTAGGTAACGTTTTGTATTTTTAAAACCCAAAAAATTTAATTCTTTACTCAGTGAGAAAAAGACGAAAGAACCTTAAATTACTGCTATTTTACGTTGTTATCCTTGTAGCCATTATATGTACCCGATTTTTTTTGATAGGAATCTATTATATTCCCAGCCCCTCAATGGAGCCAACCCTTATCCCCGGCGATTACATCCTGGTGAGCAAGCTGGCCTACGGCCCCCGGGTGGTAAGGGTGAGAAAACTTCTATTGGAGAAGAGGCTGGAGTACCGATGGCACCGAGGGCTGGGTAGAGTTAAAAAGGGCGATGTGATGGTGTTCAACGCTCCGAAGTACAACACCCTATATCAAGAGTATCCTAACGTTTACGGTGCTCCCTTCGTTAAGCGGTGTCAGGGAGTACTAGGCGATACGATTATTATTAAGCCAAGCCCAAGCGATGCAAAGACACCGCAAAGTGAAAAAAAGCAGAGAGCCAGTAAGGGGTGGACTCAGAGTAGAGAGGCAGGGGGAAATGCCATAAAAACCGATGGAGTGGGATATTTCTTGGATAAAATTGAGGACAAACCTTGGAAACCCAACCTATTTCCCTACGATAGTACTCTGGGGTGGACCCTCGATAGCTATGGCCCCCTGTTTGTTCCCGGGAAGGGAATAACAATCCAGTTAACGGCTAAAAATGCTAGCCATTACAAGGATATCCTGATGTACGAGGGTTCTAAATCCGAGACCAGAAGCGATTCCGTTTTCCTGAATGGTATTTACACCACCTCTTATACATTCAAAGAAAATTACTATTTTGTTTTGGGTGATAGTTTCTACAACTCACGGGACTCTCGCTACTGGGGGCTTGTACCCCAGAAGAACATCATTGGCAAAGCGGTGATAGTGCTACTCTCCCTCGACCCCGATGAGCCGTGGTACCGGAAGTTCCGGTGGAAGAGGTTTTTGAAGAGGGTAAGGTAGATGAGACGACGATGTAAACCGTAGAGCTTAAAATGCAGGGCGGCAGCCCAAAACCCCGGCTTCCAGGCCCCGCCCCCTTAGGCCATAGAATCCGTTCGTCAAAAAAACGTTCAGCCACGATGCTGATAAACAGCACGTTAATCCTGCTCTTCCTGAATATATGTTCTACAACATATGGGGGGGGGCATTATCACGTACTAATAAAACGGTTAATTTTACATACCGCCGTATTCTTTAAGGAAACGGGAATAAAATATTAACCTTTAAAGCTAAAAAAGCATGAAAAAGAAAATTCTATTCGGGCTGGGCGCGCTGGCCATTGCCGCTGTGCTTGCCGTAAACCTAAACATGGTTAGGAATGACCAGAATGTAACGCTATCGCTGGAGCAGCTCGGAGCAGTGGCTCAAGCGCAGGCTGAGGGTGGAGCCGATACTTGCTCTACATTACAATGTAAAAAACAACGATGTAATCATCATGATAATTATTGGCAATGTAGAACTAATGGGGATCTTGAATCTTGCGATACGTTTAGTTCATGCATGTAATTGTATGACATGTAGGTTATAAGGTATTTTAATAGTTATTTCATCCACCCCTTAGATATATAAACCATGAGGGGTGGTTAATTAATATGTGGGCATCTCAAAAAAAATGCTTATTTCAAACATTACTTTACAGCAAACTTGCAAAATACGCTCGATTTTTTGTATACGTTTAAACCCATAACTATCATATTAGAGATGTCCATATAAAACTTGATACCTTTGTTTCCAAAACTCAAGAAAATTAATTTCATAGTAACCATTCTATTTTGTTCTATTTTGACAGATTGGTTTGTTTGGTATTATCAAATTTATCAAAAAATAATTAGGAGGATTAGCTTGTTTGAATTGTTTTAAAATGGGCACTCAAACTTTAAAATCATACTAAAATGAAAACTTTTTACATAACTTTGCTTTTACTGGCTATTCTCCTGTTTTCTTGTAATAGTAATGAGAATAAATACAGGAATCTTGATTCTATTGTTAATTCTAAAATAGCTCTCGATTATAGCTTTGAAAACATTTCCATTCCAATAGATTCAATTACAATCAATACCTACCCAATTTTTTGTAACTACGATATAGATAGTAATAATTACCTTGCAGGGTATAACTCAAAAATGAATACTATTGATGTTTTTGATCTATCAAACAAAAAAATTCATGATCATATTTTTTTAAAAAAGGAAGGTCCAAACAGTATTGAATACCTTGATGGTTTCTTTATTCATAACTGGGACTCAATCTTTGTTAATACTGGATTTGCTCTAAAAATTATAGATAGCAAAGGTAATGTAAAAGCAACATGGGATATTGGTGAATTTAATATTGTTAAGTCGGGTAAAGTTGGGTCAATTGGCTCTACTATAGACTTTTTTTTACACTATTCTAAAAAAAGAAATTCTGTTTTTTTTAAGTATACTCCTAGAAATGTTGTTTATTCTAGTAAAGAATTTTTTAAACAACCATTTATTGCAGAATTTAGTTTGGCTAATAATTCATTGGATTTATTACCTATCCTCTATTCAAATTTCTTTGTTGAGAATAATAATGTAGGATATTTATTTTGCCCTATGGTTTCTTTTTATGATGATATAGTATATTATGGTTTTGAGGGCGAATCAAATATTTACACTTATAATCTTCAAACAAAAGAATATAATGCTTTTGGTGCAAGAAGTAAATACTCAAAAAACTTAACTGACATATTACCTGAATCTACAAGTGAAGTAAAAAAAGCACAGCATAGGATTGAAAGCGTATCTTTCTTTAATATTATTTATGACCCCTATAGAAAGTTTTTTTATAGATTACACTATTGTGATCAAAAATATCAAGTTTCCAAAAATTTATTTAACACATATAATGATAAATTACTTAGTATAATGATATTTGATAATAAATTTAAATTAATCAAAGAGATTCAACTTGATAAACAAACATTCTATTCCGAATTTTGGTGTGTTACCCTAGATGGTTTATTATTAAATGCTAATCATGAGTTAAATGCTAATACAAGTGAAAATTACATTAATTTCAAGTTATTAAGATTTAATATAATATGAGTATCCGTTTGTGCACCTAAAGATTTTTTCTTACTTAAATTACACATGAATTCAGTATTATATAGCGGTGCGCTGCACCTTATGTTTGCAATTGGATTTTCAGATGTTACAAAAATAACGAGGATGTCTAAAAAGAATCTTTCACGCAAACCGTGCCTGCCGGCAGGTAGGTTTTAGCAAAGAGCACAAAGGATATTGTCCATTAATTCAACACTTTGCGACCTTAGCGTTTTCCCTTTGAGTGCTTTGCGTGAATCTTTTTCGACTTATTAGACAGTCTCTATAAATAATAGCTACTATCATTTTTAGGTGCCGAGCACCAGCATATTTGTAGCGCATTATCAAAAGAATTATTAAAAAGTGCAGAGCACCGAAATATTGTTTGATATTAATCAGAATTTTAATATTAGGTACATAAACGGATAGTCATATAATATAAAATGATAATTCAATAATTGTAGCTATTTTTTCAAATATTAACTTTTAAACAAAGTTTACTAAAATGAAAAGTATTAAGTTTATTATATTATTGATTATACCTATTTTCTGTACATGTTGTTCACATAAAACTAAGAAATTCTACAGGGAAGATCAGTTAAAGGATTTCATTAAAATAGACCTTGAAATTCAATCCCCCAAAAACTCCATTTTTATTTTTTTGACTGGAGTTACATCAGGATGCCATCCTTGTGAAGATGCATTACTAAATCAAGTTGATTCAATCTGTAAATTTGAGCGATTAATTAATTATTCGAAGTACATAATCTTTACAGAAAAGAATTATAGAACCCTAACTTATCCTTTGCAGAAAAACGTTAATATTATTGTACAAAAAGAATATCAACTTCAGAAACATGGTGTAGATATGCCATATCATCTAATAATTGAATTTGATAAAAAAGGTAATATTAAATATTGGAATTGGTTGCATTCAAAAACAATTGATGAAATATTTCTTTCCCTTAAATAGTGTCACCAGCTAGCACGGAGTGTGTCCTTGTTATTTCAGGACACTGACTCGTGCCAACGGGGGGTGTTGTGCCTGCTGAAAAATATTTGGTGTTGGATTAAATCAGTTGAAAAACTCTGTCAGGTCTTACAGACTCTGACAGGTTAAAGGTACTATCAACGGTTTCGACCCATGACTAAATATTTAATATACGAATCCGCTATTTAAAATTTTGATATAAAAGTCAAATTTAACGATTTGAAAAACCACCCCTCCTTCCCCATCATAGCTGTATCGGTAACCCTGTTTATCTGCGGTGTTTCGCTGGTGCGGCTGCTGAACATCCAGCTGAACCCGTCGGCGCGATCCGCATCGTTCAGCATCAGCTTCGCCGGGCCCAACGCCGGGGCAAGGTAATGGTGCTAACTTAAGGATAAATTTAATGAATATTGAACACCGAACAAGGAATAATGAATGCCGATGTAGCTGATTTACTTCGTAATTCGAAATTCGTTGTTCTACTGTTCGTTATTTATTTTTCTTATGTTAGCACCATTACGGGGCCCTGCCCCCTTAGGCCATAGAATCCGTTCGTCAAAAAAACGTTCAGCCATAATGCTGCTAAACAGCACGTTAAGCCTGATTATTTTGAATATATGTTCTACAACATATGGGGGGGGCATTATCACGTATTAATAAAACGGTTAATTTTATACACCGCCGTATTCTTTTAAGGAAACGGTAATAAAATATTAACCTTTAAAGCTAAAGAAGCATGAAAAAGAAAATTCTATTCGGGCTGGGCGCGCTGGCCATTGCCGCTGTGCTTGCCGTAAATGTTAACATGGCCAGGAATGACCAGAATGTAACGCTAACGCTGGATATGCTTGGGAAAACTACTGAGGCTTTTGGAGAAAAGCCTTTACCAGGCACTGTGGTCGCATGTGAATATGATATAAGGTATACATGCATAATTGATGAAACTTGGTTTCCGTATTATCTTGCAATTATAATGCCTCGACCATAAAAATAAATAGCTGTTCTTCAATGCCGTTTAATTTTAACCCTAAAGCAAGATGTAATACCAAATTGAAATTGTAGATAGTCCAAAAACATCTACAATTTCTAATTTGGCTGATGCCGATGGCTAAATATATTTAGCGCAAGCAGGCGAAGCGTAGGTTGGGCTATTATATATTTCCAATCGGTATAATTTTTATGAAGATACTTTATAGCATAAAAAGACACCTTGCTTTATTTCAAATTTTAATAACCCCGAGATGAAGTCGATATTATTAAAAAGTAGAGTATTCATAATAATAGCTATATGTATTCTATTCGTATCCTGTGAGAATAACAGAGTAGTTACCAACTATTCGAATTTCCCGGTTCAGGTTGATATGGCTAAATTTTTACAAAGCAACCCTACCCTCGATTTTTGTTACATGCCAGTGGAAATTCTATCCTTCGATTCACTGTTGGTAATTCTCGAGTTGAAGGATGTTAACGCCTCATTTAGGATTTATCGAAAGGATAGCTATAATCTGGTTTCTTCGTTCGTTAAACGAGGGAATGGGCCTAATGAGTACCTTGCCCCTGCTTACCCTAAAATGGATCATCCTCATAATATGCTTTGGTTTTTGGATTTGCCAAAAGCGACTCTGTTCGGTTTTACAATTAAAGATATAATAAATTCGAATAGTGAAGTTACACCAAAAAAATCCATAAAGATTGACAGGCAGCTATTGCCATTCTGGGATTATCATGTTATGCAGGATACCTCAATTCTTTTACCCACAAGCGTTGATAATTCCATATTCACCCTAATTGGAGCAGAAGGACAGGTTATTAAAACATATGGTAGAGCTGATGAAAAAAGCTATAATTTAAGTAACCCGCAAATAAATTACTTCTACTCCAAAACATTCTCAGTTAGCGATTCATTGGGCGAAATAGTATGTTTTTATAAGTATAGCGATAAACAAATAAAATATAGCTTAAACTCCAACAAGATCGAACTGTTTTTTGGAAAGTATTTCAAAGAGCGCACTCCAATCTTACTAAATACGGGAGGAATAGATATAACCTATCTTTCTTTCTCTCGTGTAAAGAGATATGGGAAATACTTATATTCAGTTTATGATGGTATGGAAATAAAGGGAAAGGGGAAAGAAAGGTCGTCTACTGTATTAGTTTTTGATTGGAATGTTAAACCGATAGCAGTGCTAAGTTTCCCGAACTCAATTATCGATTTTACGATAGATGAGAAAAAGGTCTACCTCCTTACTGCTGATCTGGAAAACCCGTTACAGGTATATTCATTTGATACTTCAGTGTTCAAGGAATAGAATCCGCATAAGATAAATCCTTATTGTGAAAATTCATCTAATATTAATAGTTTTACTTTACAGTAGCTGTAGCCAAATCAGAGAAAAAAACGGAATTGATAAAAACTCCTTGGAGAAAATACTTGATGGTAAGTACCTTCTGAACGATGATTCCAAGGAAATAATTTCCCATAGAGTGGGGCAGACATTTGTATTTCCCGATTCGGTTACTATTATTAATAATAACGAGGTCAATAGTTTTAATTCAGGGCTTATTGCTAAGCCAGCAAAAGCAACGATTGTCGGTTTTATTTCGGGTGACTGCCATATATGTATTCATAAATTAAATAAGTGGCAAGAACTAATAGATGCAGGTAAGTTTATGAATACGCAATTCATTTTTATCATTTCAACAACAGACATCAAATTCTTTTTAAAGGTATTATATCCATTAGCTAAATACAAAGGGATACTAATCATCGACGAAAAAGGGTCTATAAACTCATTGAATAAGATTTCAATAGAGCATATCGAGTTCAATTTTTTTTTACTGGATAAGGCTTTTAAAATTAGACTTGTTGGTGATCCTCTGATTTTTGAAGAATTGATGGATTTATATTATGAAGAAAGTTTAAATCTAAATAGAAGATACTAGCTTTGGGCGGCCCAACGCTGGGGCAAGGGTGGTGGAGCCGGAGGTGAAGAACAGCGTAGAGCTTAAAATGCAGGGCGGCAGCCCAAAAACCCTGCCCCCTTAGGCCATAGAATCCGTTCATCAAAAAAACGTTCAGCCACGATGCTGATAAACAGCACGTTAATCCTGCTCTTCCTGAATATATGTTCTACAACATATGGGGGGCATTATCACGTATTAATAAAACGGTTAATTTTATATACCGCCGTATTCTTTAAGGAAACGGTAATAAAATATTAACCTTTAAAGCTAAAAAAAGCATGAAAAAGAAAATTCTATTCGGGCTGGGTGCGCTGGCCATTGCCGCTGTGCTTGCCGTAAATGTTAACATGGCCAGGAATGAGCAGAATGTAACGCTATCGCTGGAGCAGCTCGGAAAAACCCCTGCGGCCTCCGCTGAGAGCAGTGATCCAAGATGCCCCGTTTATCCAATTCCTTGGCATAGAACATATAATCAAATTTTTTGGGAATGCTATTGGTCAGATCGTTGTAATATTGTATGTCTTTAATATGCTACGAAATTATCAAAAAAACACAGGGGTTATATACCCCTGTGATATAAAATTTATTACAATGAAATTTTTACTTATAGCATATACTATTATTTTAGCTGGATGCTCAGGAAAGGTGGATGACCTGTACGAGCTTGCACCAGCAAATAAAATCATCTCGTTTACTTTAACGAGCCAAACGACATGTTTTTCAAATTGTGTATCGTATTTTAAGGGTAAACAGGGAGTGGAATACTTTGTTTTGCAGAATAAGGAGTTGAATCGCATTGAGCTCTACGATTTTATAGCTGGTAAACTCCTTAAGGTTATTCCATTTTCTAAGGAAGGGCCCAATGGTGTTAGTGAAATTTGTGGATTTGCTTTTAAAGGGTTGGACTCCATTTTTCTTTTTAACGATAGAACGGATCAGTGCTACTTTTATCTCACCGACACTAGCGGGAGGATCAAACGCAGGTTTGATACCGATAATAGAAGTAAAAAGTACTTTTTTGTACCGCGCAGAACAAGCTCTGTTTTAAACACTTCTATCTATTTCGAAAACGATAGCATTGCCATTGTGCCATCGTTTATTCCCTACGGATTTGACAAGCCAGAGGAGATTGCAAATTGTAAGCTGCTCGCGAAGGTTAATATCCGATCAGGCCAAAGTGAAATACTACCAGTCCCTTACCCTGTTTTATATAACAGAAGAAACCTGCCCGTTGATTCAGATTTTTCATTTATTAAAAATGCGGGAAAGTATATTTTCGCCTTCTGTGCCTCAGATTACATCTACTACCTCGATGGGGGTCAGCAGCTAAAAAAGGTTGAAGCATCCAGCCGATACCTGGGTGGGAAGGATTTTATTTCGAATACGACAGACGATAGCTGGAATTTTAAAAAGATACTATCATCCCCATACTATTCTAGCCTATACTTCGATAGGCGGAATAGGCTTTACTACAGATTTGTAAGGCATGGCGATAATCCAACACCAGAAGGTTCGTTTAAGTCTCAGCTAATTTACCCAAAAGAATTCTCAATAATTATAATGGATGAGAGCTTTAAAGTTGTTGGTGAAACCCTGATGCCCAAGAACCGGTATATGCTCGGCATGAGCTTCATGACCGATGAAGGGCTGTACATCAGCACCAGCAACATCAACGCTCCCGATTTTGATGAGAACCACTTACGGTTCCAGCTGTTCACGGTAAAGCGAAAGCATTAGGTTCTCCTATCTGGGTTTTTAAAAGATCATTATGTAAAAGCTATTCAATTTAAAAAACAGCTCAGTTTATGAGAATAATGGTAGTTCTTTTGGCATTAGCTATTTTTTCATCTTGTACCCGATTATCCGATACTGAAAAAAAGCTTCATGGTCTTCTCGAGAAGTATAATAACCCAGTTAACCTTCATGAAGGCACAGTAATAGTAATCCCCTTATATGGATGCGGGGCCTGCGTGGATAAAGCTGTTGATTTTATGCGCCAGAACTACTCGTCGGGTAAGTACATATTTGTGCTAAGCGTTATATTTCAGAAGGAGTACAGCATTAAAATTGGTGAGAAGATTATTTCGAGGTCAATTGTCTACGATACTCTAAACTATGCAGGGATGAACGGCCTAATACTGGGAGCACCGGTGGCCTATTACAAAAGGGACACCCTCTGCTCGAGAACACTTCAGCTGAAGGAGGATTACGATCAGCTACAAAGGATATTGCAGGGTTATTGAATAACCCCATATAATTTCGCAAGCAAATCTGAAAAGTAGGGTTTTCAATGAGTAGCAATAGGGTAATGTAGTACAAAAATATCGATACTCGCAAACCTGCCAGTTAAATTTTTATATCTTTAGGCTCAAATCTTTGTTTTTGAAAAGCTACCCCTCATTCGTCATCATAGTTGTATCGGTAACCCTGTTTATATGCGGTGTTTCGCTGGTTAGGTTGCTTAATATCCAGCTGAACCCCTCGGCAAGTACAGCATCATTTAGCATTAGCTATAGTTGGCCAAACGCTGGGGCAAGGGTGGTGGAGCAGGAGGTGAGCTCTAAGCTGGAGGCGCTCTGCGCCTCGGTGCAGGGGGTGAACGATATCAGCTCAACGTCCAATAATGGGGGTGGCCAGATCAGCATAAGCATC
>RPRQ01000071.1 GCA_003818205.1 Bacteroidales bacterium
GTAAAAACCATAGTATTATCGGAACTTAATGGATCAACTTTTGGGTTCACCCTGTCGGTGAATAGTTTTACTCCAAGACCACGCCCTCCTAGATAGTTTAAATACATATCATCCTCAATTTCAATGATCTTATGCTTTTTATTGCTAAGATTTACTGAAATTATCTTATTAAACATCCCCTTCATAATAGTGCTTCTTTATCTTTATTATTTGTTGCTGTTTCAATAATGAATTTTTAATCATCCTTTTCTTGCTTTTTAAAAAGTTCTGCAATATGAATGACACTGAAAGAATCGTTTCTTTTATCGGCTCCACCACGCAGTTGCATAATACACCCAGGGCAGTCGGTAACATAAACATCGACACCTGCGTTTTTTGCCGAGTCCAATTTCTTGTTCATGCGCTGCCCTGATATTTCGGGGAATTTCATGGAGTATGTCCCACCAAACCCACAGCATGTCTCTTCGGTATCGGTAGGTACATATTCATAGCCTGCTTTGCCAATCAACTCCCTTGGGGCTTTTGTCACGTTAAGTCCCCTACACAAATGACAGGGGGCATGGTAGGCCGCTTTTTTATTTGTCTTTTCTTGCGGGTCAACTTTTATAACATCGTTTAAAAAGCTGCTAAAATCAATTATTCGGCTTGAAAATTCTTTTACAGGGCCATCACCGGTCACTAATTTTGGATAACCTTCCTTTAGAAAGGAGGCACAGGAGGCGCAAAGTGTAAGTATATAGTCATAGTCCCTTGCAAAGGCTTTAACGTTCTGCCTGACAATTGCCTTGGTGTTTTTCTTGTCACCATTCATTAGCAATGGTAACCCACAACAGTTTTGCCCTTTTGGGAAATCAACAGCTATTTTGTGTTCTGCAAATAAATGCAGGGTTGCTTTAACTTGTTCAGGGTAAACAAAATCGTGGAGGCAACCGGCAAATATGCCTACTTTCAGGGCAGGGTTCAGTATGGTTGGTGCAATTTTTTCCCACTCATCCCTTAATGCAATTGGGGCTAAAGCGGGCAAGGTTTTAAAAGATTGGTCTTTTATGAAAAAGAGATTTGGCAAATGGCGTAAGAATTGGCCATCGCCTTTAAAGGGTTTTTGCCCAATACGGGCTGCTTTTAAAAATGAATGGAACAGCTTCCTGTTTTTCATCAACCTTCCAACCATTTTTGAAGGATCGAGCCCATTATCACTTTCCTTAACTTTTATTTGTACCTCCTTTATCAAATCAGGTAGGTTAATTCTGGAAGCACAAATCTTAGCACACGCCTGGCAGTTGATACAGTTGTCAACAAGGTGCCTGGCATTTTCTACCCCATGATAGAAATAGGTAAGCACAAGGCCAACTGGGCCAATGTAAGTATGCCCCATCTTATGGCCGCCAATGGCACCATATACGGGACAAACGTTGGCGCAAGCACCACAACGGATGCAGTGGAGGATTTCAGAAAAAACAGGGTCTTTTGATAAACTACTCCTCCCGTTATCGAGAAATACGATATGATAGATTGATCTACCATCAGGGGTTAGTTTATTTTCGTTTCTACCAGTAATCCATGTTACATATGATGTTATGTTTTGTCCCGTAGCATTTTTAGGTAGGATATTGATTATTTTTAAGGCATCCTCTATTGAAGGAACAAGTTTCTCTAATCCAATTAAAGCAACATGAATTTTAGGTAACGTTGAGGTAAGACGTGCATTCCCTTCGTTGGTAACAAGGGTAATGGTGCCTGTTTCGGCAATGGCGATATTAGCGCCGGTAATCCCCATTTCGGCATCAATAAATTTTTGTCGGAGTTCATGCCTTGCCACTTTAACTAGACGATCAATATCGTTTGGTTGTTTCTGTTTTGTGACCTCGGAGAAATTATCGGCAACCTGTTCTTTAGAAAGATGGATTGCTGGCATTACCATGTGCGATGGGCCTTCACCTCGCAATTGAATTATCCATTCACCGAGATCGGTCTCAACAACATTCAAACCTTCTCCAATCAAATACTTATTTAAATGGATTTCCTCCGAAGTCATCGACTTTGACTTGATGATGTTTTTCACACCATTTTCGCTTGCGATTGAACCGATTATCCGATTTGCTTCATGACTATCTTTGGCAAGGTAAACCTTAACCCCATTAGATTCTGCAATTTTCTTAAAGCGGGTGTATAACTCCGACATCTGAAAAACACTTGCTTTTTTTATAAGGGAAATTTCTTCAATCAATGAATCAATATTTTTTCCCTCAAATGCTTTTTCTCTTGATTTTGGGAAATTCCCGGTAAAATTGGACATCGCTTTTTGAAGGAATGCATCATTAAGCGACTCCTTGATTTGCTGACGGTATTCTTTATTAGATTTATAAGCCATCCCTTAATTTTCAATAAGTAGAATATATAGTTCTAGTGGTCCGTGAACGCCTATTGATAATACCCTTTCTATATCAGCCGTGCGGCTAGGTCCAGTTATAAAAGCAGTATAATTGTTTTGGTTTTTGAACATTTCCCTTAAATCATTCACTATATCTGAAGATTTTGCCACAATTGTATTTGTTTTTAAAAGCGCAAAATGAATATCCGATAACATACTTGCCAACCGCACATCCTCATTGTTTGAATTTATAACCAAAGTTCCTGTTTCTGCTATTCCGAGCTGGGCTTTAGTAATACCAACCTGAATATTACTAGCGATTTTTCGTAGTGAAGATTTATATAGTTGAATGCTTTGGTTGGATAATATTTCAGTAAATGTTTTATTTTCTTCGTCTGTAAGATCAGGTATTGCAATACTTTTATAATCACCATTTGCCATAAATTCTGAAATATAGGCAAGAGCCTTTGATGTGTTTTCAAACACACTTACATGAGATGATACCTTACAAGCATTTTTTATAAACTCAGGAACAATCATTTTACGGTTTATTTTATAGAACTATTCCAATTCTCCTTTGCAATAATTTACTAGAAATCAATAAATCTCAACATTAATTCTATCCTAATGTAAAGCCTTCAATATTTTTAATGTGAGATTATAGCTGAACGGCTTTGAGTTCTATACTGCAAAAAATATGGATATAAAAGTATTCTATGATATTTATTCTTCAAATGTTTAGAATTGATATATTTGTGTCTGTTTCTAACAAAGCGCTAGAATGTTATTTGTAAATAACTCAAATAGAGGCGATCCATCAGATGTAAAACAGGTACTTTTTCCACTTCACCTGCAAATTTGGTGTTGTCGGTTTTGGCAACTCACCCAATGGGAGTGTAATGAAATGACCTTTCCCTATTGGCGTTTATACTGGAACAAAACCAGTAATGGAGAGATTTCAATTCATAATCAGGTGTTTGATATGGATAGGAGCAGTATTTTTATTATTCCTCCATTCACTTTGTATAATACACATATTAAAGATCATCGGCGGATTACGGAAGGAATTAATGTTAAGGGTTGCAGAATTGACAAGTCACATGATGAGGACAATTTGGCCAAAGATCAATTACTCCATCTGTTTATCCACTTCAATCTGGGAGTCCCTTTTGATAGGGTTTTACCTGGTATTTATAAGATAGATATTGACCTCGAACAGCAGCACAGATTGCAAAGGGTGACAGAATTTTTGAAAACAGAAAATGTAAATTTCCCCCTAAACCTGAATATATACTTACATTCAGTGATAACTGAGCATGTTGCTCATTTGAAAGAGGAATTATGGCAAACCACTAAAATTGATAGCAGGGTTATAGATGTTATCCGATTGATAGAAAAGGAGCTTGACAAAAATCTTTCGAATGAAGTTTTATCTCAACATATCAAAATGGCAACAAACTCATTTATCAGGTTATTTCACAACGAGATGCAATTAAGTCCGCAAAGCTATATTAAACGGCAAAAAATAGATAAAGCATGTTTATTGCTGCATCACAGCGATTTTAGTATTGACAGAATTGCTTCAACGCTTGGTTTCTCAGATCGTTACCATTTTTCTAAAGTGTTTAAAAAAATAGTACAAAAATCACCTGCTAGCTATCGGAAAGGGAGAGTGGGTGTGTAAGTATAGTTGGATTACATATCTTAATTCAATGTCGTTGACATTATGGATTTACCCTTGTTAGCATAATGATATACTCCTTTGGACTATTTTATTATTCACATTGGTATAACAATGCTGGAAGATTTATCAAGTTGGTTAAACTAGCACAGAACCCGAAGGTTCTAAGGTTGGCACCTTGCCTGCCAGGAGGCAGGTTTTCCGCCCCTTACAGCGATACTTTTTTTGCCTTGTGCGTTGGGTCTTTCATATCCCGTGCGCTTGCTGCGGGGTAGTTTATTGTATTCGCCTGTAAATGTGGAGTTTTCGGATTTTTGACTTTTTCCCCGATTGAATTTCACTCATGGTTAAATTCAATCAGGCATGGTTTATGCCTCTAATATAACCATAATTATTGAGTTTCAAAGAACTTTTTTTACCTTCGTAAAGTAGAAATATAAGTATTAATTATTAAAAATAGTTATTGATAATCAGCATAGTTATAATCTAATCGGTATAATGGTTATTAGATTTTTGACGGTTGATTGCTATCATTTTCGGATTTGGAATCCTGCAATTCCAGTACGATTACAAAAGGTTTATCTGGTGCATAACCGGATGGAAGCGTCACGTCAAAATATTTATTGGTTTCTTTGTTAAGCCCAGGGATTACCCTAGTCAGTCCAAGAGGCTTCTGTCCGGCGAGAAAATAAGCCTTTACGGGTTTTCTGTTATATGATCGGGGCAAAGTCACCCTTAAAACATTGTTTATTGGTTTGTTGAAAATTATTAGGTAAAGATTATTGCCTTTTTGTGTGTAATACCCCCAGTCTGGTTTCTTAAGCTCGGAATATTTACAGCCATATATTGCCTCACTGTTCTCCTTCATCCAATCGCCTATTTCCTGACCAACGCGAGTCTCTTCAGGTCTGATGTTTCCTTGACTGTCAGGGCCAAAGTTCAGAACAAAGTTTCCATCCAACGCTCTGCATTTTACTAACATCTCTATCAGTTCGTAAGAAGTTTTAACATATCCTCGCCAATCGGAATGGTATCCCCACTGGTTTTCAGGAATTGTCATCACGCAGTCCCAGTCATTCCCTTTTAATACTTCGATATTCTCGGGGATATTACGTTCCCAACCTTGCTCATAATCGCCTATCAGGTCTCCGTTGGTATCAAAATGGCGCTTGCCATTCTCATCAGCACGGAAACGGCTACCTATAATTAGGCCAGGGCTCATCGCTCTGAGCTCTTTATCCAGATCATCTACAAATTCCGCCTGATCTATCCATGCCTTGTCCCAGGTACCATCCATCCAAAATCCTTTGGTAGTGGGATACATGGTTACAAGCTCTTTCATCTGATTACGAACAAATACTTTAAACGATTTATAGGCCACGCTGTCTTTCTGGTTTTGGATAGAAGCACGATAGCCCTGATGATTCCAGTCAATGATCGAAAAATACAGGTAAACATCAATACCAACGGCATTATATGCGTCAACCAAAGGTTTTATGATATCCTTTTTATAGGGTGTGTTTGCAATGGTATATGACGTATACTTGCTTGGCCAGAGGCAAAATCCGTCGTGATGTTTTGTCGTTATGATCATGTATTTTACACCCATGTCTTTGGCTTGTTTGGCCCAAGCTGTTGGGTTAAAGTTTTTAGGGTCAAACTGTTTATAAAGATTATCGTAATCTTCTTTTGGCATATCATTCCACGAGCGAATCCATTCCGCTGCACCGGGATAATATTTGCCTTTCCAGTGACCTCCGGGAATAGCATAAAGCCCCCAATGTATAAACTGACCCAATCCATAATTCCTCCAGGTTTCCATATCGGCATCTGTTCGGCGTCCTAACCGATGAGCCCCATGCTTCAAAGCAACAGAGGCACGATGCTCATCTTTATCCGTTACTTGTGCAATTACCGATCCAATAGTTATTAGGATCAATACCAATAGAAATTGTACTTTTTTCATATTTATGTTTGTGTAGTTAATTTTCACTGTTTTCCCCTACTAAAATAACGTGAGTTCGATATAAGGTTGTTTATTATGTTGTTGTCTATTAATATTTTATTACTAGTGTTATGTTTTTGGAATACTGCCTACCTACCGGTAGGCAGGGAAAAATGGAATAATGGGGTTACTTCTAACTTTCTTCATCCCTGTCTGCCGACTTTGCTCCGCCGAAGCGGCTACGCAGAGGCGATGCTGGCAGGCAATATCCCATTTTTGCCTACGGCGAACTCGCAAGCTCGGTTCCATCATTCCATTTTAACCCAAAAAGTAAAATACTGATAATATGGCATTTAAATTATTTATTACGTCGAACTGATGTTAAAATATATTTGACTAATTGGCTATTAATTACTCCGTTACTTATTCCTTGGAAGACCGGTTACAAAAAGGTTAATCTGTTACAATCAACACCCATTCCATTCTATCCGTTAAAATCTTGTCGCCGATATTCCCTTCAGCAACGATTATATTGCTCCCCTTCTGCAGCACCACCCCGTCAAACAGCCAATGTCTTTTGTTTACCCCGTTTGAACCTGCTACTTTTTTCCCGTTAACGGTTAGGGTTACCCGGTCAAGGTTGGAGAAGACCTGAATCTTCGCACTAGCCTCAGCCCGTTTGAAATCCCTTCGGTTTGCTAGGTAGATCATAGGTTCAGGGTTCCAGTTGGCCTTATACCAGTAGAAGCTGTCCTTCTTCCGTTTCCGGTCGAAGGTGATCAACCCCTTCAGGTTCCGGGCCTTTACACCGCCTCTGCTCCACATGGGCACCGCGAATTCGAACATGTTCCATAGGTAGGATGCGGTGATGTACGGATGCTTCTCGATGATGGCCCATTGCTGTATGTGCGTTTCTGTCTGGTAATTCTCGGGGAAGAACTGCCCATTGACCGGATCGATCGTTTGAGGATCAGGCAGTTTTTCAGAAGCTTGATTAATATTTCCGTCTGCGCCATATTCCGCTAAGATTACCTTATACCCCTGGTACTCTTTTTCCAGATCACCCGCCCATTTCTCTAAATCGCCAATCCTGCCTTCGTACCACCCATAGTACCGGTTCATCCCCTGAACGTCGCACGCTAAATTCGCCGGTATCAACATCTCCCCATACCCGCTTACGGATACGGTCAGCCGGTCGGGATCGTCCGTTTTGGCAATATCGTTGAGCTGCCGTGAGAGGACAGGAACGTGATCATCGGCTGTCCTCGAGTACACCTCGTTGTGGATCCCCCAGATGTAAATCGACGGGTGGTTAAAGTTCTGGCGCACCAATTCCGTCATCTGCTGCTTTGCATTCTCGGTTTCCTCCAAAGAGGCGCTGTTGACGAACGGTATCTCCGCCCAGATCAGGAAGCCCATCCTATCGGCGAGGGAATATATATAGTCTGATTGCTGGTAGTGAGCCAGGCGGATAGTGGTGGCTCCCACCTCTTTTATCAGGTTCATATCCTCCTGGTGTTGCTCCTGGGACAGGGCGCTACCGTAGCCCCAGCGGTCCTGATGGCGGGTAACGCCGTACATGCTGTACTTCACCCCGTTCAGGTACATGCCCTCACCGGCCCTTAGCTCAAAATGTCGCAGGCCTAAGGGTTGATTCACGGCATCGAGCTCAACCCCACCATCGAGCAGGGATGTGGTCAGGGTGTAAAGGTACGGGTCTTTCACCCCATTCCAAAGATGTGGTTTCAGCATGGTGATGGGCTGATCGGCGATGGTCACCCCCTGCGGGCTTACAGCTACCTCCCTTTTGGCGATGGCCGCCTGTTTGCCCGATGCATCTCTGACCACCGTCTGCAGGATGATGGTTTTAGCCTTACCCTCCTTGTTCTCCAGTTTGACCCTCACGTTCACATCGGCCTTCGATGCCGATACGTTTTTTTGGGTGATGTATATCCCCGGGGAGGCGTAATCGGTGACGGTAATATTGACCTTACCCGTGATGATCATGTTCACAGGACGGTAGATTCCTCCATAGATCGGGAAAAGAAACTGGTTTACGGGGATTACATCTTTCCGTGCATCATTATTGGTCCTGACCAGGATGGTATTCTCTTTCCCGTAGTCAACAACATTGCTTATCTCAAAGGAGAAAGCCGAGTATGCGCCTTTATGTCCCGTAAGGTATTTCCCGTTGATATAAATGGTAGCGACTGAACCGACCCCCTCAAAGTAGAGAAAGATTCTTTTGCCCTTCAGGTCCTCGGGCAGGCTAAAGGTCTTCCTGTAGAATGCATCGCCGGTGTAGAAGTTCTTGTCCAGCTGCATATCCTCCCGGTTATAGGTATGCGGGATGGTAATATTTTCCCACTCCGCGTTGATGAAATCAATGTTATTGGCATAATCGCGGGCACCCTTTTTAAACTGCCAGCTGTCGTTAAAAGAAATAACCTGACGTGAGGTTTGAGCCTGAAGGGTATTTAAGGCTAGACTAAACAAAATAACTCCAAGGATATTCCTGCGCAGGTTGTTTAGAAATACAAGGTATATAAATCTATTATTCATATTTTATTTTGATTATAAATGGATTAAGTACAGAGTTATCTTTCTGAAATTCAACAGTCCAGCAATAAAATGAGTAAGGGATAAATTTATTACCCCAACCAATCGGGCTTGTAGTTTTGTCATTTTTAAATTACCAAAATTGCTATTCATGCGAATTAAGGGTTGGATTAAATACTTTAAATTCAATTTGTTGTCGCAAAGTTCTCCAAGAAGACTTTGTGTCCTTTGCGTATTTCATGTTAATCCTACTTTAAAATCTAGGTTATTTAATATGAGTTATTTATATTAATTTATCAGTAATTCCGCCTAAACGTGCTGTGGAAATTGAGCCAGAGTATGCTCTAAGTTTATACCAATCGATATCCAATTTGTAAAAATGAATTTACGCTAATTGCCCTTCAAGCAGTGATTAAATTAAAGGGCTGTCAATAGTAACCCAGCCCTTTAATCTCACAAAATATTACGTTTAACTAAACAATTACATTAATTAGCACCCTGCCAGCCAGGGTTTTGTGTCAAATTTGGATTTAGTATCAGATCCTCAACTGGTATGGGGAATAAATATTGTTTGCTCTCATCAAATTTTCGACCAGCCGGTAAAGTTTGAAAGTAGGGTAGTATAAAACCATTGGCACTTAGGAAAACATCCTTATTAATCACTACTTTTGGGAATGTAGCTTGATCAAACTTAATCCCTTCCACAGGAATTTCCAAGAATCTACCAGCCTTCCATCGCATCAAATCATCCCAACGAAAGTTCTCGAAGGCAAATTCTATACGACGCTCCCTTCTTATTTCGCGCAGTAAGGGCTCAGGGACATATCCACAGTAGGTGGAATAATTGCCATCCATTTTGGGGTCGTTTGGAATATTGCCGATGGTAAGTCCAGGCATACCAACCCTTGCTCTGGTGAGGTTAACTGTTTTATCTATTACAGTTTGGGTGCATTGACCCAATTCGTATTTTGCTTCTGCGTATGTTAGCAAAATCTCAGCATACCTAAAAATTGGACAGGCTTGCATACCAAGTGTGACTCTACCCCAATCAGTAGCATCGTTGATGTACCACTTTGCTACCCTGAACCCGGTAGGGCATTTATTACCTGAAAGGCCTCGAATGGCGGGTAGTGGGTTATTCGCATTGCCCATTGATTTTGCTGCTGGGCTCAAAGTATATTCACCAAAGTTACAAATGGTTTGCCGCAAACGTGGATCCCGATTCTGCATCTCCAACGCAACGGAGTTATACCCCATAAACAGGGGACTTTCAGAGATTGGCATTCCATCGGTACAAAGATATTCGTCAACTAATGAGCGGGTAGCCCCAGACTGAAACCTGAGATTCTGGGTAAAATAGCGGCTAAATGCTACCCCCAGCGTTTTAGCTTCTGAATATTCTTTCCATAGAATAATCTCACTGTTTGTCCTATACTCATACTTGGCAAAAAGGCTATTGTAATCGGAATTTATATTCCCTGTGGTATATAAACTATTGTCGCCACTCATCAGGATTTCACAGGCTAACACGGCTTCATTCAGGAATTTCTGTCCATCTAAACCCAAATCTTTATGATATTTCCGATAGGTTCCTTCGAACAGGCATATTCTTGCTTTTAGATGTAGCGCCACTTTTTTATTCAACCTATCCGTTTTTTCAGAACCCTTTGCCGGTAGATATTCAATTGCTTTATCAATAGTATATAATATTGAGTCCATTACTTCGGCACGGGGGGTGCGTTTAGCGGTAAGCTCAGGTGAACCAATGTTTACAACTTTGCTATACCAGGGAACATCGCCGAATAGCTTTACTTTCTCGTAATAGTCCCATGCTTTGAAAAACAATATCTCCCCAAGGTACACATTGCGTTTTGCGGCGGGAATATTTACGCGTTGATAGTTTTCCAAAAAATAATTTAGCCTTCGAATATGGGAGAAATTCCATTTCCCGCTTCCACTTCCACCAGAAATATATGCAATGTACTCATTTGCAGGAATTCTCAAATATGTATTCGGTGAAGCATTGTCTGACATTACATCACCATAGGGAATTATTGTTGCCTGATACCCTACAAATGGTTCTGGAAAAGCATCGCCGAATCCACTACCTCCAAAACCTGAAATATAGTTTGGGTAAAAATCATTACAGTATAGCGCTAAGTCTTGCTCTGATGTCCAAAAATTATTATCATTTATTTGATCCAACGGAAATCTATCCATAAACTCATCATCGCAGCTCAATAAAAAGCTGGTGGATAAACAAACTATAAAAAACCTTACTATTGTTTTCATATCTTTAATAGTTAAAATTTAGTTAAAATGATACTTGTAGCCCTAATGCTACCGATTTAATCATCGGGTAATCGGCAGTCAATATTTCAGGATCGAAAATGGCTGGTAGCTTCGAATGGCTCCAGATATTGTACGTTGACACAAAAACCCTTAACTGCTCAATGTTTAAGACCTGCGTAAGTTTTTTGGGCAGCGTATAACCTAAAGTAATATTCTTTAAGCGTATATAAGCCGCATTTTGGAGGTATTTGGTTTGTTGCAGTATGTTAGCCCCTTTGTTTTTATAAGCAGGATAGAAAGCATCTGTTCTGTCGGGTGTCCATGAATTGTTATACACCTCCCATGTACCTGTTGCATTTGTATTTGCAATTAATCCCCAATGAAGCTGATTATTAATCCAAAAATCTCTCTTCCCTACACCTTGAAAAAACAGGTTGAGGTCGAATCCTTTGTACGAAGCGTTCATATTAAGGCCAAACTGAAAGCGAGGGGTACTATTGCCAATGACTTTTCTATCCCCGGGATCATTTACTGTACCTAACCCTGAACCGATCGTACCATCACCATTTAAATCTTTGTACTGAATATCGCCTGGATACCATTTACCGCCGTCGATCTGAGATTGACTAGGAGCTGCATCTATATCATCTTGAGTTTGAAAGGTACCAATCGTTTCGTAACCCCATATTTCACCCATCTTCTGTCCCGCATATAAAGTACTTAACAGTAAATTGGGGTTACCATCGAAGGTGGTCACCGAGGTTTGGTAATCGGAGAGCGTAAAGGTAATGTTATAATTTAGGCCATTCTGCAAGCCGTCTCTCCATTTTGCGATAAGTTCCCATCCAATGGTTTTCAGCTCGCCCGAATTCTTAGTTGGTGCGCTGGTTCCAAGTACAGCCGGAAATTTATCACTATCGACCAATATATCACTGGTGGTACGATTGTACCAATCAAAAGTGAGGTCTAACCTTTTAAATAGTGTAATATCTACCCCAAAATCAATAGTTCTGGCCGATTCCCAGGTTAAGGTTGGGCTAACCAAACCAGGGGCGGTTACGCCTACAGGGCGCTGCCCGTTGAGTAAAAAATTCTCCAATGGAACAGTGGAATATGTGGGTACGTATAAATAATTAGCCACATTCTGATTACCCAAAGAACCATAGCTAAACCTTAGCTTCAGATCGTTTACAACGGGAGCGATTGGTTGGGCAAAGCTCTCTTTCGAAACCCTCCATGCAACGGAAAACGATGGAAAGAATTTAAACCGATCGTTTTTGGGAAACTTGGAGGTTCCATCGTACCTTCCGTTGGATTCAAACAGGTATTTCCCATCGTAACTATAGGTAAATCTATAAAATACCCCCCGGAGAGATATTTCCTCTCCTGAATCAATAATATATTTGTTACCCGAAGTCTGTGAGATGTATGGAATAGATGGTGTTAATATGTTTTCTCCTTTACTATCTAGACCATCCATGATATTCCATTCCTGGTTAAAGCCCACCAATGCGGTTATGTCGTGTTTATTATATGTAAGAGCATAATCTGTATAGGTGTTTAAGGTAAATTGCCTCGAACGATCCCTATAAACTTGAACATAGGATGGCGATGTATGTGCAATTGTAGGATTAGTAAAATTAAATTCAATCCGAGAGAGTTCAGGTACAACCACTTTCCGACCATAGTTATATGAGTTAACTGAAAAATCCCCTTTGATTCTCCATCCCTTTAAAGGGGTTATAACCGGAGAGACCCCAAGTACTAGGTTCTCTTTCGACAGCTTATTCGAGGACCCATAATCCATGAATGAAAGGATATTATCCGTGTACATTACCCCAGCAGGTGAATAGTCAGGGGTTTTCAGCGGCATATTTATATTTCTGGTAGGCTCCTGGGACATTGCAGTCCACCAACCGCCTTTTCCTGCGGGGCTAACCGGTTCGCTATACTGAAAATAGTTATAGGAAGATTTCATTTCTATCGAAAACCATTTTGATACCTCCGAATTAACATTCAACATGGCATTGTAGCGGTTAGATTTATCGGTGTTGATCTTATATAAGCCATCCTGAGCCTGATAACCTATCGATCCGTAGTAATTACTTTTCGCACTTCCCCCTGATAAGCTTAAATTATGCTTTTGCATAGGCGAAATCTTACGTACAGCCATGCCGTAAACATCGGTATTAGCCCTCCAGTTAACATTACCTCCAAATATATAATAGGGTGCAACATTCTGGGGATCTGCATTATAGGCACTTATCGAATCAAGCCTTGCCAAAGAATTGGATGGAATTGATTCGTTTCTCAATGGATATGATTTATTCTCCGCATCCTGTATTGTATAGTTATCTAGAAGATCTGGTGTTGCAGTGGGTGAATTCCATTGGAATGAACTATTATAGGTTATTCTTGCTTTTTCAGCTTTATTGCCTTTCTTGGTGGTAACTAACATCACCCCGTACGCTGCCCTTGCGCCATAAATAGCTGCTGATGAGGCATCCTTCAATACAGATATATTATCGATATCCTCTGGATTTAGCAGGTTGATATCCATTTGTATACCATCAACTAGTATTAGGGGACTTCCAGTAACAAACCCCGAAGAAGTAAATGAGGTTCCCCCTCGTATATTGAAGCTTGGTAAAGAATTTGGACTTCCATTAGATACAGAAACGTTTAGGTTTGGAACAACGCCCTGTAAAGCTTGTCCGATGTTGGAAATTGGTCGTCCCTCTAAAGTATTGGCCGATACGCTGGCTACGGAACCCGTTAAGTTTATTTTCTTTTGGACCCCATACCCTACCACCACAAGTTCTTCCATGTTAATGGAAGATTCAGCCATTGTCACGTTGATCTCGGTTAATGCCCCGATACTGATCTCCTGGGTTTCCATACCTATAAATGAAAATGTCAAACTTGTTGACCCCTGGGGAACTTCAATGCTGTATTTACCGTTAGCATCGGTCAAAGCGCCCTGCGTTGTTCCCGTAACTTTAATGGTTACACCGGGAATAGGCACACCATCCTTGTCGATAACTATACCGGTTATTTTCTGTTGCTGCATTTCAGCGGGCAGTGATTTTATATCACTTTGAGTAAGGATGATTTGCTTGTCGTATACAATAAAATTCACTCCTGTACCCGAAAAAAGAGAGGTCAGCATTTCAGATATTTTCTTATCATCCATGGATATGGAAACTCTCCTCTCTACATCAATCAACTTTGCATTGAATAGGAAATAGAATTCGCTTTTATTTTGGATTTCCTCCAGAACATCAACTACTTTAACATTGTTTAATGCAAGAGAGAGTTTAGTGTTTTGCGAGTAGGAGTTATCAGCATAAGCCTGAAAGGCTGTAATGAATATAAGCAACAAAACATTTCTCATAAGCTTAAAGATTTTACAGGAGAGTAACTTATTTAGATAATCTCCCGCATTCATACAATATTTTTTCATAAATTTGCTTGATTTAGTGAGTTATTTCAATTGTTTTGACTGGCAATGGAAAAGCTGCTGAATTATAAGGAGAGCGCGGACACGCTTTCCTTATTTTCTTTTTCTTTTTAATCATAGGCTTAAGTTGTTAAGATTTAGTAAATAGGGTTTCAACTTTTATTTATGGTATATCTCGATCTTTCGTTTTTCGAATGTTCCATCCTGCTTTCTAACCACATCAAACACCTTGTATCTTATAGGTGCAATAAACTGAAGAAGCCTTAGAACCTCATCAAGAGTTTCATCTTTAAATGTGCCATAGTAAGTATAGGTGTTAAGCAAATCATCTTTGATAACAATATTAACATTATACCACCGGTTAATTTTGCGAACTACCTCCTCAAATGGTTCATATTTAAAGGTCAGTTTGCCGTCTAGCCAGGAGAACTTTTCGGCACTATTAACCGATAGAATTTTAAATGAATCTGACAGAGAATTATATATACATGATTCATTGGGTTTCAGTATTCCTATACTTTTAATGATGTTATTTGTTTTCTTAAAAACTTCAACTTTCCCTTTCTCAAGCGTAACTTCAGCTGTTTGCTCATCGGCATAGGCCATTACATTGAATGAAGTTCCGTACACTTTAACATCAATATTTTCTGTTGAAACAACAAAAGGCTTTTTAGGGTTTGAAGTCACATTAAAATAGGCTTCTCCGGTAAGCTTCACATCCCTAACTTTTTCTCCAAACTGTGTCGGGAATCTTAACGTTGAGCCTCCGTTTAATTTTCCAGTTGAACCATCCGGCAGATGAAAGAATGTTCTGGTACCGTAAGGGGCATAAATTTCAGAGTAGGATTGTAAATTTTCGGTTGTAAAATTTAGGGTATAATAAATCAGATTGGCAGCTAGCAATGGTATAAATAAAATGGCTGCAACCCTTGTTAAATAATTAATTAGCCGAATCTTTGGTTTGGTTTTATTCAGGAATAGGGCTTCTTCAATCTTGATTTTATGATATATCCGATCTAGGATAGGAGCCCCGTTGTATCCTTTAATTTTAGGTTCCAAAGGTATTTCATCCCAAAACTGTTGAGATTTTTCGTACACTTCATGCTCTAGGTCAGAATCCTCAAGCCACTGGTGTATGATATTTTCATCTTCGGCTGAGCCAAAACCTTTCAGATATCTTGATAAAACCGAGCTGATTTTTTCTTTGTTTTCCTGCATTGCTTATTTTTACCCCTTTAACATTATTGAGTTTGACAGACTAGCAAAATCAATAATAAAAAAACATGTTTTACTATTTAAGTATTATCCAGCATTGAATCTTTATTCCCAAAAAATAGGTTAATATACAATCATTCTAAATAGCAAAAGTGTGACAAAATTATGGTATGAACTTGCTAAATTATGGGAGCAAGGTGACCAAAAATCAGGATGAAAGACAAAGCCCTCCATCCTGATTACCCTTAACAACACCCTTAACTCACAAAAACCAACCTTAGATATAATAATAATAATATCCAGATGAAAGTCTATTTTCCCAAAGAATCGGTTAATTTAGAATCATTCAAAATAATGATTTTTTTATATTATTGATTTATAATAGAATACAAATACAATAAGTGTTTTATGCTTTGAATGATTTAAAAAACATTTGCAAAATACTGGAACTATTTCTGAGATATTAGGATTTCACAGTGATTCTCATCATCAATGATTTACATCATCTATTTGGGGAATTTTGGGTTGTTAAAATTCCACAGCTTGCTGCATGAGTTTCCATTTTAAGAAACTGTTTTAGTTTTAGGTCATGTGTTAAATCCGTTGGTAACGAGAAAGCCTCGGGTTTAGCGATAAAGTCAACAGGTTTGAACCATAACCAAATATCGAATATCGATTAACGATTAGCTTCTGAGCTCTCCGGCAGTTGCCGGATCGGTTTTTGATTTACGATGTGAAATCCAGCTGGGTTCTTCTAAAATCGTAAACCCTTGTTCTTAACCTGCATTATTCATACTTTTTTTAGGTATGAATAATGCAGGAAACCCCGATTTAGATGAACCTGTTTTTGGGTTACCAAAAACTTAGTGAACCGAAGCTCGGCGAAGCCAATCTTAATCGCTATCGGAGATAGGAATTATTATATGAATAATTCGGGTTAAATCAAAGAATTGGAGTTATTTTTTTCAAACCCCCTTAAATAAATTTTGCCTTTTTAGCCTCATCCATCTCACAATGACCATTTGTGAGCACATAAACAAATATTAAAAGAAAGTTTAAACAGTTTCTAAGTTACAGATTGAATTTAATTTTGGAAGGAGTACACTATTTGGATCCGCTATTTCAATTCGGTTGATTTATAATGCCACTAGTGACGCTGAAACATATAGACCAATCAGTTAACAGTATTTAAAAAAATAGATAGGCGAAAAGAACAGACAAAATGCCCCCATTAGCGAATGATTTTCTAATGGAGCTTTTTGCTAAAGCGAGGTAATTTTCCACTGTTTTTTTTGAAATATTTAATTTCTGTGCGATCTGATCTGTGCTAAGGTGTTCTTCGATGCTTAAACGCAAAATCTTTTTTTGCCTGGAGGGTAATTTTTCGATAAGCAAGTTCGCTGTTTCAAGCAGGTTATTGTATTCAATATCAAGTTTTGTTGAGTTATCATTAATGCTGATATATTGCAGCACTTCTTCCAGCTGCTTTCTATCCGATGCTCGTTTCCTGAATGTTTTACAGGTTGCATTGTAAGCGATTTTAAAAAGGTATTTGCTGAAAACATAATATTCATCGATTTGATCCTGGCATTTCCAGAGATTCATAAATACTTCCTGAACAACATCTTCGGCTTCTTCTTTATTTTTTAAATAGCTTAATGCAAAATAGTAAACCTTTTTATTATATTTTTCAAAGATTTCATCAAATGATAAAACATCACCCCCTTTGAGTTTATTAATAATCAGCTTATCATCAGAATATTGAGTCATTATGGATTAAGGGTTACTGTCCAAATATAGCTAAATTTATTTTAACTGAGGTTATATGAAATTCTATTCCACCCCGATGAGGTCGAGGCTATAAGTAAATTTATTAAGAGCGCTGGACTGTGGGCACAGCATAAGCCGAACAGGGGAATAATTTCTGGTTACAGGGATATTTTTAAGGACCGTTGGTCGGGATACAGATATGATAAAGCGTTAGGTAAAGCATCAAGAGCATGAAAACAAGGAAAGAGAAAAAGGCGTTAAAACCTACTCTACTTTCAAAGGGTTTCGAAATTAAAGCTACTCGTCTTGAGGGTGGCTGGTTACTAAAAAACAGAGAGAGTTATAACAATGGAACTATATTTATTTGGGCTTCCCTCTGCTCTTTATCGGTAATACTTATGCTGGTATTCCAGCAAAATTTGTAAAAAAGAAAGGGTTGACCCTGCCCAAAGCAAAGATATGAATGAGCGGATTGCTCGCAACTACTTGTTTTATTCAGGGTGGTATAAGGGAGAGTAGATGACGGTTGTCAGTTATCAGTTGTGTTATCGACTCTTAACAATGATTACCCATATACACCCGACTCCTGACTCCTGTCTTCCGACTCCTGACTCCTGTCTTCCGACTCCTGACTCCTGTCTTCCGACTCCTGACTCCTGTCTTCCGACTTCTTATCCCTTAACAAAATCCCTTTTCAAATTTCTTTTCAGATATTCAGCAGTATAGCTCTTTTTGTTCTTCATCACCTGTTCGGGAGTACCTGAGCAGATCAGCTCACCACCACCTGCACCGCCCTCGGGGCCAAGGTCAATGATATAGTCGGCTGTTTTGATAACGTCCATATTATGCTCAATCACCATCACCGAATTACCCTTATCGACAAGGCGATTAAGTACCTCTAAAAGTACCCGAACATCTTCGAAGTGAAGACCCGTTGTGGGCTCATCGAGGATATAGAGGGTTTGCCCTGTGTCACGCTTTGCCAATTCCGCCGCAAGCTTAACCCGCTGCGATTCGCCGCCCGATAGGGTGGTTGAGGGTTGCCCAAGGGTTATATAGCCAAGACCAACCTCATTCAGCGTTTTTAACTTTTGGTATATTGATGGAATACTCTCGAAGAACTCCACCGATTGGGTAATGGTCATATCGAGGATTTGGCTGATACTCTTACCCTTGAATTTAACCTCTAAAGTTTCTCGATTATATCGTAGCCCTGAGCACTCCTTACATTTAACGTAAACATCGGGTAGAAAATTCATTTCAATAACCTGTAAACCAGCACCCCTGCAAGTTTCACAGCGACCACCCTTAACGTTAAACGAAAATCGACCTGCCTTATACCCTCTGATCTTGGCATCGGGGGTCATTTCGAATAGTTTCCGAATATCAGTCATTACCCCTGTGTAGGTAGCCGGATTTGAGCGTGGAGTTCGCCCGATGGGCGATTGATCCACTTCAATGACCTTATCGATATTCTCAAGGCCAATCAGCTTGCCATATTCTAAAGGTTCCTGAAATGAACGGTAAAGTACACGACTAATGGCAGGGTGAAGCGTTTCGTTTATTAGGGTTGATTTCCCGCTACCCGAAACGCCTGTAATACATATAAACATTCCCAACGGGAACTCAACATTAATATTCTTTAGGTTATTTCCTTTTGCTCCTTTAATGACTATCGATTTACCATTACCCTTACGACGTTTTTCGGGAATGGGAATGGTCATGGTACCATTCAGGTATTTGGCTGTTAGCGTATCGGTTTTACATATCTGTTCTGGCGTTCCTTCGGCTACAACCTTTCCTCCAAGTCTTCCTGCAAGTGGACCAATATCAACCACATGATCGGCTGCAAGTATCATCTCCTCATCATGCTCAACAACAATTACAGAATTCCCTGCATCCCTAAGGTTTCTGAGCGATTCAATCAATCGGATATTATCACGCTGATGCAGACCAATGCTCGGTTCATCGAGGATGTAAAGAACATTAACCAATTTTGAGCCTATCTGCGTAGCAAGCCTTATGCGTTGACTTTCACCTCCTGAGAGTGATGACGAACTGCGGTTTAGCGAAAGATAATTCAAGCCAACATCCATTAAGAAGCTGACACGTTCACGAATCTCTTTTAGTATTTCAGTGGCTATAGCTTTCTGTCGATTATTTAGTCTATCCTCTAGTCCTTTGAACCATTCAAAAAGCCCATCAATGTCCATTGCCGATACCTCGGCAATATTTTTACCATCCACCTTAAACCAGAGCGATTCGGATTTTAATCGTGTTCCATGGCAAACCGAGCAGTTTACCTGACGAACGAACTGCTCAGCCCATTTGGGACCCTTTCCATTCATCTCCTCGTTTTGGTGGTTCTGAACAAAATTTACTACCCCTTCAAAGCTCAAAAAGTATGATGATGAAAGGCCTAACGAAGGATGTTTTAGCTTAAACTGTTCCTCGGAACCGTACAGTATTACATTCAGCGCATCCTCTGGAATATCTTCAATGGGATCGGAAAGTGAGAACTCATGCTTTGTTGCAATGGCTTCCAATTGCCAGAATATCAACGAACTCTTATATGGGCCAAGAGGTTCAATACCGCCTTTTTTTATGCTTAGTTTAGGATTCGGGATAATCTTTGAAAGATCAGCCTCACTTACCGTTCCGATACCGTTGCAATGGGGACAAGCTCCTTGTGGAGAGTTGAAAGAGAAGGTATGCGGTGCAGGTTCATCATATGATATCCCTGTAGTTGGACACATCAAGTGGCGGCTAAAGTAACGGCTAGTATTGCTCTCCATATCGAGCACCATAATTGTTCCCTTACCATGCCCCATAGCATTTACAACCGAATCGGAAAGTCTTTTTCTATCACTCTCTGATACTTTCATCTTATCGATAACCAGTTCGATATGATGGGTTTTATATCGATCCAATTTATAACCAGAACGCATCTCTAAAACCTCGCCATCAACCCTTGCGTATAGATACCCTTTTCGCCGAAGCTGTTCGAACAGCTCTTTGTAATGCCCTTTACGACCACGAACGATAGGGGCGAGGATACCAGTTTTTTTATCCTTAAAATGATCAAGGATTAGATTGACTATTTTCTCATCGCTATAGCGAACCATCTCTTCTCCAGAGTTGTAGGAGTATGCGATGGATGCTCGTGCAAAAAGTAATCGCAGGAAATCGTAAATCTCGGTAATGGTTCCAACGGTAGAGCGTGGGTTTCGGCTTGTGGTTTTTTGCTCTATGGAGATTACAGGGCTTAGCCCTGATATTTTATCAACATCAGGGCGTTCCATCGCCCCGAGGAACTGACGAGCATAGGCCGACATGGTATCGATATACCGACGTTGCCCTTCGGCGTAAATGGTATCGAAAGCTAATGATGATTTCCCGCTTCCGCTTAGGCCTGTAATTACGGTAAGCTTATTCCTAGGGATATTCACATCTATATTCTTCAGGTTGTGCACCCTAGCACCCTGTACCGAAACCTCCGCTGCCTCTCCCTTAAGAATTTTCATTTTTTCTATCGAATCAATTTTTTAATAGAATTAGAACGCAGATAAAACCGATCAAACAAAACGCTGATTTTCGCTGATTTATTAATTCGTGTGAATCAGCCTAGAAAAGGCCTGTGGCATCAGCGTTCTATTCTGTATTTCAAAAAAAGCAATCAAAGCTATTCATTATAAGCTTTTTCCCTAAATCCTGCCTCGGGAATTTGGATCATATACTTTTTGCGAGTTTTATTGGGTAAATATACATCCCTAAGCCAGGGGTTAAACGTTTTGAGCATCTTATAGTTGGTGTTGAAATGTTCTGCAAATCGGGCAATATTGGTGATTGGGGTATCAACCTCAACGTAGGTGTATTTTAATGGGGGGTATAAATTCTTTTTACTGAGTACAAATCCATATTCTTGTGGGTTCTCCATAATCACTTTAAATGCTAGGATTCTAAATAGATATCGACCTGTTTCTTCACCTAGAACAAGGTTGTAGTAGCTCTCATTATTCTGACGGCCGATTTGACGATCGATACCATTGCGACCAAAGTTATAGGTTGCCGCTGCAATGGTCCAACTCCCAAATTTATTGTAACTCCTTTGTAGAAAATCGCAAGCAACCCGAGTCGATTTGACGATATTGTAGCGCTCGTCAACCTCTTTGTTTATTTCAAGCCCAAGCTCCTTACCCGTTGTTTCGAGTATTTGCCAAAACCCAACCGCTTTTGCGGGAGAAATCTCCTGTGCTAGTGCACTTTCGGCAACTGCTAAGTACTTAAAATCGTCAGGAATACCTTTTTCTTTTAGGATTGGTTCTATGATAGGAAAAAACCTGTTTGCTCTTTTAAGCAACAATAGCGTTTGAGAGTGCCAATAGGTGTTGAGCTGCAGTTCTCGATCAAGGCTTTCACGAACGTCAAAGTATTTCAGGGGCACATCCTCGTTTGCGAATGAAAGGCTATCGGGCAAAGTGATTTGGTAGGCAGGGTTTCGGAATATTGCTGTATCGCGACTTATATATTTTACTCTTGACAGTTCGCTGCATCCAGCAATATCTGCAGTAAGTGTGATATATAGAAAGATTATGAGAGAAAACGATAAAACTGCCCCAATCACTGTAAACCTCTTCCACCAATTATTTTCGAACTTCATAAAATTACTTTTTAAAGAAACAACAATACCTTTCAACCTATTGTTTTTGAACAATCAGGCAAAGGTAGTATTTTTAGGCTTATGAAGAGGAAGGTTAGGTCAAATCAAATGGGTATTTCAATACCAACCTTGATGTACGATGAGAAGGGATAGTTCTTGCCGTATTCGTATGAAAGGGATTTTAAACCAATTTTAAAAGATGGTTCGATCAGTAAATTAGCACTCTTGGCAATTGGAATCGACACACCGAATGAGGCTAAAGCGGATGCTGAGAATCGATCAACACCATTTGTTTTGCCCTTCAGATGAATATTCGAACCCCTTAAATCGAGTAGGTTTTGGACTAATAGTCCTGCCGATAAACCCCCTTTTAGGTAAAAGTCAACCCCTTTATAGTAAAACCCTTTTGAAAGGAGGAGAGGAACTTCGAGATATCGAAATTTTTGAGACGCATCCACTTTGTTAAAGCTGCTTTCGTTAACCGCATTTAAGGAAAACTTTTCGACTACTTCAATGTCCGTCACCACGTAATTTGAATTTGCTACCTCAAGAGAGCCGTAGCTATTTTGAAATCCGTTATTACTGTAAACCTCTGCATTTTTTGAATCGGAAAAGACGAGGTAAAGGTTTTTTTCCTGCAGCCCCATTATGCTGTACGTCAAACCTGTTTCGATTGAAAATCGATTGGCAAAGGCATAACGAGCCGAAGCCGATCCCCCCCATGAAACGATTCCTGACTGCTGCTGGGTTCCTGCTTTGTTCATTGCACCCGCCGAATGAAACGAGTAAACAGGAAATCCCGATGCTGAGATGTACCAGTCGCCCTTAGCCTTTTTCTCAATGGGCTCTACCATTGCGAGAGGTTGACTATCGTTATTCTTTTTGTAGCTCTTTGGAATTATTATTTTTTCGCGATTTAAAGTGTTCGTGGGTTCAATGGTAGGCTGAATAGCTATTAAGGGTTTTGGTGGAATGATGCTCTCATTTTCTACTTGAGGAATTAATTCTGTTGCTGAGTCAATGAAAACAATTTGTTCATCATGCTGGCTAGCTATTATTAAACCCCTTGATTGATCTGTATCATTGCGAGGCAATGAGATAATTGCTCTTTCAATCTCACTGCTAATTGTGGTTGAATTAGCAATCTGATTGCTATTTGTAATGGTTTCAACCCTTCTTTGGATGTTGTAAACTCCGCCAATTGTGAAGAGCAGTGCAATGGTAGCTGCCGATGCCCAAGAGGAGATGATGATAATCTTTCTTCGGCTTTTAGCGTTGAGAGTGGCATCAATATCATCCCACAAACCATCGGGGGGTGATACCTCCAATGATCTGAGACGATCAATCATTTCTTCTTCGTGCCTACTGTCGTACAAATTCTGCATACTTAAACTCCGTTATTTTCTCCAATTTTTCTCTTAGAATAGACTTTGCCCTAGAGTAGTTCGACTTGCTTGTCGATTCTGATATGTCAAGCATTTCGGCAATTTCGCTATGCGAGTAATCATCAATGGCGTAAAGGTTAAATACCGTTTTGTACTGTGGGGGAAGTTCAGCAACTATGCCTAAAAAAAAGGTTAGATCATGCCCATTGCTTACCCCATCAATCGCTTTGCTATTCGCGTAGTCGAGTTCAACCTCAAGGTGATCTTTTCGTTGCCTTAAAAACTCTAATGCTGTATTTACGATTATCCGCCTAATCCACCCCTCAAAAGACCCCTCGTCTCTATACGATTTTATAGATGTTAGCACCTTTACAAACCCATCGTGAAGTATATCCTTAGCTATATCAGCATTGGCTGAATACCTCAAGCAAACACCGTACATCTTTGCCGAGCAGTTCTCGTAAAGAGTGCGCTGTGAGTTTCTGTCCCCTTTTCTTAATTTATCTATAAAATCTGCCGAATACTCCACAATGAATATGAGTTGAGTACTTAATTGCCACAAAGATAGTACCAACAGAAGGGTAGATGCAATTTAATTACAAATGGTTGCGTAGCAGTTTATGAAATTTAATCGGAATGATGAATTTACCCATTAGTAAGCGATAATAATACCGAATCATTAGGTTATTCAGATTGAAGGAGAAGGTGTTATGTATATTTACTCTTGGGATTAAAAACCTTCATAGGTTTTTTTAACGCAACCTAAAGCGCAATGATCTCATCTACTTACTAAACAACAAAAATCAACTTATAATGAAAATTAAACTAATTAACTCAAGTTGCTACTTATAAAATTGTTTTTTGAAAGGTAAAAGCAAATATGAAGATCAGCAGTTTAAGCATCAACCCCTCAACCGTTACGGCATGAATTCTTTTGGGAAACATGGA
>RPRQ01000072.1 GCA_003818205.1 Bacteroidales bacterium
ATTAGTGGTTATTTTCTATATGCAAATTATGGCGTTTGACCCTTCTAAAATAGCTATAAATACCGCATTATCAAAGAACTTCGTGTATATTTGTTATTGTTCTTCTAATTTGTCAAAGTAGAACTAAATAAATATAAAAATGATATCCAAAGAAGAATTGTTTAGAAAAGCACAGAACCTAAATGCTGAAAAAAAATATTCTGAAGTAATAGAAATTCTATCCGAAGAAATTCTAGAAAAATATAATGATGCTGATTTATATTCTGAGAAATCACAAGCATATTACAGATTAGAAAGATACGACTTATGTGAAGAAAATGTAAAAAAAGCATTGAAGATTGACCCAAATCAATTTAATGCTATTTATTATTTTGCCAATATTTTGTATCACTTAGAAAAATATGATGAAGCAATAGAAAATTACAATAAAGCCATAACCCTTAATCCTATGATTGGAAATCCTTATCTTGGATTAGGAATTGTATATTTTCAATTAAAAAAAAATAATATCGCTATAGAGTATTTAAATAAATCAATTGAATTAGATCCTAAAAATGATAATGCTTTTTATGCTTTAGGGAATGTTTATTTTGAAATTAAGGAATATGACAATGCAAAAAAATTCTATAACCAAGCCATTAAACTAAATCCAAATATTGCATATTATTTTTATGGGCTAGGAATTACTTACAAAAACTTAGATGAATTTGACAAAGCATTAGATTCATATAACAAGGCTATTGAATTAGACCCAAAATATGGACCACCTTACTATACTCGTGCATATATTTATGATAAAAGAAATGAATACAAGAATGCTATAAATGACTATATTAAGTTTCTAGAACTTACAAATGATAAATCTGATTATTTTGCAGCTCAAGCTCAATCGAAAATTGATGAACTAAATAAATCGATTAACAACCAAGACTACAGTAGTATTGAGCAATTAGTAAAGAAAATTAAAGGGCTTTTATTGCTTAACGATAGCAATGTCACTCATTATACAAGTTTATCAGCAGCAAAGATCCTAATTTTAGATGAATGTAAATTTAGATTATCTGAATGTGCATTCCTTAACGACCCATCAGAGGGTATAGAACTATTAAATTTCCTTGAGGTTTCTGAAATACCTAAAAATTATAAAGAGAACAATGCTACAACTTTTACTCGAAAACCATTCATAGGAAGTTTTGTTTCAGAAACAAAGCACGATGACCTAACCCTCTGGCGAATGTATGGAAAAGATAATAAGGAAGAGGCTAAGGGTTGCTCTATCACAATTGATTGTTTGAAAATGCAAGAGAATCTTAAAAACACAATAATATCTACTAATAAAACGGCAGTCCCAGAAGAAATTGATGATGACTTTAATTTCTACAGAGTCGTTTATAGAATTCAAGATCCAAAAAAACCATTTAAAATTCTTGGAGCTGAGATTGATGATGTTAATTTAAACAAAGACCTATTTGAATTAAAAGAAAAAATAAAAAAATATAATGCAAAAAGAAATACTACCTTTTCAAAAATAAAAGACTTACATGAACTCCTAAACTCAATTGTTTATTTATTTAAAAGCGGTGAATATCTGTATGAGAATGAGATTAGATTAGTAGTAAATGGAGTTGGTTTAGAGAAAATAATAAAAATCGATGAAAATCTTCCTAAGGTTTTTATAGAATCAGTAACTATTAATCCAATGATAAAAAAAATTACCCTAGGTCCAAAAGTTGAGCGTATCAATGAATGGGCTGCGGCTTTTCACTATAAACTTGATAAACTAGGCTATCACCCAGATATCTATATTTCCCACTTACCATTTAAATAGAATTACTTTCCACAAGTGCTGATTTGTGATCGTGAATTTTTAATTGGTTGAACATTTTACTTGAATAAAATGGATAATAGCCAGAACAATAAACTTAAGATGTTTGATTTGGTAATCCTAGCATTATCAGTATATGTATTAATTGCCTTGCTAGCTGATACCTTCTTTAAACTACCTCCTGAACTATCCAAACTACTTAACTTCATTGATAATATTGTTTGTGCAATATTCCTAATCGATTTTTTCTACCGATTGTTTAAAGCTGAATCAAAGCTTAAATTCCTAAAATGGGGCTGGATTGATTTTATCTCAAGCATTCCTATGGTTGATTTTTTAAGGTGGGGCAGAGCGTTTAGAATAATGAGACTTTTCAGACTGTTAAGAGCTTTCAGATCAACAAAGTATTTAGCTAGCTATGTATTTCGGAATAGGCAACAAGGCGCATTTACCTCTGTTGCAATAATTGCAATACTAATGGTAATTTTCTCATCTATTGCAATGCTTCAAGTTGAAACCGATCCCAATAGTAATATCAAAACAGCCGAAGATTCCATATGGTGGGCATTCGTAACTGTTACAACCGTTGGTTATGGTGATAAATATCCTGTAACAACTGAAGGTAGAGTAATTGCCGCTTTCCTTATGATAACTGGAGTAGGTCTTTTTGGAGCTTTTACAGGATTTGTTGCTAGCTGGTTTGTGGAGGATAAAGGAAAGGATAAAATTACTGACAGCCCAAATACTTAATTATTTAAAGACATCAGTATGAAAAAAAGATTTCTATTTAAATGTTTAGTCCTCACTATCTTCTTTTTTTCTATAAGTCTTTCATGTGAAAAAAGTGATGAAACAAGTTGCGGTACATACAATGGTCATCAACTCTATAAAGGTCCAGAGGGAGGCTGTTATTATTACAACAGCAATGATAACAAAACATATGTAGATAGATCCTATTGTAATTGTTAACCTCCGTTCGGCTTAGGCTGCACCCAAGTCGGTTCTATCGAATCAGGCTAAGCCTGTTGAAAAATATTCGGCTGAGGTAGAACCTCTGCTGAACAGGGGAATCCTGTTATAGTCAAGGATAACGCTTTAAAGTATGGTTGGTTTGAAAATAACGAAATTGAGATAATAAATTAATAAAAAAGCAAAGCACATAACCATTTAAGAATCGTATGTTATCAATATTTTGCTATTGAGAAACAACATGTTGTAAACAACTAAATAAATTGGAATGGAAAAAATATTACAAAAACGAATTACTTTTTTCACCAAAATCTATTACATACTATTTTCACTAAGTTTGTTAGTTCTCATCTACAAAATTGATTCAGAGGAGAGTAGACTTGATATGAACTATATTTTGGAATGCAAAAAGTATAAAAACATTAGTCTGGCTGAAATTGAAACAAATGGGACTATTGAAGATAATATTTATACTTGGTTACGTTTAAGTGATTCATTAGTATGGAACAAAAATAAAAAGGTTAGAGAAGCTGTGGTAAACGTTTTGGTAAAGGAATACGGTGCAACTTCAAATGAAATAAGCATAGTTAAAGGATTTGGCAATGGAGAAGATTTGCCTGCAACAAACAAGCATAATTTTAATCTAATTGGCATAGATACTAGCTATAAAAAAGAGTTAATCGAATTCCATAAACAAGAAAGTGAGTATTCAACAGTAGAAGAGTGCCTCTTGAAAATTAAACTACTTTCAAAACCTTTTTTTTCAGAAGTACTCGTATCCTTAGATATAGATAATTTGAGACATTCTATCGATTCTTTATTTATAAAGCCTTTCAATGGTTATAAAGATGAATACTAAAATGAAAATTTGTACATGAATCATTTCAGACCTAAAGTTTTTCAAAGAGCAACTAAAGTCAAAGGTATTGGCTTCAAAAAAGGGCAATTCTATATATACTCAGAATATGGAGGAGTTAATCCTCAAATCAATCCATATGCTAAACCTGATATTCCAATTCAAGGAGTTAATAAACACATTTTAATAAGTTCTTTATACACATTACAATACGCTCATTCCCAATACATTGATGAGTTATTAGATAATCCAAGACTATATTATCGGATAAATAAAACTTATGGGAAACTTTACATTGATGATTGTATCAAACTGCTATCTGAAGAGAATTCTAAAAGTTTTAAATCCATATCAATATTTGGCTTCCAGTTTTCAAGACAACGATTACTATTTGTCTTTTTATTTTTTTTCCTATTTGCAAGTGCAGGTATTTATTTATCAGTAATGCAAGCAAAAAAAATTGGGTTGAAAATTATATCAACGGTTAATGAAGATGATGTTTTATTTATGTTAATCGAAAAAAAGACCTTGAGGTTTTTTATATGGTGTTTAAGTCCTTTTATAGTAGTATTAATGAATTATGAATTTGGCATTAGTTCAATAATGTCTATAATTCTTTCAATATCAATTCTAATAATTGTCATGTATCTAAATATAAAATCATTTATTTTATCATCCAATTTATAACATTTTGACAAGGTCTAAAGTTCAAACTAAACCTCGTTCGGCTTAGTCTCCCGATGTATCGGGACAAGTTGCGCCTAAGTCGGTTCTATCCAACCAGGCTAAGCTTGTTGCAATATATTCGGCTGAGGTAGAACCTTAGCCGAATAGGGAAAGGTTATGCTCAAGGTATACATACACTGTTCGTGCGCGTCTTATGACGCGTGCTAGACAAAATCAACTCAATCTCGGCTCGACTTAGTCTTGTGTGTTGGTTTGAGGGTTGGCTGACTACTTCGCGGCTAAGTAGCGGTCTCCTGACCGCGCATATTCAACACCACTCTGCTCAGCTTAGGTGACCTGCAAAAAGGCCGTTAAACCTGTAAGAATTGAAGGCAGCTAATTTACCCCCTTGTGTTCCCCCTAATATTAGGGTGAAAACCTGAGCGTAGGGCTTTCTCGGAGGTTCTAGGTGCGTGTGTTTAATCCCAACCCTGTTAAATTGATAAGCATAGGGTTTTGTGTACGTATAAACCCCCAACCCCCTTGAAGGGGGCTATAACAGGTTATTGTGGTGGGTTTGACCTCAACTCTTCGGGTGCGATTTTCTCTGTGACCCTCGGTGTAAACTCCGTGGAACTCTGTGTTAGAAAAGTAGCAGTGCCAATTTCATTTACCCCCTTGTGTTCCCCTCTGATAATAGGGGGAAATCCTGAGCGCGGGGTTTGGTTTGCGGTTACTAAAAATTGCTGCCAGTAGTCAAAAGTAAGCCATATAGTTTGCTACGCCATTCTTCAGCAAACAAAATCGGAGCTAATTTGCAGATTTGAGAGTATTTAATAATTTTGCGAACGTTTTACCTCAGATTTTATACCGATAGCGTAGCATTTTTCTACCTTTAAGCAATTAATAGGTTGATTTTAAGCAATGCTTGTTCATTGCTCAACGCTATCCACTTTAAAACGTAACTTAATTAATTTAAATACTAACATAGAGATAAGTTGTTATGAGAATCAGTATAATTTCTACCCTTTTTCTTCTATCATTTTCCTTTCCCAGTATTGCTCAGAGCAATAATAATTCGAAAAACGTGCAGGACAATAATTTATATGCACGGATTGGCTATCACCTGCCATTTTTCGATTTTACCATAAATGATGCAGCAGACAAAGGCGAACCCATCGATTATAATGCAAATGTTCCTTTTGCGGTTAATGTGTCGTTAAATTACAAATCATTTAGTTTATCAGTATCTAAGAATTTTAGAAGTTCCGTAGAACAAGGGGCACTTATTGAGACAAATTACACTGATATTCAATTCAGCTACCTCAGAAATAGATTTGGCGTTGAATTGTACTATCAAAATTACAAAGGATACAATTTATACGATGGCAGTAAGTTTGGATCTGTTGAAGGTGACTTTATCTCAGCAAGACCTGATATAAACACCCAGAATATTGGATTAAATGCATATTACCTTTTTAAAAAAAATAAATCGCTTAAGACATTACTAAACCATTTCACAAGACCCGATAAATTTGATTTTTCATTCTTGCTGATGAGCTCATTCAATAGTTTGAAACTAAACAGCAGCAGAAATATGATTCCTGCCACAGAAACTATTTATTATGGTGATAATTCCGATTACAGAGGTGGGCGATATAACGTTTTATCAGTTGCACCAGGGGTTTCATTATCTATACCTATTCGTAAGTTCTATATATCAACCGTATTGAATGCCGGGTATGGTATATCGTATAGCGAGAATAATTACTCTAATATAAATCAACAAGGGATTGAGAATTTTGTGAAATTCAATCTGAAGTTTGCATATGGTTATAGTGCTAAAAGATTTATTGTAGGTATGGCATCGAATCTGGATAGTCTCCTCCCAATTAATGGCGAAAGTGATTTAGAATTTCAAACCTTTTCAGGGACTGTTAATATATTTTTAGGGGTTAAATTTTAAAAGACAATTTGTTTCAGCAATCTAAAATACCCAGTTCTCAGCTAAGCGCAGTCTACTCGCCTAATGGCTCATGAGATCGCTGCGCTAAGTTCCTGACTACGCTTTTTTAAATAGCGGTCTCTGACCGCACAAACTTCGAAGAGCCATTAATTGAACGTGCTTGTGGTTTACCTAATTTTAGAATAACTTTGAAATGTGCCGCATAAATCAATTATTCTTTATAATGCCAATTAAAAATAGCTAAGTAAATGAAAAAAGAGCCTAATGAACTAGTAAATCAATTAACCAAGGAGCAAGATATTGAGTGCGCACGTCCCGAAAAAACTGCAAAAGCGCTAAAAGATTGTATCGATAGGGATTACGTGCACGTGATGTTCAAAAAGACAGGAACTGAAGTGGGCATGAAGCTGGACCGTCGGTTCTGTAAATTTGATGAAGCAGATTTTCAGAATGCCAAAGGCAAGGTATACATGGTAGGCGGATTAACACTGAATTACGATAAAGTTAAGTGTACCGCAGAAATTAACCTTGAAACCTGCGAAGGGAAAGGGTCTCTCGAACCAGTAAGCGATGAAGATTACAAAGTAATGATGGCGCAAAGTGATAAATAGCAATTATTAATTTACTAAATCCCCGTTCGATCGAGGTTGCACCTCGGTCGTATTATTATCGCTGGCTAAGCTCAGCTAAGCGTAGTCTCCTGACTACGCTTTATTAAACAGCTGTCTTTGTCCTCGCCAATTCAACCCACAGAGCCTTCTGTACTCTGCTATTCAACCGTTAGCTTGATTAGTTTTTTCGTTTTTAAATCCATTGCAATGGCACATCGTAAACCTTAAGTTAATATCCTGATTACAAGAAAGCCTACAGCAAAAAAAAAATACTAAAATTTTTCAAAAATAATTTGAACAAAAACTAAACCTCATTGTTTTCGCTGTAATTATTAACCTTAATACTTAGTATTATGTCAAAAGAAAAAGAAAGCAAGGAGAAATCCTCAAAGAAGGCTCCCCAAAAAAGTGCAAAAGAAAAAAAGGGAGCAAAAAATACTAAAACCCAAGACAAATACAAGTAATCCAATTCTTGGATTTAGTTAATTGTTTGCAATTTATTGCAAAATAACGACAAGGGCCTTACTTCGTGTAAGGCCCTTCTATTTTCAAACAACTAGATTTTTAAACTAAAAGTCAATGTTCTTATTAGCTATTTTGGTATACCCAACCAAAGGTTTTAGCAAACTCCTCGTATGTTGTAGGTGTTGTATTTGCTGCTGTTCGTGTATGCCCATTAGTTAATTTTCCGTCGTTTACGGCACGAGCTAAATCAACCATTAGCTTTGCGGCATCCTCGCCACAAAAGCCAGCATCAACCATTCCTTTAACGGAATCATCGTATGGAAACTGAACGTACTTTAAATCCTCTTTTCCAATTGATTTACCAGCAATAGCAGTAACCTCAGCATAGGTGTAATCCTTTGCGCCAAGCACAAACTCAATCGTGTTTTTTGTGAAATCCAAATTGAGCAGACGTTTTGCAGCAACCGCAGCGATATCCTTTGTTGCAACCATTGGCAGCTTGGCATCTGGGTTTACAGGATTTCCAGCAACCCCCATGTGTTTGATGGTACCAATCATACCAAGAGTATTCTCCATGAAATAGGTAGGGCGAAGGTTCAGCACGTTGGTATCTTTAAGCTGTAAAAAGAGCTCCTCTGTATAACCAAGCCCATCAACAATTCCAGCCCCTTTACGCAAATGGGCACCTATACTGCTCAGTAAAACAACATTTGGAACCTTATTAACCTTTACTGCCTCAAAGTAGTTTTCTGAAATTGTATTCTGCTCTTTTCGAACATCCGCTACAAATAGGTTTGGTGTAACCAGACAGAAAACAGCATCTGCGCCAGCAAATGCTTTAACTACAAAATTCTTGTCGGTTACATTACCTACTAACGCTTCAGCACCAAGTGATACTAATTCCTTGAGTTTTTCAGCATCTCTGCCTACTACTTTTACATTTTGCCCCTTGGCGAGCAATTCCGTTGCTAGGTTCTTACCGATTTTACCGGTTGCACCTGTAATTACGTATTTTTTCATTTTTCTATGATTTAGTTGATTCTACTTTGCAAATACAACTTTTGGACTTAAACTGTTATCCTTATCAGCTGTGCGAATAGAAACAACTACAAAATACTTTTGTTTTATAGTATTGATCTATTGATTGTTAATTTTATATACATTCCTGTTGAGGCTGCGCCTAATTCGGTCCTATCCAACCAGGCTAAGCTTGTTGTGATATATTCAGCTGAGATATCTACCTGTCGGTAGACAGGCAACCCTCCGCTCGTGCGGAATACTTGTCCCGCAAGGCGGGATGCTTTCCGTGCGTTACAAATTAACCACCACCAACCCTCTATAAGGGGGTAATAACAGATTGTATCAGATTATTTGTGGCCATAAACATTGTTTTATATAAAGGCTGTTAGGCCCCCTTTTTAAGGAGGAAGGGGGTTGAGAAAAATTTTACCCCCTTGTGTTCCCCCTCATATTAGGGGGAATGCCTGAGCGCAGGGCTTTCCCGGAGGCTCCCCAGCTCAACGAAGTCGCAAACTTCGTTGAAGTTAAACAGCGGTCTTTAACCGCATCAAATATTTTCGAAAGAAAAATATCATAAATTTGTAATAAATACTAGCTTGCAAATCATTTAAAATAGTGACCTATGAAAAACGAAATTCAATGTGTAGGTCCTGCTGGCGCCGTTTACGGATTAGGGCTTATTGGCGCCGCAGTGTACTTTATATCCCATGCTATAGGTTTTTGGATGGGGGTTCTTGGTCTCCTTAAAGCCATTGTTTGGCCCGCTATTCTTGTATATGAAGCATTTAAGCATTTAGGGGTATAAAATTAAGCCGAACAGGTGTAGATTTACTTAACCCAAGTTGCTACTTATATTATTTGTTCCTTATTTTGATATACGAATGATGATTAACGATTTAATATCTTTGACTTGTCTTCAACACAGTACTGAATATCAATACATTATAAAACAGTTAACCTTTTCTTCTTAAATCAAAAATCGTTAATCCTTGTTCTTAAATCTATTATCTTTACAACTAGCAACTTGAGTTACTTAGTTTAACGCTCTTTGCGCAGTTACAAATCGTTACCTGCTGGTAAAATTCGATGTGCAATTATTTGTTTCTGTGAATTAGTTTGCATATTTGGATTAAATAATGGGGCTTTACGAACAACATCCCTAATCGCCGAGGATTTATTTGTGTTAGCCTTATTACATCAAATAGTTGTTCAAGTTATCGCATTAATGACAAATGGCTCTTGTTATAAATTTCATTAGCTATTCTACATAAATCAACAAATTGATAAATTTTTATGCATAAGGAAAGGCTACTATCACTTGATGTTTTCAGAGGGCTACTGGTGGTTGGCATGCTAATGGTTGATAATCCGGGTTCATGGGATATACGGTTACCAATTTTTGAACATGCCCATTGGAATGGATTCACCCCGCCTGACTTCATATTTCCATCGTTCATTTTTGCAATGGGAATGGCCATGGCATTCTCATTAGGGCAGAAAAATTACGTGGGCAGCGATAAGGTAAATGTTTACAAATCCATTATTATCCGTTCGGTTGGTCTTTTTATTATCGGTTATATTGTCAATATCTGCTATCACGAAGGACCGTATAGTTTTAGCACAATTCGATTATTAGGGGTACTCCAAAGGTTTAGTATTGTATATTTGATTGTTTCCATCTGCTTCCTGCATTTTAATTTGAAGAAGCTTATCATCCTTGGATGTTCCATTTTATTGGGTTATTGGGCCTTATTAAGTTTAATTCCAGTCCCAGGCTATGGAATGCCGGACCTTACTGTTTTTCCTGATAAAATTACACCCAATATAGCTGTATGGCTCGACTATAAATTACTTGGTACAAAAGCCTGGGTATATTCACGTCCATATGACCCTGAAGGGATTATTAGCAACTTACCTTCAATATCTACAGCCATATTGGGCATAGCAGCCGGCCGCTGGTTAAAATCGGAACGAACCTTGGAACACAAAGCCTTGGGGATAATAGTTTCTGGTATAGGCCTAGTTATTTTAGGCGGAATTTGGAATTACTGGTTTCCAATAAATAAACAGCTTTGGACAAGCTCATTTGTACTATTTGCAGGGGGATTATCAATGATGGTTTTCGGCACGGTGTACTGGATTCTTGATGGCCTAAAAAAGAAACTATTTATTAATCAATTCTTCTCTTATTTTGGCACCAATGCATTGTTAGCCTTCTGCATGATCGCTTGTGTTGATGCAATAATTTCGGCAATCCCTGTAGGAGGAACTAACCTTAAAAATTTGTTTTACTCCAACACATTGGCAAATTGGTTGCCTGAAATACACGCATCGTGGATATATTCAATAATTGTTCTAGGGTTGTATTCACTATTGTTTAGATATTTGTACCATCGCAAAATAATAATAAAACTATAACAATACTCAGCCTTTAATAAGGGTTATTTTAGAACCTGTTTAAATTTTTAGTGCCGGCTTTTAAAATAGTTATATTTAGAACTATTGATTCTAATATCATTTATGGTACAAAAACTGTAGCTTTTGACCAGATTGCTATCTTCGACTTTAAATTTCAAAATGGGATACATCAAGTGACTGCTAGAGAAGAACAATGTGATTTTTACCAATGAACTACCCCGCCGCAAGCGGACGGGGTATCAAAAAGCCTACGCACAAGGCTAAAATGTGCGCCCCAAGGGGGCGGGGAATTAAACCCAAAAGAGATTAAAAAAAATTAAGTATGAGTATTGCTAAATTAACCGAAACAAAATTCAAAATAAATCTTGGATTCCTTGAATTAGAATCTACATGGGAAATTGACGAAATTCAAAAAAAAGCATCATGGGAAATGTACGTTGAACTTGCAACCCGAATAACAACTGCTGAGTTAAAAGAAAATGAAGGATTATTGCGAGAAACTCTTTCTTCATTATACCCTTTATTTGGCATAACAAGGGAATTACTTAAAAGATATGGCCCACATATTGCAACTCCAACTAATCCAAATGACACAACCTTTGGTCATTTGGCTGTTAATATCTTAAATAAAATCATTAGACCTGTTTTAGCAAAATGGCATCCACTACTATTAGATTGGGAACAAAGAAAGCCGATAGAAAAAACTGTAACCCAGCATGAATCAGAATGGACTCAAAATGAGAATTTAAGAAACGAACTAAATAGAATTAGAAAAATACTTATTGAATATGCAAATATTTTAGGTGCTGTATCCGAAGTGCCCAATCTAATTGAGAAATAAAGAGCTTAGCAATTCATGGATTCTAATAAGAGTCCTTTGAATTATATTCTATATGGTATCAAGGATGGCAAGTATAGAAAACATAACCAATCTACAAACCATATAATGGAAAATACTAATTTCGTTATTATATTTGATAAATAACCAAAAACAACACATGATTAAAACTATTGTGGCTGATGATTCAATGGGATGTATTTTGCACGAAAGTAGATTTCCTTGTGATGAAGCCGATACAGAAACAAACTGTGCATTTTTTCTGCAAGTTTGCCACAGACAAATCCCCAACCCTTTAGTATGAAAATATTACGTGCAATATAATTCACTAAGCAAGTGAGTTTTAAATAATAAGCTGAACTAAAAATATTCCCAGTATGAAGATTTTCTTAAGTCATTCTAGTCAGGATAAAAAAATTATCAGAAGAATACGTGATGATCTTAAATCTCACGGACATGAGCCTTGGTTTGATGAAGAGGATATTCCCTACGGAGGAAGTATAACAAACCATGTTAGTAAAGGTCTTGAAAATTCTGAAGTTGTACTTGTTTTTCTGAGTCATAATTCAGTATTGAGTAATTGGGTAAAGACTGAGTGGCAATTACAATTTTTTGATCAAGTTAACAAAGGATTAGTTCTAATAATTCCTGTACTTTTAGAAGAATGTAGTATTCCAAAATTATTACAGGATAAGCGTTATGCAGATTTTAGGGACAAAGAGTCATATGAAACAAATCTTGCTAACTTATTACGAAGTCTACAGAAAATTGAAAATAACAATAAACCTGTGACTAGTTTAGCAACAAATGTTTTTGAATATACAAAGGAATTACTTGATGAATTAGAAGATGAATTTATAGCATTTCCTGTTCATAAAAGACTCCCAATTGTAGGTACTTTAAAAAGAATACCTCGTTCAGGAAAGAAAATCCGACTAGAAAGATTACGCCAAACTGTAAAACCCAGAAGTATTTATGATCATATTTTATCAGTCGCATATTTAGCAGATTGTTTGCTACCCCATGTTGAACATGGTATTTCTCCTGATGATTATTCTGAACTAGCAAGAATTATAGCATTTCACGAATTAAATGAAGTAGTCCTTGGAGATATCCCCTCATATACGAATTTAAGCAATAAGAAACGAAATTCCTCCCGAATTTACGCAGAGAGAAGCCTTCGAAGCGTACCTCCTGATAAAAGAGAAAAAATAGCTAATGAATTAATTTGGTTATTTCTAAGTGAGAAACAAAGAGAATCAATGGAAACTGTTCTGAAATACCTTTCAGAACCTAGATTACCTTTAACCGTTTTTTTTAAAATGCTAGATAAAATTGACCCAATTGTTGCAACTTGGAGATATCTTCATTGTTATCGAGGAAAATTAGGCAATTCACCAATGGAATTTTTAAAGAAAATGAAAGATTTTTTTGAAAACCCCGATGTTAGAAACTATTTAACTGCGAATAGAATAAGTAATGATATTTTCGAACTAGTAACAACTCTTCAAAATAGAACTTTGGCATTTGAATATTATAATAGCGCCAATTGTTTTTCAGATCAACAGAAACTCTTTAAGCTTCCAAGCAAAGTCATTATAGATATTATTGAAGGTTGTCCATTATTTTTCACCCCTATGAAAAACTAAAATTAAACTACCCTAGTTCGACTTATGCATGTAACCTCCGTTCGAGCGCGTCTTATGACACGTGCTAAACAAGTTCAACCATTCCTTGCTAAGCGTAGTCTCCTGACTACGCTTTTTTAGTAATAAACACACCAAGCACACTAAAAATGGGCAATAACAGATTGCTGTAGTAGAGTTAGACCACCATGCTAATATATAAAAAGAAATACAACATATCCCGGTTTATAAAAACTCAAACCAATATGGTACTATATCACGAAGTAACTCATTGCCACATTGTAGGCGTGAACAAACCATTTAATAAGCTGTTTAACTTATAAATTATATCATTAAATAAGCACTAATAAACTTTGTAACTATTCAGCAATACTATGAAATGAAATATTAACCACAGAGACACAGACGAGGGTGTCTAAAAAGACCATTTCACGCAAAGAACGCTAAGATTTTCGCTAACCTGCCCGCCGTACTTGGAGTACTAAGGCAGGCGGGGATCGCAAAGTAAATATAGTTACTAATCAATGCTTTGCGGTCTTTGCGCCTTCGCTGTAGCTTCAGCGCAAGCGTTGCGTTTTCACTTTGTGGTCCCTGCCTGCCGGCAGGCAAGGTTTGCGAGAAACTATTATTGACTTTTTAGACAGCCTCGGTAGGCAGGGAACACAGAAAATGTTTATAAATATAGTTGCTATTAACAAAATCTTAAACGTTTAATTTAAGGTTTTTCATTGATGGAAAAGAACGAAACAATCGATAAGTCTAACTAGTAAATAGAAGAAATCTCCGTGTTCCCTGCCTGTCGGCAGGCAGGTCTGTGTCTCCGTGGTGAATGGTTACTAAACTTTAAATATTTACACTATGAAAAAGAAAATTCTATTCGGCATAAGTATTCTTTTTGGGTTGATGTTCATTAATTCGGGGTTAAACAAATTCTTTAACTACATGCCCATGCCCGATGAGATACCAACAGGATTGTTAAACTTAATGTCTGCATTTATGCAAATTAGCTGGCTAATGCCGCTTATTGCAATTGCGGAAATTGCAGGTGGTATACTATTCATATTTGCTAGAACTAGAGCACTGGGAGCTATCGTTATTTTTCCTATAATGGTTGGCATACTTCTCACTCATGCAATCAATGCACCCTCGGGTCTTCCTATTGCACTAGTCCTTTTAGCGATTAACCTCTGGGTACTATTTGAGAACCGCGAAAAGTATTTACCGATGATTAAGTAATAGAAAAAATACATAACAAGTAGTTTCTTAGCAAAGAGGGTGTCTGCCGGCTAGGCAGGCTTGTTCATTATTCAATTTGATTTAGAATTTTTTACTTTATAGACAGACTCTTTTTAAAACTCTCCTCTAGCGCAGATTTGACTACGTCTAACTCTCCGGCGGTTGCCAGATCGGTTGCAATCCGCACTTGAGTTCAAATTTGGGAAGAATAGGAGGTGCGGACTGCAAGTTGCACCAGCAGGAGCATCTTATAACCGTGCTTTCAAACAACCTGTCTCTTTTTGTTCCTCATTCCACTTACCCATCAACCCATTTAAGAGCTGATATAATACAAAACTTTTTGTATAGCTTTTATACCTAACCTAAGTAACAAATCAGCAGGATTTCCTATTAAGCAGATATTTTCAATTTTAGGCAAGGTTTATTTGACTTTTAACTGTTTCCCAATATATAAAGACATCAGCGTTAGAAACTTCACAATAAAAATTGAATAAATGAAAACAGATCCGATTCTAATCACCTTTAAAGAGTTAAGGCAAGCTGTAGGTTGGCTTGGAATTCTTTTACCTTTCGTGCTTGCTATTTTATTATATGCTCTTACCTGCTGCTCCATACAGGATTCCATCAGCCAGTATTACTATACCCGAATGGGCAGCTACCTTACAGGCACCCTGTGCGCTGTGGGGTTATTCCTGATTGCCTATAAAGGGTATCCAGGCGAAAACGACAGCAAATTCTGCAATTTTGCAGGGGCTTGCGCTTTTGGCGTAGCCTTTATTCCCATGCAGCTGAACGTTGGCGATGTGCCTTGCCCTGATTGCATTGTGTTTTTTACCCAAGGAGACCACTGGTGGCGAATATTTCATTTTGTATCAGCGGGTCTTTTATTCCTAACCATGGCGTATATGAGCTACTTTAAGTTCACATTAAGTAACGAAGAAACAGTTAGTAAAGGGACGAAAAAATATACCCGTAACACCATCTACAAGATTTGCGGTATTATTATATTCATTTGTATTCTCTTTTTACTGGTGTATAATATCATTAAACACTTCAACCCCGATATCAAAATAAATACATTAACCTTTTTCTTGGAATCAGTTATGCTGATAGCCTTCGGTACATCATGGTTGGTGAAAGGTGAAGGGGTGAGTTTTTTAAATGACTAATTTTAAGTAACCAGCACAAAGCAAAACATTTGAGTTTGAGCTAACCATTAAGCGTAGTCAGAAGGCTACGCTTTTTTTAAATACCCCCTTGTGATCCTCCTACCATTAGGGAAAAATCAGCACACAGGCCACTAGTGCATACCGAGCTAACCATAAATATCCACATCGCTAATCTATTTACTTACCACAGCTGCTTTATGCTTTATTAAACTCTTAGAATAGGTCTCTCCCCGTGTTAGGTAGCGTTGTCTGGCATCTTCTTCGCTAGCACCGTATTCAATATAAATTACAGTCCTGAGGTCGATAACTACGGCCTTCATCTTCGACAGATCGGGTGTTTTAGTGTTAATCATTGTGTGTCTCCTTTCGTACATAAATACTCCTTTGTTTTACTTAAATATGATATCAATTCAGCTGAAATAGCTGTAACAATGGCAATAATCTATCTATTGGGTCAGGATAGATCGATCTGAGATTTTAAAAGAGGTGATCTGGTTTGGTCAAGAACCAGTAATTAAAAAAGGAAGTGTTGTTAGGTGATAACAGCAGATATTGAAAAACTTTAAAATCAGACAAATATAACATTTTTTTCGGTAAGTAGAATTAATATTTTTTACTGGCTCAATTCGAAAAGTGAAACATTGCTAAGCGTAGTTTCCAAACAACGCCCAATTAAATGCAGCCCCCCTTTGAGTTTAGCACCTCTGTTGCTATTGGAATTATACATTCGTTTCACACTTTTTAACTGGATTGCAGTCAATTAAATATATTAAAATGATAAATTAGCCGTCTAAATCAATAAATAAAAAACTATGCTCCTGATAATTATTGCTATCCTTGTTATTCTTGGATTAATCGCTATCAATCTGTACAACAGGCTAGTAGTGCTAAGGAATAACCGCGAAAATGCCTTCGCAGATATTGATGTGCAGCTAAAACAACGACTCGATCTTATCCCTCAGCTGGTCGAGGCAGTTAAGGGGTACATGAAGCATGAGAGTACTGTGCTTACCAATGTTACTAATGCGCGCACTAATGCCATGCAGGCCACAACGATTAACGATAAAATCGCTGCCGAAACACAGCTATCAAGCGCTTTACAAGGGCTCAAGGTTGCAGTAGAAGCATACCCTGATCTAAAAGCAAATAATAGTTTCATACATCTTCAGGAAGAGATATCGGATATTGAGAACAAGTTAGCAGCTGCTCGCAGATTCTTCAATTCAGCAACCAAGGAGCTCAACAATGCTGTTGAAACCTTCCCATCCAACCTGTTGGCAGATATGTTTGGATTCAAACGTGAGCCCATGTTCGATTTGGGTACCGACCAGCGTGCAAAGGCAGACGAAGCTCCAAAGCTAAATTTCTAGGTTACAATGGAATATTTAGGGCTTCAGACACAGATATGGAAAAACAATATCAAATCGTTGATACTGTTGATACTCTTCCCTTCTTTAATCTTTGTACTGGTATGGCTCTTTCTATTTTTCATCAACGAGGAGCCTGAGCAAAAAATCGATTTCGTCAATGAAAATTTCATTCAGTTTATTCCTTGGATCTCGGTTGGAGTAATCCTGTGGTTTATCATCGCATATTTTTCTCACTCAACAATGATAAAGAAAGCCACAGGATCCAAACCTCTGGAACGTACCGAAAATAAAAGGGTTTATAATCTTGTTGAGAACCTATGCATTGGAAACGGAATGCAAATGCCCAAAATTAACCTCATTGAAGATGATTCCCTCAATGCATTTGCCAGTGGAATTGATTCTAGCTCCTACACGGTTTCCTTATCAAGGGGTATTATCAATAAGCTCAACGATGAAGAGCTTGAGGCAGTGATTGCCCACGAGCTTACCCATATCAGGAATCGAGATGTTAGGCTACTAATTGTCTCAATTATTTTTGTTGGGATATTCGCTTTTCTTACCGAGATGCTTTTGCGGTCAATCAGATTTAGCGGAAGAGGAAAAAAGGATGGAAAAATAATTATAATCGCATTGCTTTTGATAGCAGTGGGCTATTTACTGTCAAGCATCTTCCGATTTGCAATATCAAGGAGTAGAGAATACATGGCCGATGCCGGTGCGTCAGAAATGACAAAAAAGCCATGGGCACTGGCTGCAGCACTAGAAAAAGTTGCCAAGGATTCTCGTATTGAAGCGGTCGAACGCAAAGATATTGCACAACTATTTATTGACAACCCACAAGAAAAAGAGAAAAGTGGTTTATCAAATTCATTATTTTCAATTTTTGCAACCCATCCTCCCATTGAGAAGAGGATTGAGGTTCTTAAGGGATTCTGATAGAAGCAGTATGCTTAATGGCGATTTCATTGAAAATATTGGCTAACACAATTTAACTTTGTGCAATGAAAAATATGGTGTAAACAAAAAGAAAAATACCTTATTTTTGAAGCAGTATTAACCCTAAAAACTTACAGCTATGTCAAAGGAAAAAGTTAATAAAGAGAAAATGACTAAAAAAGAGCCTACAAAGAGCTTGAAGGAAAAAAGAGCTGCTAAAGTCGCTAAACGTAATGAAAAGAACAGATAAACTTAACAAGGCTTAAAGTTTGTCTTTGCTAAAGTAATATCTTGCTATGCGTAGTCTCCCGACTACGCTTTTTTATTAAACCACCCTCCAAACATGCCTGCCTACAGGTATGGGGGCTATAACATTGAATAGGCCCCGTTTCTATTTGCTTTTCAAAAAAATAGCCACTATGGTACAAAGACTTCAAGCAATACTAAGTATCATAACGTCAGTTCGACGTAAGAAACAATTTAAATGCTATATTATCAGTATTTTACTTATTGGGGAAAATGGAATCGAACTTGCGAACCGAACGTAGTGAGCTCAGCGAAGCTAGTTCGGCGTAGCCAATATTGCCTGCCTGCATCGCTTTCGCATAGCTTCAGCGGAGCAAAGTCGGCAGACAGGCATTATTCCAGCCTTCCAAAAATACAATGTTAGTGTTAAAGTATTAATTAATAGCAATATAACATGCACTATTATATCGAACTCACGCTATCATACTATCGGTTTTTTACATTTTGAGAAATCTGCGCAACTTCGTGGAAAAATTTATTCGTTGGTTACTATTGATTCCGTATATATTCTAATATTTGCGGCCTTGAACTTTTATTTTTAATCATTATTAACCGAGAAAAAAATCTAAATTCAATAGATCGCAGCGATGCTGCTTCTAGTTAAAATATAATCATCTATTTTACAAATAGTTCGCAGCAATGCTGCTTTTTAAAGCCGGAGAGCGACGACCTATTTGTAGTAATTCTTATTATAACGAAAATCAAGCCCCATTAGACCTGCCTGCCGATAGGCAGGGGTGACCTATACATTGAATGTAGTAATATCAAGTATTTCATAAATTAGTAATATTTTAGTCGGTCAGCAGTGATTTTTAATAATCTGTAAATAAAGCGATGATTAAAAGCCTAAACTATTGACTTCTTATATCATTTTCGTAATTTTATCATTCTACAAATGTCCACTTAATACAACGGGTATGAAATCAAATTCTTATAGAATAATACTTATTCTCATGGTAATGAGTATAACACTTTCCAGCGTTTCGCAGGAAAGGTTGGATGATTGGCGAAAAGATATTACTACTTATACATCCTTAAGCAACGCTGCATCCGAAAATCCTGAAAATGTGATTAAGCTTTCGCTCTTCTACGAGAAGATAGATAACTGGGAAAGCGTATGTCAATACAAAAAACTTGAGGGATTGGAGCTTATCGATATGTTTGGAGAGAATTTCCCTGTTTGCATCCTTGAACTGGTCGATCTAAAATTTTTAAGCCTGAGGAACAATAAGCTATATAATCTCCCCAAGGAGATCGTAAAACTTAAAAACATCGAATTCCTTAACCTTTACTGGAATGAAAACCTCAAGGAGCTACCCCAAGAGCTGACAAACCTGACCAGCATTCGTTATATTAATATTGGAGGAAATCCCAATATGGATTGGGGTTCGACTTTTTCACTGCTGTCCAAACTACCCAATCTAAAAAGTATAGCCCTAAGTTTTAATAATATTAAGGCTTTACCATCTGAAGTAGGCTTATTAACTCAGGTTGAGGAGTTGATTATCGACAACAACCTAATGAAAAACCTTCCTAACGAGATGTCGAAAATGAAAAACCTCAAAAGAATAGTACTAACAAACAACAGTTTTACGACTATGTCTAAGGTAATAGCAACGCTATTAAACCTGGAGGAGATAGTAATTTCAAACACTTATGAAGAGGATCACGATAAATCTTTAGCTGGCAGATATGGGCATAACAGGATTACAGATGAAGATATTTTGGCTTTAAGAAAAGCGAATCCAAATTTAAAGGTTACAATGAGATAGAACCTATTGCTCGAACAAAATTTCTTGCGGCAAATTCTCTAGTAACTGCCGGACAACGAAGTTAACCGATCCGGCAACTGCCGGAGAACTCTACGAAGTCAATAATTCGGGTTATAGAACATGCTTTGACTTATTTTATAATTCACAGTTATTACATTTTTGTTTTAACCGATGGGTTAACCCATCGGTTATAGCTCTGAACACTATCACGTCATAGTATGATTTCTTATTTCGAGCTGACGTTAGTTTAATGCATAGGCTTTATCTCTGACAGCAACTATTAAAACCTAGCTTTTACTTATGAACTATCGTTCCAAATAAATCATGTGGTTTAACGCTGAAAAAATCGTTGAACAGGATTGCAAGAAGAATTATTAATCCGATCATGCCAAAAACCATGATGATTTGAATAAAGGATATTTTTTGAATGTCGTGCTTGCTTTTTACCTCGCAAATCTCTCCTGGACAGTGTTGTGCCTTCTCTTTGTAAACCAAGTTGTAGAACAAGCAGCCTAAGCAGATACCAAAAGCCGATTCAAAAAATAGGAACGCCAAACAGATTAGGCAAATAAGACCGGTAATAATGCTATAAGAGTTAACTACCACCATAAGCAAAAACATGGCGACCGAGAGAATAACACCGATAATCCAAGCAAATTTCTTTTGAGCTGCACCTACATATTCAGGGTTTTGCCTGCTAACAATCCATCTGCTAACAATAAGGGTTGGAGCGAACTTCGGATTAATAAACACACGGATGATAAAATCCGTCATAAAAGCGGTAATCACATATTTGATCATCAGGAAATTGCCCTTAAGCAAGATTAACAAGAGCGATAGGAAGGTGAAAAAAAACAGTATCCCTGCCGCAGCCCTAATTTCACGTTCATTCAAAACGGGAATATTATAGCCTTCTACTATTTCTCCAAATTGGTCACCTCTTTTCATTTTTTCATTGGTTTTTTATGTAATCCATTTAATCTCCCTTCATAAACACGGCTTCATTACTTTTGTTTTCCTCGCTAAGCGAAGTTTCCCAATGATGGCTTTTTTAAATAGCAATACCCTGAAAGCAATTGCAGAAGAATAAAACCTGCTTATAATGCGAATAAGGGTTGAAATGTCAATTATGTTACAAGGAGTAATATATTAGATACCAACAATAAGCAAAATATTATCTTGGTGAAACCTTGTGTCTTTGAGACTCTGTGGCATTTTTTATTTTGCCACGAAAACACGAAAGCACTAAGACTCAGAAATATTTTATTATTTCATAAAGCCTCAACCCTTAATTCGCATTTATAGTAATTTAATTCATACATTTATAAATCGTTTTCGGGTTTTGGGATCAGTATTCCTAATGCCCTAGCGTGAATAAATTCATCGAATTCTTCTATACACACCATAAAACAACAAAATGAAAAAAACAGCTCTACTCTTACTTTTGACACTGGTGTCAGTAACAGCTTTTTCTCAAAGCGAAGAATTCGTTTATACAATTTCCCCTTACGGTTACAGTGTTGAAATTAGATTTCCATCTAAACCCATTATTAGCGGAAGTGTAAGTTCTCTTTCCGACCCTCCGAATGCAACATTAAATCTTCAAGTGGACGGGGGCTTAAATTATCAGATAATGGTTCAGAAAAAAGTTGCCCTTCTGAATTGGGTTAATACTTTTAAAAGACTAGGTGGGGTGGTTAAAAGCACGTATGAAATAGGCAGGTTAAAGATTACGGAGATGGAGATACAACGTCAGGGCGTAAGCTATAGGTATAAAATAGTGTCTTACAAAGAGGCATACATTCTGGCATACGTTTCTAGCCAGTCATTTGCTCAGGATAAAGATGTGTTTCCATTTTTCAATTCCCTGAAGGTTGATGGACAATTAGTCCAAAATCCGATTACCGACAATAGTAAATTCACAGCGTATACCATTGATTATCCTTCCAAGGGTAAAACCGACACCATTACAAAATTAGTTTACGTCAATTCCGAATCAAAAAAGGGCTATCAGTACGAGAAATTATCGGATGTTGATAAAAATATACCTCAAAATACCGCTACAAATCCATACTGTTTCGCATTAATCATTGGTAATGAGGATTACACATCCCATCAGATAGATTTGAAGAGCGAAAGCAATGTTGAATTCGCTCGAAATGACGCATCAGCATTTAGGGATTACTGTACAAATACGCTAGGCATACCGCAAAAGAATATTACCTTTTTGCTCGATGCAACGGTTGGGCAGATTAATCAGGGCATTGCCAAGTTAAAACTCCTTTCAAAGGTAAGCAATGGGAAGTCACAGCTAATTGTTTTCTATGCTGGACACGGGCTACCCGATGAAACGACAAAAGAGCCATACCTAATTCCAGTTGATGTGAACGGAGCAAATGTTACTTCGGGAATCAAACTCCAGAACCTATACGCAAACCTAACAGAGTTTCCATCGGAACGTGTTACAGTTTATCTTGATGCTTGTTTTACAGGTGGAGGTAGAAATGCCGGATTAGTCGAAAGTCGTGGCGTTAAAGTTAGGCCTAAAGAAGGAGTTTTAGCAGGAAATATCGTTGTTTTTTCATCGAGTAGCGGTGAGCAATCGTCGCTACCAAAGGCTGATGAAAAGCATGGGATGTTTACCTATTTCCTGCTGAAAAAATTACAGGAAACAAAAGGGGAGATTACCTATTCAGAACTTTTCGAATCACTAAATGAGAAAATTCCTATTGAAAGCTTGCTATTGAACTCGAAAGAGCAGAACCCAGTGGTTAACACAAGTCAGGAGGTTACTGATAAATGGAAATTGTGGCGATTAAAGTAATGTTTTCGGGAAATAGCAATGACACCCTTCATCGATAGAACAACGGTAGTTGATATCCTTTGCCAGTCGTTCGACACCAATAAAAGCGTTAACTACGTAGTAAAACAGGGTAAATACAGAAAACAGCGCATTAGAGCATTGATGGAATACTCCTATGATGTTTGCCAAATGTTTGGCAAAATTTACCTGTCGGACGATGGGTCGGCATGTGCGTTAACCCTAATGCCCGAGCAGAAAAGAACCAGTCTTAAATCGATAATACTTGATGTAAAACTTATTTTTTCCTGCATAGGACTTTGGCGGGTTTTTAAGGTATTGAAACGTGACTCAATGATAAAAGCGTCCTACCCCAATAAATCGGTTTTCTACCTATGGTTTATTGGCGTTAGAATAGCCGATCAGAATAAAGGACAAGGAAGTGCTTTGCTATCGGAGATTATTAAGGATGCAGACTTAATCCAACATCCCATTTACCTCGAAACATCTATGTCCGAAAATGTATTTTTCTACAAAAAGCATGGTTTTGAGGTTTACAAGGAGCTAGTTTTTGACCATAAACTTTTTCTATTAAGACGATTTGTTTGTAATAACTAGTGTAATGTTAAGTATGTATTATTACGTTTTTATTTTAACCGAAGGGTTAACCCTTCGGTTGTAGCTCTGAATACTATTATGTCATGGTATGATTAACATAATGCTAGTATTTGAAAAGAAATGGACTTTGAGTAAGGTTAAGTAAAATCAACAGGAAAATATTAGAAACTGTTTTAATTTCTATATTATATTTCACTACTGACCGACTAAAATACTATACAATTCATGAAATACTTGATATTACTACATTCTATGTATAGGTCGCCCCTAATGGGGCTTGAATTTGATTTTTCTCTAATTACTACAAATAGGTCGTCGCTATGCGACTATAGAAAAGCAGCATTGCTG
>RPRQ01000073.1 GCA_003818205.1 Bacteroidales bacterium
AAAAGTCAATAATAGTTTCTCGCAAACCTTGCCTGCCGGCAGGCAGGGACCACAAAGTGAAAACACAACGCTTGCGCTGAAGCTACAGCGAAGGCGCAAAGACCGCAAAGCATTGATTAGTAACTATATTTACTTTGCGATCCCTGTCTGCCGGCAGGCAAGGTTTGCGAAAATCTTAGCGTTCATTGCGTGAAATGGTCTTTTTAGACACCCTCTTTATAGTATGATGTTTATTCTACTTCTTAGGCTCTGGTTGTATTAATTTACCTCCAGTAGCATCTATAACATTCTTTTTCCACCAATCGGGGTACTGAGGATTGCTTACATGGTCAGGGCATGAGTTATACTCATTGTATTTGAATACTCCATTCTCTTCCTGCTTTACATTGCCATCCATAAATTTAATGAGTAGGAATTGAAATAACTTCTCCCAGCGATTTACAAGGTAGTTGCCAGTATTTACGGAGTAATCGGTTAGATATTGTACGGCTTTTTTAGGATCCGCTTCATATAATTCCTTGGCGGCTTTGTCAATAATCGGAGTATTAGAGATGAAACGGGTTTCAAGCTCGTTCTGTACTTTGGCAACCTCTGCGTGCATTATATCATACCTTAAGTATGAAAAGTTCGATACCTTATTAAAGGTCCAGAATGCGCAATCATTGCAATAGGTAAGCATATCACCCCTGCCTTCTGCAAACGATTCAGGAACAGAGGTTATTCCACAATAGGCAGGAAAATAGACGGACGAGGCGGCATCGTCAACTCCGAACCAGAAAATTCCACCAATCGGGTTAGGTAACCAGTTACGTGCCTGAGCTACGAATGAGAAGCCAGTTTGCTGTGTAGCAGTAGTGCGTTCGTGAACGTAAGATTTCCCTTCGTACTTCCAGGTCATTGGACGCCAACGGTAGGGAAGGGCATGTGGTCCAGCACCAGGGTCTTTACTCATATCAAGTTCAGTTTCTTCAAGGTGGTCGCGCATGAAGTTCATCATATCATGAGCAGAAAGTTTCCTATCGGGCTTAATATAAAGGGGCATTCTCTTGGTTAAATTCAGCCCTTTAGCATAATCAAAGTACTCCCACATCGATTTGTTGACCGATTTGAAGAATGACCAAACCCTTGCTTCGCAGAAACGAGCACCTCCAAAGTCTAATGGGGCGTAGGTATCGGAAAAACTAAATTCTTCGTTTTTACCAGTGAAGTAACCTTTTTGACGGGCAAAATCAATAACATCGTAAGCATAAACAAACTCTACATCGGGGTTTGCTATCTTATCGAGACTCTTTGAACTAATTGAGGTTGTGCCATTTTCCATTGGGAATGTTGTGATACGTGGGTGATTAGCGTGCCCAGATACATAACCATCAGGAATTCTTACAGCAACCCAAACTGCACCCTTGTTGGCATTGTATGCTTTTTTTGTCTTTTTATCGACTTTCATATCAATACCTTTACTAATCATCTCAAAAATCCAAACCTCGTTAGGATCAGCAACCGAGAATGATTCACCACTACTATAATATCCATGATTTGCTACCAATTCCGCCATTACTTTAATGGCTTCGCGAGCAGTTTTTGAGCGTTGAAGAGCGGTGTACATTAATGTACCATAGTCAACCAAAGCTGTTGAATCCAAAAGTTCTTCTCTTCCTCCGTAGGTAGTTTCACCAATGGACACCTGATACTCGTTCATATTCCCAACAACTGAATAGGTATGGCTAACCTGAGGGATTTCACCAAGATATTTTCCTGTATCCCATTCATTAATCTTTAGGAGAGAACCAGCAGGGTAATCTTTGGCTGGACGAAAATAAAGTTCGCCGAAAAGATAGTGTGAATCGGCTGCATAGGTAATAAAAGTGGAGCCATCAACCGATGCACCTTTAGTAACAAGAAAATTTGTACATGCGTTACCTGTAACATTTATTAAGGTAAGTGTTAAGGATAATGCTAAAACTCTAAAAAGGTATGTTTTTCTCATAGAACGATTATTTAGTTTTAATAGTGACAAAAATAAAAATATATGCTATACAAATTTCAAAATCCGTAACTATTCACCACGGAGACACTGAGGTCACAGAGTTTTCTTTCAACAATTGCTTTACAAATCACAGAAAAATAACTTTGAAACAACTTAGAAATCTGGCTTACGGTATGCAATGCCAATATTTTTTCGTGAGTAATCATCTCCGTGTTTCTCTATGCTCTTCGTGTCTCCGTGGTTTTTTATTTCGTCTAATGCTGAATAGTTATCAAAACCCAAATTGCAAGTTATAAATTTCTAGCTAATAGTAAAGGCAACCCGATATTGAATTGGTTGATGCCCCTGTAACCGATGCCAAAGCACTATATTGTTTCTGAATATAAAGCACTCCTAAAAATGCAAAAATAAGAGCCTCTTTAAAATCGATTGTTAAATTATCAGGAGTAACAATTGAATGGTTAGACTTGTTCCGAATCAAATGGATTAATAAGCCGTTATGGGTACCTCCACCTGTTATAAGGATATTTTTTCCATTAATCCTATTCGTAACAATGCAAATTTGCTGTGAAATATGCTCATAAACCGTACTTAACTTGTCTTCAGGTGAGATGTTATAATCCTTAATAATCGGTGCGAATGTACTTTCAACCCATTCACGACCAAGCGATTTCGGAGAATCTTTATGGTAATAGTCCAATGCGTTAAGGCTGCTAAGTAGCGATTCGTTTACAGAGCCTATTTTTCCAAGATTTCCTTCACAATCGAAGCTATACCCCATTTCCTGAGCAATTGAATTTAGGATGATATTGCAGGGCCCAATATCGAAAGCCAATCGGTTGTTGTTGTATTCGTAGCTGAGGTTAGCAAAACCTCCTAGATTCAAGCATATATCGTATTCGGAGAACAAGAATTTATCACCGATTGGAACGAGCGGAGCTCCTTGCCCTGAGCGGCAAACATCCGATGAACGAAAATCGCAGATACAAGGTAAGCCTGATTCGGCGGCTATTGCAGCCCCTTTGCCTATTTGAAGGGTATAGCCCTCGTTTGGTTTGTGGTAAATTGTATGACCATGCGAGGCTATAAAATCAGGTGTTGTATCAATACCTTGAGTGAAAGCCTTGATCTGAATACCAATCCACCTACCGTAATCGTAGTCAAACTTGGTGAGTTCTAGCCCTGAAGTAGTGAACACAGATGTAAGTTTTCCCTTTATTTCATCGGTATAATTTAGGGTAATTGCTTTGTGAATTTGATATGCCCATTTCTCATCGTTTTTCTTAAAGCTGCAAAGGCATATATCAAGCCCATCCAACGATGTGCCCGACATAACTCCAATAACATTATAGGATGTCTTGTTCAAATCTGAAAGGTTGATCATTCTACTTTATTTGCATATTGATGGTAGCATCAAAAATGGCCTCATTGATTAGGCTCATAAGGGTTGACATATCGGTTTTGCTATTTGTGTTAACTAACCCATCGAGTATCGATGGGCTTTCCGAAGACCAAATTGTTGAAGCTTGCGCTGAACCTACGTATTTACCCACAGGTATTATCCCATTGGCAGGATAGCAGGTTATGGTTAGGGTGACAACGGGTTTAATCTCTCCCTCTTTAAGCTTTTGTTTTTGCAATGTGCTGTCATTTTTCGATTTGAAGGATTGGTTGGTAATTACCTCAGGTCCTATTCCCAAATCAATTTTTAGGTAAAACTTTGAATATCCTATTCTCTGTGCCTTACTTATGTTTACATCGGGGAAATTGTAGGCGTCGTAGCCAATTTTACTTCCAAAAGTACTAATGGGTAGAATAACCATTCCAATTTCTTGCTGTAGTGAATCGACAAGTGAGCCCCAAGCCTGCTCTTTAATTTTTGATATGATTTTATCGGCGTTAACATTTTTAACGGCTTGAAAATGGCTTTCAAACTGATCGATATATTTTTTAGTATCAGGATGAATGGAAATGTTAAACGATATCAACGACACCTCCTTATTTCTATACTTCTGCGAAACCGCTTGAAAAGGGGAGGTGATTAAAATCGATACTATTATAGATAGTGCTATTCTCATTGTAATTGTTTTTTATAATTAGGTCAAATATAACCAATTAATAAAACTCGTTGCAACAAAAATGTTTAATACAAGTTACCAAGTAAAGTTGCATTTAAAACGGTTTTCGTTACCTTTAATATCCTTTACTACAATTTCTAAAATATGCGAGATGCCTTTGGTTAGCCGCTCTTTGTCAAATTTATACTGAATAAGGTCATTCTTCTTATCGTAATCGAATACGACCCATCCTCTGTCAATATAACCATCAATCTTGCCTATACCCGAGAAATTATCTTTTACTATTACCTTTATCGTTGATGAATTGGACATATTGGCGTTTTGCTTAATATTGATGGGCACGATTTCGGGAGCAATGGTGTCAACTGTAACGAAAAAATTGCCAAAACCGCTAATATTCCCTTTAACAGAACCATTCATCCATTCTCCTCCAACGGCAACAACTTTTTGATTCGAATCAAAAGTTGCTAGTAATGCTTTGCTTTGGAGTTTTACAGGCATATTAGGTGATTTTATTTCTAGCTTAGCCTTTTGGTGTAAAGGTATATTGGGGCTATGAAGTTTGATGATTGGAGAGTAGTAGCTGCTTGATAACTTGATGCTATGTTTGAAGTAAAGGTTATCGTATAGCGTGTATTTAGGTAATTGAAGAATGAATGTATCGTTATAGACAGTGTTTTCAATCATACATGAAAGAAATACAACATCTTTCATTTTTTGATTAAATGAAGCTGACCTTAGAGGCTGTTCTACCCCTTGAATATTAAATTTTAATTTAGCGATATTATTGCTTGCATCACTCACTAATATCTCTATTCTGTACAAGCTGTCGGGTTGAATATCAATGATACCTTTCTTATGTAGGTTTTGTAAACCTGAGAAATAGTTTGCTGGTTCGGCAAAGAGTTTAATAATTTCTTTGCCCGAATTATTCTTCGTGGCGTAATCGATAATACTATTGACGTAACGTGTTTCGGCGAATGCGAATTTGCTGAATACCAATTTGTAAAATTGTTTCCCGTTAACCGAAAGCGATATGTTGCTGAAACCGCATTGTGTACTTAGGTAGTTGAGTTTATCAAACACATCAATACCAAAGCCTATTTTATTGTAACCGTTAATTGCGCTATTTACCATATACCCTTCCTTGCCTCGAAGAATATTAACATCCATTTTACTAGGATATCCATTCGAATAGCTTGAGCTGTCGAGCTGATATATGTGTAACGATTTGATAATAGGTGTGATACTGTCGGTAATGGTAAGGTATTCAGGGATTGGGCTAACAATCTGCTGATCGATGGTTGTGCGTACTTCATAGTGAAGGTGTGGTCCCGAAGACCCCCCTGAATTACCGCTATATGCAATTACATCACCTCTTGTAATGGGAAATTCGTTGGGTTTTGGAAAAACATCAATATCAAATGATTTTAGCTGATATTGAATACGTTTTACATACTCGTCAATTTGGGCATTATACCTATCCAAATGCCCATATCCTGATGTCAACCCATTTGGATGTTCGATAAAAATCGATTTCCCATACCCTACAGGGCTTACCTTTATTCGTGAAATAAAACCATCATTGGTGGCTTTCACCTCTTTTCCTATCGCACCATCGGTTCTTAAATCAACCCCCGAATGAAAGTGATCGGTTCTGATCTCGCCGAATGAACCCGTAATGCCCAAAGTGCCCGAAAGGGGTGCGATAAAATCGTTAATATTCGATTTAGATTGGCTAAACCCTGTATGCCAAGCAACTAAAAAAAAAGAAATAAGTAAAATCGTAAATCGCTTCATGAATGCAGTTTTTCAAAGCCTTAAAACTAATTTATTTTCGACTTCTTTACCCAAATAAAGGTTTAATATTTTTGTTTTTTGATAAAGCAATCTTATTTTTGTAGAACTTTAATGAGGTAATGAGTGTTCAACAGAATAATATAAGTTTACGAATTAAACAAAAGGTTCAGCTACTTGTTTCTGCTTTAGATAAGGAAAAGCGTGATAACGAGTTGCTTCTTAATCAAAATAATGAGCTCAAAAGGCAGTTAAGTGATAAGGAGCAGGCTTATGTTGAGTTGAAAGAGCACTACGACCGGTTGAAATTTGCAAAATCACTTCAAGCGTCAAACCAAGAGGTGCACGATGCAAAAATTAAAGTGAATAGGATTGTGCGGGAAATTGACAAGTGCATTGCTCTTTTAAACAGATAGACCAAGATTGATTTTATGGAGGATAAACTTTCTATACGCGTTAATGTTATTGATAGGTATTATCCTTTGAAAATTGACCGAAACGATGAGGAGAAGATTCGTAAGGCGGCTAAAATGATTAATGAGAAGGTCCTACAATACAAACAACGATATAACGATAAGGACTTACAGGATTTTTTAGCAATGGCAGCCTTACAGTTTGTGATAAAGTTAATCGAAAGTGAATCGAAATTTGACGTTTCACCGGTAGTTGACGAATTAACAGAATTGGACGAATGGCTTGGTGAATATCTAGATAAGAGTAATATAAGTTCTTTAAAATAGCATTGCCCGCATTATTTCCTTAACATTTTTGCGAAACTCAACATTACAAAAATTGGAGCAGGACTTATGCTAACCTAAGACAGGCCTTAACCCGCTAGCCGGGATTCCATTTAGTTGGAACATTGGAAGTCTGAAGTCAGCGGTCTCTCCACCCATGTCAAATTGGGGTTTCATAAAACTTAAGGAAATTAATGCGGGCATTTTTTTATATATTATTCATCGATAACAATTAAAATTACACTATGGAGTACACAATAATTATATCCGCACTAACACTTGTTGTAGGGATGGTATTATCATACATTCTCTGGAATATGCTGTTAGCACGTAGGAAGAAAAACATTATTCAAGATGCTGAATCAGAAGCCGAAGTAATCAAAAAAGAGAAGATTCTTCAAGCAAAGGAAAGGTTTTTACAGCTTAAGACTGAGCATGATAGGGTTATAGCTGAAAAGAACTCTAGGATGGCTTTAGCCGAAAATAAGTTTAAGCAGCGTGAAACCGAAACTTCAAAAAAGTTTGAGGAAGTTCAGCGTAAGCAAAAGGAGTTAGATATTATAAAGGACAATCTAACATCGCAGCTTGAGATTGTAGATAAAAAAAGCGATGAACTTGAGAAAATGCACAAGATGCATGTTGAAAAGCTCGAATCCCTTTCAGGTCTTTCTGCTGATGAAGCTAAAAATCAGTTAGTTGATTCACTTAAAGCTGAGGCTCGGACTGCGGCCATGTCTTCCATTAACGAGATTATGGACGAGGCAAAGCTTACAGCCAATAAAGAGGCAAAACGCGTTATTGTTCAGACAATTCAGCGCGTTGCAACCGAAACAGCCATTGAGAATTCGGTAACCGTTTTCCATATCGATTCTGATGAAATTAAGGGTCGTATCATTGGCCGTGAAGGTCGTAATATTAGAGCTCTTGAAGCGGCAACTGGCGTTGAAATCATTGTTGATGATACCCCTGAGGCGATTATCCTATCGGCATTTGACCCAGTTCGTAGAGAAATAGCCCGTTTGGCATTGCATCAGCTTGTGACTGATGGAAGAATTCATCCGGCACGTATTGAAGAGGTAGTTTTAAAGGTTCAGAAACAGATTGAGGAGGAGATTGTTGAAGTTGGTAAACGTACTTCTATCGATTTAGGAATTCATGGACTGCACCCTGAACTTATCCGCTTGATTGGTAAAATGAAATATCGTTCATCCTACGGACAGAATCTTTTACAACACTCACGCGAGGTTGCAAACCTCTGCGCGATTATGGCGACTGAACTTGGATTGAACGCAAAAACAGCAAAAAGAGCAGGTCTTTTACACGATATTGGAAAAGTTCCCGATGATGAACCAGAATTGCCACACGCAATCCTCGGAATGAAGATTGCTGAACGCTGTAAAGAAAAACCCGATGTTTGTAACGCTATAGGATCTCACCACGATGAAACCGAGATGACAACCTTATTTGCACCTATCGTTCAGGTTTGCGATGCAATTTCAGGTGCACGCCCTGGTGCTCGACGTGAGGTAGTTGAATCATATATCAAACGTCTAAAAGAGATGGAGGATATGGCTTACTCTTATCCTGGGGTTCTAAAAACATTCGCAATTCAAGCAGGTAGAGAGTTACGGGTAATTGTAGGAAGCGAGAAGATTAGCGATGAGGAAGCAGCAAAACTTTCGTTCGATATTGCCAAAAAGATTCAGGACGAGATGACTTACCCTGGACAGGTAAAGATTACGGTAATTCGCGAGACAAGGGCTATTAGCTACGCAAAGTAAAAGGATAAAGTAGAAAGGATAAAGCAAATAACTGCTCGAGAAACCTTAACCTTTAGCCTTTAACCTTTAACCTTTAACCTTTAACCTTTAATAAATGGATTCTTTAATACAAATGTGTGACCTTAAAGGTCAATATCTCAAGATAAAAAAGGAGATAGATTTATCTATACAAGAGGTAATTGATAGTTCTGCATTCATAAAGGGTAAAGAGGTCAGTCTTTTTCAAGATGAACTTGCAAAATATCTTGGGGTTAAGCATGTCGTTGGATGTGCAAATGGAACCGATGCATTGCAGATTGCCCTAATGGCATTGGGATTAAAACCGGGTGATGAGGTAATTACACCCGATTTTACTTTTATAGCAACCGTGGAGGTTGTTGCTCTCTTGGGGATGGTACCTGTTATTATTGATGTTGATCCAGATACATTCACAATTGATCCACAAAAGTTAGAGAAAGCAATTACTCCGAGAACTAAAGCAATTATTCCTGTCCATTTATTTGGTCAATGCGCCAATATGGAAGAGATTGTATCGATAGCAAAAAAGCACAATATCTATATTATTGAGGATGTAGCTCAGGCAACCGGAACAAACTACATATATAAGAATGGGACAATAGCTAAGGCAGGATCGATTGGAGATATTGGTACTACGTCTTTCTTCCCATCCAAGAATTTAGGCTGTTTTGGCGATGGAGGAGCACTTTTTACCAATAACGATGCTTTAGCCGAGGAGCTTAGATCAATCTCAAATCATGGCATGAAAATTCGATATTACCATGATATAATTGGAGTTAACTCAAGGTTAGATACAATTCAGGCTGCAGTTTTAAGGGTGAAATTGAAATACCTTAATGAGTACAACTCTAATAGAGTAATGGCTGCCGATAAATATGATAATCTTTTAGGTAATTGTAATAAATTAATAACCCCGAAGAGAGCATCTTGGTCAAGTCATATCTTTCATCAATATACTTTGCAGCTGGTTGATGGGAATAGAGCGGAGTTAATCAAATACCTTTCAGAGAAAGGTATTCCATCAATGATTTACTACCCTGTTCCACTTCATGCACAAAAAGCATTTGAACTTTATCAGGTTAAGGCCTTTAATAAAAACTTTCCTGTATCAGATAAACTTTGTGAATCTGTATTCTCTCTCCCAATGCATACCGAGTTAACCAAAGATGTTCAAAAGTATATTTGCGACACAATACTAAATTTCTTGCATTAAATGGAAAAAGTGTTTTTTGCTCATGAAACAGCGGTTATAGATGATAGCTGCAAAATTGGAAAGGGTACAAAGATTTGGCATTTTAGCCATATTATGTCTGGCTGTGAGATTGGTGAGAACTGTAATATCGGTCAAAATGTTGTTGTATCGCCAGGGGTTGTGCTCGGAAAAAATGTAAAGGTTCAGAACAATGTTTCTATATATACAGGTGTTATATGCGACGATGATGTGTTTTTAGGCCCATCGATGGTGTTTACGAATGTTATCAACCCGAGGAGCGCCGTTAACCGTAAGAACGAGTACTTAAAGACCTATGTAAAGCATGGTGCGTCTATAGGGGCAAATGCAACTATTGTTTGCGGTGTTACGCTGGGCGAGTTCTGCTTTATTGGTGCAGGGGCTGTAGTAGTAAAGGATGTGAAGCCTTACGCATTGGTTGTTGGCAACCCATCGCGTCAAGTGGGTTGGATGAGCGAGTTTGGGCACAGGCTTGACTTTGATCAAGAAGGAATTGCTATTTGTTCTGAAAGTGGAGGAAAATATAAACTTCTGGATGGTATTGTTTCAAGGATTTGATTTTTATCATGTTTAATTAAGAATTTTCAATATATTTTTATTTTTTTTATATTTATAACCATGTATAATTTTGCACTTATTGGTGCTGCAGGGTTTATAGCCCCTAGGCATTTGAAAGCAATCAAGGAAACAGGAAATAATTTGTTGGCTGCTTTAGATAAACACGATTGCGTTGGGGTAATGGATAGCTATTTCCCGAATGCCGATTTCTTTGTTGAATTTGAGCGCTTCGATCGTCATATCGATAAGTTGAAACGGCAGGGTACAAAGGTTGATTACGTTAGTATTTGTACACCCAATTATTTGCACGATTCACATATCCGTTTTGCTTTGCGTCAAGGCGCTGATGCTATTTGTGAAAAACCTATCGTGCTTAATCCATGGAATATTGATGCTCTTCAAGAAATTGAAAAGGAAACAAAACGCAAAGTATATACAATTCTGCAACTTAGATTACATCCTGCAATTATTGAATTAAAAAAGAAAGTAGAAGAAGGACCCGTAGATAAAATATATGATATCGATCTTACCTATATTACTAGCCGAGGAAGATGGTATGGGATAAGCTGGAAGGGCGATAATCAAAAATCTGGAGGAGTTGCAACTAATATAGGAGTTCATTTCTTTGATATGCTCACTTGGATTTTTGGTGATGTACGCAAGAATGTTGTTCATGTTTCGAGGTGCGATAAAGCAGCTGGTTACCTAGAACTGGAAAGGGCTAGGGTAAGATGGTTTTTGAGCGTTGACTATAACGATGTTCCCAATGATGCTAAATTGAATAATCAACGAACCTTCCGTTCCATTGTAATTGAAGGTAAAGAAATTGAGTTTAGTGAGGGATTTACTGATTTGCATACCAAAACCTATCAGAATATCCTTCAAGGAAAGGGCTTTGGATTAGAGGAATCAAGGCATTCGATTCAAACAGTTTATTATATTAGAAACACTAAAGAAATTGGTTTAGTAGGTGATTATCACCCATTTTGTTTATTATTAAAGGATTAAACTAAAAGTATGTACAACCAGCTAATTAACAAAAAAGAGAAGCTTGCAGTAATAGGTCTAGGTTATGTTGGACTCCCAATTGCGCTAGAATTTGCAAGAAAAATATCTGTAATTGGTTTTGATATAAAACCGGAAAGAGTTGATCTGATGAGAAATGGGATTGACCCAAGTAGAGAACTTGAAGCAGAGGCTTTTAGGGGTTGCGATATTCATTATACGTATAAATTGGATGAGATTCGTGACGCTAAATTTTATGTGGTTGCAGTACCAACGCCCATTGATGATCATAACCTACCCGATTTAAAACCATTATTAGCTGCTACCGAAACGGTTGGTAAGGTTCTTAAAAAAGGGGACTATGTTGTTTACGAATCAACGGTTTACCCTGGATGTACAGAGGAAGATTGCGTTCCGCTGCTAGAAAAACTATCTGGTTTAACCTATATCAATGACTTCAAAGTTGGGTTTTCACCTGAACGGATAAACCCAGGAGATAAAGAACATACGCTTACTACAATAAAGAAGATAACATCGGGTTGTGATTCTGAATCATCAGAGGAAATCGCAAAAGTTTATGAATTGATTATTAAAGCAGGTATTCATAGAGCTAGTTCTATAAAGGTTGCTGAAGCCGCTAAGATTATTGAGAACACCCAACGCGATATCAATATCGCTTTCATGAATGAGCTATCAATTATATTCAACCGTTTGGGGATAAATACCTACGAGGTGCTTGAAGCAGCGGGTACAAAATGGAATTTCCTTAAATTCTTTCCTGGTTTAGTCGGTGGTCATTGTATCGGTGTTGATCCGTATTATCTTGTTTACAAAGCAAAGGAGCTGGGTTATCATCCACAAATCATAAGCGCTGGTCGTTTTATTAACGATTCCATGGGAGGCTATATTGCGAAGCAAACAGTGAAGAAGATGATCGCTGCCAACAAGAACCCCAAGGATACAAGGGTGCTAATTATGGGTGTAACCTTTAAGGAGAATGTAAGTGATATTCGAAATTCGAAGGTCGTAGATATTTATAGAGAGCTTAAATCATTTGGAATAAATAATATTGATGTTATTGATGCCTTCGCCAGTTCCCACGAGGTAAAGGAGGAGTATGGTTTTGAACTTGTTTCCAAACCTACTGGGAAGTATGATGCAATTGTAGTAGCTGTAAGTCATCATCAATATATTAGTTTAAACGAATCTTGGTTTAATGAATATTCAGCAAAGGATTGTATTTTTGTCGATATAAAAGGAATCTTTAAGAATAAGATTTCAAAGTTTACTTATTGGAGTTTATAATTTTTTTTCTTTGATATACTAAAGGGCTTATTTCTAGCCCTTTTTTTTATTTGAAATTGTATTTGTGTAGAAGGGTTTAAAGTAGTATTTTCGTGAGCATAACCAAGGTCATAAATTGTGACTGACTGGGCGAAGCTGTATCCAACCGAAGGTTAAAGGAAAAAGTAGAAAGGTTAAAGTAAGAAAGGCAATATTAAAATCTCTTTAAGTAAAGTGATGGAAGAGAATGATTTACAAAAACGATTATTTAACTTCTCAGTAAATATAATTCTTGCAATAAGGAAACTACCAAATTCGAGTGAATATAAAGTAATAACTTATCAATTAATTAAATCTTCAACTTCATCAGCAGCAAATTACGAAGAAGCTCAGGCTGCAGTTTCAAGAAGTGATTTCTCAAATAAAATTGGAATCTCTTTGAAAGAGATGCGTGAATCAAATTATTGGATAAGAGTTATTAATGCAATTTCAGATAAATCCTCTGAATGGGTGTCATTCGAAAGGGAATCTGAAGAGTTAATGAAAATATTAGGTTCAATTTACTCCAAAACCTCAAAGCCTCGTTAACTTGCTTTCTTTACACTTTAACCTTAAACCTTTAACCTTAAACCTTATTATATGAAAATCCTCGTTACCGGTACCGCAGGTTTCATTGGTTTTCATTTGGCGAAACGTCTCATAGAAAGGGGTGATGAGGTTATTGGTTTGGATTGTATAAACGATTATTACGATATAAATCTTAAATACTCTCGACTTGAGTTGACAGGGATTAACCGAAAAGAAATTGTTGATGGACAAATAACCCAGAGTACAAAATATCCTAATTATAAATTCATTAAACTTAAGCTCGAGGATAGAGAACCCGTACTTGAACTTTTTCGAAATAAAAAATTTGATAAAGTATGTAATTTAGCTGCACAAGCGGGAGTTCGTTATAGCATTGAAAACCCATTTGTATATATTGACAGTAATATAGTAGGCTTTCTTAATATACTTGAAGGCTGTAGGAGTAGTGGAGTTAAACATTTGGCTTACGCAAGTAGTTCCAGCGTATATGGGTTAAATGAGACTATGCCATTTTCCACTCATCATAATGTTGATCATCCTATAAGCCTTTATGCTGCAAGCAAAAAGAGTAATGAGTTGATGGCACATACCTATAGCTATTTATACAACCTACCAACTACTGGCTTACGATTTTTTACGGTTTACGGCCCTTGGGGAAGACCCGATATGGCTCTTTTTCTTTTTACAAAAGCGATTCTTGAGGGTAAACCAATTGATGTCTTCAATAACGGTAATATGCAGCGTGATTTTACCTACGTTGATGATATTGTTGAAGGAATTGTAAAGGTTATTGATAATCCACCAACATCAAATAACGAATGGACAGGTAAAAGCCCTGAGCCATCCTCATCAGTTGCTCCCTACAAACTATTTAACATTGGGAATAGCAATCCTGTAAAACTTTTAAATTTTATTGAGATAATAGAAGATTTGCTTGGGAGAAAAGCGATTAAAAATTTTCTTCCATTACAGGATGGTGATGTTCCTGCAACATGGGCAGATGTCGAAGATCTTGAAAAGATTCTAAACTATAAGCCAAAAACTTCTACTAAAGTTGGAGTGAAAAGATTTATAGATTGGTATTTAAACTATAATGCCTAATAATCATGGGTAATAAGTCCAAAATCGCATTAATTTCTGGAATAACTGGACAGGATGGTTCTTATTTAACAGAGTTATTGCTAACTAAAGGATATGAAGTTCATGGAATAATAAGAAGATCAAGTTCATTTAATACTTTTAGAATTGATCATCTTTATAACAATGAAGAATTATTAAATAAGAGATTGTTTTTGCATTATGGAGATTTAACCGATTCGAGTAACTTGAATCGGTTAGTAGAAAAGATTAATCCTGAAGAAATTTATAATTTAGGAGCACAATCACATGTGCAAGTATCATTTGAAGTTCCAGAGTATACTGCTGAAGTTGATGGAATCGGTACTTTACGCTTTTTAGATGCGATAAAGGAAACAGGGATTAAAACTAAATTTTATCAAGCTTCAACCTCTGAACTGTACGGAAAAGCTCGTGAGGTACCTCAAATCGAAACAACGCCATTTTACCCAAGAAGCCCTTATGCTGTTGCAAAACTATATGCATACTGGATCGTTGTCAACTACCGTGAAGCATATAATCTTTTTGCATGTAATGGGATTTTATTTAATCATGAGTCGGAGAGAAGAGGGAAAACTTTTGTAACAAGGAAGATTACGGTTGCTATTTCAAAAATTCTTCTCGGAATGCAAGATGTTCTTCTTCTTGGAAACCTTGATGCAAAAAGGGACTGGGGTTATGCTCCAGAATTTGTTGAAGGAATGTGGAGGATTTTACAGGCGAATGAGCCTGACGATTACGTTTTAGCAACAAATGAAACCCATACTGTTCGTGAATTTGTTGAAGAATCCTTCTCAATACTTGGCGAAACAATAGAATGGCGTGGAACGGGGAAAGATGAAAAGGGGTACTTGAAAAGTAATAATGCTCTTGTAGTTGAAATTGATCCTAGATATTTTAGGCCTACTGAAGTGGATTTGCTAATTGGAAATCCACTTAAAGCAAAGCAAAAATTAGGTTGGGAGCCTAAAACTACTTTTAAGGAATTAGTTAAGATTATGACTCTTTCTGACTTCAATAAACTTAAGGAAAGATAAAATGAATCTTGAATCCAAAATTTATATTGCGGGGCACACTGGTTTGGTGGGCAGTGCAATACATCGAAATCTTATTGAGAAAGGATACACCAATTTTGTTTTTACCCCTTTCCCTGAATTTGATTTAACAGATCAGAAAACTGTAAAAGATTTTTTTGAGAGGGAGAAACCTGAATATGTAATTCTTGCAGCAGCAAAGGTTGGTGGAATTGTTGCAAATAACACATATAGAGCTGATTTTATATACCAAAATATTCAAATTCAAAATAATGTAATTCATCATTCGTATCTTAATGGTGTTAAGAAATTATTGTTTCTTGGATCATCATGTATATATCCAAAGGATTGTCCACAACCAATAAAAGAGGAGTATTTACTTACTGGTGAGTTGGAATACACCAACGAACCTTATGCAATAGCCAAAATTGCAGGAATAAAGATGTGTGAATCTTATAACCTACAATATGGTACAAATTTTATAGCTGTAATGCCTACAAATCTTTATGGGCCAAACGATAACTATAATCTTGAAACGTCACATGTTCTCCCAGCATTAATCCGGAAAATGCACTTAGGTAAATGTTTAATGAATAGCGATTGGCAGGCAATTCGTATCGACTTAAATAAACGACCCATTGAAGGTGTTTCAGGAAATTCGAACGAGGATGAAATTCTTAAAATATTGAGAAAATACGGAATACAACTCTCAACTCTCAACTCTCAACTCTCAACTAATGTTACACTTTGGGGCACAGGTACTCCTCGTCGTGAATTTCTCTATTCGGAGGATCTTGCTGATGCTTGTGTTTACATAATGCATAAAATTGATTTCAAAGACTTAATTGGAAATGCCAAGGAGGTTAAAAACACCCATATAAATATTGGTTTAGGAGAAGATCTTGAAATTAAAGAGTTAGCAAATATTGTCAAGGCTATTGTTGGATTTGAGGGTGAAATACTTTGGGACAATTCCAAACCTGATGGAACAATGCAAAAATTGCTAAATATTGATAAGATAAAGAGTCTGGGTTGGAAAAGTTTAAGAATATTAGATGAAGGGATATTAATGGAATATGTTAACTATTGTAAGTAAAATCAATTAACAATTGTCAGATTATCTTGAACGTTATGTAAAAACATTGTACAATCTGTTGCTCTATTTTAGAGAAGATTTAAAATAAACTCTAAATAAATATAGAATTATTAACCCTAGCTTTTTGGTTTGCATATTAAACCAGAAACATTAATTATAGATATTACTAATCAATGGTAAACATTTATCTTTTTACTCATTCATTTCCATATACAAAAAATAGCGAAACCTTTTTAGAGACTGAGATGCACGTGATTTCATCATACTCTGAATATAATGTGACAGTTATTCCTTTGTTAAAATCAAAATTCAAAAGGGAATTGCCTCTCAATGTAGTCTTGGATAATAAAATATGTGAATATTCTTTTTTCCATCGAGCATTAATTTTTTTCAGACTTTTGTTATCTCCTATTTTTTGGTCTTTTTCTAAGGAAAGAACTAATTTTGAATTTAAAGTTTTATTTGATTGGGTAAAATATTTTTATGGCGCTTCATTGATAAAACAATACATATATCAAAACCGAAACAATATTAATCCCGATGATATATTTTATAGTTATTGGTTTAGTTTTGCTCCTTTAGGCTTTGCGCTCGCCAAAAACTATAATTGGTTTAAGACCAATCGATGCTTTACAAGGGCACATGGCTTTGATGTGTATTTGGCAGATAGAGGAGTATATGTACCACTTCGTGAGTTTACATTAAATAGGTTAGAAAAAGTATTTGTAGTTTCTGATTATGGATGTTCTTTTTTACAAGATAAATATCCTCAGTTTAATCATAAGGTTACTGTTTCCAGATTGGGTGTAATGGCACTATCTAAAAGTAAGTTATTTAAAGTAAATTCATTAATAAAAAATGAATTTAATGTAGTTTCTTGTTCGGGATTGAGTTTTATTAAGCGAGTACCTTTAATATTCAAATCTATAAATAATTATTGTGAATTGAATTGTAATATTAAAATCACATGGGTGCATATTGGGGATGGGGAAGAAAAATATATTTTGAAAGAGTTAATTAGTCAACAAAAGAAAAATAATTTATTTGTAAAATTGACTGGAAGTATAACAAATGAGGACGTTAAAGAAATATATTCCAAAAATAAGTTTCATGCTTTTATCAACTTGAGTACTACTGAAGGAGTGCCAGTTTCAATAATGGAGGCTATTAGTGCAGGCATACCAATTTTAGCAACAGATGTGGGGGGAAACAGAGAAATTGTAACGGAAGAAACTGGTTTGCTTTTAAGCAATGGCTTTAAGCAAGAAGCTTTTAATGAAAAGCTTGACTTTCTATTAATAAATAATATTGCTTACGTAAGAACTGTAACATCATTTTTCGAAAAGAACTATTCGGCAGCAAATAATTATCCTGCATTTTACGAAAACATGACTAAACAAAAAATGTAGGAGATGGTTTTATTCAACATTATTAACATAGCATTTCTTGTTGCAAACTGTGTTGTAAGCATTCGGAATTCATGGAAAGGGATAATATTTTATCTGTTTCTTTCCTGCATTCTACCTGAGTTCAAGTTGGCCTCCTTCGGTGTTTCATATACCATAGTTGCTTTTTTTCCAGTAATTTTATTTTACTTTTTCAGTAAAAGAAAGCAAATTATATTCCCAAGAACTTATATCCTACTTATTGCTTACTTTGTATTGCTTGCAGTTTCAAGCATTATTTCTACATTAATAAACAGTGTATCCATTAACATTATTGGATTATTTGCAGCTTTCAGATTATTGGTGCTGGTTTTGTTAGCGACAAATGTCAGTTTATATGATGAAGAATATATAGTACAACTTTTATTTTGTTTGGTCTTAGTTAATTTCATCGTTTCAATTATTCAGATGCTTATACCGTCGTCAGTACATTTATTTTATATGTTATATTGGAAACCATCAATGACCCCACTTAAAGATGCATTGGAACTTGGGCGTTTTTCTCGAGCGATGGGAACATTTGGAACACCTACTATTTTAGGTGCATTATCACTTTTAACTTTTAGTATTTTCTTTTTTAAATTAGTATATCTCAAGGTAAACTTTAAATACCTTACTGGTCTCTTGATGTCTGTTGGAACTGGTTTAATGGCACTATCTAAAATTTTTGTCATTGGTGTGCCAATCGTTTTATTTGGTGCATTAATTACTTATTTGCTCACTAAGAAAAATTTTGTATTTCGAATTAAATTAAACTGGAAAGTAATTGCCATAATTATATTGATTCCTTGTGTTGCTATGGTGGTAATCAATCTACTTAATGGATTATCCATGCCAGTTGAGTGGTATTTGAATTATGCTTTGAAACCCTTTGAAGCTTTTAGTACAAGGTATTCAAGTACTAATGGGAATTTAATACCCGTATTGAATTTTATCGGCGATCATTTTCTAATTGGTGTTGGTGAAACTGTTGTAGGAAATATTTTTTTGGGAGACTCATCTTATATAGTTATTCTTTATTCCACGGGAATAATTGGTCTTTTCCTATTTGTATTCATTTGGGTTGTTATAATGTATACTGGGTTACTAAGGGGACGTAAAAGTTACACTCATCTTTTTACCCTGTTTGTTTTGTTGTTAATTTTCACAGGTGCAAATATCCATGCTGCTCCATTAGGGATTTTGGCTTTTATTTATGCTGCATATCCTCTTTCTGTTCTAGATAAATCGTTGGTACTTAGAATATCGAAACATGAAAATGATTATATATAAGCGATTTTGATGAGAGTTGAGTATCTGAAAATTACTATCAAACAGAGTTTTCGACAAAAAGAAATGATTTTACTACTTAAAAGTTCAAGAAATATTTTTAAAGATATTACATGAAAAAGATAGTTGAAATAATCCCTCAGTTACCCTCAGGCGGTGCTGAAAGGTTTGTTGTAGATTTATCAAATGAATTAGCGAAAACACACGAAGTTACTTTAGTCATATTTTTTCCTCTAAGTAAAGATTGGTTTTATCTCAATGAATTATCTGAAAATGTAAAGGTAGTTTCCTTGAACAAGAGGAAATTAGGTTTTGACTTTTCTATGTTTATTAAGTTGCTTTGGCTACTTAGGGTTGAGAAGCCCAAAATAGTGCATTTGCATTTAAGGTCCATTAATTATGCGTTTCTTTCAGTTTTGACTCTTCGTAGAATACATTTTTTTTATACTGTTCATAATGATGCATTTGTTGATTCAGGAGGAAGATTTTCTCGTATGCTAAGAAAATTCTTTTTCAAAAAAGGATTAATTACACCTATTACTATTTCAGATGTATCACTTTCTAGTTTTCAAAAGGCATTTTCAATTTCGGCACCTCTTGTATACAATGGAAGAAGTATAACTCCATTAACGGATTTATCTAGAGTGGATCATGAAATTGAAATGCTAAAGAAAACACCGAATACAATTGTCTTTTTAAATGTTGCAAGTATTCAGCCTAGCAAGAATCAGTTGATGCTTGCTAACGTTATTAATAGACTCGTTTCTGAAGGGAATGATATCATTCTTTTGTTAGTTGGCAGAGTTGCCTATCCAGAGATCGAACAATCAATTCTTGAATTGAATTGTGATTGTATACATATTTTAGGAGAACGAAATGATCCGCGTACATATATGGCAAAATCGGATGTGTTCTGCCTATCTTCTCTATATGAAGGGATGCCTATCTCTCTTATCGAGGCGTTTTCTGTAGGATTGGTACCTATATGTACACCAGTTGGAGGCATTGTGAATATGATTAGAAACGGGGAGAATGGGATTTTATCCAATGACATTAGCTTAGAGGAGTATTATTATTCGGTGAAGGAATATTTATCGTTAAATGAAGTTGATCGGCTAAGGCTTAAAGAATGTGCACTTGCTAGTTACAATGATTTTACAATTAGTCGATGTGCAATAGAGTATCGAAATGTTTTTAAAGTTGATTCGTTATAACCTGATTGAATGTCTAAATCTATTAAAAGTAACACGTCTTCGGGTATTAGATGGACCACCATTTCTACAATAGTCGTTGCTTTAAGTCAAATTGCATCAATGGCAGTGCTTGTGCGTTACCTCGATAAGATTGATTTCGGTTTAATGGCAATTGTTGTAGTTGTTAGAGGTTTTGCTGAAGTTTTTATGGATTTAGGTGTTACGGTTGCCTTATTGCACGTTCAAAAAATTTCTAAAGAAGAGTATAGTAGCCTTTTTTGGTTTAATGCTTTTTTTGGGTTAGTTATTTACCTATTTGTAGTCTTATTCGCTCCTGTTGTTTCTTTGTTTTATCATCAAAGAGAGTTAACAACTTTAATAATAGTGTTTTGTTTAATAATTCCTTTGTCTTTTATTGGTAAGCTGCATCGAACATTTCTTCAAAAACAACTTAAATTTAAGATTCTTTCTCTTGTAGATACTGCAAGTGCATTAATTAGTATGGCTATTGGTATTTTTCTTGCTATAAATGGGTATGGAGTTTGGTCTATAGTTTATTCTTCGATGGCAAGGTTTCTTTTAACAAATCTTACTTGCTATGTTATTGCCTACAAAGCAATGTCAATATATTTCCATTTCAAAATAAGTGAGATTAATCCATTTGTAAAAATCGGCATTTATAATACATTAGGACAGTTAGTTGACTATTTTACTCAGAATCTAGATGTTTTGATTATTGGTCGTATGTTGGGTACGGAGGTTGTTGGTGTGTATAATCTTGCAAAGGATCTTGCTTCAAAACCTATGGTTTTTGTTTCTCCAATAATTTCACGTGTAGAAATACCCTTTTTATCTAAAGTTCAACGTTTTCCAACAGTTTTAAAAAAGGTATTCATTCATGTTCTTGAGATGAATTCTATGATTACTACATTTATATATGCAGCATTAGCTATATTTGCAACTCCTATTATTACAATATATTATGGTGACAACTATTTACAATGTAGTTTTCTAGTTTCAATTCTTTCATTGTATTATGTAATAAGACACTATGGCTATTCAGTTGCACTACTTGCAGTTGCCTTAGGAAAAACTTCTACTGATTTGGTTTGGAATTTAAGTGCATTTACAATTACTTCTCTTTTTATTTTTATTGGAGCTCAGTTTTCTATTACGATTGTTCCTTTTGCAATGTTATTTGCTTCATTATTACTACTTTTTCCAGCTTGGTTTATTTATTCAAAAACAGTTCTTTCAGTTAGGTTATTGGCCTACTATAAACCCTTATGGGTTTCTATAAGTATTGTAGCTATTCCTGCAAGTTTGCTTTTAATCGTTAATCATTTTACTAAATCATTTTTTTCTCCTTTTTGGTTATTGTTCTTTGGTTTTACAATTTTTTGCTTGATCGGCTTTGGGTCAATATACCTTTTTTACAGAAGATTTATTACTGGGATTAAATTATTGTTACACTAGATATTCGCGCTTTTATGTATAAAAGTTATTTTAAAAGAATAGCAGATTACATCTCGATAATCATTTTGCTTGTACCTGCAATAATTTTATTCTGTATTGTAATATTATTGTTCGTTCTATTTGATAGGTTACCAGTATTTTATTGTGCTAAACGATTGGGTAAGAATGGAGTCCCATTTACAATGTATAAACTTAGAACAATGATTGTTAATGCTCCTGACATAAGGTTGCCTGATGGCTCTACCTATAATTCGGATGACGATCCTCGTTTAACAAAAGTTGGAAAGTTGTTCCGGAAAACAAGCATTGATGAACTTCCACAGTTATATAATATTCTAAAAGGGGATATGAGTTTTATTGGACCAAGACCTGATCCATTGGACTGGTTGGATAAGTATAGTGATGAAGAGAGGATTTTTCTATCTGTAAGACCTGGTATTACAGGTTATAATCAAGCTTATTTTAGAAATCTCGCAGATGGAAAAGCAAAAATATTAAATGATGTCTTCTATGCTAAGAATATCTCATTTAAATTAGATATGAAAATACTATTTAAAACTATTAAGACTGTTACTTTAAGGGAAAACATTAATGTGGAAAAAGAAAGAATATAATATTTAATAACTTTACATGCATTAGTATTTTATATTATTTAGAGATGAGAGAGTTTGGAAGTGAATTTTGTTATTTGAGTAATGAGAAAAAATTCTTATCAACTTTTGTTTATTTCTCAAATGTTATATTAATGAGTACTGGTCGTGACGCTTTAGGTTTAGTTGCTGAATCAATCGATTTAAAAGGAAATAATATTCTTTTTCCGTCTTACAGTTGTAATTCCATGGTTGAACCTTTTAGTAAGCGGGGATGGAATATTATATACTACTCTCTTAACGATGATTTATCAGTAAAAAAGGAAGAAATTTTTAGTTTATGTAAAAGGTTCAATCCTAAAGCTATTCTTTTGATGAATTTTTTTGGTGTGGCACCAACAGAAGAGATTGCATATCATATAAAGAAGAAATTTGAATGTATTTACATTATTGAGGATTTTACACATGTACTTTTTTCCGAAAGGGTATTACTAAATAAATATGTTGATTTCTTTGTTGCTAGTATTCGAAAGTGGGTAGGCTTAGCAGATGGAGCAATAATTCTATCAAACCTAAGGATAAACAACTTCGATAATAAAGAAAACAGCAAATTTATTAACCTTAGAAATGAAGCTCAATCGTTAAAATTTAAATACACCACGACGAAAGAAATTAAGTTAAAGGATTGCTATTTAGAACTATTAAAAAAAGCAGAATTGGTCATAGATAGATATGACAATATATATACTATTTCTAAATCAAGTTTAGAAACACTAAATTCATTGGATGTTAATGGTATAATTCTTATTAGGAAAGAAAACTTTCAACACCTTTATGAAGGGATTAAGCAAATAAAAGGAATAAAATTTCAACTTGAAATTGATAATAAACAAATTTGTTGCCCTTTTTCTTTACCAATATTGGTTAATAATAGGGATAAAATACAGAATGAATTTGCAGGTAAGGGATTATATGCTCCTGTAATATGGCCTATTAATAATATGGCACGTAATGTTTGCCATGTTTCAACCAATATGTCTGATAGTATGCTTTCAATACCTATTGATCAGCGATATGATTATGAGGATATTGAAGATATTATTAAGATAGTTGAATCTGTCATGAATAGTAATTAACTCAAGTTGCTACTTATAAAATTGTTTTTTGAAAGGTAAAAGCAAATATGAAGATCAGCAGTTTAAGCATCAACCCCTCAACCGTTACGGCATGAATTCTTTTGGGAAACATGGAC
>RPRQ01000074.1 GCA_003818205.1 Bacteroidales bacterium
CGGATCGCTCCAGTTCCACTATTCCCTGCCTACCGGCAGGCAGGCATCATTCCAATACCATATGATAAACTTGTAACAAATTACAATTTAGAGTATTACTATCATTTCTTAAATCGAACTCACATTAACTAAGTTTAATCTAAGTTTTAACATATTGGTTTAAGCTATATCAATAACAAAAAGTTTAATACAATTGGATAGAAACTTGCCATAATGATGTTGATTGATATTGAGAAGCACAACTTGTTCCGATGAAATTGGGAGAGAGCACAGGGGTTTGCTAATTTTACATAAGTGCAAAATTAGCGATAAGTTTTACTGTAAACGCCCAACTTATCGGTATGATTTCTTACTTCGAATGGACTTTATTATAGAGGTTTATCAAAGAATAAGTCATAGAAAGAATCCCTGTTCTAATCGTTTTTTCAGGTAGAGGTGCAAATTGAGGGGAGTGAAGGGGAGGAGGGATTGTCCCATTCTCTTTGCAGGATGCTAAAACTTGTGGGTCAACGCTACCCAACCAAGTTAATAGGATTGGAATATTTTCCTTTGTTTTTCCATAACGTCCAAAATCTTCACCAACCATCTCGGGTCCGACAAAGATTACATTGCTTTCGCCTAAAGCTGACTTATAAAACTGAGTAACCGTTTCGGTTAGCTTGGGGTCATTGATTACGGCAGGGGTAGGGTTTGGGTCGATAGTAACCAAAGGTAATTTATCATCAGGCATTCCGGCTGTTAGCGCAGCACCTCTTGCAATTCGTTGAATTGCTGTAAGAATATGCTGACGAACATCATCAGTATAGGTACGAATAGTCAATGAGAGTTTAACCTCATCGGGAATTATATTTCGTTGTGTTCCTCCATGAAATGAGCCAACCGTAATAACTGCAGGGGTTAATGGAGAAAGTTCTCTACTAACAATGGTTTGTAAATCGAGCACAACTCGTGAGGCAATAACAATGGGGTCGATGGTTTTTTGTGGGTATGCGCCGTGTCCACCTTTTCCATAAATGGTAATATCCACGTCATCAACGGTGGCAAAGAATGGACCCGCACTAAGACCAACAGTACCTGCCTCAAGCGTTGAATTTACATGGAATGCAAGGGCATAATTTGGAACAGGAAATTTCTCAAATAGTCCATCTTTCAGCATCTCAATAGAGCCACCATTTCTCTCCTCTGCTTGTTGAGCAATCACAATTAGTGTTCCTTGCCATAGCTTTTTTAGCTGAATCATGGTGTTAGCAACGCCAGTAAATACGGTCATGTGCATATCATGTCCACAGGCATGCATCACTGAAACTATGTCGCCTTTGTCGTTCTTTGCTTTTATTTTACTTTCGTATGGAAGACCCGTTTTCTCCTCAACTGGCAAAGCATCCATATCGGTTCGAACCATAATTACAGGGCCTTTACCATTTTTAAATATCCCAACCACACCATTGCCACCAAAGTTGGTTGTTACTTCAAACCCAATAGAGCGGAGCTCTTTAGCCATTCTTTTTGATGTTTCAACCTCCTGAAACGAGAGCTCGGGATGCTGGTGTAGATATTTATATAAAGAATCGTATCTTGCATATTGCTTATCAATCTGCTGATTGATTTTAGTTTTTAAATCATTGGTTTGAGCCGTTGAGATGCTAGCAAATCCTAACAGCAGCATGGTAGAGAGAAGATATTGTGGGCGCATAGAATTAGATTTTTACAACGATTCAAATGTATTAAATAGAGTCTAATAATAAAAAATACATTCAATTGTATTAACTCTGTCAGGGTTCAAAACCCTGACAGAGTTTTGTAATGAAATATATTAGACTTTATATAAAAAAAGTACTTCTTATTTATTCACGATATAATGACCATTCACTTTCTTTAATTTCCATGGATTGTTGAGTTTCAATTTCCAACCCCTACCTGCAATCAAAGTATCGGAAAATTGTTCAGGAGCAGAGACGGTTACCCTTTGCCAATTTGTTACTAATGCCCCACAGCTATCCACCTCTAAGATTCCCCAGTTATCCGTAATTCTGAGATTTGGATATACCGTACCAAAGCTATCAAGGGGCATAATATTACCAGGATTATATCCAATATTCATATTTTCTAAATTGATAACTAGGGTACTATCCTCCAAAAATTGCTTTTTCAGCCTTTTGATTAACGCTATTTGCTTTTGTTCTCTATCATCCTCAAACTTGCATATTAAAACATATTCATAGGTTTTACCAATCTTTTTGATTTCATCAAGGGTTATTTGTGAAGATATAAAACCAAAAAAATCACAGATTAAATCTGTTAGGTTCGTTTTGTCATTAATCTTCAAATTCCAATCAGCTTCGGTATTTTTCATAAAATACCCATATACAGGAATAGTTGCATAGGCAAAGGAGCGCACCAAGGTTGGGTTTGATAATGTGATATCAATCATTGAAGAGTAATGCTTCTGCAAATCCTCATTGTTCATTCCACAGAGTATTGAGCCTGTAAATTCAGCAATACCCTCATTAATCTCTATTGAGTTCTCTGAAATATTTGATTCGGGGAAAAGCTGATGACGATAGCGCCGAAAGAGTAGCGCATTTTTAATGTGCTGTTCAGGTTTATCTGTAATTAATGCTTGTTTTAATGCTGCCAGCTCTAATTTAAGATAGATGCGACCATCTTTAGTATCGAGATGATTATTCTGTAATTCAGATAAGTTATCAAAACCAACTTTGGATTGAATTCGATGGAACGACTCATGGATTAAGAGACTAAGTCGTTCCTTTTTAGACTCGGGTAAAGGAAGCATTACCATCGTCCACATCTTATTTTCCCAAGTTATTGCTGTATTTGCAATATTAATATTCTCAGGTAGGTTCCCGATATAAAAATCTCCTTGTTTAGTAAAAGTATTTTTTTCGTTTTGCTCATTGGCTATGAAAGTTCTTGTTACTTGATTAACTAAAAGGATTGGACCATTGAGTTTGTAGTTCCAAAGAGTTCCATTCTCCCTTATAAGTAATTCATTTAGCTCGGCGAAAACATTTGCAGCTTGTTTAAAATCGCTATCAGATACTTTGATGGTTTCATTTTTGCGGTTACCGCAACCCAGAAATGAAATAAGGGTTAAGATTATAAATACGTTTTTCATAATATTCTGTCCTAAAGGTTTTCTATGAATTATAACAACTATATTGATAATTATTTTTCTGCATAAATGGTTGTCCAAAGCAGATGTTTTCTTGTACAATCAACTAGACTGTAACCAGCATTTTTAATCCAATGTAAATGGTTTGCAAGGGTTGAATGATAATCATGTTCCTGCTGATGTTTCATCCACATCGCCCATTCATCGTTGCTAGCACCTTGTTCTATGGCAAATTCTTTCCACCTTTCGATGTGCTTTTGGTAGATAAATTTTGTCTCTCCCTTGAATTGGTCACAGAATGAAAGCACTCCATTCGCCGATTGATATTTATAGAGTTTTTCGAATAAGATTTCCTTATCAGAATCTTTCAGATGATGTATTGAAATGCTCGATACTATTAGGTCAAAGCAATTATCAGAGAAATCAATCTCCTTAAAATCGCTCTTCACATACTCAATATTTGATGATGAGATTCTTGATTTACACTCACCGATACATTCAGCGGAGATATCTACTGCGGTTATAGATGCATTCGGAAATTTGAGATGTACGAGTTGCGTCAAATTTCCAGTACCACAACCAAGTTCAAGAATTTTTTCCGGTGAGAAATCAGGCTTTAGGTAAATGAAAAGCGATTTGAGCATTTCATCGTACTGAGGCACGCATCGCCTTATGGATTCGGTATAACTCTTGTAAATGGAGTCGTAGAAGGTATCCACATCAACCGATCTTATTACGTATCCCATTTCAGTGATTGATTTCAGCATTAATAAAGTATCCCATTACAAACTTTGTAACTACTCACCACGGAGACACGCCTGCCTGCCGCCTGCCTGCCGGTAGGCAGGGTAGGCAGGGAGAACACAGAGTTTTTTTTCAATAATTGTTTCACCAGTCTCAGAAAAATAACCTTGAAACAACTTGGCAAGTTGGTTTATGACATGCAATACCAATATATTCTTTTGAATAATCAACTCTGTACTTCTCTATGTTCCCTGACTACCCTGCTTCCCGGCAGGCAGGGTAGCGAGAGAGTTTTTATTGCTGCTGAATAGTTACCAAACTTTTTTTGTAATGGGATATTTAGTATTTATAGAAGTGCCTTAAACACTACAGCCCCAATGATTACTAATATGTAAAGAGAAATTATTACAATAGTTAAAATTCCAATGAATTTGTAATGAGATTTTAAGTTCTTAAGCGCAACGCTCAAATCGAGACTACTCTTATTCATGAGGGCTTTCTTTGTCCAGTTTGAAAAGCGGAAAAGATAAAGAATTGGGAAAAAGTAAATTAATCCTATTAATACGTAAAGCATTATCATCCCAAGCTTCATACCAGATCCCAACATACCATTATCAAATGCAGAAAACATAAATCCCATAGCTATCCCAACCAGAATTAATAGTGCGATAAAAATAAAGCCAAGGATAGAGAGAAAATTCGCCCAGCGCCATGTGGTATGTAGGCTATGAAGGGAGTCAATGGTGAGCTCAATTTTTTGATCAGCATTGGTTGTCATTGGTTCTTGCTCGTTTGTGTTCATAGGTTAAAGGTTTAGGGTTAATAATTGCATTGAATCAACTCAATCAAAGTTATTGTTTTTTTAATAATGCCCCATTTTTATTTTTGAAATTGAATTTTAGTCATTAATGATTATATAAACATTGAATATAAGTCTCTAATATAGAGATAAATATATATTATTCTTATAAAAATATTAATTGGAATAATAATTATTTCTATATTTGTAAATCGAAATTTAATGGATGAACCACAAATCAAACATATCATTCCTCTCATCAAGCCCTATCAATGGGGTTGATATGTTTGCGTCTTCCTTTTCTATTACTACCACTACAACCACAACTACCACTCCCGTTAGGGAGTAAAGCAACCATATAACCCTTAGGTGGATTAGCTCCACAGCTCTGTTTCCAACAGAAAGCAAGACCTATTTCTATTATTATACCTTTTACAAGGTATTCATAAAAAACATTCTCATGAAGGTTTTAAAATTTGGCGGCACATCCGTAGGTAGCGCCGAAAGTATAAAATATGTGATTGATATTTTACAATCGCAGGATAAACAGGTAGTGGTCGTTTTTTCAGCATTATCGGGAGTAACCAATATGCTTGTTGAGTGTATGAACCATGCTGCAAGCAAGAATTTACAATACAAAAGTATTGTTGAGGAAATCGAAAATAGACACTTTTCTATTGCCAATCAGCTTATAAATCCACAGAAAGTAAGTGGAACTCTTGCGAGAATTAAGCAAAGTATAAACCAGCTACAAGAAACCCTTGAAGGGATTTCTTACATCGGGGAAATTACGCCTCGAACTTCCGATTTGATTCTGGGATACGGTGAGTTCATATCAATACAACTTCTTAATGCCATTTTATCTGAAAGGCTCAAGGAGGTTACTCTTGTTGATGCGAGGGAATTGATTTTTACAAAGCCCATTAATGGTAGCGAGAATTTAGCGATTACCGAAACAGAACAGGCAATAAGGCATAAGCTTAGCGTAATATCAGGAACTGTAATTACTTCGGGTTTTATTGCTACATCCATTAAGGGTTATCCATCAACGCTAGGTAGGGGTGGCTCCGATCATACTGCATCAATAATTGCATCGGCTATTAATGCCGAAATGCTTGAAATATGGACTGATGTAAGCGGAATATTCACCTCTGATCCATCTTTAACCGAAAATGCGTATCCAATTCCTGAGCTATCGTATGCAGAGGCGTTGGAGTTAAGCCATTTTGGTGCAAAAGTCATCTACTCACCAACTATTCAGCCGGTAATGGAGAAGAATATCCCTGTTCTGGTGAAGAATACTTTTGCAGCAGATGATGAAGGAACGATGATTGTTGAAAAACCCCTTGTCAATGGGAATGTTGTGAAAGCAATTTCATCCATCAATAATATTTGCCTTGTTTCCTTAACTGGAAGCGGAATGGTGGGCGTGGTAGGAATTGCTTCGAGATTGTTTAGGGTTCTTGCCAAGGAGAATATTAATGTAATTCTTATTACACAGGCTTCATCGGAGCAATCGATATGTATTGCAATTGATGAGAAACAGGGAGAAAAGGCATGCGAAGGGTTAAACGCAGAGTTTGAATTTGAGATTCAATTGGGTAGAGTAAAATCGGTGAGGGTTGAGGAGGGTTTTTCAATTGTAGCAATGGTAGGTGAAAAGATGAGACATGCCGTTGGGGTTAGCGGACAGGCATTTTCTGCACTTGGACGGAATGGGATTAATATTCATGCCATTGCTCAGGGTTCATCGGAGCTGAACGTGTCGGTGGTTGTTAATCGCGAAAATTGCCAGAAAGCGGTGAATGCAATTCATCAGGAGTTCTTCCATTCGGTTAATCGGGTGATTAATCTTTTCGTTGTAGGTACAGGGAATGTTGGTAGCGCTTTCATTAATCAGATAATGTCGCAGCTGGGCTTATTTACTAGTGAGTATAATATTGATTTTAGAATTATTGGCATAGCCAATTCTCGAAAGATGCTGTTAAAACCTAATGGAATTAAGGGCTCTGATTGGAAAGAGAGGTTAATGGCAAGTAAACAATCCATGATCCCCGATTATTTCATAAATGAGATGTTCGCTTTAAATCTCCCGAATTCAATATTTGTTGATAATACGGCAAGCGAGGAGATTAGCGGGTTGTATCATACTATTTTATCAAAAAGTATTTCCATTGTAACGTGCAATAAGATTGCCGCTTCATCATCGTACGAAAATTACTCCGGGTTGAAAAGGATTGCCCAGGAGAAAAGGGTATTCTTTAAATTCGAGAGCAATGTTGGTGCAGGATTGCCAATAATTCAAACCATAAACAATCTGGTAAAAACTGGCGATCAGATTCGTCAAATTGAGGCGGTGGTTTCGGGAAGTCTAAATTTCATCTTTAACGGATTTTGTGATGGAATGAAATTTAGCGATGCTGTTCTTAAAGCCAAAGATTTGGGCTACACTGAGCCAAATCCGTTAATCGATCTTCAAGGCATTGATGTTTCACGAAAACTTTTGATACTTGTGCGTGAGGCAGGGATTAAGCTGGAGGCCTCGGAGATTGCTTTCAATAGCTATTTACCCCATGCACTTCCCAGCTCTTATAGTTCAGAATTATTCCCTGAGCAGATGAAGGGGTACGATGAGTATTTTGAAGGGGTTAGGGAGCGTATTGTTGCTAGCGATCAAAAGTTAAGAGTTGTAGCGCAATTCGATAATGGTAAAGCAAGTATTGCCCTTAAAGAGGTTGACTCCAACCACCCTTTCCATAGCCTTGAGGGGAGCGATAATGTGGTTTCAATCCATTCGAAACGCTACTCGTCCAGACCCCTTGTTATTCAAGGCGCAGGCGCAGGTGCTGATGTAACAGCATCGGGTATTTTTTCAGATATTCTATCAATCATAAACAACTAAAGAATCTATTTAGAGAATGAAAAAAACCACAGACCTGCCCGCCGAGCTCAGGCAGGCGGGGAACACAGAGAACATGGAGAAACATAGTATGGAGAGGTTACGACTTATAAAAGAGCTTGTTAAACAAGATACTTCCTGTCGATTTTGCTTGAATAATGATATAATAAGCGAAAACATATCTCTGTGATCTCCCTGCCTACCGGCAGGCAGGCGTGCCTCCGTGGTGAGTAATTAACAATTAAAAAATCTAAACATGAAAAATATAAGAGTTAAATCCCCAGCAACGATTGCCAACTTGGGTTGTGGTTTCGATATCCTTGGTTTAGCGTTAAGCGAACCCTTCGATGTAATTGGGATGGAATTGTTGGATACAAGAAAGATTGAAATTTTGGAGATAACAGGTTGCGATGACCTAAGTCTCGATCCTGCAAAAAATGTTGTAGGGGTTGTATTACAAGCAATGCTAAATAGGATTGACGACAATGTCGGATTCCGAGTTAAAATCGAAAAGGGAATTTACCCTGGAAGTGGCATTGGTTCAAGTGCTGCAAGTGCTGCTGGAGCAACCTATGCCGCTAATGCACTGCTCGAAAATCGATTCAGCACGAACGAACTGATAGTGTTTGCAATGGAGGGAGAACGTTTAGCCTCGGGTACTGCTCATGCCGATAACGTTGCACCAGCGTTGATGGGTGGTATTACCTTGGTTCGCAGCTACGATCCGTTGGATATTATTTCAATTGCTATTCCAAGAGAGCTTTTTTGCGTTGTGCTTCACCCCGCCATAGAGGTTAAAACCTCTGATGCTCGTATGGTGTTGAGCGATAAAATTCCACTAAAGACTGCGGTAAAGCAGTGGGGTAATGTGGGTGGGCTAATTGCCGGTTTTTATAAGGAGGACTACGCCCTTATTGGTCGTTCGTTGACCGATTACATTGTTGAACCCGTTCGCTCTATTCTAATTCCCCGGTTTTATGAGCTAAAGAAAGTTGCCGTGGATAATGGAGCATTGGGGGCAGGCATATCGGGATCAGGGCCATCAATATTCGCATTATGCAAGGGCGAAGTTAGCGCGATGAGGGTTTGCAATGCACTGGAGATGCACATGCGAATTGTAGGATTAAGGGGTAAAACCTACGTATCGGCTATAAATAGAGAGGGTGTATCTGTTTACCAAGAAGAAAGGGTAATGTATGAAGTACTATAATATAAAGAATCATAGTCAAAAAATATCTTTTAGAGAAGCTGTTAGCCAAGGAATATCATCGGATATGGGGCTATTTATGCCCGAAGCTATCCCAATGATGGACGAATCCTTTTTTAAAAGACTTTCTGAGATGAACCTGCCTCAAATTGCCTTTGAGGTGGGTTCAAAATATATTGGCGATGAGATTTCGTCAATCTCCTTTAAAACCATGTGTGATGAGGCATTTAACTTTCCCATTCAGCTGAAACAAATAAATGGGAAGAAGTATGTCCTTGAGCTGTTTCATGGGCCAACCGCTGCGTTTAAGGATTTTGGTGCAAGATTCATGTCACAATGCTTTAGGCACTTTTCTACCTCTGACAATCAAAAAATGGTTGTGCTTGTTGCCACTTCGGGAGATACCGGTGGAGCAATTGCCAATAGTTTTTTAGGAATTGAGGGCGTTGATGTTGTAATCCTTTACCCTTCAGGAAAGGTTAGCGAATTGCAGGAAAAGCAGCTAACTGCATTGGGCAATAACATTACGGCCCTTGAGGTTGATGGAACTTTTGATGATTGTCAGGCTATGGTAAAAGCAGCATTTACTCAATTTGAAGCTAAGGGAAAAATTAAACTTACTTCGGCAAATTCAATAAATATTGCTCGCTTAATCCCTCAAAGTTTCTATTACTACTATGCAGTGAGTCGTTTAAAGAGTAATAAGCCTGTAATATCTGTTCCTAGTGGCAATTTTGGGAATATTACGGGTGCCTTACTTGCATGGAAATCAGGGTTGCCCATTGAGCGATTTATTGCAGCAACCAATATTAACAATGTTGTCCCTGAATATCTTGAAAGTAGAGTTTACAATCCCCGAAAATCCATTCAAACCATTGCTAATGCCATGGATGTTGGCAATCCAAGTAATTTCGATCGATTGTTTGAACTCTTCAATGGCGATTGGGCTATAATTACCTCAATGATTTCGGGGTATTGGTTTAACGATGATCAGATAAGGAAGCATATTGAAGATGAGTTTAAACGATCGGGATATATTCTCGATCCCCATGGAGCGGTGGCTAGCTTAGGTTTTGAAAGGTATCTCAATAAGAATCCAAATTCTATCGGAATCATTGTTGAAACAGCTCATCCAGCAAAGTTCTTTGATGTGGTTCAACCGATTATTGGGCAAGAGATTCCTATGCCCGAGAGTTTAAATAATTGCTTAAAAGGAATGAAGAGTTCGATAAGGATAAGGCCTGAGTATGGCTGTTTAGAGGAGTACCTAAGAGATAAGTATTCTGAATAGTCTATTGCATTTCATATTATGAATTGGAATATTGGAAAAATGGAATATTGGAGAACAATTGTTAAAAGTTCTTCCATTATTCCATCATTCCTCAGCCATCTCTATTTAACCATTTTCAAGAGTTCCTCAACCGCTTTTTCGAGCTGTTGATCGCGCCCCTTGCTGATGATTAGCGGTTCATTTTTAACAACAAAATCGGGAACAGTTTCCAAATTCTCCATCCATTGCTCGTTGATTTCCTTTGCGCTAACAGGAACCATACCCCAATTGGTAACACCATCGGGTAATCCTTCCCAGCCAGCCCAGCTGCAAGTCCCTGGGGTAGGCATACCAACGGTTTTACCAATGTTTAGTTGTTGATAGCCACATGCAAAGCAACTTCCATCGCTATAGTTCGATTCGTTGAACATGGCTATAGTTGGCTTTGTCCAACGAAATGTTGGTTCGTACCCTAGTAAACGTTTATCGTTGGAATAGTCAATAAACTTTTTACCTGTAAAGAACATGGCAAGGTCGGAAACTAAATCGCCACCACCATTGAAACGGGTATCAATAATAACCCCTTTACGGTTGTGGAATTTTCCCATCATCTCCTCGTAGATATCGCGGTAAGGACCATCACCCATGCCAGGGATATGAACATATCCTAGCGTTCCATCGCTTAGCTTATCAACCTCTGCCTCGTTTTTCTTAACCCAACGTCTGTAAAGGAGTCCACTTTCATCACCTAAACCTATCGGTTTAATTGATATTTGCTGCCTTGTATTGGTTGTTGGATCGAAAACTTGTAATAGCGTAAACTTATCGGCTTTACGGTTTAGATATTCGTTATAATCCCTATTGGCAGAGATAATTTCACCATCAATTTGCTCAATGATCATCCCAGCATTTACCTTGATATTCGATTTGTCAAGAGGACCGCCTTTAAGAATTTCAGCAATTTTTACACCATCGCCTACGTAATCGTAATCAATGAAAACACCTAATGAAGCGGTTGCATCTCCATCAACATTTTTTGGTCTATATGATGCTCCTGAATGGGAGCTGTTCAGCTCTCCAAGCATTTCCGAAAGCATATCGGTAAATTCATATCCACTTCCTATGCTTGGGAGATATTTCATGTAATCGGTTTTCAGCTCATCCCAGTTGGCTCCATGGAAGGTTGATATGTAAAAACCTGTTTTGCTGCGTTGCCATACATGGTCGAACATATACTTCATCTCGGCAGCCTTATCAATCCTCATTTCGCCATTGATGCCAACGGTTTCGCGTTTACCTTTGTCAATGTTTATCTTCGAGATTTTCCCATCAGCAAGCAGGAATAGGTTTTTCATTTCCTTATCCCATTTAAGGCTTCCCGATTTAGCATCAAGCGAAATCTCCATTTTTGGCTCTTTGGTACGAAGGTTAATGCTCCATAGATTTAAGTCTTTCTCAAAACTCGATAGATAGTACAATGTTTCACCATCCTTTGATAGTACTGCATCGCCAAGCGATGATGAGTTAATAGTAAATCTTGCTTTACGATAAGCTAGGTCTTCCCAATCGAATTTTAGTGTGCTATCCTTCTTTACCTCATCAGTCTTCTTAACCTTTTTATCTTTATCCTTTGCTTCATCCTTTTTCTTCTTCTCTTTCTCCTTTTCCTTCTCCTCAATTGCTTTCAGTAGCGTGTAATCCTCTTTACTTAAATTGTAACGATCCCAAGCATCCTTGGTGAAAAACATGCTATAAACATCGGCCTGCCTATCGCCGCTATTGGCGTAGCTACGCAAACCATCGCGAGTGCTGAACCAAAGCAACTGCTTGCCTTCATTCACCCATTTTGGGTGAGAATCGCTGTAACCGCTTTGGGTAAGATTAATCATCTTGCTTTTTCCATCGGCAGCGATAAGAACCACCTCACCATTCGCCATTACGGGCGAATACTCCACCAAAAGCCACTTACTATCGGGACTCCATGAAAAATACTGATCGCCATCGGACATGTAATAGAGCTCATTTGGTGTAAGAAGAGTTCGAGTTTGCTTGCTCGCAATATTGTATATTACTAGCGAAGCTCGATTCTCGATAAAGGCAATCTCTTTTCCATCGGGGGAATACTGAGGCTGGTAGTTATTGTTGTCGTTTGTAAACAGAGGTTCCTCTTTTAGTACTGTTGATGCGTAGAAGAAGGGCTCTTCTTTGCGTGTTCTTTGTGTTTGATATATCTGCCATTTTCCACCCCGCTCACTAGCGTAAAGAATTGATTCTCCATCGGGCGAGAAGCTAACAAATCGCTCCTGCTCGGGGGTATTGGTGATACGCTTGGTAACACCACCTTCAACCGATGAAACAAATACTTCGCCTCGTACAATGTAAACAACCTCTTTGCCATTGGGGGCAATATCCATCTCTTTTGCATTTCCGCTTATTGAAAGGAATACATCATTATTTCGTTTTTCTTCTGTTCGAATATTTACTGCAACCTTCTTTGGTTCGCCACCTTGAGCCAAAGTATAAAGTTCGCCATCGTAACTAAAGCAAAGGGTTCCGCTGTTGCTGATACTTAGGAAACGAACAGGAAATTTCTTTAGGTTAGTTACTTGCTGTTTGTTTTGTGGATTTTCAAGGCTTAGCTTATGAACATTGAAGTTTCCGCTCTCCTCGCTGATGTAGTAAATGTATTTATCGTTATCGGCAAAAACAGGATTGCGATCTTCGCCCTTGAAGTTGGTAATCATCTTTTGCTCCCCTGTTTTACTATTGTATAGCCAAATATCACGGGTGATTGCTGATGTGTGATGCTTGCGATACTCGTTTTCGCCACCCTTTTTATCATGGTAAACCATGAATTGTCCATCCTTGCTCACCTGAACGGCTTCGGCAGGGTATGTCCAAACCATTGTAACTCGACCGCTGTTTACTGGAACGCTGTATAGTTCAGGTTGTGAGCCTGTAGGAAATTGGCGATGGCTTGCAATATCCTGACGCTGACCGCCAAAGATTACCGATTTATCATCCGCAGCGAAGGAGTATGGATATTCGCTTTTAGAGTGGAATGTTAATCGTTTTGATTCACCGCCATCGAAGTTAACCACGAACACATCAAAGTTTCCGTAACGATCCGATGCAAAGGCTATTGATTTTCCATCGTGGCTCCAAACAGGCATATAGTCGTAGGCCTCGTTAAAAGTAAGGGCTTTTGCAGTTCCTCCATTAGCAGGAATTGTATATATATCACCTTTATAGGTGAAAGCAATGGTTTGTCCATCGGGTGAAATGGCTGTATAGCGAAGCCAATTAGGATTCTCTTGTGCACTAGGTTGATTTACCCCTAAACAAAGGAGTATCGCGATGTTAAGTAAATGTTTCATAGGTTGAAATTGTAATTCTTTAATTTGATGCTTTATTGAATTATCGTTTTAGATAATAATATAGATACTTTAAATCCAATAAAGTTTATTAATTAGATTTAGAACGCTGATTATACGGATTTTAAATTATCCGCTGATTGACGCAGTTTTTTTCTTCTAAATTCAGGTTTTTTCCCAAAATTCAAAAGCAAACCAACCTCTTTGTCAGATCCTCTTAAATAATTTATTAGTTGACATTCGAATTCTTCAACTACACATTCAGCGGTTCTTAACTCTATGAATATTAAATCATTAACAAGTAAATCTGTGTAATAATCACCCACATCATAACTTTTAAAATGAACTTTTATTTGCTTTTGCGCTTCGACTTTGAATCCCCTGTTAGCTAACTCAATATACATTGAGTTCTGGTATGCTTTTTCAAGAAAACCATAACCAAGTTCATTATATACATCATAATAAACTCTCAAAATAGATTCCGTTAAATCTTTGTGTAGGAGTTCCATAAAAATCCGTTATTATCTGCGTTGATAATCCGTTTTATCCGCGTTCTATAATTTATTTCCAACTTAATACTGCGTTCTTATAATCGTTGCTATACCCGTAATGAGCAGTAAAGATATACTGAGCATTTGGTAGCTGGGTTAACTTGGCCGTAGATTTTGCAGCTGTTTCAGAATCCATATTAAAAAACTGATTGAAACGATCAATTTTACCATCCTTCAAACTAAGCGCATCGCCAATAAAAAGGTACTTCTCGTTTACTAAAAAGCACATGGAACCAGGCGTGTGACCTGGGACTAAAATTCCTTGAATTTTTGATGATAGTAAGTCGATAACCTGCCCATCCTCTATGGTTGTATATGCTCTTCCCGATAGGCTATTCTTAAAAAATGCAAACCTTGATGTTTCGCCATTTACCATTTGCTCCTCCTGCTTTGAGATGTAAACAGTTGCTTTGGCAAACACGCTGAGTCCATTAACATGATCGCCATCGGTATGGGTGAGGAGCACCGCTGCTATATCATCGGGATTGATATTCAACTTTTTCAGCCCCTCTTTTATCCCTTCAGCACTATTTCCTGCATCTATGGAAACATAGCTATTGCCATTTTTTATTAGGTAAACATTGGCAATATCATCTTTTATAGTGTAGATACTATCTATAAGATATGCTGTTTCAACAGGACGAAGTTTCTTCATTTCGCTGCTTGCTCTATATCCATACCAGCCAAAGAATAGGAACAGTAATGCTAAGATTATACCTAATCCCCAAAGAATTCGTTTTATGGTTTTTTTCATATTATTGTGCAATTAGATTTTGTTATTGAATGAACAAATTTAATAAAATAAAGAACGCTCGGCAGTTATACCGAGAGTTTTTGATTATGTGCGCCCAGCATGGGCGATAACTCGACGGCGCAAGTCTGCTATGAGCTTGGTAGTAGGAATCATTAGCCAAAAGCACCGCATGTCGCTGAAGTTTTAGCGGAGGCGCAAGGGTGTCGTGGGTGACTGCGAATCTGAAGCCCGCCTGACCGGACGGGCAGGGAAGCTGGTGGTCAAGTCTTGGTCTGACGGACAGGAAGTGCATATTAAGATTTATAAGGGGAGGACGAGTTCCGCAAGGCGGAATCCAATGCTACCCGAACCCTTTGGAGTAAATGCAACAAGCGCATGGGATGAAGGCTATCGCCCTTACCCGGGGAGACCTGACCGATATGGTGGGAATGCCTTTTTTTCAGAACCATCAAGCTATGCAGCGATGCGTAGCTGAACGGGCAGGAGTAAGCAGAAGCCATAGTACGGAGGCCAATAGTAATGCCAAAGGAAGGGCTGAACGTAGTAAGTCTTACATTCGGTAAAACTCATGGACAAAACGCAGAAGGCAGCCAACCCTGACGAGGATCGGGAAAATGGTTATACTGGCAGCACCACCATGCACTGGTCATGATGGCCTATTGGTTTATCATGAAGTTGAAGTTAGGTCATGTAGCTGAATACCCATTATTAAGTGTCAGTGATTCAAGGATAATCATGATCGTAAAAATATATGGCAATGAATCTGAATTTAAAGACGGTTGGAGCAAATGTTTATCCAAAATCAGAAACGTCAAGCCAATATTGACAGGTATTACAGAAATGAAATTATCATAATATTAACTTCGTAAAGTAGAATTAATATTAGCTAATAACAAGAAAGACCATCCGTTAAGGATAGTCTTTCCAAGTGACCCCGGCGGGATTCAAACCCACGACCTTCAGAACCGGAATCTGACATTCTATTCAGCTGAACTACGGGGCCTTATGCCTTTTTTTGCTAAATATTTTCTCCCAGTGCTTGTTTTGAAGTATTTTTCTCTCTTTCTTGCCTCTTCAATCATTTCATACTCCTCAAAGTAAACTATTTTAAAAGGGGCGTATGCTTTGTTTGATCGTGTTCGACCATCATTATGTTCCTTAAGCCGTTGCTCAAGATTTTGGGTCATTCCCTTATAAAGGTTGCCAAAAATAAGGCTTTCTATTACATATACAAAATACATATAATATTATTTTTATGACTCCAGCGGGATTCAAACCCACGACCTTCAGAACCGGAATCTGACATTCCCTGCCCGACTGCGTCATTCAGGCGGGTATTCAGCTGAACCCTGCCCGACTGATATCGGTCAGGCGGGTACGGGGCCAAAAATGAAATGCAAATGTAGTTTCCTTTCGTGGTTTTTGCAAACCTATCTTGTAGCACATCGATTCTTTCTCATATTTTGTTTCTATTGCTTGATAATCCCTTTAAAAATCTCAAAAGGTCAGGTATTGTATCAAAATCGAATTTATTATTAATTTTGAATCTTTCATTTCTAACAACAGTACTGTTCTACAGTGCGTATAATCGCTATAAATTGAATACTAAATAAAGATGATCAATAAAATACTTATTGTAGGTGCAGGAAATATGGGTGCTTGGTTGGTTGAAGCGCTTTGTCTTGATTATGAAGTTGGAGTGTACGATGTAAACATGCATCGCCTGAAATTCTTCTTTAATACTCATCGGTTTATAAAACCCGAAGACATTAAAGATTTTGCACCCCAAATTATGATTAATGCAGCAAGTTTACAGCATACCATTGAGGCTTTTGAGACGATTATTCCTTACCTCCCAGCCGACTGCATTATAAGCGATATAGCTAGCGTTAAAAACGGATTATTTAGCTATTATAAATCGAAAGGGATGCGATTCGTTTCTACTCATCCGATGTTTGGACCAACCTTCGCAAATATTAAAGATTTGGCGGAGCAAAATGTAATTATCATCACTGAATCGGATAAACAAGGGGCAAAATTTTTTCGGGAATTATACGGTTCATTCAATATGAATATTCACGAGTATTCTTTCCAAGAGCACGACCAAACCATTGCTTATTCCCTTTCTATCCCTTTCACCTCATCCCTTGTTTTTGCTTCGTGTATGATAAGGCAGGATGCACCAGGGACTACATTCAAAAAGCATTTAAACATTGCAAGAGGGTTGCTATCCGAGAATAACTATCTGTTATCTGAGATTTTGTTTAACCCCTATACAATTGAACAGGTAGAAAATATTAAAATTCAAATGGAAAAGCTCATTGAAATAATAAAACACCGAGACACTAAAGAGATGCATAGTTTTTTTGACGTTTTAAGAAAAAATATTAAGTAATTATCCTTAAAGTAACTACTCAGGTACATTTTCAGATAACCATTTTTTTTCATAGGTAAATGTAAACTACAGTTATAAAGACTTTTACTCGCTTTTGTCTCTCGCAAACCTGCCCGCCGTACTTAGGTACTAAGGCAGGGGGAGCCGCAAACCTGCCTGCCGCCTGCCTGCCGGCAGGCGCACAAAAAATAGACTTGCCTGAACTTCGTGTCATTGTGACTTTGCTCCTTCGCTGAAGCTTCGGCGTAAGCGTTGTGGCAAAATTTTATTCTACAATTTGCTAAAACACAACCGTATTATTCTGGATTCAACTTTCCATTTATACGTGCCAGACGGCACAGGTTAGTAATCCCAAACCAAAAATCCGTAAGTAATTTTTTTGATATTCCATTGGTTGAAGTCATTCTCCTCCATTAAGCTCTACTATTTGTAAATAGTTGAACCCTATGTAATAATTGTTTTTACAAGGATAATATCTTAACATCAATTTTTAATCCACTAAGTATTTATTTACCTTTATCGAAACTTTCCTTCGAATGAAAAGATTATTAACCATATCGTTATTACATTTATGTTTTATACAGCTGGTTACTGCTCAAATAACCTTTGTCATTGAATCAGTTCCTGCTAAGACGCCAATCAAGGACACGCTTTTCATGTCCTCATCGTTGAATGGCTGGCATCCCTGCGATAAAAGCTATGCTTTTAAACCTAACGGAAATGGGAAATACTCTTTATCAGTAACAGTATCCGTTGATACCTTTGAATATAAAATCGTAAGAGGAGGTTGGCGAAATGCTGAAGTTGACTCTACCGGACAGAGTTTGAAAAACAGATTTTATTCCTCTACATATGGTGATAGGATATGTTTAAAAATCGATGGGTGGAGAGATTTACTACCCAAGCAAAAATCAACCGCAGCAAAAGGGGTCAGCTTCATCCCTACAAACATTGAGATACCTCAGCTAAATAGGAAAAGAACCATCAGGATGTATTTCCCCCCTAACTACTCAACAGGAAATAGGTTTCCGGTAATATACATGCACGATGGGCAAAATCTTTTCGATGAGTCAACCTCTATATCGGGCGAGTGGCAAGTTGACGAGATACTCGATAGCCTTTACAAGTACAATAGGTTTTCGTGTATTGTGGTTGGCATTTACAACGGCGAAAAGCAGCTATTCAATGAATTTTCTCCCTGGAGGAACGACTCGCTGGGCATGGGCGGTGATGGTGATAAGTACGCAGCGTTTATTGTAAAAACGCTCAAGCCATTCATCGATAGCCACTACAGAACCCTACCCGATAGAGAGAATACCGTAATCATGGGTAGTAGCATGGGCGGTTTAACCTCGTTGTACATGGCCTTAGAATACCCTGATGTATTCAGTAAAGCAGGCATTTTCTCACCTTCGTTATGGTTTTCACCTAAAATTTTTGAGAAAATACAGAGCTACAAGCAGAAGAAATTTCAACGATTATACATAATTTCGGGGGCGAAAGAAGGCGTGAAAGCTGTTTGCAATACACTTAAGGCCGATAGCCTGCTACAAAGCATTGGTTTTGACCAAAACTATCTGCAATGCAAGATATCGGAGGATAAGCAGCGTAACGAATCATTATGGAGCCACGAATTTGGCGATGCCATTAAATACCTATTCAACTTATAAAAACAAAACACACACAAAATGAAGAAACTAGTAATTCTATTCTCGCTAACAACCCTAATGCTAAGCGGATGTGTTAACAATAGCAATACAAAGACCCACAAACCCAACTCCATCGAATTCGAAGGGAACGTGGTGAATGGCGTAAAACGTATATATAATGGCGAAGGGAAATTGGAAACGGAGATACCCTACAAGGATTCTCTCCCCGAGGGTATTCAGAAAGAGTACTACAAAACGGGTGAACTATATCGCGAAACACCCTTGGTAAAGGGTCGTCCCAATGGGCTAGTTAAAGAATTTAACACCAAGGGGAAGCTTTATCGTGAAATGCCAGTTGTCAATGGCAAAGCCAATGGCGTTGTTAAGAAGTATTACGAAAATGGGATACTCTTCTCTGAAGCACCCTTCGAGAATGGTGAGGCAAAAGAAGGCCTAAAAGAGTATAACGAGAAAGGCGAACTTTTGGGTAAGCCTAAAATGCTATTTAAAGGGATTGATAAAGTTGCTACCGATGGGGTTTACATCATTGAAATATCGCTCTCCGATGAATACATTCAACCCAGCTATGCCAATGTTATAACCTTCGAAGGGAAGGAGATGCTTAATAAGATTCCCATTGTGAATGGTAAAGGAATTTATAAAATCTCCATTCCAAAGGGAGCCATTCTAAACAAAAAGTTAACCTTTGAGGCCAGATACAACACCCTTCGTAAGAATATCTTCGTATTACGCGATACCTATACAATGGGTTTAACCAATTTCTAAATACATGGAACCGCTGTACATCGACTTTTCCGACTCCGATTCACTTTCGGGAAAGTTAAAGTTTATGGGAATTACGATGACCCTAATCGGGTTGGCAAGCACAATATTCTGCCTCTTCGATGGCTCATCGGGTTTTTTCTTATACATCAGCTTGTTTTGGCTTATCTATGGCATTGCAATGCTAACCCCTTACCCTTATAGAATATCAACCCATAATAAACCTTTTATTAAGGTTGACGATACGGTCATTGAATTCCGAACAACTCCTTTTTCACTGCCCAAAAAGGAGGCATGGCAAACCGTAAGCTGTTTAACCATTAAACCAAGATCGTTATACCTTGAAACAGCGGACAACCGCAGAGTAAAGATTAATCTGAGCTGGATTTCGCATCGAAATGTGCTTGTAATTAAGCAAACCATGAGAGACTATGCGGCATCTAAGGGTTTAGAGGTTATTATATTAAATGGCTAGTGTTATGTTAATCATACGATGACGTAATAGCATTCAGGGCTATAACCGACGGGTTAACCCGTCGGTTAAAAAAGCATAATAATACATATTTAACGTCAGTTCGATGTAAGAAACAATTTAAGTACCATGTTATCAGTATTTTACTTTGTTGTAAGAAATGGAAAAATGGAACCGAATTTGCGAACCGAACGTAGTGAGCTCAGCGAAGCTAGTTCGGCGTAGCCAACATTGCCTACCTACATCGCTTTCGCATAGCTTCAGCGGAGCAAAGTCGGCAGACAGGGAAGAAAAAAGTTAGATGTAACCCCAATATTGGCTCCGCCGTCCGGCAGTTGCCGGATCGCTCCAGTTCCATCATTCCTTTCTTCCAAAGACAATATTAGCATTAAAGTGTTAATAGATAATAAGCCATCTTATATCGAACTCACGTTATTTAACATAGTACAAGTTGGGGTTATCTTAACCAGGGGTCTTGGATAAAATCAGTCAATTCTATCCATAGCCCATTATTGTTATTCTACAGCAAACTCAGCTATAGCTTTAGCGTGGATTTCAAGCGTGTTGAAAAGCGTAACATTTGTATCCGATTGGTTTATCAGTAAAGGGATTTCGGTACAGCCAAGTATTATCCCTTCAGCACCCTGCACTTGAAGTTTTTTAATAATATCGATGAGCTGTGCCCTGGTCTTATCAAGAAAAATATCTTTTATGAGCTCATTAAAAATTGTTCGGTGAACAAATGCACGCCCTCTATCATCGGGCACAATGGCTTCGATCCCCGATTCGCTCAATCGAGTTTTATAAAAATCCTCCTCCATCGTCATCCTAGTACCAAGCAAGCCAACCTTAGATAAACCCTTAGCTCTTATTTCGTTTGCCGTTGCGGTAGCGATATGAATTATGGGTTTTGATATTTTTGCCTGCAAATCATCGGCATAGAAGTGAAGCGTATTAGCGCAAAGCGCTATGCAGTCAACGCCTGCAATCTCCAACCTTTTCGCTGCATCCGTAACCATTCTCAGAACTCCCTCATGATCGTTACTTTGATTGAGGGTGGCAATTTCAGCGTAATTGAATGAGTACAACAGGCATTGAGCAGAGTTTAATCCCCCAAGTCTAGCATTAACCATTCGGTTTATCAAACGGTAGTACTCCAGGGTTGAAACCCAGCCCGTGCCCCCAATTAGCCCTATTTTTCTCATAAAATGGTACAATTAATGATGTATTTGACTAAATCGCTAACTTTTAAAGTTAGCATTTTCTATATTTGGCGGCATGGAATCATTGAAATTTATCGATCTTTTCTGCGGTGTTGGGGGTTTTCATCTTGCTCTTAAAGAGCTTGGCGGCGAATGCGTTTTCGCATCCGATATCGACCCCGATTGTAGGCAGATATATAAAAATAACTTTGGCCTTGAGCCTCATGGTGATATCACCAAAGTAAGCGTGAAAGAAATTCCTTCTCATGATATTATTTGTGCAGGTTTTCCCTGCCAAGCATTCTCTAAAGCGGGACATCGCAAGGGGGTTAACGACCCTCGGGGTACGCTGTTCTACGAGATAATCCGAATTGCTAAGCACCATCAACCCAAATACATGATTCTTGAAAATGTTAGGAATCTTGCGGGGCACGATGGGGGCAATACGTGGAAGGTCGTTCGCTATAATCTTCGGGAGATTGGATATAATGTATCGGATGAACCCATTATTTTCAGCCCGCATTACTTGGGTATTCCGCAGCACCGCGAAAGGGTTTTTATCCTATGTAAACGTAAGGATTTGGGCGAACTCCCAACATTTACATTTAACAAAAAGACCAAGCCAGAAAGCGTCGCTTTCTCTATCCTTCAACCCGATTGTGAGATTGCAAATATTAGTAATTACAAGCTGAATAGACGAGACAAGTCAATAATTGATCTTTGGAACGATTTCACTTTAATAGTTAAGGATGAGCTACCAGGATTCCCGATATGGAGCGAATGGTTAAAGGAATTGAATGGAACCGACAATATCCAACAATACCCAAAATGGAAGCAGGACATTATCTATAAAAACAGCAACTTATTCGGCTCAAATAAAAAGAAAATGGATGCGTGGCTTACAAAAGCCTTATCTAATCCTGATTTTAAAGGTGCTAAGGCTAAATTCGAATGGCAGGCAGGGAAAACGGCTGAACCAAACCTTTGGAGTACCATTATGCAATTTCGTCCATCGGGCCTAAGGGCAAAAAAACCGACATACTATCCCGCTTTGGTTGCGATTACTCAAACCTCAATTATTGGCTCTCGCAAAAGGAAACTCACCCCTCGCGAATGTGCCCGATTGCAGTACATCCCCGACACCTACAAGCTACACCCTATTGATAGGATTGCTTACAAGCAGCTTGGGAATTCGGTGAATGTAGCGGTAGTTAGGTTGTTTGCAAAACTACTTCTCGAATAATAGACTCGCAATTATTGATATCCGATTTCTCTATATGTAATTTATCGTAATACAATTCCTAATCTCTTATAGCTCAGCAACTTTTTTTTCTTATATTGCATTGTGAATTTTCGTTTAACCCTAATACTAAACTTATGGAACAATTAGAGAAGAAGTATGCTGGTTTCTGGTGGAGATTCCTAGCTTATATTATTGACGGTCTAGTCGTTGGAGTAGCTGTTTGGGCCATTGCAATTCCTATAGGTATCCTAATAGGTATTGGTGCCTATAGCGCTGCATCTGATGGTGAAATCAATGCAGGTGCAGCAGTAGCAGGCATCATCGGTGCGGCTCTGTTACTTTATATTCTTTATATTGTTATTGTATGGCTTTATTTTGCAATTCTAGAGTCTTCTAAGTTACAAGCTTCCATTGGGAAACTTGCAATTGGCCTTATCGTAACTGATATGGAAGGCAATAGAATTTCTTTTGGAAGAGCAACTGGCCGTTTCTTTGGAAAACTTCTATCAGGAATGATTCTTCTAATTGGTTATATTATGGCTGGCCTCACTGAGAAAAAACAAGGGTTACACGATATTCTTGCAGGCACATTGGTTTGGAAGAAATAATATCAAAAAAATTATCAAAAGGAGGCTGTCTTTTGATAGCCTCCTTTTGACTACTTTATTTTCATATAGAAAATTGATGTTTTATTATTTTGATTTAGAATCGAATAGTTCCGAAATTTTCTTCTTAAGCTCTTCGCCATGAAAGTTTCTAGCAATTATTTTACCATTTTGGTCAAGAAGTATATTATAAGGGATTGCTTCTATACCGTATTTTTTCCCTGGGTTTTCAAATCCATTTAGGCAAACTACTTGAGACCAGCTCATTTTTTCTTCTTCAACCGCTTCCTTCCAAGGATTCCTATCATTATCCAATGAAACCCCTAGTATTTCAAGACCCTTGTTCTTGTACTCTTTATACATGGGTACTATCGTCTCTTTAACTTCGTTACGACAAGGGTGACACCATGAAGCCCAAAAATCAACCAG
>RPRQ01000075.1 GCA_003818205.1 Bacteroidales bacterium
CTAAGTCAATAAGGCGGGTTAATAAAAACACTACAAATAGGTCGTCGCTACGCGACTTTAAAAAGCAGCATCGCTGCGAACTATTTGTAGAATAGATGATATTACATTTCAACTAGAAGCAGCATCGCTGCGACCTATTGAAATTTGATTTTTTCTCGGTTAATAATGATATGCCTTATATCTGCATTTTTATGGATTATAGATTCAACATCGAAAGCGGTCGAATCTTTTTCTTTTTAATTTAGTATCTGTCCATAATGTCTATGATATTTAAAAAATATATTTTAATACTTAAGAATTGTTATTTGATTATCAATACATTAATTAAAGCCTAAAGAAACGTTCCAATCTTTTCACCAAAAGTGTGAATGATGTAACTCTTTTCAGAAGTTGTGTAACTCGTAATGCTATCTCCAACCCTACCTTTATTTTTTACATTGGATAGTCTATTTATATCCTAGTTCGTAACAATAATTAACTTAATTCCTGATTAAAATGAAGACAAAAATTAAATCTCTACTAATTTTTGCGTTGATTATATTCTCTGTTTCTCTCACAAAACAGTTATCAGCACAGCAAAATCAAATTAGCTTTCAGGTTTTCTACGATCAGCTTAGCCCATATGGTCAATGGGTTGACTACCCCGAATATGGGTTTGTTTGGATACCCGATGGTGGTTCTGATTTTATTCCCTACTCAACGGCTGGCCATTGGGTACTGACCGACTATGGCTGGACCTGGGTGTCGGATTATGATTGGGGCTGGGCTCCCTTCCACTACGGTCGTTGGGATTACGATAGTTTTTATGGTTGGTTCTGGGTTCCCGATAATGAGTGGGGACCTGCTTGGGTAAACTGGCGCCAAGCAGATGGTTACTATGGTTGGGCACCAATGCATCCCGGTGTGAGCATCACCATCACCTTTCATCGGGAGTACAATGAGCGCAATGATCACTGGATATTCGTCAGGAACAGAGATTTAGACCGACCCCATATTAACCTTTACTTTGTCAATCGGAGCGATCATGATAGAATAATCAGAAACTCGAAAGTGATTAAAAATACCTATCAGGATCGAAATCGTAACACGACATACGTTTCAGGGCCTGACAGAGAGGATGTAAGAAAAGCAACCGGAAGAAAGGTAAGACCTGTTGCCGTTAAGGAGAATAGCAACCCTGGGCAGCATCTGAAAAATGGAAGATTGCAGATATACCGTCCACAGGTGAATAATCGCAATGACAACGAACAGCGAATTACTCCATCAAGAGTAACCAACTTAAAGGATTTAAAAGAGTCTTCGGAAAGAAGAAATACAAATCAGCCAAAAAATGTAAATCCCTCCAACACAAGAAAGGAGCGAAAATCAAATGCGGTAAACCCTCCAAGAAATAGTACAAAGGAGCAAACAAGGAAGAATAGAACTGAAAAGGATAAAAAACGCTCTGAATAATCAGGATTAGGTTGACACTTTAGAGGTACAATTACATATACGTGAATAATGTAAGTATTTCATAAAGTTATGTAACACATTTGGATGTAAAGGTGCTCACCTTTGTACCGTTGTGATAATACATTCGCAATTAAAACAAAAAAAATGAAAACAATAAAATTATTATCAACCCTTGCATTAGTATCGGTTGTATTAATATCTGGATGTAAAAAAGATGATTCAGACTCAGGCAATCCATCAATAATTCCTGTTCAAACTACGGTTCAATCCACAGTGGTTCTTGCCGGAGCATCAGACTTTGCTATTCTTGCCGGTTCCGCAATTACTAGTACTGGAGCAACAACAATTACAGGTGATCTTGGGTTAAGTCCTGGCTCATCAATCGGTGGATTTCCTCCTGGAATAATAACCGGAACACTGCATATCAATGATGCCGCTGCAACTCAGGCCAAGTTAGATTTAACCACTGCATATAATAATGCTGCTGGTCGTACAAGTACAGATATTGTAACATTATCAGGAAATATTGGAGGGCTCACGCTAACTCCTGGACTTTATAAGTCAACTTCATCGTTGTCAATTTCTTCAGGCGACCTAACTTTTGATGCCAAGGGTAATGCTGGAGCCATTTTCATTATACAAATAGCATCCTCATTTACTACTACATCAGGGCGCAAAGTTATCCTTAGTGGTGGTGCATTAGCATCCAATATTTTTTGGCAGGTGGGTAGTTCAGCAACTTTTGGAACTACTTCCGTGCTAAAAGGAACGTTTTTAGCAATGCAGTCGATCACATTCAATACAGGAGCAACACTTGATGGTCGTGCTTTAACAAGAATTGGTGAAATTACAATGGCTGGAAATACCATTGTTGAATAGGTTAGGTTTTAGGTTAGGTTTTAGGTTAGGTTTAGGTTAGAGAAGGAGCGTTGCTTTTAATAAGTAACGCTCCTTTTAGCATCCTTTAAAATTAGCTACCTTAATGGATACCTGTGAATTATGTAACTTATTATCTGAGTTATGTAACGTTTAAGGTCTGAGATTCATATACCTTCACCCTCTCTGTTTCTAAATTATTTCTACTTTGAAATTATATTTCAAATACATGGTGAGCAACCGCTGTAAGCTAGTGGTGAAGGATGAGTTGAAAAAACTTGGATTGCATTTCATCGTCGTTGATTTAGGCGAGGTTGAAATTATGGAGAACATATCTGAAGAGCAGCGGGCAAGTCTGAAAACTGCTTTACTCACATCAGGCTTAGAACTAATGGATGACAAGAAATCAGTATTAATCGAAAAAATAAAAAGTGCTATCATTGAAATGGTTCACCATACGGATGAGGTAATAAAAACTAATTTTTCAGATTTCTTAAGCGACAAACTACATTACGATTATACCTATCTGTCGAATCTATTTTCTGAGGTGCAAGGAACAACAATAGAGCAATTCATTATCTCTCATAAGATTGAGCGGATAAAAGAGCTGATCATTTATGATGAGTTAAACATTACCGAAATTGCTTTTAAGATGAATTACAGTAGTGTGGCGCATCTATCCAATCAGTTTAAGAAAGCAACAGGCCTCTCTCCTTCTCATTTTAAACAACTGAAAGACAAACGGCGAAGGCCCATTGAAGATATTGGAAATAAGCCTGAAAACCCAGCAATAACTACTTAAATATAAATAATTAAACTTACCTAAAGGGGTCAAAAAATGGAAACAATTAAAGCGCATGAATCTCAATACGCCAGAAACTTGATTGAAGCCAGTTTGGACCCATTGGTTACGATTAGTATCGAGGGTAAGATCACGGATATGAACCAAGCGTTAGCGAACATCACATGCATGTCCAGCGAACAGCTGAAAGGGACTAACCTCTTCGATTATTTTACCGAACCACAAAAGGCTCACGAGGTTTGCCAGGAGGTATTTGCAAAAGGCTCTATCGCTGATTCGCCGCTTACGCTTCAACATCAAGACGGAAAAATAACCGATGTATTATTCAACGGATCGGTTTGTAAGGATGATATAGGTAACATACTTGGGATAGTTGTATTGGCTAAAGGCATAACTGATAAAAAGAAGGACATAGAGCTTCGAAGCGCCAATAAAGAGCTAGATTTTCAGAATGACGAGAAGGAAAAACGTGCAGCGGAACTAATCATCGCCAACAAAGAGCTTGCATTCCAAAACAAAGAGAAAGAAAAGCGTGCTGCAGAGCTAATAATTGCTAACAAAGAACTTCTTTATCAAAACGTAGAGAAGGAAAAACGTGCTACTGAACTAAGTATTGCCAACAAAGAGCTTGCATTCCAAAATAAAGAAAAAGAAAAGAGGGCTGCAGAGCTAATTATCGCCAATAAGGAACTTGCATTCCAAAATGAGGAAAAAGAAAAACGAGCTGCTGAATTAAGTATAGCTAATACAGAGCTTGTATTTCAAAATACGGAGAAGGAGAAACGAGCTGCTGAGTTAATTATAGCAAACAAAGAGCTTGCCTTTCAAAATAAAGAAAAAGAGAAGCGTGCAGCTGAACTTCGAATTGCAAACTATGCTCGTAGCATTATTGAGGCCAGTCTTGATCCGCTATTCACAATCAGCTTAGAGGGAAAAATTACCGATTTGAATAATGCATCGGTAAATATAATTGGAAAATCACGCAAGAAGATAATAGGTTCCGATTTCTTCAACTATTTTACTGAGCCCCAAAAGGCACGTGAAGTTTATAAGGAGGTTTTTGCAAAAGGATTCGTTACAGATTCTCCGCTCACAATTAGAGATGGTAAACTTACCGATGTTCTCTTTAATGGCTCCGTTTATAAAGATGATAAAGGAAAAGTCCTGGGTGTAGTTGTTGTTGCACGTGATATTACCGAACAAAAAAGGATTGAAACTGAGCTGATAGAGGCGAAAGTATTTGCCGAGCTCGCCACGTTAATTGCCGAGGAGGCAAAAATTAACGCCGAGAACGCTACAAAAACAGCCGAAATCGCAGTAAAAGCCAAGCAACAGTTTTTATCCAATATGAGCCACGAAATACGCACCCCTATGAATGCCATCATCGGATTCACAAAGGTGCTATTGAAAACCGATTTATCAGCAAAGCAAAAGGAGTATTTACATGCCATAAAAATGAGTGGCGATGCATTAATCGTACTTATAAACGATATTCTCGATTTAGCTAAAGTCGATGCTGGTAAAATGGTATTTGAGCAAACTCCATTTAGAATGGCATTGTCAATTTCAGCCATGCTACATCTTTTCGAAACTAAAATTCAAGAAAAAAATCTAGAATTGGTCAAGGAATACGACAGCAAAATTCCTGAAGTACTAGTTGGAGATCCTGTGCGTTTACACCAGATAATTCTTAACCTTGTTAGTAATGCAGTAAAATTTACAAATGAGGGGAAAATAACGGTAAGCGCCCTTTTACTGAGCGAAGACGAAGAGAAAGTCATTGTTGAGTTTGCGGTTAAGGATACAGGAATTGGCATATCGGATGATAAAATTGAAAAAATATTTGAAAACTTTCAGCAGGCAACCAGTGGTACTTCAAGGTTATTCGGGGGTACTGGGCTAGGACTTGCAATTGTAAAACAATTAGTGGGCGCACAAGGTGGCTCTATTGTGGTAAAAAGTAAAGTTGATGAGGGTTCAACGTTTAGCTTTACTTTAAGTTTCCTGAAAACAAACGCTCAAGCGGAATTAGAACCAGGTGAAGAAGAACTTGATATTGAGGTTAAAAACATAAAGGTGTTAGTAGTTGAAGACATTGCTCTTAATCAACTGCTGATGAAAACGCTGCTGGACGATTTTGGATTCGAACGCGATATTGCCAACAACGGAAAAATCGCCATCGAGAAGCTGCAAGCCAAATCGTACGATATAATTCTGATGGATTTACAGATGCCTGAAATGAATGGGTTTGAAGCCACAGAATTTATTCGAAAGAAGATGAATTCTAAAATACCAATCATCGCATTAACCGCCGATGTAACCACTGTTGATTTGGCAAAATGCAAAGCCGTTGGCATGAACGATTACATCGCAAAACCGGTTGACGAAAGATTACTATACAGCAAAATTGTTGCGTTAGTTAAGAAGCCCATTCCGCAAAAGTATAGTGAACCTTTAGGGATCGATAATGGTGAATACAAAAAGGTGAAGTGCATCGATTTAGATTACCTAATTCACCGAACAAAATCAAATCCTCAATTGATGATGGAGATGATTTCGCTTTATTTAGAGCAAACTCCACAGCTAATTAGCGCAATGAATCTGGGTATGCAGAATAAGGACTGGAATTCATTGTACTCCGCCGTGCATAAAATGATACCCTCTTTTTCAATCATGGGGATTAATCCCGATTTCGAGAACATGGCTAAAAAGGTTCAGGAATATGCAAGCACTCAGAAACAGTCCGATGGAATTACAGACATGATTTTACAAATTGGTAATATTTGCTCACAAGCCTGTGAAGAGTTACAGGTTGAGTACAATTTGATTAAAAGAACAACCTATGACACTAGAAAAAAAGCTAATCTTTCTTGTTGATGACGATGCACTCTATTTAAAGTTTTTGGAGATTGAATTCTCGGAGAACAATCAGTATGAAATAAAGACATTCGCAACAGGTGAATTGTGCCTCGAAAATATGTCCCTAAATCCCGATATCGTAGTTTTAGATTACCATCTCAATGGGGTCGATGAAAGCGCTATCAATGGTTTACAAACACTCGATTTAATAAAGAAAGAAAATTTTCAGGTATCAGTTATTATTCTCTCCTCTCAGGATAAAATAGAAGTTGCTGTAAATTGCATGAAACATAAGGCTTTTGACTATATCGTTAAAAGCGAAACAGCTCCGCTAAGATTACAAAAAGCTATCGCTACAATTTTTAAGAATCAGGAGCTGGAGAAAACGTTGAAATGGTACATGGAGATGATGTAGGATTTCTTACTTAATGTGAGTTCGAGGTATGAAACAATTTAAATGCTATGTTACCTGCATTTTGCTTTGTTGGTAAAAATGGAATGTTGGAAAAATGGAATGTTGATTGCCCGTTGTTAGACTAGGGATGAAAAAAGTTAGAAGTAATTCCAATATTGACTTCGTCGAGTTTCGCTACGCTCCAGTTCCAGTCTTCCACCCTTCCAAAACATAATACATGTATAAAGGCGTTACTAAATAGCGATAGACTAAGCATTCTCACACCTAACTGACCTTATTTAATTCTCATTCAAACTTTTGGAGTTATTAACTACTTAAACCATACGTTATGAAAAAATCATTCTTATTACTTACTTACATATCATTGATTTTTGGTTTGATATTTACTTCATGCGAACCAACTCGACATGTAATCGCTACTGACCCCAGAATTGATATCCTCGAAAAGGATAATGCCAAAACACACGGACAACTCGTCGAGTGTAATGCACAGCTAAAAACCCTCAGCGATCAAAAAACATCGCTGCAAAATGAGCTTGATTTGGTTCAAAATGACCTAAAGGCTCTCTCTTCCGAATCGAAAATGACAATAGCCGAACAGGCAAAACGGTTGAGAAACCTTCAGGGTATGATTCAATCGCAAAAGGATAAAATGACAAATCTTAAGAATTCAATAACCGATGCGTTGATGAATTATAACACCGATGAGCTGAATATTTACATTAAGGACGGGAACGTTTACGTTTCGCTCGAAGAAAAACTACTATTCAAATCGGGCAGCGATGTGGTTGATGCCAAAGGAAAAGAAGCCCTCAAATCACTTGCAAAGGTGCTGAATACGACAAAAGGCATCACGGTGATGATTGAAGGGCATACCGATAAGATTCCCATTAAAACAAAACAGTATGAGGATAATTGGGATCTCAGCACGGCAAGAGCAACATCCATAGTGCGTATTTTAACGAAGGACTATGACTTTGATTCTAATCGCATAACAGCATCGGGACGAGGTGCATACCATCCCATAAAAACCAATGAAACAACCCTTGGTCGTGCAAGCAATCGTAGAACGGAAGTCATCCTATCCCCTGACCTGAAAGAGCTATATACTCTGCTGGACCAATAAGATTGATAAGCGTCATTCTAAAGAAAAAAGATTTTACAGCTATTTATACTAGCACCCCTTACCTTAAAATAAGTGGTGTTTTTAACTTCCTTATACCCGAAATCACTACTGACCGACTAAAATATTATATAATTCATGAAACACTTAATATTACTACATAACTCAAGTTGCTAGTTATAGAAATAATTAGATTTTAGAACAAGGATTAACGATTGCCTTCGGCGAGCTCGCAAATAACGCTCGGTTTTTGATTTTAGAAGAAATGAAAACACATCTTAAAGCGTTAATATTCTTCGATATATGATTTTTATTTCATAAATAGTAAATCGTTAATCATCAATCGTTAATCCTTTTTTAAACCAAATCCCATATAAGTAGCAACTTAGGTTACATAATATAATAGGTCACCCCTGCCTACCCTACCCTGCCTACCGGCAGGCAGGCGGCAGGCAGACCTAACGGGGCTTGATTTTCGGGTTTACCCGAATTATTGACTTCGTTGCCTGACAACTGCTGGACCGCTAAGTCAATAAGGCGGGTTAATCAAAATTCCTACAAATAGGTCATCGCTATGCGACTTTAAAAAGCAGCATCGCTGCGATCTATTGAATTTAGATTTTTTTCTCTGTTAATAATGACCCGAAATTTAAATTCGTTATTCAATGTCGTTTACTTAATGATTTTGCAATTGACGCTTTCAGGTCTTCCGACTCTGAAAGGTCAATCAAGGTGGTTAACCTGACTGTCAGCGTTTTATCAACCATAAGTAAACGACAATGATTCGTTATTACTAATAACTTGCTCGTAGTGCAAGTTGCTTCAATCTCAATAACATATTTTCAGTTCCATTGATGTGAATCATAAATCTTTAATGAATTATTGAATTCAAACCCAGTTAACAGTTTAGTAGTTAAATAATAGACATGTGAATTATGTAATTTTTTTCAAAAGTTATATAACACACCGTCAATATATAATATCCAATTTTACTATGAAATTCAATTCAAAACTAATCAATGATTCAATGAACAATAGCTATCAATTAAAGATCGAACAATCCATTAATCGAAGTACTATGTTTAATAAAGCAGTAGTGCTAAAGGCACTTAAAAAATGTTGGGCATTAGATTTCAATCCGAAATGGAAACCCAGTAATCCAACTGTTGATCAGGATAGCGTAACATCGCTGATGCTATACGATATTTTTGGGGGCGAGATTCTGAAAACTCCAAAGCCACTGAAGAAAGGTTGGCATTTTTACAATCGGATTGATGGTAAACGCTTTGATTTTACTAAATCTAAAATAGGTAACCTTTCTCTATTTAACCGCTTCGAAGATATTAACGCCTCTCCCGAGGAGGTCTGTAATTATTTCGAAACAGAAGATTATTTAACCCTTCGGCGTAGGTTTATTAGGGCATACGAAGAAGCTATTGGTTTGAAAAAGTATCAGTATAGTGTCTCCTAATAATGCTCCGATAGATAGATTCGCATTAGCTTAATGACCTTTAATTGATATTTTGTTCCTTTTACTATTTCTGCTTCCTCATTGCAGCATTAAAGCTGAAAACCCTGCCTGTAATTATTTCTTGAATTCTTCTTTCGAGCAGTTCAATAAGTAATAGTTCAATCTATTAATCAAATATTTGAATTTCGTAATTTATTTAGAATGTGTGAATTATATAACTTATTTAAAAAGTTATGTAACACATAAAGGCATGGAAGTACTCATCTTTGTTTCGTGATATTAATTCACAATAATAAAATAAAATAAGATGAAACTAAAAAATGTGTTCGCAATCATAGCGATGCTATTGATTGTATTAATAACCGGTTGTAAAAAAGATGATGATATTACCGGCGGTGTACGTCCTAATGTGACCTCTACAGATCCAATAAATGAGGCCACGAATACAACTACAAATAGTAAAATTTCAGCAACCTTCACTGTGATAATGGACCCTTCTACAATCACATCCGAAAGTTTTACTTTAAAGAAGGGTAATGATGTTGTTTTAGGCGCAGTAGAGTATATAGGTATGACAGCCATCTTTACTCCAGCAGAAGATATGGCTCCAAGTACAACTTACACAGGAACTATTACTACAGCTGCTAAAGATGACTCTGGCAAATCCTTGGCAGAAGATTATGTTTGGAGCTTCACTACTGGAGTAACCCCAGATATAACTTTACCCACAGTAACTTTAACGAGTCCAGTCAATAATGCAACGGGTGTAAATCTCAACCATTTGGTCGCTATTACTTTTAGCGAGTCGATGGATCCGTTAACAATTACTACTTCAACGTTTAACGTAAAACAAGGAACATCCAACGTTGCGGGTGCAGTAACCTACACAGGAAGGATTGCCACCTTTACTCCAGCAAGCAACCTATTGCCCAACAAAGTATATACAGCCACAATTTCGACTGGGGTTAAAGATTTAGCAGGGAATGCTTTGGCTAATAGCTATTCGTTAAGCTTTACTACTGGTGCCGCTCTTGATGCAACAGCGCCTACCATAACCTTAACCGACCCATCGAACAATGCTACGGGAGTGGTTCTTAATCATAAAGTCCTTATCACTTTTAGTGAGGTAATGAACCCTTTAACCATTACGACTACAACATTTACCCTAAAACAAGGAACAACCGCCATATTAGGTTCTGTAACCTACACAGGTGTAATAGCAACTTTCACTCCTGCTGCTAATCTAGAACTCAATAAAGTATATACAGCAACAGTTACAATAGGAGTAAAGGATTTAGCTGGTAATGCATTAGCTAGTAATTCAGTTATTAGCTTCACTACAGGTAGTACGATTGATGCTATATTACCAACTGTAACCTTAACCGATCCTCTCAACAACGCTACGAATGTAGCTCGTGAGAAGGTAGTTGCTTTAACCTTCAGTGAAGCAATGGATCCTTTAACAGTAAACACCTCAACATTTACCTTAAAGAAAGGTGCTATTGTAGTACCTGGTATAGTAGCTTACTCAGGAGTAACAGCAACATTCACACCAACTGATATTTTAGCAGCTGGAAGTGTTTATACTGCTAAAATAACTACTGGAGCAAAGGATTTAGCAGGTAACGCAATTGCATCGAATACTGAGTGGAGCTTCACAACCACTGGTACGATATCGCTTTTATCACCAGTTAGTCTTGGTGCAGCAGGCGATTATGTAATTCTAGCTAAAACAGCTATCAATAACATTTCTACCTCTGCTATAACCGGCGACATAGGATTAAGTCCTGCTGCAACATCATATATCACTGGTTTTGCATTAACAAATGCAACTGGTTATGCTACCTCAGTTCAAATAACTGGGAAAATTTATGCAGCCGACATGGCCGCTCCAACAGGTATTAACCTTACGACAGCAGTCGAAAACATGATTACGGCATACAATGATGCAGCTGGTCGTCCAACCCCAGATTTCTTGGAACTTGGAACTGGAAACATTGGTGGCAAAACGCTTATACCTGGTCTTTACAAATGGACAAACACAGTTACAATACCATCGGATGTTACTATTTCAGGTGGTGCTAACGATGTTTGGATATTCCAGATTGCCGGAAACCTTGAAATGAGTTCTGCTGTACATGTTACCTTGATTGGTGGTGCACAACCAAAGAATATTTTCTGGCAGGTAGCCGGTCAAGCAACCTTTGGAACTACCTCACACTTCGAAGGAATTATACTTTCGATGACAGGTATTACTTTCCAAACAAGCGCATCTATGAATGGTAGAGCCTTAGCACAAACCGCAGTTATTCTTGACGCAAATGCAATAACAAAACCGTTATAATTTAAAACTAAAATCTTGAAAGAAGCTGCCCTAAGTGGCAGCCTCTTTTCAGTTCGTTCAAATGACACCTCTTAAAAAAAATATTATGAAAACAAAAAGAAAAAGATTATGGTTGGCCACAATCGCAGCCTTATCGCTACTTGTAGCGTTTATAGGTGGCTGTAAGGATGATAATGTGGAAATAATTGGAGTATGCCCACTTGTGATCTCAACAAATCCCACAAATTTGGCTTCCAACGTACCCCTCAACCAGATAATTACTGCGACCTTCAATGAAGCGATGAACCCTTTAACTATCACTCCATCATCTTTTACAGTAGATGGTGTTGCGAAAAAGAAAAGCCCTGAAGCGGGCGTTAAGGAATCTGCTCCTTTAAGCGTTAGCGCGCTAGTTGAAGGAACAGTTACAGTATCAGGTGCTACAGCAACTTTTACGCCTACTAGCACCCTTTCACCAAACTTCACCTATACTTGCATGATCGCAACAACTGTTAAGGATTTAACAGGCAATGCATTACAGGTTAACTATGAGTGGACATTCTCCACGGGTACCATTATAGCCCCTACGGTAATTTCTACTGATCCATTAAACCTTGCAATAGGTGTAGCGCTTAATAAAGTGATCAGCGCCAATTTTAGCATGGCAATGGATCCGTTAACAATTACCACATCTACCTTTACCCTGTTAGATGGAACAACTACAATCCCAGGAGCAGTTAGCTATTCAGGTACAACCGCATCCTTCACTCCAACAAATCCTCTTGTTTTAGGTAAAACCTATACAGCGACCATAACCACTGGAGTAAAAAATTCAGTAGGAACACCAATTGGAAGCAATTATATATGGACATTTTCTACCGGAGCCGTTATAATTCCAACGGTAATTTCTGTTGATCCATTAAATCTTGCTACAAACGTAGCGCTCAATAAAATGCTCAGCGCTAATTTCAGCATGGCAATGGATCCGTTAACAATCACTACATCGACCTTCACCTTGAAGGACGGAGCAACAACAATCCCTGGGGCAGTTAACTACTCAGGTACAACTGCAACTTTTACTCCAACAAATCCTCTTGCTTTAGGTAAAACCTATACAGCTACGTTAACAACTGGAGCAAAGAATGTAGCGGGTACAGCACTTGCTAGCAACTACATTTGGACATTTTCTACTGGAGCTATTGTAATACCAACGGTAATCTCTACCGATCCAATAGATTTGGCTACAGGTGTGGCACTCAATAAAGTGCTTAGCGCCAATTTCAGTACAGCAATGGACCCTTTAACCATCACTACAACTACCTTTACATTAATGGATGGTGTAACGCCAATTTTAGGGGCTGTTAATTATTCTGGAACTACAGCAACATTTACCCCTACCAGCGATCTGTTATCAGGGAAAACCTATACAGCTACAATAACAACTGGAGCTGAAAATTTAGCAGGTACTGCGTTGGCAAGTAATTTTGTTTGGACATTTACCACGATATCAGCACCTCCAACAGTAGTATCTACTGACCCAGTAAATCTGGCTACAGGAGTAGCACTCAACAAAGTGATTAGCGCAACTTTCAGCGAGGCAATGGATAATACAACGATAACAACATTGACCTTTACCTTAATGGAAGGGGTAACTCCAGTTGGAGGCTCGATTTTGATAATCGGTTCAACCGCTTACTTTACACCAACCGCTCTTCTATTGTCAGATGCCACTTATACGGCCACAATTACAACAGGAGCCAAGAATTTGGCTGGTACACCACTTGCAAGTAACTATGTGTGGACATTTAATACCGTTCCCCATAAGGGTCCAATTGCACCTGATCTTAATTCAGTTGCTCGTTTTGGGATTATTTCAGGTGTTGGAGTCACCAACGCTGCAGGTGCTAGTGAAATTCATGATTTGGATATAGGAATATACCCTGGTTTCCGCTCTTCGATAACTGGATTCTTTGATGTTGATGGCGGTCCTGGCTTAATATTTAATGGTGCCTTCTATGCAGCCGATGATATTGCACCTCCAGGAGTAAATGCTATGCTTAATCAGGCTAAACTTGATTTGGTTGCTGCATATCTTTTTGCCGAAGGAGCAACTTCCCCAGCACCAGCCATAGTAGCAGGCGATCAGGGCGGTACAACCCTTTACCCAGGTATCTACAAGTCAGCATCAACCCTATTAATACAATCAGGTGATTTGACCCTTGATGCTCAGGGTGATGTGAATGCTACATGGATTTTCCAGATAGCATCTGACTTTACTACCATAGGCGGATCTCCATACCCATCGCCAGCAGGTGGAAATGTTATACTTAGTGGTGGTGCTCAGGCAAAGAATGTCTATTGGCAGGTTGGTAGCTCAGCAATTATTGGTGACTACACCTCATTTAAAGGAAACATATTGGCATTAACATCCATAACGATGAATGCATATGCAAGGGCACAAGGCAGAATGCTTACCCAGAATGCTGCTGTAACATTAACCAGTACAAACATCATCACTAAGCCTTAAAACAATATAAAACATGAAAGCGAATACTAATTTAAGAAAGGGATCGCGCCAAGCGCGATCCCCTTATAGCCTGGTCGTAAAAAGCCTTATTGTTAGCGCTTTGATTTTGACAGGTATTCAAGCCCCTCTTAAGGCGCAGGTGGAGGCACAGGTGCAGGAGGATTCTATTACAAAACCCTCTTGGTGGTTTGGCGTAGCAGCTGGTGCAAATATTAATTTTTATCAAGGCACCACACAAAAGTTGAACGAAGATCTGACCGTTCCTGCTGGTTTTCATCATGGTAATGGTATAGGACTTTATATTGCGCCCCTTATGGAGTTTCATCGCCCTGATTCAAGATGGGGTATAATGCTTCAGGCAGGATTCGACAATCGGAAAGGTAAATTTGATAAGATTGTTACCCCTTGTAATTGTCCTGCTGATTTAGATGCTAAAGTTACTTATCTTACAATTGAACCGAGCTTGCGCTTAGCCCCATTCAAATCAAATTTCTATTTGTATGCTGGTCCACGTTTTGCTTTCAATTTAGCGAATTCATTCACATACAAGCAGGGAGCTAATCCTCTTTATCCCGATCAAGCTGTCAACCCTGATGTAAGGGGTGATTTTAGTAGTACAAACAAAACCATCTTCTCAATGCAAATTGGAGCTGGGTATGATATCCCAATCTCATCGCAGAAAAAACAAACGCAATGGGTACTTTCACCTTTTATCTCATTTCAACCCTATTTTGGACAGGATCCACGTTCAATAGAAACATGGACATTGACCACTTTAAGGGTTGGTGCAACAATCAAATTTGGGCGTGGTGAAAAAATTGCAAAACCGCCAAAGGAAACAATATTACCTCTTGCAGCTGTAGTTACTGCTTTCGTTGAACCTGAGGTTGTATTTTACATTAACTCACCTGCCAATGTTCCAGCTGAGCGTAGGGTAAGGGAAACATTCCCTATTCGTAACTACGTATTCTTCGATTTAGGTTCATCTGAGATACCCGATCGTTACGTATTACTTACAAAAGATCAAACTAAGGACTTTAGGGAAGATCGACTTGAAGTATTTACACCTAAGAGACTATCCGGTCGATCAGATAGAGAAATGGTAGTATACTATAATTTATTGAACATTCTTGGTGACCGCATGGGCAGATTCCCTTCGACCGTTATTAGATTAACGGGATCATCGATGGAAGGTGTTAAAGAAGGTGTAGCAATGGCAGAATCAGTCAAGAAATACTTAGTTGATGTTTTCTTAATTGACCCTAAGAGGATCAATACCGAAGGTCGGGTTAAACCTAGAATTCCATCTGAACAGGTTGGTGGCACACTTGAGCTTAAACTCCTTCGTGAGGGCGACCATAGAGTATCTATTGTGAGCGAATCTCCAGAAATATTGATGGAGTACCAGACCGGTCCGAACACCCCTCTAAAAGCGATTGAATTCAATGCCGTGCAGGAAGCACCAATTGATAGCTATGTTACGTTCAACGTTGATGGAGCAACTGAAGCGTTCTCGTCATGGTCTTTAGAAATTAAGGATTCATTAGGTGTAGTACAAAAATACGGACCTTATACGCAGGAGAAAGTACATATCCCTGGAAAAACCATATTGGATATCAGAACCAAAGGCAACTTTAATGTGACCATGATAGGTCAAACGAAGAACGGCAAGACGGTAGTAAGGGAGGCTCCTTTACACATGGTACTTTGGAAACAATCTGAAAGAGAAATGGGGTTGAGATACACCATAATCTACGAATTCAATTCATCGGATGCTATTGCTACCTACGAAAAGTACCTTGCTGAAGTTGTAACACCAACGATTCCTAAAGGTGGTAAGGTTATTATATCAGGCTATACCGATATTATTGGAGATGCAGGTAATAACCAGAGATTGTCATTGGCTAGAGCTTATGATGTAAAAGTCATTATTGACAAAGCCCTTACGAAAGCTGGCCGAACCGATGTTAAATTTGAAGTGTACGGATTCGGAGAAAACCTTGACTTCTCACCATTTGGTAATACGTATCCGGAGGAACGTTTTTATAACCGTAGTGTTATGATCGATATTATTCCCAAAGAGTAGGTTTTACACTCTTATTTCTACTCAATTAAGCAGAGGTCCTAAATTGGATCTCTGCTTTTTTTATCCCTCTTGAATGTACATATTCTTTCACTTAACACGCCAATATAAAAGTTCATCAGGTTTGAATATCTGTGAATGATGTAACTCTTATCCTAAGTTATGTAACACTGAAAGTGATATAGGGGGTCACCTTTGTACAATAATTTTTTCATTCACAATATAAAACGAACTAAAATGAAACTTAAAAATGTAATCCCAATCATAGCAATGCTATTGGTTGTATTTATTTCCGGCTGTAAAAAAGATGATTTACCCGGAATACGCCCAGCTGTGGCTTCAACTGATCCAATAAATGAAGCCACATCGATATCCATTAACAGTAAAATTTCAGCAACTTTTACTTTGGATATGAACCCTTCAACGATCACGTCCACAAACTTTACTTTAAAGAAAGGAACAGAGGTTGTTTTAGGAACGGTAGAATTAACTGGCAAAATGGCCACGTTTACTCCGTCAGAAAATTTGAGCCCAAACTCAATTTACACTGCAACAATTACTACTGGCGCAAAAAGTGTCTCCGGGGAATCTTTGGAAAAGAACTATGCTTGGACCTTTACTACTAGTCAGCTATCGGATTTAGCTCCACCAACAGTGACGCTAACCAACCCTGTAAACAGCGCAATTGGAGTTTCCCTCAACCATCTAGTAGTGGTTACATTTAGCGAACCAATGGATCCACTCACTATTAACGTTCTAACCTTTACCTTAAAACAAGGCTCAACCTCCATTTCGGGTACTGTAACCAATACAAGTTCAACAGCTACCTTCACTCCTACTGTCAACTTAGAACCAAATAAAATTTATACTGCCACTGTATCCACTGCAGTAAAGGATTTAGCAGGCAATGCACTGATCAGTAACCACACCTTCAGTTTTACCACCGGTGATGCTCCTGATACTATGCTGCCCATGGTGAATTCAATAGACCCACTAAGCAACGCCACTGGTGTTGCGCGTAACAAGGTAGTTGCAATTACTTTCAGTGAGGCAATGGATCCATCAACTATAACGGATTTAACGTTTACCCTAAAGCAGGGGGAAACAGCAGTTACTGGCACTGTCGAATTAAATTTGGACAGAACAACGGCAACATTCACACCGTCAAATGTGTTGGCAGTTGCTACTATTTATACTGCAAAGATATCTACTGGGGCAAAAGACTTAGCGGGTAATGCGCTTGCATCTAAAACGGAATGGAGCTTCACAACTGGTGGTTCCTCGTCAGTTCTGGCAAAAGTAGAACTTGGAACTGCAGGTAATTATGTAATTCTTGCTAAAACAACTATTACGAATATCCCAACATCCGATATTACTGGCGACATAGCATTAAGCCCTGCCGCCACATCCTTTATCACAGGATTTGTTAATACGCTTGCAGGCGACCATGCGACCGACCCACAAGTCCATGGAAACATTTATGCAGCTACCATGGATCCTCCAACTCCTATTAACCTGACAACAGCCGTTAACAATATGATTACTGCTTATAACGATGCTGCTGGACGTCCAACCCCTGATTTCTTGGAATTGGGCACAGGAAATATTGGTGGAAGAACTCTTGCACCAGGGCTCTACAAATGGGCAGGAACGGTTACAATACCTACGGATATTACCATTTCGGGTAGCGCAACTGATGTATGGATCTTCCAGATTGGAGGGGGCTTAATAATGAGTTCAGCTGTAAACGTTACCCTAGGCGGAACCGCTAAAGCGAGTAATATTTTTTGGCAGGTGGCTGGTCAGGCAAATTTTGCATCAGACTCTCACTTTGAAGGTGTTATTCTGGGGATGACTAGTATTACTTTCCAAACTAATGCAACCTTCAATGGAAGAGCCTTAGCTCAGACTGCAGTCATTCTTGACAAGAATATTATTACAACGCCATTATAAATATGGTATAAAAAACTGAAAGGAGCGACTCCAAGGGGGTCGCATCTTTTAATTGAGTTTAAATAATAAACCACAAATTTTAATTTTATGAAAACAAGAAAACTATTAACAACACTAGCAATATTTGCGGTAGTTTTAATAGCGGGTTGCAAGGAAGATGATTTCGTTGGAGTCGTTAGTGATTGCCCTGCTGTTTTATCAACAAGTCCCGCAAGTAATGCAACGGGTGTGCCGCTTGACAAGATAATTACGGCAACCTTCAATGAGGCGATGAATCCTTTAACTATCACCCCGGAATCTTTCTCTTTGGATGACGGAGCTAAAAAAAAGGTAAGCCAAGTATCTATTGGTTTAAAAGGAGCCATTGGCAGCTCTGCAATGATTCTTCAAGGCGCATTAACGTACGATGGAGACACTTATACAATGAGCTTTAATCCAAGCAACCTACTAGCAGCTAGTACAACATATACTGCTACGATTTTATCATCGGTTAAGGATATAAGCGGCAATGCACTCCAGGCTGATTATGTTTGGACCTTTTCTACTGGTACGACTTTGTCACCAACAGTTATCTCTACCGACCCAACAGATAATGCAACCGATGTATTTCTAACAAAGGTGGTAAAAGCAACTTTTAGTGTGCCAATGAATCCTACAACATTTACTTCAACAACATTTACTTTAAAACAAGGTGCTACATCTATTCCAGGAACTGTTACGTATTCTGGTTCAACAGCCTCCTTTAAATCTACGACTAATCTGATTTCAAACACCTTGTATACTGCAACAATTACAAACGAAGTTAAGAATGTATCAGGTACATTTATGAAGGATGATTATGAATGGTCATTTACTACAGGTACGATTGTAACACCAACAATAATTTCTACTGATCCACTAAATTTGGCCACCGGAGTGGCTCGAAATAAAGTTATCAGCGCGAATTTTAGTGAGGCAATGAATGCTGCAACATTAACTACATCGACTTTTACCTTAATGAATGGAGCAACACCCGTTATAGGTGTAGTAAACTACTCTGGTACAACTGCTACATTTACACCAAATGCAGATCTTATATCTGGGGTTACATATACCGCTACGGTTACAACTGGAGCAATGAATCCGACCGGCACTCCGCTAGCCAATGATTATGAATGGAGCTTTAGTACTGTTTTACCATTAGGACCACTAGTAGTTGATCTTAATTCAGTAGCTCGATTCGGAATTATTGCTGGAGTAGGTGTTAGCAATGATGCAGGTTTTAGCGAAATTCATAACTTGGATGTTGGTATTTACCCTGGTGTTCGTTCTTCTATTGTCGGATTCCCTCCTGCAATAATTGTAAATGGTGCTATGTATGCTGCTGATGATATTGCTCCTCCAGGTGTGCCTGCAATGCTAATACAGGCGAAAGATGATTTGGTTGCAGCATATCTTTTTGCAGAAGGAGCTACATCTCCTGCACCAGCAACTGTAGCCGGAGATTTAGGTGGAACAACACTAGCCCCGGGTATCTATAAATCTACATCTACATTGTTAATTCAATCAGGCAATTTGACTCTCGACGCTCAGGGTGATGAGAATGCTATTTGGATATTCCAGATTGCGTCTGATTTCACTACAGTTGGAGGAAGTCCCTACCCATCACCAGCAGGTGGTAATGTAATTTTAGCCGGAAGTGCTCAGGCCAAAAACGTTTTTTGGCAGGTGGGTAGTTCAGTTACCATAGGTGATTACACTTCATTTAAAGGAAACATTTTGGCCTTAACAACCATTACGATGAATGCTTATTCACAGGCCGAGGGTCGAATGTTAGCACGAAATGGCTCAGTAACAATGACCAGTACGAATATAATCAGCAAGCCATAAAACAAAAACATATGAAAGCTAATTCAAATTTAATAAAGGGGTCGCACGTGGTGCGATCCCCTTTTAGCCTGGTCGTAAAAAGCCTTATTCTAAGCGCATTGTTTATGACCGCTATTCAAGTGCCCCTTATGGCACAACAGGATTCAATAACTAAACCATCTTGGTGGTTTGGTGTAGCTGGTGGTGCTAATTTTAACTACTATGGTGGATCCACTCAAAAATTGAACTCAGATCTAACCGCTCCTGCTGTTTTTCATGATGGCAAAGGGGTGGGACTTTATCTTGCACCGCTTGTAGAATTTCATCACCCTGATTCTAGATGGGGTATAATGCTACAGGCAGGCTACGATAACCGCAAAGGTAGTTTCTATGAGATTACTACTCCTTGTAACTGCCCAGCGGATTTAGACGCTAAGATTACCTATTTAACTGTTGAGCCAAGTTTGCGCTTCGCTCCCTTTAAATCAAATTTTTACTTATACCTTGGACCACGTCTGGCTTTTAATTTATCGAAATCATTTACCTATAAACTTGGGTTAAATCCAGATGTACCAGGGCAAGCGGCTACCCCAGATGTTAAAGGAGATTTTAGCAGTATGAACAAAACGCTCTTTGGGATGCAAGTCGGAGCCGGGTACGATATTCCAATCTCCTCTCAGAAAAAGTTGACACAATGGGTACTTTCTCCCTTCATATCATTTCAACCTTACCTTGGACAGGATCCTCGTTCAATAGAAACGTGGACAATGACCACATTGAGAGTTGGTGCTACAATAAAATTCGGTCGTGGTAAAGTAGTAACTAAACCAGCTGAGGTAATAGTTACAACTGCTCCTCTCGTTGGTGGTGCCGTATTAACCGATGTTCAATTTTCTATTTACTCTCCTGCAAATATTCCAGTTGAACGCAGGGTAAGGGAAACATTCCCTATTCGTAATTATGTTTTCTTTGATCTAGGATCAACAGAAATACCCGATCGTTATGTTTTACTGAAAAAAGATCAGGTTAAGGATTTTAAAGAGGACCGATTAGAGGTGTTTACTCCTAAGAAATTATCGGGTCGTTCAGATAGAGAGATGACGGCTTATTATAATGTCATTAATATCCTTGGCGAACGTATGGGAAAATTTCCAATGACAAAAGTTCGGTTAACAGGCGCATCATTGCAAGGCAATAAAGATGCAAAGTTAATGGCCGAATCAATCAAAAAATACCTTGTTAGCGTTTTTGGAATAAATCCTAAGAGAATTAGTATTGAAAGTCGGAAAAGACCTAGAATCGAATCGAAACAAGAAGGAGGCACGCTCGAACTTGCTCTCCTCAATGAGGAAGACCGCAGAGTATCTATTTGGAGCCAATCACCAGAAATACTGATGGAGTATCAGACAGGTCCAAATGTTTATCTTAAACCAGTTGATATCAATGTTGTACAGCAAGCACCAGTTGATAGCTATGTTACTTTTAATGTTGTAGGTGCAACAGAAGTATTCTCATCATGGTTATTAGAACTAAAGGATGAAAATGGTGTAGTCCAAGAACAAGGGCCTTACGCTGATGAAAGCAAGAGTATCCCAGGGAAAAACATTTTGGGAAAAAGACTTGAAGGAAATTTCAATGTGAAAATGATTGGTAAAAAGAAGAATGGTGGTACGATTACAAAGGAAGCTCCATTACACATGAAACTTTGGACCCCATCGACAAGTGAAGAAGGTATGAGATATAGTGTAATCTATGAATTCAATGAATCAGGAGTCACCCCAACCTATGTAAAGTACCTAACGGAAGTTGTAACGCCTAAGATTCCTAAAGGTGGAAGAGTTATACTATCCGGTTATACCGATGTTATTGGCGATGCAACTAATAACCAAAAACTATCGTTGGCAAGAGCTAATGATGTTAAGAAGATTATTGAAAAATCTCTGACAAAAGCTGGTCGAACTGACGTTATCTTTGAAGTACATGGATTTGGCGAGAATCTGGACTTAGTACCTTTTGAAAATAAATACCCAGAGGAACGCTTTTATAACCGAAGTGTTATAATCGATATCATTCCCAAAAACTAGGTTTTAAACCCATATTTCTAAATAATTAAGCGGAGGTTCTAAATTGGAACTCCGCTTTTTTATTGCGTCCACCCAATTGGATTCGCAAATGGTTATTTCGAATGTGTGAATGATGTAACTAATTTCCGTTGATGTGTAAGAAAAAAAGCGATTGCTGCATCGACCTTTGTAACACTTTAATATTTCATTAAAAATTTGACTCTGTAATTAAAAATATTGTATTCATAACTACTACAGTAGAAAATTCCTACGGATTAGAGATGTTATCTGAATGAAAAAAACATCTAACACTTCAATAAAAAATAATATGAAGAAAAATCTACTCAATGTATTAATAGCAGTTATGCTGTTTTTAATACCAAATGTGAATTTCGGGCAAGTGCCTACTTTAGGCACAACAGCCAACTTTGCGTTATTTACCAAAGCTGGCGCACTCACCAATGGTGGAACGTCCAACATAACAGGCGACATTGGTAGTTTTGATACATCTCCAGTCGGATTTCCTGGTTCTGGCTCAGTAATTGGAACCATTTATGCCGTGGCAGATCCTGCTCTAACACAGGCAGCAGCAGACGTAAGTACTGCTTATGGAAGTTTTGGAGTCGGCGGGGTTGTTTTAGGAACACCCTTTGAAAATCAGACCATTTCTCCCGGCGAATACTACACAATTGGAGCTGCGGCATTAAATGGTAATTTAACTCTAGATGGAGGTGGTGATGCAAATGCAATATTTATCATTAAGGTAAATGGTGCTTTATCGATTGGTACTATATCCTCAAATGTTATTCTGATTGGATCAGCATCATTATGCAATGTGTATTGGCAAGTAAATGGAGATTTCACGTTAGCGAACAGCTCTGTTTTCAGAGGCACCCTAGTTTCTAATGGCGCAATTACTTTATCAGGCAGTTCTACAATTTTTGGTAGAGCTCTTACTACTGCTGGGGCAATCAACACCTCGGCAATAACTGTGACTATACCTGCTGGATGCGGTGATGTAGGAACACCAGTTTTTACTCTTGGAGCAACTTCATCTCGTTACCAAGGAGCAGGAACAGTAACCTATACGGCCACAGCAGACAATACAACAGGTATTACTTATTCATTGGATGCTACAACCGCTGCTTTTTCAGGAAACAGCATTGTAGCTAGTACAGGTGAGGTTACCTACGCTGCTGGATGGAGTGGTACCACTACAATCACAGCTAGTGCGGCAGGGACTAATGGGCCTACAACAGCTACACATACAGTAACTATCTGCCCAACAACAGTACCAACTATTTCAGCTGGTAGTGCAACAACTTTTTGTACTGGTGGAAATGTGATCCTTTCAGGCAATGTTGGCGGAACTTGGAGTACCGGAGCGGTAACCCCAACCATCACTGTAACTACAGCGGGCGACTACTTTGTGACCTACACGAGCAGCTGCGGAAGTTTGACATCGAATCATATCGTAGTTACAATTACTCCACCGCCCACCGCATCGGTCATTACAGCGGGTGGAGCGGTAGCTTTCTGTGAAGGGGGTGATGTAATTCTATCGGGGAATGTTGGTGGAACTTGGAGCACCGGAGCGGTAACCCCTACCATCACTGTAACTACAGCGGGCGATTACTTTGTAACCAATACCAACGGTTGCGGGAGCGTAATATCGAATCATATCGTTGTAACGGTTAACCCATTGCCAAC
>RPRQ01000076.1 GCA_003818205.1 Bacteroidales bacterium
ACACCCATTATACTGGCTGTACATCTAATATCGATGAGCGCTTGGAAAGGCATTCAAAAGGTCAAGTAGAGTATACCAAATCACGTTTGCCCGTTAAACTCTTATTCTACGCAACGTTTATAGGCAAGTACAAGGCCTACAACTTTGAAAAATATCTTAAGTCGGGTTCGGGAAGAGCATTTGCAAACAAGCATTTAGTGTAAGCAACCGTAGTTCCTTTTTCTGGAACGAAGGCGAGTTTCAGCGGATGCAAAACGCTAAAAGTTTTTGTTTTTGCAATGAATCCTATTTCAATTTTTTTAAATAATCATATATTATTTGCTTAAAGAATTTAGTTCCGCTCATAGAGTTTTGCCAACTTTATGGCCGTTGCTTGCTCAAGCAGATCGAAGCTAGCCTTGCTAAAGAGTAGCACCAGTATATAACTGTTGTTGAGTTTTGTAAGTTTACTGGGGTACCATTTGACTTGGTTGAAAAGTATCTTATATACTAGGGTAAAACACTTCAATACAAATAAATCATTAGGAGTATGAAATTATTCAAATGTTGTAAAAACTATTTCAATTACTAATAGGTTCTTGTATTAAAATAGAAAATTTCCTAACTAACTTGTATTAATTCTTAAAATCATTGGATTAACGATTTTGGTTGGAATCAATATTTTATCGTTAACCTTCAAGTCCCTTATCTCAAATTCTGATACTTCAATTTTTGTAATTGTATCGTTTGCAGAAATTGTTAAAATAGTTCCCTCAATTTTTAATACTTGTGCTAGAACCTGAAATTTTGTATTGTTAAATATCTCTTTAGGGCAACCTTGTTTATTAATTTCCCCATTTTCTATAACATAAATATAATCAGATAATTTAACAACTTCGTTAATATCATGGCTAACTAAAAGAGTTGTTGCGGAAAATTTTTCGTGAGCCAGCAATATTTCATCTTGTAATATGGTTCTAGTCTCGTTATCCAAGGCGGATAATGGTTCATCCAATAGCAATATCTGTGGTTTACGAGCCAATGCTCTTGCAACAGCCAAGCGTTGTTGCTGTCCTCCTGAAAGTTTTGCTGGTTTTCGCTCACATAATCCTTTCAAATGAAAAATCTCAAGTAATTCCGAAACATAACCCCTTTCTTTATAGAACTGAGCATACAGTAGATGCTCTTTTACAGTCATGTTGGGGAAAAGGGCATAATCCTGAAACACAAAACCAATATTTCTTTGCTGCGGTTTAATATTAATTTTTTTATCACTATCAAACCATATTTCATTATTTACTTTGATATAGCCGCTATCAGGGTTTGTTAACCCGGCAATCATCCTTAAAAGGGTTGTTTTTCCAACCCCTGATTTCCCGAAAAAGGTAATAAAGCCAAATCGTGGAATTGTTAATTTCAATTCTAACAACTCATCACCATTTGTGGTATGGATAAGCTTTTTAACGTGTAAGTCGATTAAAATCTCTTCCATTTTAAATATTCCCGATTTATACTATAAACAATAAGCAAGATTACAAAGCTGAAAAGGAATAGAAAAATGGCGTACTTATTTGCCATATCAAAGTTTAATGCCTGTACTTCGTCGTATACTGCAAGCGAAGCCACCCTTGTTTTGCCCGGTATGTTTCCGCCAATCATAAGTATTACCCCAAATTCGCCAATGGTATGTGCGAATGTCAAACAAAGGCCTGTAATCATTGCGGGTTTTATGTTGGGGAGCAATACTTTGCGAATAGTTGTAAGCCTTGATTTACCTAAAGTATATGATGCGTCTTTCAAGGATATTGGCAAGTTACTAAACCCACTTTGAATAGCATTTACCATAAAAGGTAAATTGAAGATTATTGAACCAATCAGAATGCCAGCAAAAGAAAATGCCAATTGAACATTAAAGTAGCTATTCAAAAAATTGCCAAACCAATAATTTGGGCTGAATGCAAGTAAAAGATAGAATCCAAGAACAGATGGGGGTAACACCAGCGGCATGCTTATCAATGCCTGTAAAACCACTTTAAATCTTAATTTTGAATAGGTTAGATAGTATGCTAGCGGAATGCCTATAACAAACAGTATTATGGTTGTCAACGTGGCAAGTTTGACAGAAATCCAGAATGTTATTAAAAAATCAGCATTCATTAATTATCAACTATTTAGTAAGTGGAGGATTAAACCCGAATTTATCAAGAATTCTTCGTGCTTGTTCAGATTCAATGAATTGAACAAATTTCAAAATATCTTTATTGATTTGTGACTTTTTTATCACAACAAATGCTTGCTCTAGCTTAGAATAGCTTTTTTCATCGATTATAAAGTATTTGCCTTTACTCATCATTTCTGGTGATAGAGCCAATGAAAGGGCTATCAGCCCAACCTCTGCATTGCCAGTTAACACAAAATGAGCGGTTTGCGATACATTTTCACCTTTTATTATTTTGCAGAGTATTCTATCGTATAGTTTATAATATTTCAAGCATTCAATCGCTCGTTTTCCATAAGGAGCAAAGGCAGGGTTAGCTATGGCAATTTTTTTAATACCATTATCGCTCAGCAATGCTATTCCCTTTGTTAAATCAAGGGTTGAACTCCATAGAACTAGGTGCCCAATTGCATAAAGTTTAGGCTTGCTTTCAGTTAGATTTAAAGAATCTAGCTTATTTGGGAACGATTTGTCAGCAGAGAAGAATACATCATAAGGTGCGCTATTGACTATTTGCTGATACAAATTACCTGATGAACCATATATAACATCAATTTTTATTTCTGGGTTGGCTTTATTAAACTCTTTAGTCAGCTCATTCATTGCAAAACGTAAATCAGCAGCAGCTGCAATTGATATTGGTTGTGCTAAAATGTTCTGAATTGATATAGAAAGAAGCAAAAAATTTACTAGAAGTATTTTTTTCATAATCTTAAATATGAAGGAGCGCAAAAGTAATAATTCTTTGAAATATCAATAATTATTAACGAAAATTTGATAAAACACTAGATATCATGTTGATTACATGATACAAAGTTCCATTTTATTGATTCTTTAGAATCATCGAAATCAAAACTTATTTCATAATATCTATCAATCGTTATGTATTGATATACATAACGATAAATTGAAAAAAAAATATCCTGTTTGTGATTAAAATCATATGACAGTAGTTATCCAATTTTCTATTTTTGTCACCGATATGAAAATAATTTCATATCCGCAAATATATGATAAAAGATCATGTTACGGAAGCATTAGAATTATTCCAATTTGGCTATCACTGTTCGCAATCAGTGCTAGCGACTTTCAGTGAAGATCTTAATCTTCCCAAAGAAACTGCGCTAAAGATTGCTTGCCCCTTTGGAGGCGGCCTAGGTGGGCATGGGAGAACCTGTGGAGCGCTTACTGGTGCTATGATGGTTGTAGGGCTTAAATATGGTACGACGAAGGCGACAGATCTTGAGGCAAAAAAACTATCCCGTGAAAAAACACGCCAGCTTATTGAAACATTCGAAAAGGTGCATGGGACAAGTAATTGCAACGAACTCGTTGGTTTTGATAGGAGCAATATGAGCGGAGCGGAGTTGATGGCTAAACTTCCGCATTTTCACAGTATTTGCCCAAAATATCTTGAAACGGTAGTTTCATTTCTTGAAGAAGAATTATGATATTGAAATATAGTAACCTTAAATAATAATAATCTAGGAGGAACATTCATGAAACTAAGAAAAATGTGGCTCAACATCAATGGAGCAAACAGAATGTTAATTTGCAACCCCGAAAAGGATACTTTGGCCGATGTTTTGCGCCGTATGGGCTTAACCGGAACTAAAGTAGGTTGTAACAAAGGCGTTTGCGGTTCCTGTTCAGTTATCTTGAACGGGAAGCTGATTCGTTCCTGCACGAAGAAAATCGGCAAAATCGATGAGTATAGCCAAGTGTTGACAATTGAAGGTATTGGCACACCAACTAACCTACATCCGATACAAGTAGCATGGATGCAGCTTGGTGCTGTTCAGTGCGGTTTCTGCGTACCAGGTTTCATCGTATCAACCTATGCGCTGCTGCTGGAAAACAAAAAGCCAACCCGTGAAGAGGTACGCGATTGGTTCCAGAAGCACCGCAATGTATGCCGTTGTACAGGGTATAAACAAATTGTAGATGCCGTTATGGCAGCCGCAGAAGTTATGCGAGGTGAAAAAACGATTGAAGATATCTCCTTTAAAAACCCAACGGATGGAGAATACTATGGCAAGCCGGTAATTCGCCCTACAGCACTTGCAAAAGTTTGTGGTCTTGCTGATTATGGAGATGATCAGGAGCTCAAGATGCCAGCCGAGAGCCTCAAAGTTGTTATGGTACAACCTAAAATTGCCCATCACGCAAATATCATAAAAATTGATACCAGTGAAGCAGAAAAAATGCCTGGTGTGGTAAAGGTTATCACAGCGAAGGATATTAAAGCTGCTGGGGGAACTAACATTATGGCCGAGGGTCACTTCCATGAGCGCACAACCATTATGGTTCCAAGCCGTACTGTGCTTTGTGAAGATAAAATTTACCGATATGGTGATGTTGTAGCCCTTGTTTGTGCTGATACAAAAGATCATGCTCGTGCTGCTGCAGAAAAAGTAAAAGTAGAAATTGAGAAACTACCAGAATATTTAGGTTACTTAGATGCTGTAATGCCTGATGCCATGCGCATACATAAGGACACCCCAAATATTTTCGCATTGCAGCCGGTTCTAAAAGGGGTTGGTTTGGATGAACCTTCAAAAGTTGCTGAAGTTATCGACAATTCAGCATTTAGCGTAGAGGGAAGTTTCTTCGCAACTCGCGAACCTCACCTTTCTATTGAAGGTGATACCGTTCAGGCTTACTTCGATGAGGATGGTTTCCTTGCAATTCAGTGTAAATCGCAAGGTGTATACTCATCCATTGGCCGTATCGGTAATTCTGTAGGCGTACCAAAGGATAAGATAAGAATTATCATGAACCCAACTGGTGCTAGCTTCGGTTGGTCAACGAATGCCGGTGACCTTTGCCTTGCAGCCGCCGCGACTGCAGTAACTAAAATGCCTGTTGCCTTATCGATGACTTACGAAGAGCATCAACATTTCTCAGGAAAACGTCGCCCATGCCATTCCAACGGGCGAGTTGCCTGCGATAAAAATGGTAAGATAACCGCTACTGAATTTGAGTTCGGAATGGATCAAGGTGCCTACACCTTCGGCGGTGATGATATTATCTCAAAACAGGTTCGTTTCGCATTCTTCCCCTATGTAGTTCCCAATGTTGCAGGGATTTCACGCATAGCAATCACCAACCACAATTTTGGAACAGCCTACCGTAGCTATGGCTCACCTCAAGCGTTTACTTTGAGCGAAGCCCTTATGGATATGCTTGCCGAAAAGGCTGGTATCGACCCATTCGAATTCCGATGGAGGAACATTGCTCGTACTGGCGAACTTAACATCAATAGCCATCCATTTAGGCTCTACCCAATGGAAAAAATGATGGAAATGATGAAACCCCATTACGACAAAGCTGTTAAGGAGGCGAAAGAAAAAGATACACCAGAGGTACGTCGCGGTGTAGGTTTGGCATGGGGTGGATTCAATGTATCCGAAGGTCCTACCGATCATGCAACCGTTCGTTTAGAGCTTAACCCCGATGGTACAATCACAAAGTACGATACCTGGCAGGAACTCGGACAGGGTGGTGATATTGGCTCTGTAATGGTAACCTTAGAGGCTTTAAAACCACTTGGTATTACACCTGAACAAATTAAACTTGTACAAAGCGACACGAAAATATGCCCTGATAGCGGGATGTCCGCCGGTAGTCGTTCTCACTATATGAATGGCCATGCTACAATCATTGCTGCTGAAAAGCTAATAAATGCAATGAAGAAAAAAGATGGTACATTCAGAACCTACGATGAGATGGTGAAAGAGGGTATCGCAACCAAATACGAAGGTAAGTATATGACCATCGTAACCCCAGGTTTAAGCCGCCTTGACCCAAATACAGGTATTGGCGACCCAACACCTGCATTTACTTATGCTCTTAACATGGCTGAAGTTGCTGTGGATACAAAAACTGGAAAAACTACAGTTACCCGCTTTATCTGTGTGGCTGATGTTGGTAAGGTTGGAAACATTGATGCTGTAAACGGGCAAGCTTATGGAGGTATATCGCATAGTATTGGTTTTGCGCTCTCTGAAAACTATGATGATGTAACCAAGCACACCAATATTGCATCGAGCGGTGTACCTTACATAAAGGATATTCCAGATGAACTCCATGTTTTCTACCACGAAAGCGACGATAAGACTGGACCTTTCGGATCTTCGGGAGCATCAGAGGCATTCCAGGCTTCAGGTCACGTTGCAGTCTTAAATGCTATCTACAATGCTTGCGGTGTAAGAGTTTTCGAAATGCCTGCGACTAAAGAAAAGGTAAAAGAGGGGCTTGATATTCTTGCAAAAGGTGGTAAAATTAATCCGCCTAAAAAGTACTTCCTTGGCGCTGATTTGTACGATGAGCTAGAAGAAATAAAGGCTAATCCAGTTCCTTACGGTGGTATCGATTTCTTTAAACCGCTTGGCGCCGCTGGTGAAAGGTTCTTTTAGAAGAGGTGCCTAGAGTGCCTAAAGTACTTAAAGTTAGTTACACTTAACTCTAATACTCTTAACTTTAAGTACTCTAAGTACTTGAAGAACTCTTAATTTTTTGTACTAACAAATGACTGAGCAAAACGAATTTGTTAAGGAGTGTTTACAGAACGAACGGGCATTCTGCACTGCGGAGTGCCCGTTCAATCTTGATGTTCGTGATTTTGTTGGAAAAATTCAACAAGGTCGGTTTAACGTAGCATACAGAACATATCAGAATGCGGTAGGATTTTCTGGCATCGTCTCGGCTTTGTGCCCCGAACCGTGCAAGCAGGTTTGCCCTATGAAAGATGCAGGAGGCTCAATTTCGATGAAGCTGCTTGAAATAGCAGCAATGAGCTATGCCCGTAATACTGCTCCAGATCAATATAATATGCCCCCAAAAGGTAATAGAATTGCTATTATCGGCGGAGGTATAAGCGGTCTTGCCTGTGCCCTTCGTTTGACCACAAAAAAGTATGATGTAACAATCTACGAGAAATCGTATTTGTTGGGTGGGCATCTTTTTGATCTACTCAACCCCGAAATATTTCTTGATGATATTAAGCAGCAGTTCATAAATGAAAATTACACGCTACTGCTCAACACAGAGATTTCAAGTTTAGATGATTTAAGCTATGATGCAATATACATAGCAACAGGTAAAGGCGGTAATGACTTTGGCCTTTCGCATAATGAAGAAGGTGCTTTTGCTACAACAAAGTCTGGTGTTTTTATAGGAGGATCAATCGCTGGTGTCGATACAATGACGGCAATTGCACACGGGCTTAACGTTTCAGGTGCAATTGAAAGATTCTTGAAGGTTGGGAAAATGAATCACCCGGAAGAAGCAACTGGGACTAAGCTGCTCTATGAAGGAATACGAATAACTAAGGCTGATGCCGTTGAGCCATCAAATGGAAAAACATTTACGAAAGAAGAGTCAGTAGACGAAGCAAATCGTTGCCTTAAGTGCGCTTGCGATGCTTGTGTTCACCACTCTCCGTTGATGAACTACTTCAAAAAATTTCCGAAACGTATCGCCGATGAGGTTGAGGTAACTATACGCCCCAGCACACTGGATGGAAATGGTACGGTTTGCACTAGGCTTATCTCCACATGTAACCATTGTGGTTTGTGCAAAGAGGTTTGCCCTAAAGATATCGATACGGGTGAATTCCTCCGTGAAAGTATGCAGGCAATGCATAAAAAAGGTGCGATGCCTTGGGCTTTCCATGAATTCTATATGAGGGATATGGAATTTTCAAACAATGAAGCTGCCCTGGTAAAGTTGCCAAAAGGCCATAAAAAAAGCAGCTACATGTTTTTTCCAGGTTGTCAACTTGGTGCTTCAGACCCTCGTTATGTAACCGAAAGTTATAAATTTTTAACTCAACATTTTCCTGATACTGCATTAATGCTCAATTGCTGCGGAGCCCCTGCCGATTGGGCTGGTGATGTAGAAAATCACGCTAAAGTTATTGGTAAGATAAAGGACGATTGGATTAACCTTGGTAAACCAATTGCCATCTTTGCATGCCCAATGTGCAAGCAGATGTTACAGCGATTTCTACCTGAAATAGAAGGACAATTTCTATATAATATCATTGATGAAAAAGGAATAAACCTGAAAAAGAATACAAAAAAGGAGATAGCATCGGTATTCGATCCTTGTGCTAGCAGATATGAGTCAGCATTACAGAGTTCTATTCGTAATCTTGCAACCAAGGCAGGATTTAATCTTGAGCCGCTGCCCATGGAGGGGAAAATGGCCGAGTGTTGCAGCTATGGCGGTCATGTAGCGATTGCATACCCACCCTATGTAAGCCATAATGTGCAAAAACGAATTGAACAAAATAATAACCCATACATTACCTATTGCTCAAACTGTCGTGATATATTTACTGCTGCTAAGAAACCGACTTGGCATATCCTCGATATAATATTTGATTTAGATAATGAAAATCGAGTACTGCCAACTATTTCTGAAAGAAGGGATAGACGATTAAAACTGAAACAACAATTGCTAAATGAGTTTTGGAAGGAGTCAAGTATTATGGAAAAACCAGCTATAGAGGTTCTAATCTCACAAGAACTCAAAGAAAAATTGAATAGTAAATATATTTTAGAATCAGATATTTACACCATAGTTGGTAATTGTGAACAAAGCGGAAATAAGCTGTTTAATCCCAACTCAGAAACCTTTACAGGGTATATGCAAATTGGTAAAATGACATACTGGGTTGAATATCGTGCTAGACAAGAGCGTGGATTTGAACTTGTAAACGCATACTGTCATCGCATGAAAATAGAGGAGGGGGAATAGTATGATGGAAGAAAAGAAACTTATCTGCCACAAATGCCAAAAAGAGTTAGAGCTTAAAAAAACTAATTTCTCTTATCTGGGTCACATATTTTTTACTGAGGTACCAAGGTGCCCAGAATGTGGTTTAGTCTTTATCTCCGAAGACTTGGTAAAAGGTCGCATATCTGAAGTTGAGATGCAGATGGAGGATAAGTGATTAATTGACAATTGAAAGGTTATAATGAAGAATAAAAATAAATGCTCTTGAGTTTAGTAAATAAAGATGTTATAGATGATAAGCACATTGAATTATCCTACAAATCAGGGTGTATGGTTTGTGGTGCTGAATTGATTTATAATAAAACAGAGATAAATAAAACCTGTTATTATTGTGGTGAAACAAGACCGTCAAATTCCTATTGTGTTAATAATCATTTTGTTTGTGATAAGTGTCATGAAGCAAATCCCATAGAAAATATAAAAAGAATATGCATTAGTTGCTCTGAAACTGATGCAGCGGTATTAATGCAAACAATACGGTCTCATAAAGCATTTCCTATTCACGGTCCTGAACATCACTCACTTGTTCCCGCTGTTATACTTACTTCATTAAGAAACTCTGGGTATGCAATTACTGAAGAACAAATTCTTGTTGCAATACGAAGAGGGCAAACTATTTCGGGCGGCGCTTGTGCGTACCTTGGTGCTTGTGGTGCAGCAATTGGTGCCGGTATTGCTTTTTCAATCTTATTGGATGCCAATCCTTATGATGGGAAGATGAGGCAAATCGCTCAGCAGGCAACAGCATCAGTACTAAGTGATATAGCATCTTATTGTGCACCCCGATGCTGCCAACGGGATGCATGGATAGCTTTGAAGGCTGTTTCAAAGCTATTAAAGAAGGATATGGACTTGATTTTACCTGTAGGCGAAATTGTTTGTCAGCAATATAGATTTAATAAAGAGTGTATTCATGAAGAGTGTCCTTTGTGGGTGACAAGCATGGATAACTACATAATCCTTTATAAAACTTGGAGTGTTTGCCCAATTTGTATGAAACGTCTTCCTGCTGAGCGTGTACATAGAGGTGAGCAAGTATACCTACAAAAAACCTGCAAAGAACACGGCTCATTTGAAAGCATTATTTGGCGCGGATATTCCAGCTTTAATGAATGGGTAAATAATTCCGATCAACCAGCTCTTGAAAGCCCTAATTGTCCAGATGGCTGTGGTTTATGTTCGGATCATCTTCAAAAAACATGCTGTGTAATCCTCAATATAACTAATAAATGTAATCTCAATTGCCATTTTTGTTTTGCTGATTGCGATAACAGCAATGATGAACCAACATTCGAAGAGATTCAGGAGTCGCTTTCAAAACTAATAGTAAAAGGTAAAACTCTTGTGCAGCTAAGTGGTGGTGAGCCAACGATGCGCAATGACTTACCTGAAATTATAAAAGCAGCAAAGGATTTAGGAGCAAAATATGTTCAACTCAACTCAAACGGCATTCGATTGAGTGAAGATAAAGAATACGTAAGAAAACTTGCTGAAGCAGGTCTATCATTTGTATTTATGCAATTTGATGGTACTGATGATGCAATATACAAGAGTTTACGTGGTAAGCCACTTCTGAAAGTAAAGCAGAAAGCAATTGAGAATTGTGCTGAGCATAATATCGGTGTAACGCTTGTTCCTACTTTGGTTCGTGGGGTTAATACACATAACATTGGCGATATACTTCGATTTGCAATCTCTGAAGCACCTAAAGTTCGTGGAGTTCATTTTCAACCAGCAACTTTTTTAGGGCGAGTGCCCGAAAAACCAACAAACGATGAACGTTTTACACTTGATGAACTGATATTCGAAATTCAAAAGCAGACAAATGGAATTATAAAGTCAGAGAATCTACTTCCTTCTGCTTGTGACCATCCTCTGTGTGGCTTTCATGGAGATTTTATTGTTGATCAAAACAAGGTTATTTCGCTCTTAAAACGAGATAAAACTGAAAAGAGTTGTTGCTGTAGCCCTGTAGCAGCCGATAAAAATAGGGAGTTTGTTGCAAGGCGTTGGCAAAGACCTCCAGTTACTAATACTAGCATGGATTCATCTAGTGGTAATTTAGATGATATGGAGTTTTTCCTTAATCGTGTAAAAACACATGGTTTTACAGTAACTTCAATGGCCTTTCAGGATGCTGGAAATATTGATTTCTCACGTCTTCGCAATTGCAGTTTACATGTTTATGACAAGGGGAAATTTGTACCATTCTGTTCATATTATCTTTCTGGATGGAAACAATAAAGAAATCATCGTGTGTAATAAACCGCCCAGGCGGTTTTATAATAACCGACACAGCATTTTGCTTCTGTTCATTTCCTAATAATGCAAAAATTCTTGATTTGGGTTGTGGCTCAGGTGCAACTGTTGATTACTTACAACAAAAATATAGCTTCGAGGCCTATGGCCTTGATAAAAAACTTGAACTATCGGTTTTACAAGTAAATCTAATAAAAGCACCTGCTGAATCGATTCCATTCCCAGCGACTTCAATGGATGGAGTGCTTATGGAATGCAGTTTTTCTATGATGGACAATCAGAAAACTGTTTTAAAAGAGTGTAATCGTGTACTTAATGCAAATGGTCGTTTGATTATTTCTGATATGTATGCACGTGGCGAAGCTGCACGATTAAAAGGTTGTTTAGGACGGATTGATTCAAAGGAAAGTATTATAAATATTATAGAGAGTAACGGTTTCACAATAGAACATTTCGAAGATTTTACACAACATCTTCAAACGATGTGGGGACAAATGATATTCGAGAAAGGTGCAAAGACTTTCTATTGCGATTTGGGTGTAGATCCCGAAACAATGAAGCGAATAAAATGTGGTTACTATCTAATTGTTGCTAGAAAAAAGGATAAACTATGATTTCTCCAGTTGAGACATGGGTTGCTGAACGAACAAGCCTTCAAGGGAATCTAAATCCTATGACTTTGCGCAATTGGCAAATTGAAAAGCTTAATGATTTGATTTCATATGCAAGTGAAAATACTAAGTTTTATCATGGAAAACTTCATTCTACAAGAGATATAACCGAATTACCATTTACTTCACCTTCAGATATTGCAGCTGATCCATTTGCTTTCCTCGCAATTCCGCAGAGTTTAATTACAAGGGTAACTACTCTTGCTAACTCAGGAACTACTCATCTTAAAAAACGCATATTCTTTTCGAAGGCTGATCTAGAAAGAACAATCGATTTCTTTGCTGTTGGCATGAGCACAATGGTGCGTAAAGGAGAAAAAGCACAGATACTTATTTCGAACAGAACCGAAAATAGCCTAGGAAGCTTACTCAAGGAGAGTCTTTCGAGAATAGGTGTTACCTCAGAAATATTAGGAGCAATTAAAACAGTGAATGTTGCGATTGAAGTTTCTAAGGGCGCCGATTGTCTGATTGGTATGCCCGCCGAATTGCTTTATATGAGTCATGCGGCACCTGAGTTGCGACCAAGCAGTGTTCTTCTTGCTGCTGATTATATACCTCAAAGTGTAATTAATAGTATTAAAGAAACTTGGAAATGCGATGTGTACATGCACTATGGTCATACAGAGTTTGGTTTTGGATGTGCTGTTGATTGCGATCAACACAATGGATATCATTTGCGAGATGCAGATCTAATTTTTGAAATAATCGATTTTAAAACCGGAAAGCCAGCCAAGATTGGTGACAGTGGTGAAATAGTAATTACAACCCTTTCTAACGAAGCGATGCCCCTTATTCGTTATCGTACTGGTAATTTATCTCGGTTTATTAATACTCCTTGTGGATGTGGTAGTCTACTTCCAAGATTAGGTAGGATAGAAGGGCGTATTGATAGCAACATCACGATTGGTAATGGAAATTCAGTGAGCATACATCAGCTGGATGAGATAATATCTGCTAATCCTAAAGTTCTTGGCTTTTATGCGTTGCTAAAGCATGTAGGGAAACGAAACATTTTGCATCTTACTATCGATGCAAGCAATTACATCGATTTAACTACCTTAACAGCGATGCTGCCACCTGAACTCAACATTGAGGTTAGCTATAGCAAAGCCGATCCTTTTTCTCATAGAGAAAAAAGGCGTATACATATTGGTAACTCTAATAATGACGTAGCAAAGTAAAATTTATTAAATTCCAGATATTATGATTTTAGAAGAAACATATTCTTTTTTAAGAGAGAAATATAAAGATCTTTTTGAAAACCTGACCATTTCGGATGTTCGATTAGGTATTCATCTTACAGCAGTTAAACTTTCGGACGAAAGTTATGGAGCAGCAAGCACTTTGTCTTATAATCAACTTCATTGCTGCAAAGAGAATCGTGATTTTGGTGACTTTACACCTAATAGAATTAAAGGTCAAAGGGTGTTTGATTTATTTTCTTCAACAAAAAAAACTGATGTCATTGATACGCTAAAAATGGCGGTTATAAATGCAATTTCATCGAGAATTCTACAAAGCAATAATTACAAAATCATCGAGAATGCTGACCCTATCGATTTGCTTGATTTATCATCCAATAAAACGATAACCATTGTAGGCGCATTCCCTTCATATATTCGAAAAATAGAGGTAACTCAAAATAACCTGTATGTATTGGAGTTAAATGAAAATGCGTTTATTGATGGGCAAAAAAAATACTATGTTCCTGCAAGCGAATACTCTAGAATTATCCCAATATCTGATATTGTAATAATTACCGGCTTAACTTTGGTAAACAACACAATTGATGGGCTACTTTCTTCTATTTCTCCTACGACAAAAACGATTGTTACAGGCCCTTCAAGTAGTATAATTCCTGATATTCTATTTAAAAACAAAGTAAATATGATTGGAGCAACTCGAATTACTGACCCCGAATTGTTATTTACTGTCGCAAGTGAAGCTGGTGCAGGGTATCATTTGTTTAAATATGGTGCTCAAAAAATTTGTATCCTAAATGAGTAGTAACTATATGTTAAGCGAGAAATGGATAAAAGCCTCAATTATTGGAACTATTTGGGCTGCATCTGAAATTGTTCTTGGTAGCTTTTTGCATAACCTGAAAGTGCCTTTTGGTGGGAATGTACTAACGGCAATAGGCTTAATTATTCTGATTTCGGTAAGTTATATATGGACAGAGAAGGGGTTATTTTGGCGCGCAGGGTTGATTTGTGCAACTATGAAAACGATATCGCCCAGTGCAGTCATTTTTGGGCCAATGATTGCCATTCTTAGTGAAGCTGCATTGCTCGAAATTTCGGTCAGGTTATTTGGCAAAACAATAGTAGGCTATATGTTAGGTGCAATGCTCGCTATGTCATGGAACTTGTTTCATAGGATAATGAATTACATAATATTCTACGGTTTAAATATTGTTCAGCTATATACCGATTTAATCAAATTTGCACAAAAACAGCTTAATATTCATTTTGATATTGTATGGTTACCAATTATCATTCTATTCATAATCTACTGCATGCTTGGATTACTGTCTGCGATTATCGGAATAAAGGTTGGTCGTAGAATCTTGAAACAACCCGCTGAGAATAAATTTGAAAATTCAAAAAATGGGAATGCTGTAAAGCAAAATAGTGACAAATCGGAATTCAGCTATTCACTAACCTGGCTATTTGTCAATATATCGCTAATGATTGGGTCATTAGTTTTACTGAATTATTCGTGGATTTTTTGGAGCACCTCGATAATTGCAATCGTTACGATCTGGTCATTTCGTTACAAAAGAGCTTTGCGTCAGCTATCAAAGCCCAAGTTCTGGGTATTTTTTGTTGCTATAACCATGATTACTGCGTTTGTTTTCTCTAAGCTTCAAACGGATGCAAAAAGTTTAGAGCAAGCTATTATGATTGGAATTCAAATGAATTTCAGGGCAGTAGTTATTATTGTAGGTTTTTCTGTTTTAGGGACTGAATTGTATAATCCCAAAATCAGAAACTTTTTCATTAAAACCTCTTTTAAACAGCTGCCTTTAGCATTAGAACTTTCGTTCGAAAGTTTACCATCGATGATTGCGAACATCCCGGATCTCAAAACGATTATTAAAAACCCTGTTTCGGTTATCTATCAAATTATTTCACAAGTTGAATACAGATTAGCCGAAATAAAAAATAAGTTTTCTCAAAAAGTATTTATTATCTCAGGCGCAATTGGACAAGGGAAAACAGCACAAATAAAGAAGATAGTTGAAGCATTAGAAGCAAATAATACTTCTGTTGCCGGTATTTATTCGCCCAGAGTTGTAGAAAATGACATTACAATTGGTTATGATGTAGTTGATATAAAAGGTGGTAGCCAAATGAGATTCCTTAGATTATCAGATGATTTAAGTTTAAATAGAATCAGAAAATATTGCATATTGCCAGAAGGCCTTCAGCTTGGTAAAAATGCTTTACTATCCTCAAGAAACATCAATAGTAAGGTTGTCATAATAGATGAGGTAGGTTCTTTAGAGATTGAAAATCAGGGGTGGGCGAATAGCATTAATGAATTGATTCATGATTCAAATAGTCATATTATTCTTTCTGTTCGAGATAATTTTGTAGATCAGGTAATTCAAAAATGGAAGTTTAAGGAGTACTATGTTTGCAATGTTTCAGAATATAACTATCTACCAATAAGCGAATTGATCATTGATAAAATAGGATTAGACCATAAAATTACTATAATGTAAGAAAGTTAAATTGAGTTAACCATTTAACCCTTAATAGTTTTATCACAAACATATTAAGTTTAAATTTCTCAATGTTTTTTGTTGAATTGTTTTAAATGATTTGTTTTTTTTAATAGGATATCCTATAAAATACGATATGAAAATATATTCATAACGAAATAGATATTATGTTTGCAAAAATTTTTTAAAAACAAAAGAGTATTGTATTGGAGTTGTTACTTAGGTATCAACTCTGTTTAAGTCAGTAAAAATAAACAAAACATAAATATTATGGAAAGAGAAAGAATTAAGCATGTGCTTGATAGGTTTGGCATACAATCAATCAATAATGGTGTATGTACAGGAACTGTATGGTTCGAAACCAAAGGAGATATTACGGTATCTTCTTCTCCTATTGATAATAAAGAGATTGCTAAGGTTAAGAATGCAACCATTGAGGATTATGAAGAGGTTGTAAAAAAAGCTGAAGAAGCATTTTTGATTTGGAGAGAAATTCCAGCCCCAAAAAGAGGCGAAATTGTTCGTCAGATAGGGCTTGCTTTGCGCGATGCAAAAGAAGATTTAGGCTATCTTGTTTCTCTTGAAATGGGTAAAGTTTATCAGGAAGGATTAGGTGAGGTTCAGGAGATGATTGATATTTGCGACTTTGCAGTTGGTCAATCACGCCTGCTAAATGGATATACAATGCGTTCCGAAAGGAAGGAGCATAGAATGTACGATCAGTACCATTCATTAGGAATTGTAGGACTTATCACTTCGTTTAATTTTCCTGTAGCAGTATGGGCCTGGAATTCAATGCTTGCTGCTGTTTGCGGCGATGTTGTAATTTGGAAACCCAGCTCTAAAACTCCAATTTCAGCAATTGCAACACAAAATACTATTGCAAAAGTTCTTAAAGAAAATGATCTACCTGAAGGAATTTTCAATATGATTATTGCTAAGTCATCTGTACTTGGGGATAATTTTGTTGCCGATAAAAGAATACCCCTATTTTCAATTACTGGTTCAACAAGAGTTGGCAAAAGAGCAGGTGCAATTATTGGAGAGCGTTTGGGGAAAGCAATACTTGAATTAGGTGGAAATAATGCGGTTATCGTTTCAGATTCTGCCGATATAAAAATGGCTGTATCTTCAACTGTTTTTGGAGCAGTTGGTACTTGTGGACAAAGATGTACTACAACAAGAAGAATTATTGTTCAGGAAAAAATTTACAACGAGGTGAAGAACAGCTTGGTAAATGCCTACGAACAGATAAAAGGGAAAATTGGAAACCCTCTTTTAGAAAACAATCTGGTTGGGCCATTGGTTGACCAATCGGCAGTTAAGGCATTTTTACATGCCATTGATGAGGTTAAAAAGGAGGGTGGAAAGGTTTTGTGTGGTGGTTATTTACTTGAAGGAGAAAAATATCTTTCAGGAAATTATGTAGTCCCAGCTCTGGTTGAAGCCGAGAATCATTATAAAATTGTTCAGGAAGAAACTTTTGCACCGATACTTTATCTAATTAAGTATAAAACGATTGAAGAAGCAATTGCCTTAAACAACGAGGTTCCTCAAGGTTTATCATCATCAATTTTTACTTTAAATATGCGTGAGGCAGAAAAATTCGTATCAGACTCGGGTTCTGATTGCGGTCTTGCCAATGTGAATGGTGGTACTTCGGGAGCTGAAATTGGTGGTGCATTTGGTGGCGAAAAGGAGACTGGAAGCGGTAGAGAGTCCGGTTCTGATTCATGGAAGCAATACATGAGAAGACAAACAAATACCATTAACTATAGCAACGAACTTCCATTGGCTCAAGGAATTAAATTCGAATTTTAATATTTGATTTTTATTAGTTTTAATAAGTCATCTGGAGAGCCAGATGACTTATTGATTTTTAGATTGAATAATAGATAATTATTACAAATCATTAAGATAAATTGAACTCTTTATGGAAAGTGCTTTCTCAGTAGTTATTCTCGCATCTGGTCTTTCCGAAAGGATGGGAGAGCCCAAAGCCCTTCTTCGATGGGATAGCTCAACAACATTTATTGAAAAAATAATAGTTGAATACTCTAATGCTGGTTGCTCGGAGATAATTTGTGTAATTAATAAGAAGATAGAGCCTTTATGCAAAAATTTGAAATTACCATCAAATGTAAAATTTGCTATGAATCTATACCCTGAATGGGGAAGGTTCTATTCCATTAAAATCGGCACACAGGGAGTTCTAAACGATTATTGCTTTATTCAAAATGTGGATAACCCTTTTGTGAGTTTTGAAATTATAAAAAAAATTTTTGCAGAAAGAAATTCTGAAGCTTGGTGCTCGCCTGTTTATAAGGAAAAAGGTGGGCATCCGATTATGTTACCAAAGAAAATAATTCAAAAATTACCTCAGATAAATGACAACGACATGTCCCTTGCTGAATTTTTAAAACCTTTTAAGCGAATTAATATCGAAACGCAGAGCGATTTAATATTAAGAAACCTTAATAACCCAGAGGATTATGCTAGGTTTCTCAATCAAAAAACTTAGGAATTAATTTTATGCTTTTGTATTCTTAACATCAATAAGTTTTGCAATTATACTCACAGCGATTTCGGCAGGAGTAATAGCATTGAACTTAATACCTATTGGCATATCAACACGATTCAATTCCTCCTCGGCGAGAATTCTCTCCTGCAAAAAGTGTTTTCTTAAGGTTTCTATTTTCCTTTTACTTCCGATTAACCCCAAATAAGCTGAAGTTCTTTTACCTAAAGCAGCCAGTACATCTTCATCCATTTCATGATTAGGGGTTACAATAACGCAATAAGTAGCATCATCAAAAGAAATATCTTTTATAGCTTCCAGATAAGGCTTGCAAATTTGTGCATACCTAATATTCTCAGGATCTTCAAAAATATCTTCCCTCCAATCGATCAGAGTGGTATCAAAACCCATATCAGGTGCATAATGAGCTATATATTTACCAATATGCCCCGCTCCGAATATAAACAGTTTTGCAGGTTTTGATATGGGCTCAATATAAATACCAAGTGCACCACCGCAAATCATTGATAAATCTGTTTTAAGATTATATTCCTTGAATAAAGGTGTTTGACTTTTAATAACATTTAAAGCATCGGCAATTACGGTTTTCTCAATACTGCCACCGCCAACGGTACCTTCAATACTTCCATCGCTGTAAACAATCATTTTCGCACCTGCCTTTCCAGGGGTCGATCCGCTAACGTTTGTTACAATGCACAAAGCGGAGGAACGAGGATCTTTATAGCAATCAGATATTTTAAGTAATAGGTTTGTCATAATAGTATTCAAAAGAGTTATTATTTTTCAAGTTTTTGAAGTGATAGTAATGCTTGTAAGCATGCAGCTTACGTTAAATTTTGCTGAACAAATATAATTATAAATAGCGAACTATCTAATTGCTATAAATCAATAATTTCCTTTGTTGGCAATCATATTTTTATTTATTTTGTAATAGTTTGTAATTCAACTAAAACAACAGGGAAAAGTGAAAAAAAATAAAACGAATACAATCAATATTAATGTAGATAGTAGAATTTGGCTCAATATTGGGAAGGATTCATTTTTAGGGCAAGGCAAGGTAGAGTTATTGGAAAAAATTAAAGAATATGGTTCTTTGAGTAAGGCTGCAGAAGAAATGAAGATGTCATATAGAAAAGCTTGGGGTAGCATTAATAAAATGAATAATCTTGCAGGAAAGCCTTTAGTTATTTTAAAACGTGGCGGAAAAGATGGCGGTATTGCCGAAGTTACTGAAGTTGGAGAGAAGGCTATTTTGATATTTAAGAAACTTCATGAAGAGGTTAATGAACTAATCGAAAAACAAATAAAATACCTTGAATTTTAATTCGGGTTAATATTAGGATCAACAAAAATTACAAGCCCCGAAATAATGTTTACAGTAGTTTCAGAGGGTGGTGCTGGATTCCATTTATTTAAATATTGTGCTCAAAAGATTTGTATCCTAAAAAAGTAGCAACTAGCGTTAACCCATCCCTTTCCCCCCTAGTTCAGCCTGCCTAGCTAACCCGACGCAGGAATACTGCAAACCTGCGCCGAATTTTAGTTAACTACTTATACAAGCAACGGTAAGAGGTGTCGCTATCAACCTTTACGTTAAACTTTACATCTTTAGGAACTATAAAGGTTTCGAACTCCTTATAGGTTTTCCAATTGGCATCGCCAGGTAACTTAATATCCATTTTACCAGAGGTAACGGTCATGTACTCAACGGTTGATGTTCCAAATACATACTCACCCTTGGCCATAACGCCTACAGTAGCCGATCCATCAGTAGTTTCAAATGCAATAGATTTTACTTTACCATCGAAATATTCATTTGTTTTGAACATAGTTTTAAGATTTTTATTTCCTTAAAATAAAGGAAAAATGGTTAAAAAAACTAATCTAATCAAGTTTGATTTTTAGTTGGTATTGCATTTAAGGAGCGATAGCCAAAATAACCTTTAAATTATTTTACACTCATCTAGTTTCATTTCCCTAGGTAGGTTTCAGAACTTTGCTGTTCGCACGATCTATTCTATCTTGCCGATCAGGCAAAAATTGAGCTCACCGAGGAGCAATCCGATTTCATGTAAATCCTTATGAAGTATCAGCTCGAAGGGCGTTATCCAGAATACTACCCCAAAGTTCCTTCAGCAGAGAAAATAAATGATTACCTTATATCAAACAAAAGAGTTACTACAATGCTTCAGCAGGGTGCTATAAAATAGTACGCCAATATGTTGCGAACCTCAATAAGGGAGGTGTTAAAATATATAAGGCTTACCTATTTGGTAGCTATGCTCGCAACCAAGCAAGTGACAACAGCGATATTGATGTTCTGCTTTTTCGCTGATGTTTTTGATACTGATGATGATATGATTTTATCAAAACCTTGGTCACCCAAATACCGTAACGATTATCGCATTGAGCCAATTGCAATAGGTCGTAAACGCTTTCTATCGGACGACAACTCAATTATTTTAGAAGAGGTTCGTAAAGAGGGCTTAGAGATAAGTTAATCCTGTATTATAAAAAAAACGAAAACCCTGAAGTATGCCGAAGCAGGGACAACAGGGAATACCGTTGCGAATATACGACATGTTTTTGCAACACAAATTATTTTGTATTATTCCAAATCGTTTCTGAGATAGAGTCACTTAAAGAAGGCAATTACTTATTTTTTGCTTTTACTTTTGCCATACGAGCCTAGGCTTCCTTTTGTTTTTACTTGTATCTACTTTAAATGATGGTTGCTTTTCATCTCCAAAAGAAGAGTTAAACCATGAGCAATTGTTGCGAATATATTCAGGATAAACATTCTCTACGCCTTCGCTCGCCGTAGTTCCATTTTTTGGAACATCGGCGAACTTCGCTATTTAAATTAAGAAAAAACACCGTTAATTTAGGGGTGGTGAGTAGTTACCAAAAATAAAATGTGCCATTAATAGCTTAGCTATTAATGGCACAAAGTGTTTAATACCGTTTTTGAAAGGGTCTAGTCTGTCTATAAAGTGAAATTATTTTGATTTAAGATCAAGCCTGCCTGCCGGCGAGGCAGGGAACAACGATTCACGATATCTGATGTTCGCGTAATTAACTTGTTTTCAGCAATATTCTAAAATCGTTGAGCCTTATTCGATACTCAATTCGAATGTAAAATTCTGACTTTATGGACAACTCTATTCAGCCAGAATTAGTTTCTGAGTATATGAATTAGTTGCTCCAACAGCTTTAACAAGAAAAACGTTCCCATTACCTTTGAGTTGAGTTGTTGATATCTCATCAGTTCTTGCGCCACAAACTTGTTTTTTCATGATCAACCTGCCCTGAATATCATAAATATAGACCGTTACCTGTTCATCATTTTTAAAAGCATTCAATTCCAGATTAAAATAATCCACGGCCGGATTTGGAGATATTCTAATGAAGTTACATAATTCCATTGGAGCGGCATTGACTTGTGAATTGGTTTTCAGGTTTTTGGCGGTAGCATAAGCTGCTGATTGGCTTATAGTAACCTGAGTGATTTGATTTTGGCATACTAAGCAAAAAGGGTAACCCAGGTAGCGCATTTCACAGCTTTGATGTGGACGAAACCATGCAGGATTTTCAGCAAACGGGTATATACCCACACCCCCTTGATTTAAAAAGGCCTTCCATTTAATAGTTGCAGGGTTCGAGTTTTTGGTTTGATTAGCTTTTTCGCCCAAATAGTATGCACCAGCATAGTACTCATCTGCTAAAACTCCGTACGAGTGTCCAATTTCATGGATGGCCAAGTCCGGGGCTTGTGAGTGCATCGAATAGGTTGCATATGTTCCACCGCTTCCACCATAGGTGGTTGTATTTACCTGTACACAAACAATATCGTACGAAGGAAAGTTACTTCGTAAAACGCTGGCGACTTTACTAGTTTTTGTAGGAGCCAACAATCTTTGAATTCCGCCAGTATAAAAGCAACTCCCGAAGTAATTATCAATAGGATAGCTTGGACTTGAGCCTGCTCCCGATACATTTGATGGAACTTTTACAATCACCACATTAAACCTGCTTTTCAATGTATTAAATGGTGCCCTCGAAAAAAATACATTCACAACGTTTTGAGCATCGGTTACAAACTTACTTAGTTGCGACGTAGTATAACCATCAGGTAGAATTACAATATTTACTTTTGTGGTCGGTGAACCATTATAGAGTAAATAGGATGTCGGAAACGTTTGTCCGTAAGAATAGGTTATTGCAAAAAAAATGGATGCGAAAAGTAGTAAAAATTTCTTTTTCATGACTGCTTTTTTTAGGTTAAACTAGTTATGGTTTGTCGGATTGATCAGGTAATAACCATGCTTAGCCATATTTTTTACTTTGCATTGGTATAGGTTATTACCTTAAATGGCTTGGCTCTTCCATATCCTTCTTATTTTTAAGGGTTAAACAATTCGAATTGATTTAATAGAACAAGTCTTTGGTTTTCTAACATTTTTTCAACTCTCACATATTTAATTTTATCGTCCCAGCGTGTTCTAAATGTAAATTCTGCTTTCTCTAGCTTTAAAATTTGAGATTGTAGCACTTTATTTTCATTGTCAATAGTATATTCAGCTATCTTTATTAACGGATCCTCAATGGCTGTGTTTTTAACCTGATTCATTTGCTCATCGAAAAATGAAATTTTAAGCTGTCCCTCCTCTATATTCTCAACAGGTAATATTTCCATTTTTAGAAACCCTTGTGTTTTTTGAGTATTTATCAAAGCAATGGAATCTATCTTGCTCCCTTTAAACATTTCGAAATTCAGAAATAGAATCATATCATCTGAATCGTAATTGCTAGCATCAATTCGGTCATTTGGCATTTCTGTATATCTAAATATTACACAGCCTGTGAGAAATGTCAGTATTAATAAAAAAAGTATTTCTTTTATTCCTTTCATTTTAGCATATATAATTGTTAATAAATGTTACATATATAATTGTTAATTTAATGTTGTAAGTTGTAATGAGAAATTTTCCTTTTAATAGAGTTGATTAGGCCAAATTTATGTTATAGATTATGAAATACCTGATTTTTCTACCTAACACGAACTATACAAATAGTGATTTTTTGGTTTGGCTAATCTATACATGTTGTTTTATTATTTGATTATTTATTAATCACTTACCAATATATTTTAACTATACAAATCAATATCGTTGACTTAACAATTTTTACTATTGACGCTTCCAGTTCTTACGAATCTGGAAGGTCAATCAAGCCGATTAACCTAGCAGAGTCCGAAGGCCCTGCTAGCGTTTAAATAACCTTAAGTCAAC
>RPRQ01000077.1 GCA_003818205.1 Bacteroidales bacterium
ACTTTTTATTCATTGGCTTTCTTAATCCCAGAGGGATTATATGTCTATAGAAAATATTTATTCTCATGAACATTCGACCCCATCCGGGGTCGCACCATAAATGGGCATTGTTTCTATAAACATTCGACCCCTCTGGGGTCAATATTGGAGCAAAACCAGATTATATCTCTTCCTTTCCATACTTTTTGTCGAATAACCAGAAAATGTGCTAATGGTAATTTTTTATCTGTGAATCTGTGGCAATTTTAATTCATTATTGCTGAGCAGTTACAATGATCTCAATTAGAACGGTATATCTGCATCGGATGATGATCGGTTGGTTTCAAACCCAAATCCCTCATTGGCGCTTAGCCCATCCTCGTTCATCCGCGACTTAAAGGTTGCTGTCGGTGATGCCGCATTTACATTCGCTTTATTCAGATAATCGCTATAGTCAACATCTTCGAGGTCGGAGAAGCGAGCCATCTCCTTCTCGAAGCGGAGCTTGATATCGCCAACAGCACCGTTACGGTGCTTCGATAGGATTATCTCTGCTAAACCTGCTAGGGAGTTACCATCCTCATCCTCAAGAAAACCGTAGTATTCGGGGCGGTGAATGAAAATTACCACATCGGCATCCTGCTCAATGGCTCCCGATTCGCGTAGATCCGATAGCTGAGGGCGCTTATTTCCTCCACGGGTTTCAACCGAACGGTTAAGCTGCGATAGCGCGATGATAGGAACATTCAGCTCCTTCGCAATGGCTTTTAAGGAACGGGAGATTGTACTAACCTCCTGCTCGCGATTCCCTTTGGTTTCGGTAGGCCCCGTCATCAGCTGTAGGTAGTCAATAACAATAATCCCGATATCATGCTGCGCTTTTAGCCTCCTGCATTTAGCCCTAAACTCGAATATGGATAGGGCAGGGGTATCATCGATAAATATTTTGGCTTCGGTAAGGTCTTTGATTTTAACGACTAGCTGTGTCCACTCATGGGGGTCGAGCCTACCATTTCGAATTTTCTCCGATGCTATACCTGACTCGCTTACGATTAATCGGTTAACCAGTTGTAGGTTGGCCATTTCGAGGGAGAAGAATGCAACGGGCGTTTTGTGGTCAACCGCCATCTTCTTTGCCATGGATAGCACGAATGCCGTTTTACCCATCGAAGGACGAGCTGCAACGATAACGAGGTCGGATTTTTGCCACCCCGAGGTCATTCGGTCTAGATCGGTAAAACCAGAAGGCACACCGCTAAGCCCATCCTCGCGTTTACCAGCTTCTTCTATATTCTTCAACGCTTGTTTAACCAGGGAGTTGATTTGTTGGGTTTCTCGTTTGATATTCCCCTCGGCAACCTTGAATAGCTCCATTTCGGAGTAGTCCAACAGATCGTCAACGTCGATGCTATCGTCAAAGGCACGGTTTTGTATATCCGATGAAACACGAATCAGCTCGCGCTGAATATACTTTTGAGCAATAATTTTAGCATGAAACTCAAGGTGGGCTGCTGAGCCAACCTTCGAGGTGAGCTGTGCGAGGTAAACGGGTCCACCGATCTCCTCAATCTGATTCTTACGCCTCAGCTCTTCCGAAACGGTGAGCAAGTCGATAGGCTCAAGGCGGGTTGATAGCTCAATAATGGTTTTGAAAATTGTTTGGTGGCTCTCCTTGTAGAAACTCTCAGGTTTAAGTACATCGAGGATAGAGATTACGGCATCCTTTTCAACCATAATCGCCCCGAGTACCGCCTCTTCGAGATCGAGCGCCTGTGGGGGTATTTTACCCATTTCGAAATTTGCTATGCTTGCCTTAGGGAATTTAGCGTTTGTGCGTCTTTCAGCCATATCAATTACTTTACCACAAAAGTAGGGTTGAACTTTGAATTACAATCTATTTTTTGACGGAGGTTATCAACAATGGTAAAAATTGCTGTAAAGGTTAGGGGTTGAGAGGGGAGTATTTTCTTTAGAAGACGGAAGTTGGAAGTCGGAAGACGAACCACAATAGGCACAGTAGTTCACATAGTTTTCGTATTGTGTTCTATTGTGCCTAGTGTGGTGAAAGACAGGAGTCAGAAATTGGAGGTAGTATAACCTGAATATCAAGATACTCTAGAGAACGAATTCATCTTAAGCCGAGATTATCCCCGAATTGACAGGATTGATAAAAGAGGGGATAAGAGATAAAACAAACTAAATACAGCCCATAGCTTCTTTTGTTAGCGTGGAAAACTTATCCGTTGAGGTTGGATGGCTTTGCGTGCTAGAATTTGCACTTTCGATATTCGTAGATTCCAATCCCCCACGTTGATGAAATATAAATGGAATAGCTATATTTGATATTAATACCAACTGGCATCAGACCTATACACCTAAATTCAAGGGGATAGGTTCGAAAAGGCAAGATTTATAAGCAAGTTAGCAACAATCTTTAAAGACAATCGACTATGAATTTTTTTGTGATTAAGAAAAATTGATTACCTTTGCATACTTAAACGAGTGAGATTATGAACAATTTTTATGAAGAACTGAAAAAATACTTTGAGAATACACCTCATAGTAAGGTCTTAGAAGATTGGGCAAAAAGTGAGGAGTTTGACAATATTGGGCCAACAGTTGAAGAATTTTTATGTAATTCTCGATTTTACCAAGCATATACAAATGACTCGAGTCAATGGTGTATGCAAAACATAAAAAATCAATTAAGCCCGAAATTTACTTCGGGCTTTTTTATTAACTCAAACAATTAAATACATGCAGAAAGCAGCATTCTCAATTGTGACATATCGTTTTGATAAAGTTAATATTTGCTTATCAAACCACAAGTCTAATGAAATTTTGTTAGACTTTGACACCAAAGGTCTTTACATTAAAGACGAATCTATTTATGAATTAACATTCACCGTTAAGGCATTTAATGACAACAATATAGACAATCCTTTTGTCAATGTAGAATGCATTGGCTTATTTAAATTTGAAAATGTAAAATCATTAGAAGAAATACCAGATTTCTTCTACAAAAATTGCATTGCAATTTTGTTTCCTTTCGTTAGAGCATATATCAGTATTATAACTATTCAGGCAAATGTTCCAGGGATTATGTTGCCTACCCTTAACCTATCGTCTCTTGAGACAGTTTTAAGAGAGAATACAACATCAAGATAATTTTTACTTTTGTGGCGAATAAAGCTGTTTATCAAACTCTTGAGGATAGAAATAATCCTGATGAAATAGAAGAGCATGGTCCATATCCTTGCAGAAGAGAAAATGCATGGTTAGGAAATGGCTTTTATTTCTGGGATACATTTATTAATAATGCACACTGGTGGGGTAAAGAGGGCGCATGTTACAATAAAGGGTATATAATATGTAAGGCAGAATGCGATTACAATACAGTTCAATGTTTCGATTTAGTTGGAGAAACAGACCATATACAACAATTCAATCAATCCATTAATTTAATGAAAGAAAAGGGATTATTGACCAACAAAACTGCAGTCGCCAGAGTTATCAATCACATTAAAGAAGAACTTAAGATATTTAAATATAGCGCAGTAAGAGTTTATGGTATTAATAGTAAAGCAAAAAACTCTGATTTTAACCAAATTCTCTATTTTAATCCCTTAAAACCTCAGTATTTAGACATATCACCTGCAATTCAAATTTGTTTCTATTATAGTAACAGCCTAAGCTTAAGAAATTATAGAATTATCTTTCCCGAAGAATATATTGAAGGATATGCAGTATAGATTTTTTAAAAAAAGCCAGTTGCCAACAGTTGCTAAAAATCATTGGGGCAGATGGTTAGATAAGTTTGTTTTTAGTGTATTGCATTTATTTTAACGTGGGATAAGATTGCTGGTTCGAACTCCTCAACGCTTTTTAGCAGCAAACGTTAGGCACAATAATTCCAAACCCACATGATTGCAAATTGGATTAAACTCGATATTGCAGTTAGATAATTAAAATATCTAAATAATCCTGAAATTGGTTCTTTTTTATCATTTATAATTATTCTAGATATTAAGTAGTTAGATGAAAATATTAGCGATTTTGATATTAAATGTGGTGAAAGGTTATAAATAATAAATAAGGATAGATTTACTGCTCCCCAGATTGCTATGAAAAATATATTTGATTTAAGGAAATATATAACTAAACTTTCAGTTATTGGTAATACATGATAAAACAAAAGAATTATTAAGTTATAAATAATTAATATTTTTAATGTACTTTGGATTAGTTCTTTTGTTAATTTTTTTAGGTCATTTATAAAAATTTTATTTTCTCTAAATCCAAATAGTAAAATAAAAGAATATATCATTAGTTCAATTGAGCAAGAATGAATAAATTGCTTGAAACATGGGTGAAGTGATAGTAATTGAAAAAGTAGAAGTGAACTTAAACCAAGAATAAGAAATGAATTTCTTACTAACTTAATTGCTTTTGAATTACGATTTCTAATTGCTTGATAACAATAGAATAAAAAAAACCTATTAAGATTGGATTTCAGATTTATTAAGTAGTTTATTTTAATATCTTTACCTATTGCTTCGTAGAGAATATTAAAGATTGTGATGACAATGAATGTTAGTATCATTTGGACTGATTTAAAAAAGTTTGAATATAAATATACAATTAATTACTGTGTCTAACAGCAAAATAATTGTATTTGGGCTGATGATGTTTTGGTAAGTTCAATGCTTTATTTACTTTACTATCGTGGGACAATGACCCCAGAACATGATTCATTTCCAGAACTAACGAGAATCATGGTGAATTGAATAAACAATTAAATTGAATATCGGAATATGCTTTCTTTTGTGAAAACGCAGTATCTCAAGTATCTATTTTACTTCATCACGGACAGGCAAAAAGCCCTTTTCATCAAGTGATTTTATAACTCCTCTTAAAAGATAGTTATTATCAAATCTAATGATGTACTTTCTAGCACCTTCACTTTCAGAAACAAGCATTTTTTTATCAATTAGTTTTCTAATCTGTCTAGACACTTCGGCATCCATTTTTCCAATAAAAAACTCTTTGACATCCGCTGCTTGAATAATCTTTTTATCAATAACTTTCTTTAAAATTTTTGCTTCAGTATCGGTTATATATTTTCTATCTAGAGAATAATTAATTGTTGGGATTAATATATCCTTTCTTAAATAATCATAATCTGTTAACTTATCAATCTTTAGAATCTCATCCTTTAATCCTCTTAACACATAATCCGACCATGATAGAATACCAATATCACTTCCTGCATCAGCCTCTGACAATTTCTTGTAATAATCATTTCGATTGCTACAAAAAACGGCAGTCGGGTTGATTATTCTACCAACATTAACATTAAACCCAGATTTTACAAGCATTGCATATGTGAAGAGGCGAACAGTTCTTCCATTACCATTACTAAATGGGTGTATCCAAACAAAGCGGTGATGAGCAATAGCAGTTTTAAGTAAATCATATTTGGGACTATTCTCTCTCCCAACAAAATCAAGTAGCTCCTTCATGTAATCATCCACCCTCAGCCAATCAGGTGGGAAATGCTTTGACTTGCCTATTTTAATGTTAATATTTCGATATTCACCTGCAGTATGGTCACCTTCTCCTTGAGGAGGTGGTAATAAACCATCTACAACCATTTTATGCATTTCACTTACAAATGCCCTATTTATGGGGTAATATTTTACATTATCTTCTATAAATGCCATTGCTTTTTCAATATTCTGAATTTCCTTAATTCCAGATGGAACATTATTTATTTTTTCCAACTTTGTTTCAATATATTCAGCAATGGTTGTATTATTCCCCTCAATTCTTGCAGACCCAATACTTTCTAGAGTATGAAAAATGTGTTTTAATTGAAAAAAAACTTTCGGAGGTGTTGAACCACCTAGAGGCTTCTTTCTCAAATAATCTAATTCAATGATTAAGTCTGTCAACGATGAACCGAATGATGGTTCAACCAACTTCAAATCGTAATGTGAAAACTTTGCCTCTGACATTTTAATAGTAGAATTGAATGATTTAACAAATAACGTTTACATTAATTAACATGTAGTATTTGCAATAATTAACAAATATAGTACAAATAGCACTATATTACAACATGATACAACATTTTATAAGTTCACATTAATTAACAAACTGTAAAAAAAGAATTATCACTTTGACATTAAATATTTCACAAAAAAGGCTAAAGTGAAAGAAATCCTTATAAAATTGACAGAATAGCAATCAATGTCGTTGACTAAACAATTTTTACCATTGACGCTTCTAGTTCTTACGAATCTGGAAGGTCAATCAAGCCAATTAACCTAGCAGAACCCGAAGGTCCTGCTAGCGTTTAAATAACCATAAGTCAACGATATTGGAATAGCAATTGCCTGCGAACGTTATTATTCATTATGTTGCTGGACAATACCATTTCCCCAGCCTCCTATCTTTATTATCTTCCTTATAAAATACTTTTTATTATCTAATTTCACTTTAAGGATATAAAGTTTATTGGGCATATCTTTAATTGAAATGTCAATTGGCAGATAATCATAGCTGTAAGTCCTCCTAAAGATGGTTTTACCATTCATGCTTAAAAGGGTAACCTCAATACGTTGGGGACTGACCCCTGGTAACATTATCGTAAATTTACCCTGGGTTGGGTTAGGAAATACATAGCACCCTTCCCCATTACCGGCTATTATAACATTACTGGTTATCGTACATTTCTTGGCATCTGTAACCATTACAGTATATGTTCCTGCACAAAGTTGTTTCGCTATTGAATCCTCCCTGTTGCAAGCACCTTTCCAATTATATAAGAACGGAGGTGTACCGCCTATAATTGCCACTTTAGCTTCGCCCTGACATTTGCCTTCAAGATCATCGATCTTTGTTAAATTTAAATAGAATAGTGGTTCTGTAATAGTATCCTTCAGATTAGCTGTACAACCTAATTGGTCGGTTATGGTTAGCTCATAGATGCCCTTCGTTAAATTCGTTAAATCTTTCGAAGTGGCATTATTCGACCAGTGGTAGATATAGGGAGATTTGCCACCTTCAACCGTCACATTAATTGCCCCATCATTCTTGCCCGGGCACGAAACATTTTTCAGGTTTCGGGATAGGACTAAGCCCGTATTAAGGATAGTATCTGAATGAACCTCTTCCGTATTCCCTGCATTATCGGTGGAGTAGTACTCAACTAGGTTCTCACCCGCTTTATCAAGTTCTATTACCGTTCCCTCTTTCCATTCTCCATGATTGATCCTGAAAAATGTCTTATTAACCCCTGAATAGTAATCTTCAGCATATATTGTAATAATATTTTTGCATTTTTCATCGGACTGAGTATTAACCCGTATTGTCTGCGGTGCTGAACGGTCGATGTTGATTTCGTAGTGTGCGCCCAAGCTATCGATATTCCCAACAGCATCCATCGATGCCAGGTGGAAGTACCATTTCCCTTCGGGGATACGGACCAATTCGTCTGTTACAAATGGCAGGGAGTTTAGGGTAATGGTTGTATCGGTGTACCAGAACGATGAGCTGTGAGGAACTGCTTTGCTATTTCTATTCAACAAATAATAATAACCTTTTACATACGATGTATCGTGGGGTACAGACCATAATAAACGTGTGCTATCAAGGTTGTACCATTGATGCTCAACAGGATGCGTGGTAGAGGTGATTGTTGTTTGCGATGGGCTGTTCAAATCAATCCATACCTTAACCTCATTTGACCAATCGCTCTCATTACCTGTTCTGTCAATTGCCTTAATTTTGAATGTGTGTTCTCCGCTTCGATTTAATGTCAGGTGAGAACTAAATACATTACCCACATCCAAAATACTCTTACTATCTATCAAAACTCTGAAATTGCTTATCCCGCTACCTTCATCGCCGGGGTTATTCCACGATAGCATTGGGGAGTTGTGGGTTGTCCACGAAGAACCGCAATGCAGTTCTCTCAGAGCAGGGATTTCGGGATTAGCATTATCAAACAATGCTTCCGTTATCCCCGGTTCGCTTAGGTTACTTGCAATATCCTCGGCTTTTACCTGTATCTGGTATTCACCAGTTTTGGTTAAATTCAGGTTAATAAGCGTATCGGTACCAATAGGTATCCAACCCTCGTTATTGATATTGTACCAATACTCCTTGATGCCGGATGGGTCGGTTACTCTGTTCCAATAAACTTTGAATACCCCTGCTTTTGACCAGTCTGAAGGATTGCATATTGGAACAGGGCTTGCTGGAGGGGTAATATCGTAGATGTTAAAATCACGCTCTGCGATATTATTCGTTTCATCGCCTTCGGTAATAAGTTTATACGGATCGGCAATTACGGTTACCCTATGATTACCTGCAATACCCTTGATATTTGTACTCCAGGTATAATTACCCCCTTTTGGAAGGCTAACGGTTATACTGTCAGCTGGCATACCATCAACCAACAACCTAACAAAGACGTTAGATACCGCAGAACTTCCTGTATTTCGTATCCGTGACGAAATGGATACATGCTCGTTGTTTTGGGCAATCTGTACATCCATTTCATAAGGTTTTACCTCAATATCGGGCAGGGTATCCTTTATTTGCAGTAAAACGCTTTGTTGTGCAGTTAAACCCGATATATCTGTTGCTATGATATCAATCCGCTGACGATTTAAACGTGCATAAGGTATACTTGTAGTAAAAGTTTTAGATAAGGCATTGTAAACCATTGGATAGATTGTACCTCTTCCGTTAAAGGTATTAACACTTGAAACGCTTATATTATCTGTTACTACAGCGGTAACCTTGAATGGTTTGCCTGCAAATATGGAATCGCTTACCGATACGCTTTGAATTACCGGTGGCTGGTTATCAACTCCGTTCAAAACCCTTTCCCACTGGTTGTTACCCTCGTTGGTCTCAATCACCTCGTTGGCAGGGTCTATCACAATTTTTAGCGATTGTGAACCGTAAATGGGTAACCACGAGAAATAGCAGCTGGTTGAGCCTTGCCCAGGAACTTCAACACGCATGGAGTCAACAATGGTAGAATTTACATAAAGCTGTACCAAAACATTCGATACGCTGGCTCCTCCGGTGTTGCTCACAGCAACCATAGTATTTTGTTGCACATCGGCTATTGTAATGGCTTGTCCGAGTGCAGCTGAGGCAATGCTTAAATCGGGCTGCAGGGGAATTGAAATATACTGTGCTTGTTTCAGATTGGTAAGCCCCGAAATATCGGTTGCCTGAACAATGATGGTTTTACTACCTGTTAATGCATTGTTATTTAGCCCTGCCTCGTAGTACCCCGATAAAGAATTATATGTAAGGTTGTATCTTCGCCGTTGGTGCATTGCCAAAACTTGGTTTATACCATCATCGTCCGTTGCTTTTGCTTTAATAACAAACGAAGAATCCTGAACTACGCAATTAGGCTCAATAATTACCTCCAAAATAAGGGGTGGCATAGGATTACAGAAGCATATAGATTGCGAAACGGTATTGTTATTCTCGTTTTTCTCTGGAATTGAGTTTGGTTCATCAACGGTAAAGCTGATGTCATGCTTTCCGCAAAGCGCAGGCCATTTGAATGTAAGCTGTTGCTGAGAGTATGGGCTGAAATTCCCAAACAGCGATTGTTTGAGTACCCCATCGACCTTAAACCGAACCTCGGCATTTGAGGCAACGGTTCCGCCGTTATTGTGAACCGTTAGGTAAAGCTGAACGGTATCATTTTTACTTATACTAACAGTATCCCAGCTTAGGTCGAAGGCGCTTACCGCAAGGTCGGCCAGCTGAGGGATAATGCTTACGGCTATGGACTTTTGAGATTCAAAACCGGTAATATCCTTCACGCTGGTCTCCAAAAGGTATGTTCCCGTCTCCTCCGAGGAAATGGTTGTTTCGAAACGATTCAGCCCAGCGTTATAGTACAGGGTATCGTTGCTGCCCTTCCATGTATAGGTAGCCACTTGCAATGGTACGTTATCGGTAGCGGTTAGCGTTACCAAAGCCTGCTCTTTCTGGTAAGCAGGGTTGGGGGTAACCGTTAAACCGGTAATTACGGGTGGTGTGTTATCGGCAACGGTAACGGAAAGCAGAGCGCTATTATTGGTTTCATCCTCTTCGATTACCTGATTGCGGGGATCGGCAACAACTTTCAGGTATTGATCCTGATACTGAGCCTGCCAGCTGAAAGCTGTAGGGAAATATCCATTGGCTGCAATTGAAACCGTTGTTGAATCCGTAATTTCACTGTTTGCGTATAGGTAAACAAGCGCATTCAAAACATTTTGGTTTCCAGTGTTATGGACAACGCATGAGACGCTAACCTGATCGCCTTCTTTGATATTCGAAGGGGTTATAGCTATCTCACCGCTATTCAGCCAAAGGTCCCTCTTTTTTTGATAAACAGCTACACCATACTGCGCATCGCTGCTCTGCCCATTGGCATCGTAGGCTGTTACTAGGGTCTGATAATCGCCGTGCAGGCCAGCAGGTATGGTTACGGAATATTCATTTCCTGAAGTATTCGCCATTGTATAGCGGTTACCCTTGAAAGCTACCTTAACCGAATCGCAGCGATTAGCAAAGTCAATGGTAGCAATAAGTGTGAAATTGTCCGATTCAATTACAGGATTCGGAGTACCAGCAATATTGCTGATTACCGGAGGCAATGGAACACAGAAGTTAACCGGGATGGAGGCGGTGTTGTTGTTCTCGTTGGATTCGGCAATCTGGTTGTTTTCGTCCAGAATAAATGAGAAGGTATGTTCGCCACACTGAACAACCCAGCTAAATGGTATCTCGACTGAGCAGTTAACTCCGACATGAATTTTTTTAGTACCTATAGTTTTGCCATCAACAAGAAATACAACACTACAACTGATATTTACACCACCATAATTATGTGCTAGCAAGTTTAACTCCATGGTCTGCCCTTGTGAATAGGTATTGGCAGGAATTTGGATATCGCTTTGGCTAATGCCAATATCGGATGTTAAAGGCAATACTTTAATATATTCCTGTTTTTGGCTAATCAGACCATTGATGTCGGTAGCTATGCAGATTGCTAACGATGTACCTGATACAGCTGGTTGTATAATACCCTCGTAGTTTCCTGTTGTCGAATTATAGGTTAAACCAATAGGTGAACCATCCCAGATGCAGGTAACACTGGCTATACCAGCATTATCGGTCGCATTAGCAGTAACGCTTACCTGCTGACCAATAGCTGAAGGATAGGGTGTAACCACGAAGCTATTAATTACCGGTGGTGTAATGTCCTTTGGTTTAACATTAATTGTAGCAGTATTATTGGTTTCGTCGGTTTCGGGGAACTTATTATCATAGTCGGCTACAACGCTTAGTGTACTATGAGATACAGAGGGTTTCCAGATAAAATGGGTTGATTCTTCGTTCATTTGACCTATACTGATAGGCTCCGTTAAGGTTACTATACCGTTTACCAGTAGCGCTACAGCTACATTGGTTGCATTGGTATTGCCATTGTTGCGAATGGGACACTTTACGAATACCAATTCGCTTTCCCTTGGCTCCGAGGGGTTGAGGGTTATATTATTACTATTTACCGCAAAATCAACACCTGATGCGTACACTTTAATCATTAATTCATAGATAGATTGTAAACCGTTAATATCTATGGCCGTTATTTTTAATATGTTAATGCCAGTGATATTTGCAGGAATACTGCAGACGAAAAGATTATTTCCGGTACTGTTCATTTCATAGTTTGTAGAATTATAGGTGGCTTTAACGCTTTTAACATTAATATTATCAGTTACCTTTGATGAGACACTGAAAGAAGAGCCAACCATAACAGGGTTGGGGTTTATTTGAGGAGATGCTATGACAGGCGGTGTAATATCAACAGTGGTATATTGTATATTGACATCACAAAGTTCAATGACTCCCCCATTGGAGTATCTGATTCTTACAGGGACATGCGTGATATCAGGATACGCATTAAAAGCTGCAGCTAGGTCTGGAGTAGTTTGCGATGAAGAATATGTCCCACTATAACTCCATTCATTACTGCTGTTGGCACCGACATCAATTGTAGGGTTTGTAGGATACCCTAAAGATACCTGCAGATGGATTACATTGTTGTACAGGGTAAGGTCTGTAATAGAAGTATTGGTGATAACACAATCGTAGTCTCCTGCATCGCTTGTTGAAACAGAGTTTATCGTATAGTTTGAGGAGTTTGCTCCAGCTATATTTATGCCGTTTTTGCGCCATTGGTAGCGGTTATTTGCACCTCCAACACTTACTGAAAGTATTTGCTTAGTTCCAGTTATAGCCGTTAGAGTCTGTTCTGTACCTGTTTTTCGTTGTGGTATATAGGTATAATCCCCTGTAATCCGCCCTTTATTCTGCTCAAAATCCTCAAAAGTAAAATTATTATTCGCCAAATGAAGTTCATAATAATTGGGTTTGAATAAGGGTAAACCAGAAAAATAGTTGTCGTTTAAGAAAAATCTATACAACAAATCGTTGACCATACCTGTAGGAATATCACCGCTTAGCTTATTGTTATTAATATATAACCATTGTAAACTTTTTAGATTTGAAATTTCAGGGGGTATTATACCTGTAAGGTTAATATTTGATATATCCATGAATTGCATTTGGGAAAAGTTGCAAATCCATGATGGAAAATTGCGAGAGTCAAATGAGTTAACCCCCATCCATAATCCTTGTAATTTTGTTAGGTTCTGCATTGTTTCTGGAATAGGTCCTGTAAACCCACCACGATCAACCCAAAGTGCTTCTAGATTTATTAACGCTCCAATTTCCGAGGGTAGTGCTCCTGTAAGCTGATTTCTGCCAATGGTCAGACCTTTTAAATTTATTAGTCTAGAAATATTGGCCGACAGGATTCCTGTTAATTGGTTATTCATTAGGTCAAGCTCTTGCAGCGTAGTAAGTCCATATATTTCGGATGGTATATTGCCTGTTAGTTTATTATTAGAAAGGGCTAATCTTTTAAGTCTGGCAAACGACCCTATTGACGTTGGAATGGAGCCACCTATGGAATTGTTGGCTAAATCTAACTCTTCTAAATAAATAAGGTTGCTTATGCTAGCTGGAAGAATACCCGACATCTTGTTGGAATACAATTTAATACTTACCACATGGCCATTTACAACCGTAACGCCATTCCATAAACTGACATCTAGTGAAGATAACCAGTTGGCTTTATTTGTCCAGCTAGAACCATTTGTACTGTTATACAAATCAACCAATGCCTGCCTTTCTGTAGAAGGGACATTGGCCTTGACTCCTGAAAGTTTAATTTGTGTTGGCATAAACTTTATTTGCCACCTTGTTCTGATAACAGAATAGAGGCTATCACTGAGTTTTTGGTGTAAGCTATCGTACTTAAAATCCTTTATATTTTGAGATTCTATTTGAGATTTTGAGATTAGGGAAGTTGTTGCACTCTTTTGTAAACCAGTTACTTGAAGAGTTGCTCTGTTCACATGTGCACCTTTTGGTAAAGAGAACCAAATTGTATTATCTATGTTAGGTGTACTGAAACTTATACATCGTGTACCCCCAGTGAATGTGTTAATAGTGTCACCAGTTATTGGTTGCACATTTACTTTAACAGTTTTTGATATACTCCCGCCATTTTTATCTGTGGCAGTAAGGGTAACGGTATGATAGCCTGGAGTAAGACTTTTGTAAAAATAGGTACCAGTTCCTAGCAGCCCGTCTTTATCCGATTCCCATACCAGCGATGAACCCGTTAATACGCCATCTTCAGGGTCAATGGCACTACCGCTGAATTGCTGTTGGGTTGTTTCGTCTATTATAATATCATTTATAGGGCTTGTAATCTGTACAGTCGGTAAATTTTGTACTATTTGCAACGAAATGCTAATACTCACTTGTAGTCCGTATTGATCCTTCGCAGTAATTGTAATAATATGGTCGCCAATAGAAAGGTTATTAAGTGTCAATGATTTTCCATTTCCAAGCAAACCATCCAAATTGGAAACCCATGAGATATCATCGATAAGGGCACCAGTATAATCTTTTGCTGTAGCTTTAAAACTTATGCTTGTGCCAGAATTAAATGAGTCCTCTATTCTAGGGTTTATTATGGAAAGTGATGGGAATTGAGGCATGTTGACTTTAATATTTACATCAGAATAGCTTGAAGCATTGTCATTATCCGTTGCTGTAAGCCTTACGCGATGAGAACCGATGCTTAGCGGCGATATTAAGGTTAAACCTGTACCTAGGAGTCCATCAATGTCGGAGTACCAGCTCAAATGGCTACCCGAAAGAACCCCATCTTCAACATCGGAAGAGATGCCAGTAAAAGTTATGATCTCTCCTTCATGGAATATTGATCCTGTTGTAGGTGCTTGAATACTTACAACAGGGATATTGTTTAATACCGTAATTTGCGTTTGCCCTGTAGCCGAAAGGTTTGTATTATCGGTTGCAGTAACAAATATTTTATGGTTTCCTTTAGGGACATTGCTTACCTGTATGGACTTACCTGTACCTAGGTTGCTGTTAAAATCTGCTGACCATTTAACATTTGAATCTGGTATTATGCCATCTTCAATATCATTAGCATCAGCGGTAAAGGTAATCGTTTCGTGCCCGGCGAAAACAGCGTTAGGTTTGGGATTTGTTATTACAACTGTTGGTGGGTTTGAACGGAAAATTGAAATTTGCCTTTCGGTAAAACCAATGCCACCATCCTTGTCTGTCGCTGTAAGTCTTATAATATGAGTACCAACAGATAATGAAGATATATTTATCGTAGCACTTGAGCCGAACCGACCATCCAATGATGATGTCCACTCTAAGTTGATGCCAGCAAGGGTTAGGTCTTCAATGCCATTTACTGCACCCGTAAAGTTTATATTCGTAAACTGGTTGAAAACTGAGGCATTATCTGGAGAGATGATTCGGGGTACAGGGTTTTTCTGGGTTACCAGAACGCTTGAAATTGCTGATGACTTTTCCCCAGAGCTATCGGTTACAGCGCATGTAATTTGGTGCATACCAATGGATAGTTTGCTGTTGGTGAAAGATTTCCCTATACCAATCAGCCCATCGAGGTTGGAATACCAGTTAATTTGCTCAGGATTAAAGGTAGATTGCTCCTTATCTATAACCGATGCTTCGAAGTTTAAATTTACTCCTTGCTCAATTTTGGCGCCTATTCCAGGTGATGTTATCTGCACCAAAGGCGGGTATGAGTTTAGTACATCAATATGGAGATCTCTCGTATCGTAATTACCATCCTTATCGGTTGCAGTAACCCTAATTAGATGCTGACCTGCTGAAAGATTTGATTTTATAAAAAATCCTCCTGTGCCAATTTTCCCATCAATACTCGATGTCCAAGCAATTGCATTGCCATACAGAACACCATCCTGATCGTCAACCGCATAAACATTAAACTGAACAGGCTCTCCCTTATGCGTGAGGTAATTATCTCTTGGGCTGAGCGTTTGAATTACAGGAGCGTTTTGGCCAACAAAAATATACGACATGGTTACCGAGCTGTCTTTATTGTCGCTATCCGTTGCAGTAAGGGTAATGTCGTGGGAGCCAAGGCTTAAATTACTGCAAGTAAAACTTTGCCCTTTTCCGAGATACCCCTGAAGGCTCGATGACCAGGTTAGCTTGCTGTCGGCAAGTTCACCATCCTGTGAGTCGGTTGCCAAGCCCTGAAGTGTAATGCTTTGACCTATACCTATTTTGGTAATTGATTTAGGGCTTATGATTCTTGGAATTGGTGGTGTATAATTAATTTGTATAGTAAAAGTGGTATCGCTGGTTAACCCGTCGTTATCGGTTACGCTGGCGGTTATGGAGTGCAAACCGGGCTTCATTTGTTTCGATATATACGGATTAGTGGCAAAAACGCCATCGATACTCGAAGCCCATTTAATACGCGATGAAATATCGCCATCTTGCAAATCGTTGGCTCTTGCAAAAAACTCAACAAATTGATCTTCGGGGAAAGCAGATTCCGTTGGTCTTAATAGCTTAAGGCTGGGATGCCCCTCCACTACGGTAACCTCAATGGTATCGGTATTCCACTGCTGGATACTATTAATGGCTTTTGCGATAATGCGGTGTACCCCATTTATGGTGAGGATTGCTGAAATTGCGTCCCCTTTGCCCAGCAGCCCCTGCTTATCGCTCCACCATTCAACATTGTTGAGTTTGCCTTCGGAGTAGTCAATGGCAGTTGCCGTAAAATTTAAAGATATATCACTTGAAACGATTAAGCTATTTATGGGTGAGGTTATTTTTATTAGCGGTTTACCGGGAACAAAAACATATACAATGGTTTGCGATGTACTGCTCTTCCCTACTGAGTTAACCGCTGTAAGGGTAATTTTATGTATCCCCTCTGCAAGCGAGCTCAACGCAATGGAATCGCCTGTGCCGAGCGTACCGCTGCGGTCGGATTTCCAGGTTAGCGTAGTGCCATGCAGGTTACCATCCCTGCTATCGAACCCTACGCCTTTGAGCCTTACATTGCTCTGCAATATCTGCGAACCCGTTTTAGGCGATAGGATGGTAACCGATGGGATATTGGTTTTAACCTCCATCGAATCGAGAGCTATATTGTTGTTTTCGACCGTCTCGTTTACGTCATCTGGGCCATCAGCCCATGCTACAATCCTGTATTTACCAATAAGAAAAGGTGTAAACGTTCGCTTTAGCTGAATGGTGCTGAGGGTATCCAATTTGGCGATAAGCGTATCGCCAATCCATACAGGACTTTTATGATCCTGAGGAAAGTAGTAAATGGCCGCTTTGAAGTTCTCGGCTGGTTTATTGCCGGAGTTGGTGATTTGTATCTTTACAGTTCGCTTATCGCCCAACACCGCGATGTTACCCCCAACGCTAAGAATATTGGGGTACAGATCGGGAGCTTTGAATGTAGGTTTACCCCCACTAAAGTATAATGCACCATCCTTAATAATCGATTTTTTTTGGTTAATAACCTCGTTGTTTATCTCCTCCTGGGTTGTGTTCAGCGGCCCATCTCTACTCGTTTTGAGCCTTTTCATATTATTGCCACCTGATAAAGTATAGTGTAGGGTTTTACCTCGGGGTGAAGTCACAAGAAAATCCCAATTGTAGTTGCTACCGATATCTATTATGTCCTGCTGGGTGAATGCGGTGTCGGTTTCCGAGGATATATCGTCACTATCGATAATGCTTTCGAGGTAGGGATCTTTTACGGGCTGCTTTTTATACCAGTGCGCTAGAGCCATTGCAGGGTATATCTTGCGCATTGTTTCCCATTTTGGGTCGCTGTTCAGCAGTTCAGGAAAGGTTTTATTTCGCTCAAGTAGGTGTTGGGTATGGTAAGCGCTGAACACCCCAACAAGGCTATCAAGCACTTTATGCTCTGTTGCTGTTAACTTCGATAAAGGTAATGGGGTATTATTAATAAAGCAGCAGTTGTAGTTTTCGCTTTCAACGCTAAGCTTTGCCTCGTTTACGTATATGTTACCATCCGATGCATTTGCTGTTACCTCACCGGGGATTATACATGCCCTGCCCGGGCAAAAAATTAGATTGTTGAATCCTTTTGCCCTAAGGGTTGTCCATACCCTGCTGCTCTTTACCAAATTGCTCCAGTAAATCATTTCATTTTGACGAAATGTTGTATCCCAGAAAAATTTCAGCTTAACATCGGCATCGAACATGATATTAGCCATTTTAGTATTCTTGAAAGGATTGGAAGAAACTGGGTGTGGGGTACTGTTCCCAGTTGTATTGTAATCAGGATCAGGGTCTAAACTTATCCACTGGTTAAGGTCTGGTATTTTTAATGCCTGTATAAAGGTGCGTTGCAGTAGTTTTGCTTCAGCTTCGGTTATTTTAGGGTCAACCGGGTTGGCGGCCTGTTGGCCTTTAAAGATGAACTGGGGGGTGTTGGTTAGGGCATCGATGCTTATGCCGGTCATGGTGGCGTTGGTAAAATCCACGCCACCGAGCTTGGTTATTTTTAGGGCGTAGGGGTTTTTGGCCCCGGGTACGTTAACCCATGTGGAGCCGTTGGTGGTGTAGCGGGTTATTACCTGGTACTGACCTTCGGTTAGGCTGTAGTTGAGGTTCTGGAGTATAAACTTTTCGCCAGCTGCTATGGTGATGCTGGTCTCTTTGGCTATTTCGGTTTCGGCGGAGCTCACCGTGTTGCGCAGCACCATGGCCACTGTACCGTTGAAATCACCAGCGCCTACGTTTTTTATCTCAGCGGAGAAGGGGAAACAGCCCTCGGCGAGGTCGCTGCCGCCGATGGGTGCGCCGGCTATGGTGAGCTCCGGTTTACCAACTGTAAAGCCAAAGCGGTGGGTGATGTCGGCGCCGCTATTTATTGTAGCTGGCCAATCGCCATTAGCATCGCGAAGAGGAATATCATTGGCGTTTACCTGTAGGGGGTGGGTGGCCTTGTCGGTACCGGTGATGCTAAGCTGTACAGTAGCCGCAGTATTGCCCTTTAGCGTGGCCTTGGGTATGGTGAATACCCACGTTTTACCGTCGGTGCTTTCGGCTGTTGTTGAGGGTTGGTTGTAGGAAAGAACGTTTAGCGATAGGCTGGTCAACGGCTCGCTGGTGGTGATTTTTACCCAAATATCATCGTTCTCGGTGGCTTTGCTGTAGTCCTGCTGGGTTAGGGTTAATGCAGCTCCATTCCAGGTCCACTCGCCAGTGTAAACTAAGTCGCCGTTGGCGGTGTTTTTACGGATTTCAATTCTTTGGATAAATGGGCGGCAATTATCGAAAAGAACATTTACTGTTCTTTCAGCTGTATGCATCGGATTGCTTGCAAAAGAGACATCGGATACCCGAATAATTATCTGATACGTTCCATCAGGGTATTGCGCATTACCATTATAATTCGCATCTAATGTGGTATTGTTAGGCCAAGTCTCGGTTACATTGGCTCTCAAACCGGTATTCAAATACCTATCGAAAGTAGCTTGGTTTGGGCTAGCAGTAATAATATTAATTGTTGGATTTGACAACCCTGCTGATTGAGGATGAAAACAGGCGTTGATATGATTCGCATCATTCTCAGGCATTGTTGTGAAATCAAAGCTGTTATCAACGATTAGATCCTGATTATTAGCATTTCGTAAAACCCATGAAATCCTATTCGGGGCGCATTGCCCCCCGCCTGATGCTCCACTACTTAAGGTTTGTGGTTCAATGGCATGAACAGCAATATCTACCTTACCGTATAGGAGAGTATGCTGAACACCAGCAACAGTAACTTGCTGGTTTAAAACTAAGTTTGGCAGGCTAGCTATTGGGGTTGTACGAAGCAAAGGGTTTCTATAGAATTGAATCCCATTTGTAATAAAATTTGCTGAAAAATAAGGGGCAACATTGTCTATATACGGGCTTAAATGCTGGGCTTTGTAATTAATAGTAGAGTTTTCAAGATGTACATGGATACTGTTTTGTGACAACATCGTCCCAATTTCATCTCCAATATTCACTCTTAAAGGTTGACCAGCATCTATTGCATCTGAAACTGCTTGATTTGGAAGAACATGATAATAATAAACATCATCACAAAGTAAATATCGATTATTGCCAGTACCACCAGTAGTAACAGTACCCGCATTAATAGCATAAATAATTCGGTTATTACCTGTAATATCAACTCCCATATGAAATCTAATTGGACGATATTCTCCAACCGTTCCTGTAATATTACCTTGACTATTTGTTGGTGATACAGGCCACTGAATTGTTTGCCCTTCAGTTTTTATAAAAGAAAAAACTATAAAGTAAAGGATGAATATTTTATTTTTCATACTTTTCAATTTTTCTATCATTTATAACTCTGAATCCATTATCTTCTATAAGTAATTGACATGTCTTTACTCTACCTTCAATATAATTTATAGCATTAATGGAAGATTTGACTGTTGATGTGAGAGGAATATGCTTAATAATTTTACCCTCATAATCGATTAGGGTAAGATTTTTACTGGAATAGGTTATTGAATTATCCTTAAGATTATGCTCCTTTTTAGCGGATATAATACAAATCATCTTTAGTGAAACTAATATTTTAAAATCGATGGTTACATAAGACATGTAATATTCGTTTTTTATTGATTTTGGTTTCTCAAAAGTTGGGTAAATATCCTTTAATGAAATCCGCCATAACACACTTCCATCTAGAATATTCATGCAAACAACAGCACCTTCTGCTATTACAAATAATTTTCCTTCAGATTCACAACCAACTGTAGAGAAATCGGTTGGCGAAACATTTAAATTTTTAGACCATAAAAGATGCCCTAGCCTGCTAATAAGCATTATCTTTCCTACACTAATTAAAACAAGATTATTATCAAGAGATATTAATCGTTGGGGTTCTATTTTATCTAAATAATTGATTTCATTTATTGAAAAATTGTTTTGGGTATTGATAATCGATAACTTAAATTTTTTATTTGAATTAGAATAAATGCTAGGTGTAGAAATAATAAATATATTTTCACCTATAGAATTATATAATAGACCACTAAAACCAGTATCAAAAGGTTTATAGGTATTGATGATATTTAGATTCTTATCATAAATTTTAACTTCATCTCCAACTGTTTCATCCATATTTGAAAAAATTAAAAATTCACAATTGGGGATTCTTTCAAATGAGTTGTTGAATTGGATTGTAATTGAGTTTGGAGATTTGATAAGACTATTATTATTTATATGATATACATTTATATTTTTTACTGAATTTAAAAAATCTATTTTTTCAGAATAAATACTATTCTCAATATTGCATATATATGTCTCCTTTTCAGAAAACTCAAATTTACTACCATCCTTAAAAACAACACCTTCTTTAAAAATCCCAGTTTGTTGACCTTTGAAATTACCTTCTTTTATATCTTTTACTCCTAGATAATTAGAGTAAATAAGAATATCGTTTTGATTTTTATCTTTTATTAAATCCACAATATTATCAATCGGAAGATTAGCACTTGAACTCTTAAGTTCAACTGTTTTATCCTGAACTTTCAATTTTAATGTCTGCGAAAATGCATTTACACTGATTGCAGTAATAATGCAAATAATATAGTATCTCATGGGTTTGTATTTTAGTTTATTATTTTTGGTGGTTTGGTTTTATTAGTGATTAACACATAGCATTAATATATATTAATATTTTTAGAATTTTCAAGATGTACATGAATACGACCCTGTTCTAACACCTCACCAATCTCATCGCCAATATTAACTCTTAAGGGTTGACTAGTATCTATTGCATCTGAAGCTGCTTGATTTGGAAGAACATGATAATAATAAACATCACCACAAAGTAAATATCGATTATTGCCAGTACCAGCAGTAGTAACAGTACCCGCATTAATAGCATAAATAATTCGGTTATTACCTGTAATATCAACTCCCATATGAAATCTATTTGGTCTAAATTCTCCTACCGTGCCTCTAATATTACCTTGGCTGTTTGTTGGATAAACAGGCCTTTGTATTGTTTGCCCTTTAACCCCTATTGAAGTAAAGAGTAATAATGTAAGTATTTTATTTTTCATAATTCTCAATTTCACCATTAGTAACTATTCTAAACCCATTTTCACCAATTTGTATTAGATAGGGTTTATTTCTACTTACTACATAATATCCATCATTAGTAGAAGATTTGGAAGTGTTTAGAGTAATTTGTTTACTTATTTTACCTCTATAATCAATAAGAGTGAGATTTACATCTGAGTATTTTATCTTATTATCTTTATTCGTTTGTTCTCTTTTCGCTGATAATAAACCTATAAGTTGAAGTGAAGGAAATAATTTAAAATCAATTGGAGAATATGCCATATAGTATTCATTTTTAATTGATTTTGATTTTTCATATTTTGGATATATTTTCTTAAGGTCAGTCCTCCATAACTCATTCCCATCAACTAAATTCAAACAAACAATTGCACCTTCGTAAATTGTAAATAGTAAGTTGTCTGTTTCACTACCATTAATAGGGAAATCAATTGAATTAATGTTCATTTTTTTAGCCCATAAAGGTTTGCCATTTTTATCGAACAGAATAATTTTCCCAAAACTTACTAATACAATTTTATTTTCAAGGGTTACTAATTTTAAGGGTGTAATTTCTTCTTTATAATTAATTTCTTGAAATGAAAAATTGTTTTGAGTATTTATTAATGTGACTTTATACGAATTATTTATAATAGTACTATTGTAAGGTGTTGTAACAATAAATATGGAATTATTAATACTTGTATAAGCTATATTGCTAAAACCATTATCAAATGGTTTATATATTTTAACTTGATTAAGATTTTTATTATATACTATAATAGTATCACCAAGTGATTCATAAAAATTTGAATACAAAAGATAATCGTTATGTTCAATTTTATCAATTGCACTATTGAATGGTATTGTAATAGAATTGCTTGTTTTTGTAATATTTTTATTTCCAATGGTATATACATTAATATGTTTTACTAATCTTAAAAAATCAATTTTTTCGGTATAGATATTTTCCCCAATGTTACATAAATAGGTTTCCTTTTCAGAAAATTCATATTTACTACCATCTGAAAAAACTACCCCTTCATTGAAATATCCCGTCATTTCTCCTTTATATTGCCCTTCTTTTATTTCTCCAATTCCTAAATAATTTGAATAAATAGAGACATCGTTTTGATCAGTATCTTTAATTACTTCTATTACATTATCAGTCTTAAGATTAGTTTTTGATTGTTTAAGTTCAATACTTTTGTCCTGAACTTTTAATTGTATCGTCTGCGAAAATGCATTTACACTGATTGCAGTAATAATGCAAATAGTATAGTATCTCATGGGTTAATATTTTAGTTTATTGTTTTCGGTGGTTAGGTTTTATTGGTGATTAACACATAGCATTAATATTTTCCATCAATATTTTTATGGCTGTTAAAGGGTCGGCATGGCAGAATTAAATTTTCATAAGCAATACGTTCTATATCAAAATTAAACAACTTATTTTAATATCCAAGTAGCTGGGTGTGTTTTTTTGATTAACTGTTTTCTGAATG
>RPRQ01000078.1 GCA_003818205.1 Bacteroidales bacterium
GCAAAGGTAATCATCTTTTCGTCTTCTCCAACTCCGGGGCAATCTTTTTTGAAAATATTTCTTCGCCCCCCTCAAACCCCCGATTCCCTTACGCCGTACCTCCGTAAAGCGGGTGCAAATATAAGTCGATTTTTGCTTCTTGCAATACCCTCGAACACTTTTTTTCACTTATTTTAAAATAAATTTTTATCTCGCTGAATATCAATATATATTTTTCAATAAAAATCATTCCTTAGTGTATATTGCTTGAGAAAAACTAAAATAACCTATCTTCGCATACCTATTGTATATAAGGTATTTTAAGTTTCTAATCATTTAAACCTCGAAATACATAATGAACTCAAAGGAAAAGCTAGTAATTATTCCAACATATAATGAGAAGGAAAATATCGAGAAGATAATCCGAAAGGTGATTTCGCTTGATGGTGCTTTTAATATTCTTATAATAGACGATGGGTCGCCAGACGGCACTGCCTTTATTGTTAAAGAACTTCAAAAGGAGTTTGATGGAAGAATCTTCATGATAGAACGGAAGGGGAAACTTGGTTTAGGGACTGCATATATCGCTGGTTTTAGCTGGGCTATTGAACAAGGGTACGAGTATATCTTCGAAATGGATGCTGATTTTTCTCATAACCCTGACGATCTTGTCAGGCTTTATGAAGCATGCAAGGAAGGAAACGATATGGCAATAGGGTCAAGGTATATATCGGGTGTTAATGTAGTAAACTGGCCAATGGGCAGGGTGCTTATGTCGTACTGCGCTTCGATGTATGTTAGATTCATAACTCGTATGAAGATAATGGATACTACAGCAGGTTTTAAATGTTATCGGTTATCAGTTCTTAAATCGATAGATTTTGATAAAATCCGCTTAGTAGGTTATGGCTTCCAAATAGAGATGAAGTTTACAGCATGGAAACTTGGCTTTAAGATTGTTGAAGTACCAATAATCTTTACAGATCGTAAAATGGGCTCATCGAAAATGAGCGGAGGTATTTTCAATGAGGCAATGTGGGGTGTTCTGAGAATGAAGGTTGGAAGTTTTTTCAGAAAGTATAGAAGGCTTACCTAATATAAAGGGAACTTTAAATCCATAAAACTGTTTATCGGGTATGACAACAATTGGTATAGCAAACGCCACGCTGGTAAACGATGGCCAAGTAAAACAAGCAAGTGTAATTATCCGAAAAGGATTAATTGATCGGATAATTATTGACAACCCTGATGAAATATACAACCTAAAGGTAGATCGTCTTATTGAAGCGAAAGGAAAGTTGCTTTTCCCTGGTGTGATTGATGACCAAGTTCATTTCCGCGAGCCTGGATTAACCCATAAAGGGGATATCCACTCCGAATCAAGAGCAGGAGTTGCGGGTGGGGTTACATCCTATATGGAGATGCCCAATACCAACCCACAAACAACTACCATTGAACTTTTAGATGATAAATTTAAGATTGCTGCTGAGAAATCGATGGCAAACTTTTCATTCTATCTTGGAGCAACCAATGATAATATTGAAGAAATAGCTAAGGTCAATCCAAAAAAAATCTGTGGTATAAAGGTGTTTATGGGCTCCTCGACAGGGAATATGCTTGTTGATAGTATTGAATCGCTCGAAAAGATTTTCAAACTTTCGCCTGTCCTGATTTCGACCCATTGTGAAGATGAGACAACCATTAAAGAGAATCTTGTAAAATACAAAGAACTTTATGGTGAAGATATTCCGTTCCGTTACCATGCTGAGATTAGAAGTGAAAAGGCATGTTTCATTTCATCGTCATTGGCAGTTAGCCTTGCCAGGAAATTCAACTCTAGATTACATGTTCTCCATTTATCAACTGGAAAGGAATTAGAACTTTTCGATGCAAATACACCTTTATATGATAAGCGAATTACATCCGAGGTTTGCGTTCATCATCTTTGGTTTTCGCAGAATGATTATGATAAATGTGGTTGGCGCATTAAATGGAACCCTTCCATTAAAACTGAAAAGGATAGGCTGTCGCTAATTGAGGGTTTGAAGCAGAACAGGATTGATATTGTTGCCACCGATCATGCACCTCATCTGCTTAGCGAAAAGGATGCTGGATATTTCAAGTCTGCATCGGGTGGACCAATGGTTCAACATTCCCTATTAGCGATGATTGAACTCTCTAAAAAAGGGCATTTCCCCCTTGAACTTGTTGCCCAAAAGATGTGTCACGCCCCAGCGATAGTTTACAATATTGAAAAAAGAGGGTATGTAAAAGAAGGATACTTTGCCGATTTGGCTTTAGTTGACCCTAATGCAAATTGGACAGTTAACAGCGATAACCTACTATACAAATGCGGTTGGTCTCCCCTTGAGGGGCAACAACTATCATCAAAAATAACCCATACCATTATAAATGGACGAGTTGTTTACGATGAGGGTAGATTTGATGAAAGTTTCAGGGGTACAGCATTGAATTTTAATCGATAATTAATCCGCTCTTTATGAGAAAGATTGGTTTATTAATAGTTAGCATTGCGATTGCCATAAGCTCATGCAATAATGAGAAACCACCGGTTAGCAAGGTATCGAAGAAATCAACAGCCCTTGATAATGGGTTAGTTTTAACAGATAGCCTTGTATATGGCATTGCTACCCGCGCAAGCGAAAATGCCGATTCATCGGAGTTAGTCGGATTCAGCACTTTTCTTCAGGGTAAACTTATCGATTATCTCTTCAATGAGCTCTACGCAGGGAGGCTCAAGGCTTATGACTTCTTCTCCGAAAAGGAGCTGACAATAAATGAAATAAAAGAGATAGAAAAAGCGGATGGTTTTGAACGTTCAAAGATTGGAAAGGTTCAATTCAATGAACAGTGGGTTGTGGCTAAAAATGGGATGCTAATCAAGCAGGTTAATAGCATAACCCTTGGCATTGAGTATTATAGCAAACAGGGTACGTTCTTAAACTATAACGCTCTATTTATGATCAGGTTCAACCCTAGCGCTCAATAGCATCCATCACAAAACGAGCGGTACTTCTTGTTCGTTGCTGCATGTAAATCTGCTTGCCTGAGATATGCTCATCAATCACATCCTGAGTGTGATGCCTAATCGTTAGCAATTCCAACTCCTTATTGTATTTAACAGCAAAATCGCTCCTAAGCTCCTCAATGGCAGCGGGGAGGTAATGCTTCTCCTCATCGACGCAAACAGAAAAGGTAATTGCCGATGTATGAATCATATTCACCTTTACCCTATGCTTATATAGTATTGCGAATATCTGGCTTAAACTATCCTCAATAACAAAGGAAAAATCCCTAGGTGTGAGCGAGATTAATACCTGATTACGCTTTAAAACGAGAACAGGAGGCAGCTGAAGTGAGGTTTCGGATTGAAAAATCTTAGTTCCAATCGCATCGGGATTTAAGAACGACTTAACATGCAGTGGTATTTTTTTATTTTGAAGAGGCTTAATCGTCTTTGGGTGAATAATTTGCGCTCCACAATACGCCAGCTCAATAGCCTCCTGAAACGAAACGAAATCGAGTTTACATGTATTCTTGAATAGCTTTGGGTCAGCATTCAAAACACCCTCTACATCCTTCCAAATAGTTACATCTTCAGCATCTAAAAGGTTTGCAAGGATAGCAGCGGTATAATCGGATCCCTCACGGCCAAGGGTTGTTGTGGTATTAAATGCGGTTCCTGCAATAAACCCTTGAGTTAGATAAACTCGTTCGTTTTGAAAACTAAAAGATTCCTTTGAGAGTGATTGTGATAGCTTATAATCGATGTTCCCCTCGCGGTAGTTGGTATCGGTTTTTAAACAGCTGCGAGCATCAACCCATTTGTTCTTGATTTCAGCGCTATTCAGATATGCGCTAACAATTGCCGTTGAGATAAGCTCGCCATAGGATACAATCTGGTCGTAGCAATAGTTGTAATCGGTATTTTTGTTTACATTGGTGAATGCTTCAATCTCGGAGAATATTGACTCCAACTTACCATTCTCGATATCCCTTTCTCCATTAAAGAGTTCGGTAGCAATATCGGTATGATACCTCTTAAGCTTTAGTATATCATCTTTATAAGTGATGTCATTATCCAGATACTTCGAAAGAATTATTTCAAGAGCGTTCGTTGTCTTGCCCATTGCAGAAACAACAATCACTAAGTTTTGAGGATATCTTTTAACAACATTGGCAAGGTTTCGAACTCCTTCGGCTGAGCGCACGGATGCGCCACCGAATTTGAATACTTTAACAATTCCTGATGACATATTTACTGGGTTTTGAAATGCGCAACAAACTTAATATAGGGATTTCAAATAACAAATAAGATTTCTAATGATTTGAGAAAAACTTGAAGAATAGGAAACTATTCACCACGGAGAAACGCCTGAGGATTTCTAAAAAGTCCTTTGTAAAACTCTGTATGATTTATAAAATATTGTTACACAGAGAATCACGGAGAAGTCACAGAGATGCACAGAGAGAAAAAGAGAGTTGTTTTTAGACTTTTGAGACACCCTCGTGTCCCCGTGGTTTTTGTTCAATTCGATTACTGCTGAATAGTTTCGAAAAAATACACTTGAAAAATTACTACTACTTAGGCTCGGAGATCACAGTGCCTATTTTGTAATTCGTTGTTATAAAAGCCTCGAATAGCCCTCAGAAAGGTATTATACCTATAAAAATAATGGCATTTAAATTCAGATCGTCTAAATTTATTACCTTTAACCAATCAAACGCATCAAAAACTGGATATGGAAGGATACAAGATAAAGACTCTTACTCAGTTTATTATCGAAAGGCAGGCCGATATTCCCTATGCCACCGGAGAATTTACTCGACTCCTTTACCATGTTGGAGTTGCTGCTAAGGTTATCAATAAAAAGGTGAACAAAGCTGGATTGGTTGATATTCTTGGTGCTGCAGGTGATATTAACGTTCAGGGCGAAGAGCAGAAAAAGCTCGATCTGTTTGCCAATTGGCAACTTTTACAAGCACTGAAGAATAGCGGAGAATGCTGCGGTGCAGCATCGGAAGAGGATCAGGAGATTATTACCTGGGATGATGACCTCACCCAGGATGGGAACTATATCTTCTGCATGGATCCATTGGATGGCTCTTCGAATATTGATGTTAACGTTTCCGTTGGAACAATTTTTAGTATTTACAGGCGGGTAAGCCCTCGTGGAGAGAAGCCTACTATGGCAGATTTTCTTCAGGAAGGGAACAAGCAGGTTGCCGCAGGATATATCATTTATGGCTCATCAACTATGCTTGTTTATACAACAGGAAAGGGTGTTTATGGTTTTACCCTCGATCCTTCAATTGGAGAATTCTGTTTATCAAATTATAACATTTTAACCCCCTTGGATGGGGTTTACTACTCAGTTAATGAAGGGAATTTTGAGCATTTCCCTCAGGGGCACAAAGATTACATTAACTACTGCAAGCAGATAGATAAATCCACTAAAAGACCATACTCTGCCCGCTATATTGGTTCTTTAGTGGCTGATTTTCATCGCAATCTTCTTAAAGGGGGAATTTTTATCTACCCCCAAACAGCATCGGCTCCAAATGGTAAACTCCGCCTAATCTACGAGTGTAACCCCATTGCATTCCTTGCCGAGCAAGCTGGAGGTAGAGCAACCGATGGGAAACAACGTATTCTGGATATTCAACCACAATCGCTTCATCAACGAGTTCCCTTTATAGTAGGTTCGAAGAATATGGTGGATAAACTTGAAGGATTTCTGGATTCGAAGTAGATATCATAGATATTATTTTTCCGCTTATTTTCCCATCATATTCAAGGTTGCCACATAATAATTAGGGTCAACGAATACCGGAGGGTTATCTGAATCAATTTTTAATGATGCCCACCTTGATGAAGGGTTCACAACAACCGGCGAATCTCCAATATATATTTTTAAAGGCATATTAAACCCTTGTACACAATTGTTCCATCTAAAATTAAGCTCTTTATTCTTGATGAAATATTCGAAAACTGGAATTCTAACATCACGTAAATACTGATTGAAGAATGATTCAATATCTAACCCTGTTTTATTGATTAAATATGCCTCGATTTGAGCACCTGTCACAACTTTATGATAAAATTCGAGGTTAATTCCACGAAGTAGCTCTCTCCACTTTGCATCATCGTTAACTATCTGCCTTAAAGTATGAAGCATGTTTCCACCCTTAGGATACATGTCGCCAGAGCCTGATTTATTTACATTGTAGGTTCCAACTATTGTTCTATCGTTGCGTATATTTTTACGAGTTCCGCGTACGTACTCGGCGCCAGCCTCTTTCCCATTATAAAATTCAACGAAAAGACTTTCGGAATAATTTATGAAACTCTCATGAACCCACATATCGGCGATATCACGATAGGTAATACTGTTGGCAAACCATTCATGACCCGATTCATGAATAATAATGAAATCCCAGCTATTACCCCAACCCGTACCGCTCTCATCCCTCCCTAAATAGCCATTCTGATAACCGTTGCCATAGGTAACTGAACTTTGATGCTCCATACCTGTATAAGACACTTCAACTAGCTTATAGCCATCCTCATAAAATGGATAAGGACCAAACCAATACTCAAATGCTTTCAGCATGAGCCCTGCCTGTTTAAAATGAACTTTAGCCTTTTCGAGGTTTTGCCTTAGAACCCAGTAATCACAATCGAGAACACCTTTCTCTCCATTAAACTTATCCGAGAATGTGACATAATCGCCAATATTAATGTTAACTCCATAGCTATTGATAGGGTTAGAAACGTACCAGCTGTAAGTTTTAGTCTTGTTTTTCCTATTACTGGCAATACTTCTAAGTCGTCCATTCGAAACATTAATCAGGTTCTCTGGAACGGTAACGCTAATAAGCATACTATCAGGCTCATCGTACATATGATCCTTGCAAGGCCACCATAAACTAGCCCCTGCGCCTTGACACGAAGATGCAATAAATGGCATCCCATTACTATCTTTTTTCCATGTTATTCCACCATCCCAAGGAGGACGAACTGCTATATGAGGTCTTCCGCCATACGTTAAAATAATTGTTTTTAATGATCCTATATCCTGTTTGTCGATAAGATGAATAAAATGGGCATTACCCTCATTTACAATTTTAAGCTCCTTACCATTCTGGGCAGCTCCTTTAATAGCCAAAGGGGGTTGAAGATCGATCTGCATAACCGATCCTTCAGCTAAAACCCTATAGCTTATTGTATTGGTTCCATTTATTGTACTATCGGTTGGATTCACCTGAATATTGAGATGGTAAAAAGTTAGATCCCACCAAACCCTTTCAGGGGTTTCCATTCCACGAAGTGAATCCTGACGGGTGAAAATCGGCGTTTGGGAGAATAGGTTTATTGATGCGATCAATAAAAGGGTTAGGATAAAAGTTCGTTTCATATTTTCGATATTTACTTACAAATCAATTAAGATAATAACCATAAGCTATTTAAGAACATCACTAACTACCTCCTTTTGCTATTCACCCCTACCCTCTCTACTTGAGGTGATGAGGAAGAGGGTTAAGATTTCATAGTTTCCCTTAAAAGGTTAAACTTCAATTTGTACTAACAGATAAGAATAGTAAAAGTTTAGACTGTGGAAATTAGTAAAGGTTTAGATTTATGGAGGTAAATACCGAGTAAACTTTAGTAAGTAGTGCGAATAAAGGTTATAAAAATAATGGGAAGCACAACCCTTAATTCATATTTTCAACCTTTACGTTTACCTTTTCTTTCTAACTTCATGAAACGCTCCTACCACACCGACATCGCCCTCCAGCACAGAATTTCTATTTTCATGCTTAGGTAAACGACATTGACTCACAATTTAGAACCCTGATGATATAGAATATACACCTACCTGCCGCCTGCCTACCGGCAGAATGCGGGCAGGTTTGCGTAAAAAAATTATGAAATTTAAACAGTTTCTAATTTTTAATGACAATTGGTATAACTTTACCCCCCGAACTTTACAGCTATCAATGGAGCAGCAGTTGAACATCGAGAATATACTTGGATTCTACCTTGGCAATGAGAATACACTTCAGGTAGCTGATTATATCTCGAAAGAACAGCATCCCAATATTTTCCTAAAAGGGTTAGCAGGTTCATCCGTTGGGCTTGTGGCTTCGGCGTGTATCAAAAAGATGAATCGCCCATTCCTTTTCATCCTCAACGATAAGGAGGAGGCGGCTTACTTCTTCAACGACCTTTCAAATATATTAACACCTGAACAGGTATTCTTCTTCCCATCGTCCTTTAAACGCTCTGTCCAATACGGTCAAACCCTTGCGGAGGCTGTAATTCAGCGAACTGATGTATTAAATTTACTGCCTAGGCTTCATCATAATCCAAATCAGGGAATTGCGATTGTCACTTACCCCGATGCGCTAATCGAAAAGGTTGTAACCGTTGAGAATCTCGAAAAAAATACGCTCCTAATAAAGAAAGAGGAGAAAATTTCTCCAACCTTTATCATGGAATTGCTGGAGGAGTATGGTTTCGAGAGGGTTGAATTTGTTTATGAACCAGGACAGTACTCAGTTCGTGGAAGTATTGTAGATATCTTCTCGTTCTCAGCTGCAAATCCTTACCGGGTCGATTTTTTCGGAGATGAAGTGGAATCCATTCGAGCAATCGATGTGGAGGATCAGCTATCGCGCGAGCAGCTGGCTGAAATTACCATTATTCCGAATATGCATGTGGGTAGCGAGGATCTTTCACGGACTTTTCTAACCCATGCCCTACCCGAAACAACATCGATTTGGGTTAAAAATGGTGATGTTGCCATTGGCAGGATGAATGAGCTGTACGAATACGCACTTACCTCTGAAGATGATAAGGCTGAACTAAACTATGCGAATGGGAGGGACCTCTTCGATCAGATTAAAACCTCTGGAGCCATTGAGTTTGGGATAAAGCATCTGTTTAAACCCGATTATACCATTATCTTTAACTGTTCCCCTCAACCTCTTTTCCATAAAAACTTTGAGCAAATTGCAGAGAGCATTGAGGAAAACTCGTTAAAAGAGTACAAGACCTTTATCCTTGCCGATAATAAAGCACAATTTGAGAGGCTATCGGGGATATTTGAGAATTTTGACAAGCAGATAAATTTCACCCCTATTCTTAATACAATCCACGAAGGGTTTATCGATCATACATTAAAGGTTTGCGTTTATACCGACCATCAGCTATTCGATAGGTATCATAAATTTACCCTAAAACATGAGTTTAATCGCAAGGACGCCTTATCGATTCAGGAACTAATAAACCTAAAGGTTGGTGATTATGTGGTACATATCGATCATGGGGTTGGGGTTTTCGGGGGTTTGGTTAAAACCGATGTGAATGGAAAGAAGCAGGAAGCCGTAAGGCTAATCTATCAGGATAGCGATACCCTTTTGGTTAACATCCATAATCTTCATCGCATATCAAAATACCGAGGAAAAGATTCTGAAACTCCAAAAGTGTATAAACTGGGAAGCGGTGCGTGGCAAAAGCTAAAACAGAACACCAAGCGCAAGATTAAGGACATTGCCAAGGATTTAATTGCGCTCTACGCCAAACGCAAGGCTGAACACGGGTTTGCTTTTTCGCAAGATACGTATATGCAGCAGGAGCTTGAGGCATCCTTTATCTTTGAGGATACCCCCGATCAGGAAAAGGCAACCAAGGCGGTAAAGGAGGATATGGAATCGCAGATTCCGATGGATAGGTTGGTTTGTGGAGATGTTGGATTCGGGAAAACCGAGGTGGCGGTTCGTGCGGCATTCAAAGCCGTTGCCGACAGTAAACAGGTTGCCATTCTAGTGCCTACAACAATACTTGCGCTACAGCACTACCAAACCTTTACTGCAAGATTAAAAGAATTTCCTTGTAATATTGAATTTATAAGCCGTATGAAAACGGCCAAATCGCAGAAAGAGATTGCTCAAAAGGTATCGGAGGGTAAAATCGATATTCTCATCGGAACCCATGCGTTGATTAAAGAATCGTTGAAGTTTAAAGATTTGGGTTTGCTAATCGTTGATGAGGAGCAGAAGTTTGGCGTTTCGGCAAAGGAAAAACTCAAGCAGATGAGGGTTAATGTTGATACGTTAACATTAACGGCAACACCTATACCTAGGACTCTTCAGTTCTCGTTGATGGGTGCTAGAGACTTATCTATTATTAATACTCCCCCACCCAACCGGCATCCAATATCCACCGAGATACATGTTTTCAGCACACAGATCATCAAAGAGGCCATTGAATTTGAGGTTTCGAGGGGTGGTCAGATATTCTTCGTTCACAACCGTGTGCAGAATATCATTGAGGTTCAGGCGATGATCCATAAGATTTGTCCTCATGTGAAAACAATCGTTGCTCACGGACAAATGGAGCCCTCGAAGCTAGAAAAAACCATGCTCGATTTTATTAGCGGTGATTACGATGTGCTGATTGCAACTTCCATTATCGAATCGGGGCTTGACATATCCAATGCGAATACCATAATTATCAATAACGCCCAATCGTTCGGGTTAAGCGATCTGCATCAGCTACGAGGACGTGTAGGTCGATCGAACAAGAAAGCGTTCTGCTACCTAATAACGCCTCCGCTCGAAACGCTCACCAACGAAGCCCGAAGAAGGTTGAAGGCTATCGAAGAGTTCTCGGATCTGGGAAGTGGGTTTAGCATTGCCATGCAGGATTTGGATATCCGCGGTGCAGGAAACCTGCTCGGTGGTGAGCAGAGCGGATTTATTGCGGATATAGGTTTCGAAACATACCATAAAATTCTTGATGAAGCTATCCAAGAATTAAGGGAAACCGATTTCAAATCGCTTTTTGAAGTTGAAAACGAGGAGAAAGAAAAATCGTGGAAACCAGCACATGCCGATTGCCATATCGAAACGGACCTTGAACTCCTTCTCCCCGATACGTATGTAAATAGCGTACCTGAAAGAATGAGGCTTTACCGAGAGCTGGACGTCATCGAACGCCCCGAAGATTTGGAGAAATTCGAGATTCAACTAAAAGATCGATTCGGAGAACTACCGATTCAAACCAAAGAGCTACTTAACGTGGTACGTTTACGATGGCTTGCCATTGAGCTTGGGATGGAGAAGGTCGTATTGAAAAATCAAATGCTTATCGGCTACTTCATTTCGAACCAGCTTTCGTCATTCTACCGTTCCGAAACATTTACGAAGATTATAGGTTACATTCAAACCCATCAGAACTTCTTTCAGCTAAAGGAATCGAAAGATCGCCTTTCGCTGATTGTTAAAAAAGTTGAAAATATTGATGATGCCATTAAACTCTTGCAGCAAATTAGTAACTAGCTGCATAATTAGAATCGACCTATAGTGGATATGAAATTAAAAAAATAAAATAAGCCACAGATTCTCAGATTATCAAAGAAAAAAAATACCATTTGTGAATCTGTGGCAATATTTTGTTTTATAAACAGACACTAAATAGCCCGAAATCAACCTAGTAAATTATTAATGAATCTTATCATCGACATCGGGAATACGTTAACAAAAGTTGCCATTACGGATAACGATAATGTAGTTTTTAATGATCGCTATGAGATCCTCACGAAGGAGATTTTAGTCAACCTAATGACAAAATATTCAGCTCAACGAGCAATATTATCCGTTGTAGGCCGAAAGGATATCGAACTGATTAATTTAATAAAAGCCCAATTGCCAACCATTGAGCTTGACCACAACACCAATCTTCCGATTACAAATCATTACAAAACCCCGGAAACACTCGGTCTCGATAGAATTGCCGCAGTAGTTGGGGCAAATTATCTTTACCCCTCAACCAACTTATTGGTGATTGATAGCGGAACAGCCATAACCTTCGATCTCATCGACAGCAATGCAAATTACCTTGGTGGGGCTATTTCTCCGGGGGTTTCGCTTCGTTATAAATCGTTGCATCAGCATACCGCAAACCTGCCCTTTCTGACTAGCTTAGATAATAATTCTATTATCGGACAAACTACCAAAGAATGCATCGAATCGGGCGTTTTAAATGGCGTTATTGGTGAAGCTGATAACTATATTTGTCGGGTAAAAGAGGAATTCCCTTCAATAAAGGTTGTTTTCACGGGAGGGGATGCAAATTTCTTTGTTAATAAGTTAAAAAATAGCATCTTTGTGGTTCAAAATTTAGTAATAATAGGCTTAAACCGAATACTTGATTTCAATGCAAAACATTAAAAGGACTTTCTTAACAAGCGCATTAATTATCGTTTCAATTTTTGCTCAGGCACAAAGCATAAATACATACTCTCCATACTCACGATACGGGGTAGGTCAAATCCCAACACGTGGATTTGCAGGCACAAAAGGAATGGGAGGGATATCCCAGGCGGTTCGTAACCCCTACGGAATTAACTACTTAAACCCAGCATCGTATTCAACTCAGGATTCCATGTCGTTCATTCTCGATTTTGGATTTGAAACTGGGGCAACAAGATATGAATCGCAAGATCAATCTACAAAAAATGGATTTGGAGGAATACATCATATTGCCATTTCTTTTCCTGTAACTAAATGGTGGGGGGCAAGTTTAGGCCTCGTTCCCTACAGCCAGGTAGGTTATCAGATCAAGGAATACGAAACCGACATCAACACCCTTAGCTCAATTGGTCGCATTAAGTACTACCATAGGGGTAGTGGCGGCATAAATCAGGCATTCATCGGCCATGCATTTAAACCTATAAAAAACCTGTCGGTTGGCTTTAACCTTTCATACTTTTTTGGGAAACTTGACTATTCAAATAAAGTGGAATTCCCAATCGATAAGCCAGAATATTATAATACAACCGAAAGTAATAGCATTTCCATTAGCGATATGGCATTGAGTTTTGGGACGCAATACACTGCGTATATTGATAAGAAAGAGAAATCATTCTTCATCTTTGGAGCAACACTTGATAACGAAACAAAGATAAGGGCAAAACGCAAATACCTTTACCAATGGGTTTCAGGAAACGCAACAGATACAATTGCCTTTAAGGATAGCGCCTATGGTCAAATCACATTCCCGAAAAACATAAGCATCGGCGTTTCTTATACCTATAAGAATAAGCTATTCACCTCGGTTGAGTTTTCAACTCAGGATTGGACGAATGCTAGCTTCTTAGGAAGCAAACAACCTCTTACAAACTCTAACACCTACCGTTTTGGCCTTGAATATACCCCAAATCGGTACGATTTGAGGAGCTACATAAAACGAATAAGTTACCGATTCGGATACCACTATTCAAATACGTATCTGAAACTGAATGGGCACCAGATTAACGAAATGGCGTTTAGTACTGGTTTGGGCTTCCCCTTTAGGAATAATACTAAGTTTAATGCATCCTTCGAATGGGGAAAACGTGGAACCACTAACGACGGATTGATTAAAGAAACATATGGCATTTTTAGCCTAAGTCTAACCTTCTACGATTTTTGGTTCATTAAGCGGAAGTACAACTAAATTTCAACAGCGGCTAGCGTCATGTTAAGTCCGTATTATTACGTTTTTATTTTACCCAACGGGTTAAGTCGTCGGTTATAGCTCTGAGCACTATTACGTCATAGTATGATTAACATAACACAATTTACTATCAGAAAATCATTAGATGAGAATTTCATTCATACCAAACTTCTTCAAACGTAAGGGAATAATACTATATATGCCCTTTACATTGTTGTTGGTTAGCATTATAGCATCCTGTACCCCTAGCCTTGATATGATAAACGCCTTAGAGGATAAGGATGAAAAAGCAACAATTATTGCAAAAAACTCGGAGATAATCTATACTGAGAGTGGCCGTATAAAGCTAAAAATATTTGCGCCTGTAACAAAAATCTATCAAAATACGGAAGATCCTTACAATGAGTTCCCTGATGGTATAACAGTTTACACCTATTCCGATTCGATGGAAATTGAATCGGAGTTAACATCAAAATACGCTATTTATTCAGATTATAAGCAGCTTTGGACGGCTAGCAATAATGTTATTGCCAAAAACAGCAAGGGTGAAACGCTTAATACTGAACTCCTTTATTGGGATCAGAAAAAAAAGATCATTTTCAGTAACGAAATGGTTAAAATAACCACCCCCGATGGCATTCAGTACGGGCAAGGCTTTATTTCTGATGAATCGTTTAATAGTTGGGAGATAAAAAAACCTACAAGCTACTATTACCTTGAGGAGAACAAGGATTCCATTAAATGAATAAGCTAGCCTATATACTTGAGATAATCTGGCTAATCCTATCGGTACTATGCTTAGGAATTGGGGTTTATACGATTATATCCCCGAAGGCTGAAACAAATTTCATCTTCCTCCTCCTCAGCATTATATCATTCTTAATGTATCGAGTACGAAGAGGACGACGATTAAAAAAATCAGCCCCTTAAAAACTATCTATTTTTCTAATAATCGGCTATTTTTTAAAATTTGAAGCTCGACTTTTGAAAGTCAAAAACTAATTTTGCTATATTCGTAGCTTCAAAAAAATGAAACTATAAAGAGAACTAAATAAGAATTTAAATGGCTACACTAGAGAAACTCAGAAACAAAGCAGGTATTTTTTTAGCAATTGTGATTGGAATAGCGCTTTTCTCGTTTGTACTTGGTGATTTTATTAAACCGGGCAAATCGATATTCGCCAACTCAGAGCACGAGCTTGCTAAAATAGCAGGGAAATCAGTACCTTACCAGCTATACCAAGGGAAAGTTGAAGAGATTTATGAGATTAACAAGCTCTTTTCAGGTAAAAACTCTCTCGATGAACAAACCTCTGAAGGTTTGCGTGAGCAGGTATGGCAGCAACTCGTGAGGGAAAATGTAATGGATGAAGAATACAGTAAATTAGGGTTAGCCATTCATCCCGATGAACTTTTCGACATGGTTCAAGGTCGAAATATCCACCCCATGATTCAGCAGCTATTCGGCGATCCTCAAACAGGACAGGTTAATAAAGCAGCCGTTATTCAATTCCTTAAAAATATGGATGCTGACCCTACTGGGCGTCAGAAAACGATATGGCTATACGTTGAGAATGAGATAAAAACCGAGCGAATTTTCACCAAATATACCAACCTTATCCGTAAAGGCTTGTATGTATCAAATCTCGAAGCAAAGCGATCGTTAACCGATAAAACCTCAAAGGTTGATTTTACCTATACCAGTTTACCATATTCATCAATTGATGATGCTTCGGTAAAATACGCTCAATCAGATTTAGAGAAATATTACGATTTGCACAAACAGGACTTCGAGCAGAAAGCCTCAAGGGATATTGAATACGTAATCTTCCCTACAGTTCCTTCTGATGATGATAAAAAAATAGCCGAAGAGTGGATCAACAAGGCAAAGCCAGAGTTTCAAACAGCAGCCGATCCCGAACAGTACGCCACCTTAAATTCTGACACTCCATTTGATGGTAAGAACTATAAAGACGGAGAACTTCCACAAGAGTACAACAATTGGGCATTTGTTGCCAAAGAGGGCGATATGATTGGCCCAATATCTGATGGTAATAGCTTTAAGCTAGTAAGACTTGCAAGCATTAAATACATGCCCGATTCAGTTAAGGCACGCCATATCCTAATTAGCCCATTGGCTAAAACCCAAGAAGCGGTTAACAAAGCGAAAGCAACTGCCGATAGTTTACTTGCCATTCTCAAGAAAGGTGGTAACTTCGAGAAGATTGCCAAAGAATTTTCAAGCGACCCTGGCTCTAAGGATAAAGGGGGCGACCTAGGATGGTTTAAAGACGGCATGATGGTTAAACCATTCAACGATGCTTGCTTCAACGGTAAAAAGGGCGATATTGTAATTGTCGAAACCCAATTCGGTTATCATATTATCAATGTAGCCGACAAGGGTAAAGAGGTTAAAAAGGTTCAGGTTGCAGTACTAGAAAGAAAGGTTACTGCAAGCTCAAAGACCATTCAATCGATTTACTCCGAAGCATCAAACTTTGCTGGAACAAACACAACCAAAGAGCTTTTCACAAAAGCAGCGGATAGCAAAAAGTTAAGCAAACGCATTGCATCAAATCTTCTTGAAAACGACAAGAAAATTGCTGGGCTCGATAATCCAAGAGAAATTATTCGTTGGGCATTCAAGTCTAAAAAAGGCGATGTGTCGAATGTTTATGAACTAGGCCAGAACTTCGTGGTGGCAACATTGTCGGAAATTCGCGAAGAAGGATTTTCCCCTTTAGCCCAGGTTATCGAAGAGGTAAAGCTAAAAGTGATTCGTGAAAAGAAGGGAGAACTTCTTTCTGAAAAAATCCAGAGCGCAAAAAAAACATCTTCAAGCATTGAAACTATAGCACAAAGCATTGGCTCGAAAGCCGAACAAGCAGCTAGAGTCTCCTACAGCTCGTTCTCATTACCCAATGCAGGGGTTGAGCCATCGGTAATAGCGGCTGCAGCATCAGCATCGGAGGGTAAGGTAGTTGGTCCAATTACGGGTAACTCTGGAGTTTACGTACTCAGCGTAACCGCTGTTAATAAGGAAGAGGGCGATCCTAACCTAGAGAAAGTAAGAATGGTTGGCTCCTTCGCTTCACGTGCATACTATGAGGCTTACGAAGCGCTAAAGAAAAACGCCGAGATCAAGGATAATCGTTCAAAATTTTATTAGTAAATACACCATATTTTTAACGAAAGGGAGGGCGAAAACCCTCCCTTTTTGTTTCTAACAAACGAATTAGTTGATCAGCAAGAAATAAATGTCTAAATTTCATGCTTGATTGTTCTATCTTTTTCGCATTATTTACGTAAAAAAAACGATAGATACTTAACGACCATACCTATGAAAACAAGATTATTGAAATGGCTAGGGGTTTTGCTTATCGGATTGACCGGTTGCTACGACTATTCTAGCCTCGATAATATCGTGATTGACCGCTTCACCCCCGAATATGTATTCCCCTTGCTAAAATCGGAGATTACATTTAAAGATCTTGCTGAAAAAGAAGGGACCAATTCAGTTGTGGAGCAACACCCTGGGAGTAATATGTATTTCCTAGCATACAGGGATACCATTGATTTAGGACTGGCAACCGATCTTTTCCCAATAAGTTCGGTATCGTTTCCTGATAATACGCTTGATTTTGGAGCAGCCTTAACTCCTGGATTCACTTCATTTGGACCAATTACCATACCATTTAATCAGGCTTACACTGCAATCCCCGGTGCAGAGATAAAAAGGGTTGACTTTACAGGAGGAATAATCCGAATTACCCTTACGAATACCTTTAGCCACAGGATTGATGCAAGCATATCGCTTACATCCCTTAAAAATTCATCGGGGGTAACACATCCGCCAATAAACTTTTCGCCTTTAAATGCAGGGCAAACATTAGTAAGAGATGTTGACCTGAATGGATACTATTTAGATTTACTTGAGCTACCAAACACCTATAATAATATTAAATATTCAGCTACAGCAACTATCACTTCGAGTGGCAATCCGAGTTTACTTGGTAATGTTACTATTGGTATTGCCATAAACAGCCCTGAATATCAACAAATTACAGGAAAAATAACCTACGCATATAACCATACAGACCAACCCTATTCGATTGGGATATTCAACTCAACAATTTTAGCCGAACAGCACATCGCAGAGCCCAAATTCTCGCTCAACTTTATTAATAGCTTTGGCCTCCCATCGAATGTTAATTTCACACGTTTAGAAGTTGAAAATATTAATGGTGTAATCCCTATAACTCACGAAGGGCCCAATAATCCTGGCGATTTACTTATTGGCTCACCGAATACACTTAAAAATGCAACTCCGAGTAAACTTTGCGATACAACCAAACTCGTACTTACCTCTTCAAACTCAAATATCGAGAATATATTTGATGTAGCACCTAACTCATTAAGCTTTGGAGCAACCTTTAATATAGGCGATGCAGCGGATCCAAGCCATGATTATTTTGTAAGAAACGATAGCAAATTTGAGCTTCAATCGGAAATTGAGATACCTCTAAAGGGATGGGTTGTAACCAACAAAATAGCCGATACAGTCCTTAATGTTGAATGGCCTGACTTTAAAAATGACTTAAATTTAACGAACCAAGAGTTTCGAATAAAATTCAAATTTAACAATGGCCTCCCCTTGAATATGTATCTTCAGATTAAATTTCTTGATACAAATGGTGCTTTGGTTACCCAGCTATTCGATGCTGACTCAGAACAGCTAATTAAGAGCTCCCCAGTTGATCCAGAAAGTGGCGAGTCAACAGGAAAATCTTTGTCTTATTCATATATCGCAATAGATGAGGCCAAATACAATCAGATGGCACTATCGCAAGATATGATAATCATATTCAAGTTCACAACAGGAGGGACACTTCATCAAAATATTACCATTCAATCGTCAGATGCCATTGCTATTGAGATGAGCCTTGAAGCAAGCGGAACCGTTAAACCCAAACCCTTTTAGCCGTGAAAAAACTTACAATACTAATAATTAGCCTAGGATTAGCGGTTGGGGTAAAAGCTCAGTCGGAGCTCACCTTGCCTTTCATGAGCGATGTTTTTCAATCATCGTACATCAATCCTACGGTACTCCCCGAGCATACCTTCAGCCTTGGATTACCAGGTGTTTCGTCGATGTATGGTCAGTTCATAAGCAATGGTTTCCTTCCCAAGAATATCATTGACTTTAAGAACGACACCGCACATATTGTACCCGATAAGCTTTTAGCAGAGCTTACCGATAAAAACCTGCTTCTTGCATATACCTCTTTGGATATTTTCCACCTTCGCTTGAAGATTCGCAACGGATATTACTGGTTTGGAGTACGAAATAATTTTAATGTCTCATTCCAATACCCTAAGGATTTTTTATCATTGGCTTTAGAAGGCAATAAATCATTCATCGGAAAAAACCTCGATCTTACCAACCTTAACCTTGATGCTACCCTTTACAACGAGTACAGCTTTGGGATGGCATTGGAGTATAATCGTTGGGTATTTGGGGGGAGAATTAGCCTGCTGCAAGGTTTATCGAATGTCCAATTTAATCCCGAGAACCTCACGATACAAGTTGACTCCTCCATGTACGGTCATACCATGAACGCCAACGCACGGCTCAACATGGCAGGAATACCAATGAACGGAGCTGGCGATCCTAACTTCGACCATGCTCAGGAGCTGGATTACATTACAAACTACCTGTCGAACTTCAAGAATAAAGGGGTGGCGCTGAGCGTAGGGGCAACCTATAAGCTGACTGATAGGATCAAGTTTTCGGCATCGTTCTACGATTTAGGGTTTATCAGCTGGAAGGATAGCGTTACCAACTATAACCTAAAGGGGCAAAGCGAGTTTTCAGGGCTCGATATTCTGCAAAGCTATCTGAATGGCTCTGATATTGAAACCGATACCATTATTGACTCCATTCTCGATGATTTTGATAGGGACACCATTCATCAGGCCTACAAAACTTATCTAAAACCCAAGTTTAACGTTTCGGTTAGCTACAATTTATTCCGAAGAACTATTCTCGGTTTTTCAGCATCGGGGGTTTACAATAAAAAGTTATACCCTGCATTTACGTTGGGTATATCGCAGGGATTGGGGCGGTTCCTGAATCTGATAGCAAACATATCCTACAACCAAAAAACATTTAATAACCTTGGCGTTGGGCTAGTAATTAAACCTGGACCTTTTCAATTCTATGTAATTGCCGATAATGTTTACCCTGCTATAAACCCACTTTACACCACCAATGGGAATATTCGAGTGGGGATGAATATCGTATTCGGCAGAGTTAAACCCGCAGTGGGATTGCCTTACAGATAGACTCCGAATCAAAACTGAACACAATAACTACGATTATGAAGACATTTATACAATATATACTGCCAATTACAATAGGGATCATGCTTCTGGGGGAGAATACTATCGGTCAATCATCGTTTATACCCCATAACCTTGGAGCTAATGTAAATTCCGCATACTCCGAAATTAACCCTATTCTTTCAACGGATGGCAAAACCCTCTACTTCACTAGAGTGAATCATCCTGAAAATACGGTTGGGAAGGTAAATAGCCAGGATGTGTGGTTCAGCACGTTGAATGATGACGGTACTTGGAGCGAAGCAAAGCGTTTGCCTAAGGAAGTAAACATTGGTCGATACAACTCAATACTTGCAGCCCTTAGCGATGGAAAGACCTTTATGATAAACGGTGTTTATAATAGGAAGGGCACTATGTGGTTAGAGCGTGGATTCTCGTTGATTGAGAAAAACGACAGTACGTGGGGAAAGCCCATTCCGATTAAGGTAAAAGGATTTGCCCGAAAGAATAGAGGTAGAGCGGCAACCGCTTACATAACGCCCGATAAGGAGTACCTCTTTATATCGTTTGCACCTAGCAATAATAGCGCAAAGCTAACCATTTACGTTTCGAAGAAAAAAGAGGAGAATAGGTATAGCAAGCCAAAGGCGTTAAAAGGGGAAGTGAACAATGGGAGAAGCGCAGAAGCACCTTTCCTTAGCGGGGACGGTAATACGCTATACTACTCCGGTAATTTCAAGGGGAAACGTAACAGCTACGACTTTTACAAGAGCACTCGAACCGATGCTACATACATCAACTGGTCGAAGCCTGAACTATTAACCGATTCAACGAATACCCCCGATTGGGACTCGTACTATAAGCTCAACGCCAAGGGTAGCTGGGCATACTACTGCTCTGTCAACAAATCGTTAGGGAAATCGGATATATTCCGTGTAAAGATATTTGAGGAAAACCCCTACGTAAAAGTAACGGGATTAATTCTCAATAAGCAAACCGAAGCCCTCATGCTGACCGATACAAGCTATCAAATACTGGTTAACGGAAAACCATTCCCGGGGTTAAAGATCGATAAAGCATCGGCATCGTACGAAGCGTTACTGCCCTTCGATTCGCTGTATTCAATAAAACCCGATATGAATAACTGGATAGGTATGCCGAGCGAGGTTGACACAAGGGGGCTAAAGGAGTACGCAGAGTCGAAGCTTAACCTTTACCTAGAGACAAAACCATACATCCTTGTTAAGGGGAATATTATTGATACCCGAACCAACCTCCCCATTTCCCTAGAGAAAAAACCACGCGTTTTAATCAATGGGCTAGCATCCGATTCGGTTAAATACGATTCGTTAGTGGCCAGCTATAGGGTACTACTCCCATTAGATTCTATTTATATCTTTAAGGCAAAGGTTCCAAACTTTGTGGGCAAAGCGGATACTGTAAATGTTAAGAACGAAACCGTTTATCGGGAGCGTGAGGTTAACCTATATGTTACATCAAATCCATGGGTAGAGGTCAAAGGGATTGCGCTTGACAATAACACGCTTACCCCAATAATCGGTAATCCCGATATAAAGCTAAGCATTGATGGGGCAATAGCTGATAGCATTAAAATTGATGCTGCAACCGGCGAGTTCACCATCCGATTACCCTTCGGGAAGCAGTACAGAACAGCTATCTCAGCCAAAGACTTTAGCCCTATCGAAAATATTCTCGACTTATCGGGCTACGTTGAATTCAATACCGTAAAACACAACGTTTTCGGTGAATTCAAGGATGCGAATATGGCTATTCTTAACGGAAAGGTGATAAATACAAAAACAAATCAACCTCTTGAAGTAGGAATTCCAGTTAAACTAAAGATTAATGGGGTTATTTCGCGCGCATTTAAATATGACTCGGTTAAATTGGAGTATACTTTAAAACTTCCTGTTGGTTACTATTACGATCTTCTACCATCGGTTTACAACTACTACAACAAGTTTGAGCCGCTAGATCTTACAAAGGTTAAAGCAAAAACAAAGATTCCAAAGAACTTCTACGTCACCCCAATTGAAGTTGGACAATCGGTTGACATTGAGCATATCTACTTCGAAACGGCAAAGGCTGACCTAAAACCATCGTCGTTTAAATCGCTCAACGCTTTAGTTGCTTTTTTGAACGAATATCCTAATGTTACCGTTGAGATTAGCGGACATACCGATAATACTGGTACAGCAGCTATTAATATGAGTATTTCCGAAAAAAGGGCAAAATCTGTTGCGGACTATGTTGTTTCACAAGGTGTTCCATTGTCAAGGGTGGTTTCGAAGGGCTATGGTTTAACAAAGCCTAAATACACCAATAAAACACCACAGGGAAGAGCTAAAAACCGTAGGGTTGAGTTTATGATTACCGGAATATAGTAACGAATAAACTTTATTCGAGAAAAAGCCCTAACTTTATAAGATTAGGGCTTTTTTCCTGTTTTCCTCGGTTTTTTCAACTCAAAAATTAGTGCTCTGATAAACAGTTGCTTAATGGCTGATTTTTGTATTTTTGGGTGTCCCAAGGAGTATTGGATATGTTTATCAGGCAGAA
>RPRQ01000079.1 GCA_003818205.1 Bacteroidales bacterium
AATTTTTTGTTGTGTAAGCGCAAGCATTTTTTATGTAAAAGCCTAAAATATTTGCACTTGTTATTCTAATTTTAATCCCGTAGGGATGACATTATGGTAGAAAATATAGTTGGGAACAGATGAAATGCCGTAGGCATGACATTATTCTCTGTCCTATCTGCTTTATAATGTCGTCCCTACAGAGCTAAAATACTAATTGATATATTTTCTACCATAATTTCTCCTCTGGGGTTTGTTTTAATGGCTTCATAAACCTATTTATGACTTAATCAGCAGACCCTAATTAGCTTTGCGCATGAACTAATAAATTTACATCATGGGTAAATTAGACAATTACCGCATATGTTCTACCAATGCGAGTATCACATCGTTTTTGTACCAAAATACCGGTACAGAATTTTGACAGGTTTTGTAAAAAACCCTAGTAGAACACGACGTCAACTTCATCAGTCAATGGAAAGAGGTTGAGGTACAGGAGCTCAGCGTACAATAGGAATCATGTCCATCTGGTGTGTTCGATTCCCCCAAAGATTTCCATTTCAGATTACATGGGGATATTAAAAGGGAAGTTAGCCATTAAGCTATTCAAAAGGTACCCTAATTTGAAAAAGAAACCGTATTGGGGCAACCATTTCTGGGCAAGGGGATACTTTATCAGCACAAGTAGGTTTTGACTCCGATATGATTAGACGGTATGTAAAATATCAAGAAAATGAAGAACGTAAAGATGGGAGTAATCCCTCTTTCCTCTTTTAGAGGGTTCTGATGTTAAAGCCACCGGCTCTGCCGGTGGTGGTTTACTACTAATTTTAAGCGAGTCAAGTTAGACTGTAATAGGTACTGTAGGAGAGTACATTATTGGTTATAATATTTATAGTCATCGTTTTATCAAAATCAAAATGTGATTCGATAGAATTTTTTTTTGATATTTTCAGAAGCCTTTATGCCTTTAAAAAACTCAACTATTAATACGCTTTAAAATTCAAAACCATTAATCTATCGAAAATCTAATAATAACAAGGCTTATAACAGTTTTTAGCAACCAGTATATCCATTAAGCCGGCTACTCGAATAATGTTTTCTTATTACATTCACTCAGCAAGAAATACTTTTCCGATATTATTTTTCTACAATTACAAGAGAAGATGGATCTTGGGAATCAACAAATTTAAACGTGTAAAATTTTCCGCTTTCAAAATTGAAATTTAATTTATAAACCTCATAAGAGTCGCTCATAGTTGTCAACCCACCTTTTATTGAAAATTTCACTTTATTACTGTGGAAACTGTATTCAAGGGTATGTTCACCAGGGGCCAACTCTATAGTAAAAGACATTGCTTCCATGGCTCCTCTCATATCTCCACCACCTAACTTAAATTTATTGAATCTTCTCATGCAGCCTGCCGTAATTGGGCCCCAGGTATCATCCATTTTATACACAATTGGAATTATATCGAAGTATTCCGGTTCTAAACTTAAAACGGCAAGACTTTTTTGCTCCATGTTTCCTTTAAACAGATGGAACACTTTATCGTTTTTACCTGCCGGAGTATATACTACTTCAACAATGACAGCACCCGCTACAGGCTTGCCTGTTTTACTTTCAATTATTTGAGGTTTTTCCGAATTACTCTTAGGCTTTAATATTTCGTAGGTCTTATCTTTTTCAGCGACAAAAATCAGTTTGTATTCAATACTATTATACCAGGGTAAAAATTCAATCGAATGTTTCCCTGAATCAATCTTAATGTCAAGTTTCCCATTGATTCCATCGGAATAGGAGTAACCCATATTACCTTGAAAAGGGCCATATTTATCATCAATTTTATGTACTGAAATTTTTTTTCCTATCAACGAGGCATGAGCCTGCGAATATGAATTCAAACTCGTTAAAATTACCAGAACGAAAAGGATAATCTTTTTAATTGCTTTCATATTTGGTTTATTTAATTTAAGGTTTACGGTAATTATCTCCGATTAAGTAATCGGTTGTCAATCCTTGTTAATTTTCCAATAAATGGATAATGTTTTTATAGTTATTTTTCTTAGCGATTTCGAGTGGCGTCAGTTCTTTGTCTTCACCATATTCCTTGCCCTTTTTGTTTTTATCAATGCCTTTTTCCAATAGAACCTTTACGCTGTTTTCTTTGCCATTGTTAGCAGCCATCCATAATGTATTTCTACCTCCATCGTCTACGAAATGGATATCAAGACCCTTATCTATTGCAGCTCTTAATAATTCTTCAGAGTTTACATTTATTAAAAGTTCAAGGAATGTTTTGCCATTTGATACGGGCACTTTAAAATCAGCGCCATACTTTAATAGCACATCCATGGCTTTTACTTTTTCAGCATCGCTTTTATTGTTGATAATGGCAAAGTATAATGGAGATTTGTAGGAATAAGAATTGTAATCATCACTTCTGTAATTCACAAAGGCATTTGCTCCATTTTGCAGTAGCAGTTCAATTAGTGGTACATAACAGGAACTTACTGCTCTGTGTAGCGGAACTGAACCGTCTTTCAGCTTTGCATTGACTTCAGCCCGGTATTTAATAAGCATTTTTACTGCTTCATAACATCTTTCCATATCTGAAGTCGCAGAACCTTCGTTCAACTTGTAAATGGAACTGCTTAATGAAGTCCAGTTTTGCAAATACAAAGCTTCTATGTTTGCATTGTTTTTAGCCAATAATTCTATCATTGGAGCATCCCAATGGTCTGCTGCCACCATTATTAAAGGTCGCTCAAAAGTACTGTATTCATTAATGTTGTAACCAAGTTTAATAAAAAATGACGTAATTTCAATACGGTGGTTATCAACAGCTAGGAATAACAAATTGTTTCTTTCATTTTTCTCAAAGGCAGGGATAATGCTATAATAAGCCTTTGTTACAATATCAGTTTCCCCACTCTTAACGGCTTCAATATAAGCCTTCTTAATTAAGCCTAGGAAAAAACTAGATTCCCCAGTTTTAACAGCTTCAATATAAGCAATAATTAAGTTCTGGAATTCATTTGATTTTATACTTGATGACAAATCTGCAAACACCTTTCTAAGTTCAGACGTATCGATTTTGATTGGCTCAAATTGTTGTTTAATTTCTTGTGCTTCCAATGAGCTATAATTCATTACTGAAAATAATGAAACCAATAGAGTAACTTTTTTTAGCATGGTTTTTTCATTTTAATAAATAAACTGAACAGTTCATACAATTGGATCAACGGTTTACAAATTGGTTACGTTTGGGCGTTAAGCTCCGCTGAGCTCCCTTCGGTCGGTTAGCTCCGTTGAACTCGCAAAGGACGCTCGGTTGAAACTGCCTGCCCGACTGCGTCATTTAGGCGGGCTTTCTTAACTGTCTGCCGCCTGCCTGCTGGTAGGCAGGTTCCTTTTTGGTAAAACTACCAAAAAGCGTTTAGAACTCCAAATGCGTCATCAGCTCAAATGCAACCGAGCATTTTGTGCGAGCTCGGCGGAGCCAATTAATTTGCTGTTGGCGCCAGTATGTTTTATTTCTCAAATATTTTCTCAGCATTTTTATACATTAAATTTTCTACCAAATCTAGCGCATCAGTTATTGTTATCCAATTTTCAGTTACTAATTCAGTCAAGGCTTGAGCAATCCCTTTGCGGGCAACAAAAGCATGTCCAATTACATTCTCCACTATCTTATCATCGCCTCCAAATGTGAAGATTTTATTGTTTGGTACGGTAAGTATAAATTTTTTCAAAAAATCTTTAGCTGTCAAAGGATTAATGGACCAAGACCAGCACATATCAATGTATGCGTTTGAATAGCTTTTTGCTAAAGAAAGCATTTCCTCATAATGAGGATAACATAAATGGAAAAAGACAAATTTTGTATTTGGAGCTTGTTTGCACAGTGAAGCACAATCTGATGGGTTGTCCTTTACCCAGTGCATGTTCATTACATTATTCATTGCCCATTGGCCTGTATGCATTTTTACAGGCAATCCATATTCAGTAGCTTTGTCGACACAGTACCAAAACAGATGGTCTTGAAGTTTCTTTTCTTCCTCGGGACTAATTATTTGCAAACTGTTTTTTCTTGTAAATATTTTTTCAACTTCGTTGGCTTCGACCCTTTCAAAATCAAGCCTTCTAAAATAGGCATTCCCAATTTTCACTCCCTTTGCAATTGGGTTAAATTCGGAAAACCACCAATCAATTAGCGAGTGCCAATCTGATAAAGAATTAATCTTAACGTTTTCAGGAACAGAATAGGGTTTTACTGCTACTTGAATTAGTCCATTTAATGCAATATCTTGAAGCAATAAGTCAGGCAACTCACTTTTTTTACATGCACTAATCGGGGAGTGTACATGACAATGCTTAATATTTGCTATATCTTGGATGACATATTTATAAAATCCTTTTTTTCTTGTTTGCTCGTATCTATATTGTAGTTCTATAATGTTATCTTCAAAAACCTCATCGATACCATAAAGTATCTTGATTGTATTTCGAAATACTATTCCTGAAGTTGTGTTTTTTAAATATGGCCAGTATTCCTTTAAGATTCCCCATTTATTAATGGGATCGACCTGTTTTGAAAACAAACAATCAAGCTGTTTTTTTGATATTCCTGCTGAAATCAGGTCAAAGCTAAAATAGTGGTTTAGTAATAAAGCCCAATCATCACAAGGAATTATTGGTTCTATGCAATCCAATCGTTCAGATTCATCAATCAAATGCTCATGAGTATCAATGAATGATGTTTTAAAAACCTTTTTCTCTATTAAATCTTTAATCTTTTCCATTTAATCATTTCTACGTTGTTGCGTTAGGTTCGTGAACTCAGTTACATCGTGTTCACTTGTCTATAACGTTCCGCATATTTGTTGTGCATGAAAGTTTAACTCCGCTGAACTCGCAAAGGACGCTCGGTTGAAACTGCCTGCCTGACTGCGTCACTTAGGCAGGTAGGGTAGGCAGGGTAGGCAGAGTCCTCGTTGGTAAAACTACCAAAAAGCGTTTAGAACTCCAAATGCGTCATCAGCCCAAATGCAATAAATACGATGTTGTGCGTCGTTATTTTTGTTGAACGGCAGTCGTAATTGTTTGAAAGTTGACATTAAACAGTACTAAGCCTTTTTTTTACTTTTATCCCTATTATTAAAAGCCATAGAATCAATGGTATTTCTCCAATGAAATAGGTGACAAATATATACTTAGAAACAATAGCATAGTAGTCAGGAAATAAGATGGCTGTAAAACAATCAACAGCATAGCCCATACCATTTATAATTAATAGTATACCAAGTAATCGGGGAATAAAGCCAGATTTATAAACCAATAATCCCAATGGTATAAGCCAAAGACCCCAGTATAAACTTATCATTGGAGAACCATAACTGCCTATTTTGATAAATATCATAGCCAAATTATTCATTTGTTCGGGTTGAAATGACAAATTACCATTAAGAATATTCAAAGCAATAATTTTAAAAACTCCAAAAAGAAAAGCAACCGGAATTCCCACGAATACCAATCCAACCATGAGTTTAGCCTGATGCTCATTTACATCTTTTAATAATCGATACAAAGCCAATACTAAAAACACAAACAAGGTTATGCTGATTAGATTACTAAATATCCCTGTACGATAGAAAAATTCATTGGAAAGGATATTTTTTATAGTAGCAACAGTATCTCCACGTACCATAATATGGGATGGGACATACATAGAACCATAGACTGCCGTTATTGCAAGAAAAAAATACAATAGGCCAGCAATTCTTGCATTTTTTTTGAGTGAGTTCATTTAAGGATTGATTGGGTTTTTGGTATGACGGTTTAATCATCGATATTGTTACATTTGTGTTTGAACAAATAATCCTGACTAACGTTTTCGTTAATCGTTTATTATTCAGTTAAATACAAATTCAAATTTTCGTTCATTTTTCTGCACTTTCCTATCTCGAAAAACGTTAGCCGAAGTAGTCAATTTTTCGGTAATAGGGTGAATGGTGCATAACGGTTGCGTGTATGAAACGTTGGGGAGTGCGGGCTTCGTTCCTATCCACCGACACAAAAGCCAATGCGGGGCAGGAACTTTGCATAACCACTTACACCCCAATGTTTTATACACGATGTTATGCGATGTTATTTATTTGTTATTCTAGTGCTTGCATAATTTCCTTTATAAATTCCATCGTCTTGGTTTCTATTTGCTCTGTCAAAACTTCCAAATCATCAAAATTAGGATTTTCAACCAGAATATTGTCTGCTATTGAAAATCCTTCATCAATTGTCAATGGAATATGGTAATTTTTCCAATCACTATCTTTGAAAATTTCCCAATATTTTTTTTGTATTTGTTTATTCTGTCCCGCCAACCATATCTCAAATCGTATCTTTTGATGATTAAAGACGATTGCTATTTTCAGTTTTTGCTCTTTTAAAGTTTTGGGAGTAAAGGGGAAATAGGTAATTGTCATATCACCTGAATATATGCTACCTATCACATAATCAACTAGATAATTATTTACAAAATAGGTTCTTAAATTCTTCATGAAGCCCATCAATCCTTTATAAGCTTTTGGAATATTGCCAATCTCAATCTGTCGTTTATAATCTTTTTTGTAATCGTTTAATGACTTTTCAGTTTTATCAGAATGAATATTCTTGCCTTTTCCAGTCTCAATCGGGATACAAATATCAACAATGAATTTTTGTTCAGGGTGTGTCCTGTAATCGTTGTGATAAATCTCAAAATAGTCACCATCTCTGAATATATGTCCATTTTCAATGACCCAAACACACATGCTTTCCCATGCTTTTTGAAATTGGATAGGTGTAATCTCGAAATGTCCAACCGCAAATTTACCTTTTTGAATTACAAGTTTCACAATATCATAGTCTGTCGAAAATTCTCCATTTATCTTAATGCATGCACTCTGCCGCACTTTTGAAGTTTCGGTTATCCTTGGATTATCGTGATAAATTGTTACAGCCTTAAAATCATGGAAATTTGCTATCCCCTTGGAATAAGCCCATTTAAATAGTCTTTCGTAGGTATAACCAATCTTATCAGGTTTACCAATATGCATTATACCTGCTAATTTAATTTCGGGCAATTCTTTTACTTCAATTTGTGCATTCATGTTTAACCAGTTTAAAATGTTATCAATGCTACAAATGTATTGCTCATAAGAAATTGACCCTTTACCAATCTTGCTAATATTATTCTTCTTCTTTTTTTCTTTAAAATCAGTAGGACTTATCCCATAAAACTTTTTGAACGCCCTTGAAAAAGAACTTGCACTACTAAATCCATATTTATATGCTAAATCGACAAACGTTTCATTAGTACCAACGGCTATAATTGAAGCAATCCTTTCAATCCTTTTTCGGATAATCAACGAATTCAGGGTCTCTCCGACAATCGCTGAAAAAATCCTGTGAAAATGAAACAATGAAAAGAATGCTTTTTTAGATAAATCATCCAGATGTAAGTCTTTGTCAAGGTTTTTCTCAACAAAACTGATTACATTATTTATCCTTTTGAAGTAATCTTGTTTCGTATCGTTTATCTCATTTTGCATAGTTTTCTAATGCTGTTCGGAAGTTTTTTTAAATGCCCTATAACGCCTGCCGTTAAGGCCAGACAGGGAGTTTGAAACCGATTCCTTGTCCCGCGTTAACGGTTATGCTAAGTTAGTAAAAACTTTCATGTCTGCAAGTCAAGCCCTGATTGGGTTTAGCGGCTGTTGTGCGTAGCCTTTTATTCTTCTAATTTCGAGGCGATTTCTTCTTTCAACTTTGGAAGGTGATTGATAACAATACTCCAAATTAGATCATCAGAGATTTTGTCATAACCGTGTGCAATTCGATTTCTCGTCCCAATGATTTTTTGAACGTTTTCAAGTTTGAATTCTTTGTCTCTTTTCATTATTCTATTTACGGCCTCACCAATTATTTCAATATCCCTTTCAACGGCTCGTTTTGTTCTTATATCGCTAACGTATTCATCGAATTTCTTGGGTCTGTCTTCAAAGTAACTCTCTATTTCTTTTATTGATTGTAGAATGTCGTACAACTAAGTTTTAATTTCGCTATCCATAAACTAGTTGCTTTGATGAATCAATGGATTGTTTTAAATATGGATTTTTGATTGCTTTTTCCTCTAATAAATCCACATCACGTTTAAAAAGTTTCTCTAATGATTCTTTTAGGTCAAAATAGTTGTCTGCGTATTCATAAAGGTCAACGCCCTGAAAGTCTACAACTAAGTCGATATCGCTATCCTTTTTGAATCTATCTGTCAATACTGAACCGAATACAAATAGCCGTCTCACCTTGTGTCTTGAACACAAGTCACGAATCTTGTCGATATTTCTTTCAATCAGGTTCATAGGACAAAGATAGTTAATTTGGAAGATGTTGCCAAATGGCGCTAAGGTTACACACAACGGTTGGCGGTATGAAATTTTGGGGATTTTGGAGCCATCAACCTATCAACCGATAAGAACCTTGCCAGCGAACGATGCGCTTGGCATACCAATAAGACCCCAGTATTTTATACCGCGTGTTAGCCCCCGTAAATTATTGTTTTATCGAATTTATCATAACATACGGAATACTAAGTTTAACACCTCCTAGTATTCGTGATTGCTCATTTAGTCGTAATTCAGCTGTATCAAATATTTGCTCAACCTTATCAGGAGGCAATAATTTAATCCATGAATCCATAAATGCTAAACGAATGAAATAATGGTTTAACATCGCTGTTCCGTTGGCGAATTTATAATTAAACTGATCGTGTTCCAAATCCTTGATTATAAATCCATGTTTTTGAATCATTGAAATCATTTTATCGATCGGCGGACGTTTATGCGAAATATGTTGACGCATTAAATCAATCTCCTTATCCATGTGCAAATCCGATAAAACTTGCTCTAACTGTCCGTAAAACTCGAACATACTCAAGTCCATGTTCATCGTTTGGACAAATTGTCCACCTTGTTTTATAATCCTTGAACACTCTGACAAAACTTTATCAATATCACTAACATTATTAATCCCGTTATTACTGGTGATTAAATCAATCGAATCATTATCCAATGGGATAGATTCTGCAACACCCTCAATAATTCGAATATTTGTTATGCCGTAATAATCGACTTTTTTATTTGCTCTTTCAATTGCATCTTTCCATGGGTCAATTCCATAAACAATAGAGCTATCGCCAAGTCTCAACGCAATTTCCGTCAATGGAAAACCAGTTCCAAATCCGATGTCAATTGCTGAAATGTTTGTTTTATAATCAACATAATCGAGCAATTTAAGTCCAAATGACGCAGACCAAATCGGTGATTCATCGGCTACATCAATATATTTTTCGAAATCAAAATCGTTGTTTAAATACTTTTTCATAGTTACATTATCTATCCACGATGCAGATTTTTATTATGGGGGCTAACGGTTGGCTATATTGCGTGTTGTAGCCAGTTTATTTTAAATGTACTTTATGATACAATAGTTCGTTAAACTTCAATATAAATATTTGATTTTCAACAAAATAAGCGCATTGAAATTTGTTTAAATCGCTGATAATCTGTATTTTAACAGATTGACCACAATCTAGCCAAGGCATGATCATCAGGGAGCAAAGAGTTTACAACAATCACATTATTAGCATATTGGATAATTTTTCTAATATCAACCAGTGGCGAAAAGCGTTCATCCTCGAAACGTTTATGTCTCTGCCAGTAAGGATTCCCTGGCGGAAATATCCCAGTACTTGGTCGCTGATGCGTGGTTCTCCAAGAGAACGTTTGTTGATCCCATCGTGTCCATGGGTATGCATTTGATCAGCCGGCTACGGGACGATGCCGACCTGAGGTACATCTGCACAGAAGAGCCCACTGGTAAAAGGGGCAGGCCACGCAAGTATGCCGGTAAAATTATCCCTGAGACCATCGATAGGGACTACTTTACGCTCGTGTCGAAAGACGAGGAGTCCACGGTGCATTCCGCCCAGGTTTACTCCAAAGCGCTCAAACGGACTATTCGGCTTGTTCATTTTACCTACAGCAAAGCCAAAGGGAAGGAATCATACAAGCTTTACTTCTGCACGGATGTGACCATGCCGGCGGGAGAAATCCTGCTTTACTACCAGAGCCGTTTCCAGATTGAATTCCTCTACCGCGATGGGAAGCAGCATACCGGGCTGAACGACTCCCAGGCACGAAGTGAAAATAAGCTGAACTTCCAGTTTAACGCCTCCCTCACTGCGATTAACATTGCCAGGGTTGTCCATTGGTTGAGCCTTCCAAAGAAGGAAAGAAAGGCATTCTCCAAGTCTGATATTAAAACTATGAACCACAACACGTTACTGCTCAGCCGATTTATTGACGTGTTCGGTATAAGCCCATACTCTATCAAAAATCAAAATTATGTCAGAGAACTTACATTTTACGGCGCTATGGCCGCTTAAAAATTTAACGAACTATTGTTAAGTAATAGCATTTATTTATAAAATCTTTAAAATTTAAGTTATAAATCGATCAATTAGCTCATTTACACATTAATAATATATTCGTAATTTATTCTACTATTTCTGTCACTATAAGAGAACTAGGTTCTTTTTCGTTAATGAATTTAAATGTATAAACTTTCCCGGACACAAAATTAAATTTCAATTTATAAATATTATTTGAATATGACCCAAATGTAAAACCATCTTCTAATTTAAAGTCAATTTTGTTGCTAAATAAACTATATTCAATTATATGTTCACCAGGTGATAACTCAATATCAAATGACATTGCCTTCATAGCTCCTTTATAACTATTTCCTTTTTTATAACCATTATATCGCCAAGTAACAGACATAACTTCCAGTATTGGCCCCCATAATTCATCAATTTTGTAAATAACCGGAATTACATCAAATTTTTCAGGATTTAAGGCTAACTTGGAAATATGTGTTTTGTCAAGATTCCCGTTTGCTAAATGAACTATTTGATCGATTTTATCTTGCTGTACATAATTTACTTTTGTTATTACTGCTCCATCAACATTTGTCTTAGCTTTAATATCAATAATTTGAGGTATTCCTTTATCTCCTTTTATTATTTCGTAGGTTTTATTAATTTCAGAAGTGAAGAATAGTTTATATTCGTTCATATCTCCGTACATAGTTGAGAATTCAATAGAATGATTTCCTGAATCTAAATCATAATTGAATTTCCCATTCGGGCATAGTGAATAAGTATATCCACACATACCACCTGAATATACAGCATGTTTTCCATCAATTGTATGTACAAAAATCTTATTCCCTTTTATTGTTGATGAGGTTTGGGAATATGAAATAATTGATATGCTATGGAGCATTTGAACTATTAAAATAATAAATTTTGCTTTCATACATTATTTATTAGATTTGATTAAACTTAATTTCTGATTATCATTTTTGTCTTAATGTTACACACAACGGTTGCCGCTAAGCACAGACAGGGAGTTAAAAACCGTTTCCTTGTCCCTCGTTAACGGTAATGCTAAGGTAGGAAAAAACTTTCGTATCTGCAAATCAGCCCTGATTGGGTTTAGTGGCTGTTAGGCAACGTACATTTTTTACTCGTCTTGAAGTACTGTTATCAATTCGCGAAGTTCTTTGTCTGAAATAGAAGCAGTTTCACTTTTATCGTATATTGAAATTAAGGTCACAATCATGTCCTTCCCTTCAATTTCAACCATTTTAACAACTTCAGTATCTAAATGACTTATTACTCTTAGTCCTCCACTTTTGCCTTTTCCTTTGCTTTTTACACCTAATCTTATTTTATATGAATCATGTCCAAGCGATTTCCCTAATCTTGGATTTTCCATCAATTCTTCTTCAAGTGAAGTCAATTCGCCCCGTAATGAAGGAAATTTCTTCAAAAGTGGTTTCGCTTGTCGCTTGAAACTTTTTGAAACTCTAACTATTACTTTCATTCAAGAAGTCTGAAAGAGTTTGCAATTTATGACCATGTTTTCTTGCAGTCCTAATCTCTCCCAAACCATCTTGGATAGCCAAAAATACCTTCAATTTGTTTTGAAGTTTGATATAATTCTCATTGATTTTTTCCCATTTTTCAAACGGAACAATAACCGAAGTTTTCACGCCTCTATTGTCTACTACATATTGCATTGTATTTCTCATGGCTACATGTTTTTCGCAAAATTAGTCATTTCTGAATTCAGGTGCAAGTTCGAAGCAATTGTTGCCCATAACGTTTGCCGCTAAGCACAGACAGGGAGTTAAAAACCGTTTCCTTGTCCCTCGTTAACGGTAATGCTAAGGTAGGAAAAAACTTTCGTATCTGCAAATCTGCCCTGATTGGGTTTAGTGGCTGTTAGGGGCTGGCTGTTATTGTTTTTCTAGCAATCTCTTAATCTCTTCAATGAAATCTGTCATTTCAGATAGCATGGATTCTACCTCTACTTTTGAAAAACTTACAAAAGCATCATAATCTCCTTTGGTTCTATTTTGATAGGCGTTTCTGAGTATTTTCCCGTATTTAGAGTCTAGTTTCTTTGTTGATATATATTCTTTGTTGAACCAACTATCAGTTGTCCATGTTTTGATGTTTCAAACTTGTTTTTTAAAGCCAAAGCTGTCAGAGCATAATACATTCCGTAGTAAATTCTGTTTACAGCAATTATAAGTTTCTCGCTCATTACAAGGAACTTTGCAAGTTCAATAGTTTCTAGGGCTTGTTTCAAGCGATAGTCAATAAGTGATTCTCTGTCGTTCTCGGTAATCATGCGTGAAGTCCGTTTGATAGAGCATTGACAAAAATTGGTTGTTTCCCTCTAAGCGTTAATAGCTCTGGTTCACTCATGACATGAGTGTCAGTTATTATATTGTATTTCAGGTCGATTTCATAACAAATGTCTGAAATTTCTCGCTCTGTTTTCCAATCGACTTTTTGCTTCATTACGATAAGAATATCGTAATCTGAGTCTTTATGAGCTTTTCCTGTAACATGAGAACCAAAAAGTACAACATCCTTTAAATTATCGGAAAACCTTGATTTTAACCGATATTTAAGGTCATTTAATAGATTTTTCTTATTTATTCTCATTTTGGTAAATCTTTTCCCAAAGATACTAATTCTTTCCAAAGATAAATAACCTTTCCAAATTCGACCTCAGCTGTTCGTTAAGGCACATAGCATGTGCCCTAACGTTCCCACGCTAAATTGCGTTTGGGAGCAAAGAACCATTTCTTTATCCCCCGCTAATTTGAAAACTAAAGTACGAAAAACTTTGGTTTCCGTATCTCTGCCCAACTGGAATTTAGCGTGTGTTAGCACACATGGATTAATACTTCTTTCGCTTGGGATTCTGTCTATTGTCAAAGAAGTTTAATTAAATGATTTTATCTTCTTTGATTTTATAAAATAGAGTCAATTGCTTAACAATAACAAAACCTCGAATATTTCTTTCAGCATGCTCTACACTCCCAATTTCAGGAAACTCTATTAAGATATCAAGAAAATCATATACCTTTTTCACAAAAGCTTTTGTTACAGTATCTCCCCATTCCTCCTCCAAATAGCTGATGATTTTATCAAATTTTCTGTCAGCCCTTTTAGACCAATAAATGGTTAAAGCCATTTTTTATGTTTTTTTTGGATTTCTGTATGAGAGATTAGGTTCGATGGGTCATTTGATTCAATGTCTGCTCGAATAAGTTCTTCTTGCTCTTCTTCGGTGAGTCTTCCCCAAAGTTTTCCATCAGCCCTCTCGTTCATTCTTGCCATTATTGCATAGAACTTAGATAGTATATTGTCATTGTTTATGCTATCAATGAGGTGATGGAAATTATTTCTTAGTTCTATGGTGTTCATATTTTTTTTCTTCAAATATACGAATCTTGGTTATAAAAGGCAATTGTGTTTTGTCATTCCATGTTTGCTAACGTTTGCTGCTAAGCACAGACAGGGAGTTAAAAACTGTTTCACTGTCCCTCGTTAACGGTTATGCTAAGTTAGGAATAACTTTCGTATCTGCAAATCAAGCCCTGATTGGGTTTAGCCGCTGTTGGCTGCTGGTGTTTTATTTAGTCAAAAAAATAATTTTCATTGTCTTCTAGAGTAACAATTACAAAGTCCAAATAAAATATATAAGTACTATCAACCAACTAAACCATATAATAAAGCAATTAAATTTCATAACATTCCTTGCCTTAATTTTGAAATTTATTGATGGTTTAGGAACTTTAGAAAAAGCATAAAGTTTTTTCTCAAAGAATAGTTTTTTCTCAATATATTGTATGGAATTTTCATACATTTGAAGTCTGTCAATAGTTCTTGTTTGGATAATAATCCAAATTGATGAAATTATCAAACCAATTATTGATACAACTATCCCAACTTGAGAGATTGACCATCTTTCATTAGCAGAAAAAAAACTAATTAACAATAGAGCATTTGTTCCCCAGAAAGCTCCAAAAATACTCCAAAGAACCTGATCCACTCCAGTCCTCATGTTACTAAAATTTTGTAATAAAGATATCAATTCTGCTCTCTCGCTTTGAACTATTGATTTTTTATTTTCTTTCATTACTTAATTTTTTTGATTAGTAAAACTTATTCTTTGTCTATAATAATTTCGTGTTTTTTCTTGAATTAATACATTTATCAACTCAATATTCATTATCTCTCGAAAGAACGTCCCTACACTTGCAGCCAACGGCTGGGGGTGTGACCAGTTTGGGGGCGCGGGGCTTGGGATTTATCCCACGTTAAGAACATTCCTGCGTACCGACCCGCTAGCCTAACCCATTCAGCCCAAATTGGTTACACCCCTTGTTAGTCAACGGTTATTTCACTATTTATTATTAAAGAAAATAATAAAAACAAGATGAGCAATTGCTCCAATTACCAAAGTCCAATAGCAGATTTTGGGTATCCAAATGCCAATAATTCTTCTTCTGCTACACCCTCCAGCAAGGTCATCTACAATTTTCGCAGGATGACTGTCATCTTCAAATAAGTCCTTAAGAATAATATCCAATTTTTGCTGAGACCTTTCAAGTACTAATGCAAATAATATTGTAATAATTGCTCCAAGTGTAAGTATTAATTGAGCATATACTAGATTAGTAGTTTTTACAAAACCTGCAATTACTATAGAATAAAACAATAAGAAATAATTAAATCTTTGGCTCAAAAGGTTTTCTATAAATGCACGTTCTTGGCTCATGTCCCATACAGGAGATTTTTCATCTCTTTCAGAGGCTTTCATTTGTTTGTGTTTAATTAATTTCTTATTCATTTAAGTTCAAATTAATGTTAGATGTCATTTTTTAACTGTTGTATGCCGTGCTTTATTTATTTCTAATCAACCAATGTATTATAGATAATTTACCTAATTGTAAAATCTCAATATGATTTAGAAATTCTTTATCTTTTTCTTTTTTTGGTATGTTAGAAAATAATTTTTCGGTTTTCAATCTCTGACCTGTATGCACAATTTTAGACCTTATCGAATAATATGAATTAAATATATTTCTATTTTCTTCTCCTTTACCAATATACTTAAAGAGAAAGTCACGAAATTTTTCGGCAATTTTATATTGTGGTTGACCACACTTTTCGCAATTTTTAGTTTTAAAGTCTCTAAACTCCAAATTAACCATTGTTTCTAGGGATGTGAAAGAAGAAAGTAGTGATACTGTTTTTTTAATTGGTCTTAATTCCATTGCTGTATAGGAGAAGGAAATTGCAGTATCAATTATTGATTGAATTTCGGGCGTTTTAGAATAATATGAATTTAATACACTTGTTATAGTGTTCGGAAATGTTATTTCATCAATGACTTTATAATCAAAATTTGGGTTGTTTGAGTAATAATCAAAATGTTTTACATATTTAACTTCTGGAATTTCAAGTTTTGTAAATTCATTAATTACCATTTGTTTTGGCAATTCAGGCCAATGAAAAAATGGGAAATTCCATTTCGAAGACCAAAGATTATTTTCTTCTTCTATTTCATCTTTGAGAACTGGCATACCCCACATACCTGTCGAGTCATAATACCTAAAAAACAAATTATTTGTAAAAACAGATAGGAGTCCTAAGATACTATCAACTTTATTTATTGTAGTTGCAGCGTCAAAGAATATATCTGAAAAATCTTTTATTTCATCAGAGGTTTCTATTATTTCTTTTTCATCTGTCCAATATTCTAAAATTACTGGATGATGTTCTTGAAATTTTGATTTAGGCATACTCTCCAATTCAGCAGGATATATTTGGAAAATATCCTTATATCGGAAATACCCTTTCAAGGGTGTTCTAGTGAATATTATATTTTTTCGAAATGTTCGCATATCTCAGTAGCATGGCATACAACGTTTGCCGCTAAGCACAGACAGGGAGTTAAAAACCGTTTCCCTGTCCCTCGTTAACAGCAATGCTAAGTTAGGAAATACTTTCTTATCTGCAAATAAAGCCCTGATTGGGTTTAGCGGCTGTTGTAGCACGTTAATTATTTAAATAATTATTGACAAAATCGTTGGTATTACAATTAATGAAATAATTGTCCATAATTTAATTCTTCGTTGTTTTTCAATTTGATAGTATTCTTTACCCGTTTGAAGTTCTACACTTAACCATAATCCTTTTATTTTTTCTGTTAAGTATATTGATGGGAAAATAAATGACAAACTAATAAATGAATAATAAATGGTATAAAAAATCATTCTAGGCATCTGGATAGTAATTGTTTCAGTTGAGATGAGTTGCTTAGGTAATAGTAGAATGATTAAATTTGGTAAAGAAGTAACAATATAAGTAAAGCACAATAGGATTATAATACAAATTAGAAAACCATATTTTTTAGCAAATGTTGATTGATTTTCAAGAATATTTATATTCTCTTCAACTTTCTTCATTAATCCATTGACCCAAATACTATTTCTACCCTTTATAGAAACTTCATTATCATAATCATTATTAGTATGTCTTAATGTAATTTGAATTTGAATATCATTCTTTCTGTCAACAAATGTGAAGTAAATTGAATATATCTGTTTTGTGTCAAGTATTCCATCTTTTTCTAAGATTTCAAATGATTCGCTTTCATACTCAGAACCATCGATTGCATTGACTTTTAAATGAATATAACTTGAATTATATCTGCTGTTCGATGATTCATCTAAGTTGTCTTTTGAATGTTGTTTTGTATTATTTACTTCATTGAGGGATAATATTTCCTTTTCAATGTCTTGAAAGATTTTTCTTATGTCATCAGGTTTAAAGATTTTGTTAGTAATCTTTAGGTTTCTAGTTTCAAGTATCATGTTCGTCAGTTTAATGTGCTACAACGTTTCCGTGGTTGGGACTGCTGTGGAGTGTACTTCTGCACAGCTGTCCGCCGTTAGAAACGTAGTTAAAGGTAATAATAATTCTGCATCTGCAATATCTACCACAGTAGGCTTAACCACGTGTTATGGCCAGTGTTTTGTTATCAATCAATTCTTTAACTCCAACTCATATCAATCGTCACTTTATTCAGTTCCTTGTCTATGGTTATGAAGCCTCCTATTGCTCCATTCTCTCCAGGATGAATGTCATATTTTACAATAGATGAAGAGTGTATTATTGGTTTCATGTTTTTAAGTCTTGAATTTTCATTCAACCACTTATCAATACTATTTTGGTCAGAAGTGAATTCTATTATGAACTGTCTTGAAAACATACTTCCCTTTTTCCAAACTTTTATTTCAGATGAACTTTCTGGAAGTGGCTCAAGTCCAGCCCAAGATAATGTTGTTATAATTGCTTGTTGTTTGTTCCAAGGCATTACTCTATCTGATGAAATATTGATAATAAGAAACAATATTGCTATGGAGAGAACAATTAAAAGAGTTTTCGTAACTTTCTTCATAGTGTTTGGTCTAATCATTATTAATCACGGAATAAATCTTATCAGATATTAATTTCAAACTCCATTCGTCTCTAACAATCGTGCGTGCTTTGTCTAAACATTGGCCATAACGTTGCGGCTTTGCGCCGATTGGAGTTTGAAATTATACACTAACCATTCGCTTTGCCTTAACGAAAGTAGCAATAAATTTTGAATTACCAATCCAACCAATAGGCGTTAAGGCGCGGTTGGTTGCAGTATTTTTTTAATATTTTGTCGGGTCATTCTCAATCCTATAAAATTCTATCGAATCTATTTTTATATGTTCCATATCTGTCGCTAAAATACTTGAATATAGTTTTTTTAGAATTTTAATTTTTATGAGTTTAATCTCAGGTTTGTCTAATACTATTCTCTTTTCTATTCCATTTTCTAATGTTGAGTCTGAACCACAAGAACCAAATGATTGTATCATTTTACCACCAACAATAATGAGTTTCTCCTTAACTGTCAGTTGTATAATTTCTTTATCTACAATCCAATTACCTTTATAATAAATCATTCTTTTTTGGCAATCCATTTGATTAAAATTAAATCTAAATGTGCCATCGCTAAAAAATTGATAATTATCTGACCAGCCAGAAGCGATCTCAGGTGAATTCTGCCAAATACCTATCATATATTTTGACGTAAATCCTTGTCCAAATGAATTAATTGAAATTAATATCACTGTGAAACAAATCAATACTTTATCTTTTATTGTCATCGTTTGTAGTCTTTTGCAACCAACGCCTGCTGCTAAAATCTGTTGGGGAGTTCGAAGCAGCGTCGTCGTCCCACGTTAAAATGTTGCCAATATACTAAATAAAAACTTATCTACGCCTCAGCCCCGTTGGTTTTTAGCAGCTGTTGTGTGGCGTAGTTTATTTATTCTCCAAGTCTAATCAGTTGTCTGTGAAATTCCTCTCCGTTTTCAAAAGTGTAAAAACAATCTTCTCCACCGAGTTGGTCTCTAACAAAATGGTAAACTATTCTTGTCTCAAAATTCTTGTTTTTTTTATTTAAAATTTCAGTTTTCCCTTTTAAAATCAATTCTTTCAATATCCATTGGTCTATGAAACTAGCAAAATTGTAATTGTGAATGTAAAATCCTTTCTGCTTTGTCAGCCAATGTTGAACAATAAATTCTTTTTGTATTTTCTTTAGTGTATCTAGGTTGCTTTTTAGTCTGTCAATCGTTTCTTTATCAAATCTCGGGTCAAGCTTCCTGTCTGAAAGTTTCTTTTTAGTAGTTTCAATTGCGTCAAGTTGTCCAATGTAGATTATTGCATTTTCTGTTTCATATCCTATTTTAATTTGATTTGAAATAGAATTTATCCTAATATTATTTTTCTTATGTCTCACGGTAAACCCCGTCTTGTCTATCGAGCAAGAACTAAATGCTAGAAATCCAATCAGTCCGATTATCAATTTATTCATCATGGTTTGCACAATCTTCTACTATGACACACAACGTTTGCTGCTAAAAAACGACGGGGAGTTCGAAGCAGCAATCTTGTCCCACGTTAAAATATAACTTTAAAACTAATTAAAACTTGTCTACGCCTCAGCCCCGTTGGATTTTAGCAGCTGTTGGCGGTAGTGTTTTACCAAGTCAACACCCAAATCAATGTCACTACTACGAATAAAACTAAATTAATTATATATACTCCGTGAGCTAAGGTAGATGCATTTGTAACCTTAGGTTCTTTAAAAGAGCATATTTCCATATATTCTTTGTAATCAAATTTTGGAATTTTTATCAAGATTTTTTTTCTTAAATAATTCATCCTTTTAATACATTTAAATCTAGCTCTAATAATATTTCTAAGCACAAAAAATGCGACTACTCCTAGAACTATTAATGATGATAGTAAAATAATAATAAATGAATGAATTGTTTTCAATTCGCTTACTCCTTCTTTTCTAATTACTAAGGCTGCAATTCCTGTTGTTAATAAGAATACAATACTAGCATAGTATTTTGTCAAATCAGATGTATGTCCAAATGTGACTAAATAATTCTCATATGCTATCTTATATTCTTCAACTAAATAATCTTTTTTCATAGAAGTATTAATTTAGTAAAACAAATAAATTGAATTATGACAAAGAATAAAGATGAAATAAACTGAGGCAATAAAAATGTATTAGTAATTGTTTCTTTTCCTTTTTTATAATCAGTAATTTTCAAATAATTATCAATACTATGCTGCCATATTATTGTTCGCAGATAATTAACTCTATAAATTATACGCTTTCTGACTTGTCGTGCATTAATAAGTACAAATAAAAAAACTATATTAAATATTAACCCCCAAATTACATACAAGTTTGAGATTATTTGAATTTGAGGGATTAATTTCAAATAAAAAAAAGTTGAAATAAATGAAAAGGAACTAACTAAAGACTGAATAAATAATATTCCTCTTATTCTGACACAATTATGCCGCATCGTCCTATCTGCAATAATATATTCCTCAATTAAAGAATTCATATTTTTATAAAATTAATCACTAATGATAATTCATGTCTTTAAATGCAAATACATGACTTTTGTTTATAAATAGAGATGACATAAAAGTAACAATTTGTTAAAAGATTATATTCTCCTTCCTTTAAACCTGAGTTGATATTTATTAACCAGTTCTCCGTTTATTACAAAGCCTATATAAACTTGTCCGATTATCATCTTTCTTTTAGTGAAAAATACAGAGTATTTATTATTGAAGTAATAACTCCTTTCAACGACATTGCTGCCATCTCCTTTAGTAAATACTTGACCTGGTTTTTTTATTTGCTCAAGTTCAAGAATTATAAAGTTTGACTTATAGTAACTTTCAAAGCTTACATTGCCAGAATATTTACAATTATAGGTTGTAAATTCAAAGTAGTCATCCTCTATTACGAGTATACCTTTTTCTTTTGAGTTTTGGTCAATATTCTTGCTTTGATAAACTATTTTTAATGTTCCTTTATATGTACCAGAATGAGTCTGAGAATATAGAGTACTCATTGAGATAATATTAAACAATATGATTGTGATAATAATTTTTGCCTTTTTCATAATGCATTTTTTTTGTAAGTTACTGCATTTTAATATTATGGCAAAATAAAAAAGGTATTTCATTTCAAAATAAGAAAATCTAAAGTTGTTTCTTTGAAAAGTTAACTATGAAAAAGATTCGGTGTACCAAAAAAACATTACCGCCAACATTTGTATAAACGCAGCTCAATACTTCCCTATTGCGTTTATTTCTGCTATGTGAGCAGTGCTACGCTATTTAATTTTCACATAAAAATATACTTCTGCATCAGGATATCCAAAAGGTTTTGCACTTTTTTATTGGGGTACAGAATATATCGGGATTACAATGGTTAATGCCTCTAAATGTATATAGAACAATCGGGCTATGCGATGATTGGACTATAATACCGAGTTGTGTTCAAAAGTATAATTTCAATGCGCATTGCCTTTGGAATTATACCAATTATACCCCCACAAGCCGGGATTACAACAGTTAACCCCGATGTTATACCAATTGTTAATATAAAATAGCCCAGAGGACTTTTTATACCATACAATGGTTAACCCCGATTGACAATATACTTAGTGTCTGTCCATAATATGATTTTTTTTTGATTTAAGAACAAGCCTGCCTGCCGGCGAGGCAGGGAACAACGATTTAAGATTGCCTCCGGCGAACTCTCCGGCAACTGCCGGATCGGTTTC
>RPRQ01000080.1 GCA_003818205.1 Bacteroidales bacterium
CGATAGGCCGCCGAAGCCATCCTCCAGCCCGGTATCGTTCGCCAGCACGCTGACGCCCACCGGGGTGTTCACCGCCGTCGTGGCGGCATCATCCACCGCTGCGGGGGTATGGTTGGTCACCCCATCGGGCAGCACCGTGATGGTTACCGTGGCGGTTGAGCGATCGTCATCGTTATCGCTTACCTGATAGCCAAATGTTTCGATACCTGAGAACCCGTTATTTGGAGTATAGGTAACCGAATGGTCTCCGTTAACTACTACACCTCCGTTAACAGGTAACGATGATATGGTAACGCTCTTAACGCCATCCTCCAGACCCGTATCGTTGGTCAGAACATCCACCGTTACGGGGGTTTGGTAGTTGGTGCCACGCCTATCGGGTTTGGCCGCAGGAATGCTATTCAACTTTTCGGTTACCGCTATGGTAACCGTAGCAATATCGTAATCGCCATCAACATCTTCGAGAAGATATCGGAATGAGTCGTTGCCTATATAATTAGTGGCAGGGGTGTACGTTATGGTTCTTGCTGCGTTTATAGTAACAGTACCATGCGCAGGATTTAAATAGGTAGATAAACGCCCAAACCCATCGTTCAACCCGAAATCGTTTGCTAGAACGCTAATTTCGACCAAATTGTTCTTTATCGTCGAAGCAGCATCGTCAATGGCATTGGGAACAGTATTAATTTCACGCACATTAATTGTAACCCTTGCGGTATCAGAATCTGCATCGGTATCAGTGATTTTATATACAAGTGTAGCTAAGCCGATATAGCCAGCGGTAGGGGTGAACGTAATGGTATTATCTGCATTTCTAACCGCTGTTCCATGAGTAGCCGCTTCATCGATAGCAACAACAATACCCCCATCCTCCATTCCGTAGTCGTTAAACAGCACATCTAAATTAACTGGTGTATTTTTACTTGTACCACGAGCATCAGGGACAGCAACAGGTAAATCATCTTTCCATGTTACGGTTACGGTTACGATAGCTTCATCGCAACTACTTGTACCATCGCATACACTATACTTAAATGTATCGTTACCGTTAAATAGTCCGTTAGGTTTATAGGTTATTGTATTATTAGCTTCGATAATAAGTGAACCATGGCTTGGTTGCTGAGTAATCGAAAGAGTTAATCCTCCATTATCCAACCCTTTGTCGTTAGCCAGAACCGCTATATTGATTTCTGAATCTTCATCGGTTGAAGCAGCATCAGACGTTGCCCTTGGACCAACATCATCCTTATTAGTTACCGTTACATCTTGAACATCTACATTGTTATAACCAGGATCGGTGCTTACAGCATTAGCTAATTGAATTGTATAAGGAATATCGCCATCAGGAATTAAATCATCAATACCAGTAATTGTAATTGTTTGCTGAATATTCCAATTAGCAGAAGTAAATGTAACGCTTGGAATATCAACAATACCTTCTGTATTATCGCTAGAGCTAATATCAATTTTAACATCAGCTGTAGGTTGGCTATTTAAACGAACTGTAATTGTTGCTGTTCCTCCCGCTTCTGTGGTAATGAGTCCAGTAATCCCAAATACAGTAACACCTGGGCTATCATTATCGCTATTAACCATAGTAATATCATCGGCATCTACTCCATTATAGTTTGCATCGGAACTTGATGCCGCAGCAATAACGATATGATAGGTTTGATTTCCATCTGCAATTGCATCATCAACTCCTGTTATGGTTACTGTTAATGGAAGGTTCCAATTACTTGAATTAAAAGTTACCGATGCAGGCGAAACTGTTCCCTCCCCCGTATCATCAGAACTTATTCCAATTGTAACATCTGATGTAGGTTCACTATTTAAAGCAATAGTAAATGTTGACGAAGTAAGGGTCTCGCTAGTGTTTCCTGTTACCGAGGTAACATTAATACCTTTTACATCATTATCGATGCTAGTTACCGTTAAATCCGATGCGTTTTTGTTTTCATAATTATCATCCAAGCTTGTTGCAGGATCGGTAATTACCGTAAAGGTGATATCACCATCATCAATTAAATTATCGACGGGTGTTACAGAGATAATCTGAGGTGAATTCCAATTAATCGGAGTAAAGGTAATTGATGCAGCAGACACTGTTCCTTTATTTGTATTATTAGAGCTTAAGCCGATAGTTACATTTTGAGTGGGTTCCGTGTTTAAAACTATTGTAAAAGTATTGGCTATTCCTCCTTCGTTAATAGAAATAGTGCTTGAATTTAGAGTAATCCCAGCAATATCATCATTCTGATTCGTTACAGATACATTTTGAGCATCCACGTTATTATACAATGGATCAGTACTCGTTGCCGCTTGAGTAATAATTGAGTATGCAATATCACCATCATCAACATTATCGTTAACCCCTGTAATTGTTATGGTTTGATTGATATTCCATGTAGCAGGAGTAAATAGAACGCTTGATTTATCAATTGTACCTTCAGCAATATCACTTGAACTTATACCAATTGTAACATTTGCAGTAGGCTGACTGTTTAATCTGATAGTAAACGATGTTTGAAGACCATCTTCTCTTGTATATAAGCCAGCTGTTGGTGAAACGATAATACCAAATACATCATTGTCGATATTTGTAACAGGAACATCCATTGCGTTTAAGCCATTATAATTGGCATCAGTACTTGTTGCTGCTGCTGTTACAATCGTGTAAGAGGTATTTCCATCATCTACAAAATCATTTACACCTGCAATAGTTACGGTTTTGTTGCTATTCCAATCGCTTGAGCTGAATGTTAGGCTCGATGGGGATACGATTCCCTCGGCTGTATTGCTCGAACTTATACCGATAGTAACATTAGCTGTTGGCTGACTGTTGAGGCGAACGGTAAAGGTAGAAGTGCCCCCTGCCTCAGTAGTTGTTAAGCCGGTGGTAGGGTTAACAGTCATACCTGCTAAATCATTGTCGTTATTCGTTACTGCTACATTTGAGGGGTTTATTATTGAATATTTTGAATCAGCGCTAACCGCCTGAGCAGTAACAATAGAATAGCTAATATTTCCATCAACCAGAAAATCATCCACTCCGGTCACCGTTACTGTCTTTGGGCTATTCCAATCACCAGCATTGAATGCTATACTTGAAGGTGAAACAGCTCCCTCCGATGTATTGCTCGAGCTGATGCCGATTGTAACACTGGCTGTTGGTTGGCTGTTCAGGCAAATGGTGAAAGTGGCAGTTCCCCCTGCCTCGGTGGTTACTAGCCCGTTTGTTGGAGTTACTATTATTCCAGCTATATCGTTATCGGTATTCGTTACAGATACATCGGATGGGTTAATAACCGAATACTTCGAATCAGTACTTGCGGCTTGTGATGTAATGATGGAGTAGTTCACATCATCGTCGTCAACATTATCGTTAACTCCTGTTATGGTAACAGTCTGGTTTGTATTCCAGTCGCTACTGGTGAATGTTAGGCTCGATGGGGATACGGTTCCCTCCGATGTATTGCTCGAGCTGATTCCGACGGTAACGTTGGCCGTTGGCTGGCTGTTCAAGCGAACGGTAAATGTAACTGTCCCCCCTGCCTCGGTGGTTACTAGCCCGTTTGTTGGAGTTACTATTATTCCAGCTATATCGTTATCGGTATTCGTTATAGATACATCGGATGGGTTAATAACAGAATACTTCGAATCAGCACTTGCGACTTGTGATGTAATGATGGAGTAATTCACATCATCATCGTCAACATTATCGTTAATTCCTGTTATGGTAACAGTCTGGTTTGTATTCCAGTCGCTACTGGTGAATGTTAAGCTCGATGGGGATACGGTTCCCTCTGATGTATTGCTCGAGCTGATTCCGATGGTAACGTTGGCCGTTGGTTGGCTGTTCAAGCGAACGGTAAATGTAGCCGTACCTCCTGCCTCGGTGGTTATTAGCCCGCTAGTTGGAGTAATAGTTATTCCTGCTATATCATCATCAATATTGGTAACCGAAACATCGTCAACAGGTTTATTGTTATAATTACCATCGGTGCTAATAGTGTTTGATGTCTGTACTGAATATGTAATATCATTATCATCAATATCATCGTTAACCCCCGTAACAGTAATTGTTTTCACTGCCCAGTTTGAATTAGTAAAAGTAATTGTAGATGGACTTACAGTTCCTTCGCTAACATCTGATGAAGATATATTAATTGTTACATCAGCCGTTGGTTGTGTATTTAAAGCAATCGTAAAGGTGTTGCTACCACCTTCGGTTGTTGTAAGTGTTATAGGTGATACAGAAATACCAGCAACATCATTATCCGCATTAGTAACCAATACGTCAGCCACAGAAATTCCATTATATAAGGGATATGTACTAGATGCCGTTGTAACTATGGTGTACGAAATGTTACCATCAGCAACTACATCGTCAATACCAGTTACTGTTACAACTTGAGCAATATTCCAGTTTAAAGTACTAAATACAACGTTTGTTTTATTGATACTGCCTTCGGTTGCGTTTACTCCTGTAAAACTTATGGTAACATCAGCTAAAGGTTTTGAAGTAAGAACTAAGCTAAATGTTCCCGTACCACCGGCCTCAGTTGTACCAATTGATGTTGGATTAACCGTAACACCAGCAACATCATCATCGGTGTTAGTAACCGATACATCGGATGGATTAATCGTTGAATACCTAGGATCGCTGCTGGCTGCTTGTGCAGTAATGATAGAATAATTAGCATTGCCATCATCCACATCGTCGTTAACTCCTGTTATGATAATCGTTTGAGCTGTACCCCAATTCCCCGTGGTGAAGACAAGACTCGAAGTAGATACAATTCCCTCAGCAGTATTGCTTGAGCTGATGTCTATAGTAACGTTAGCCGTTGGCTGACTATTAAGACGAATAGTGAATGACGCTGTACCACCAGATTCAGTTGTTGTTAAACCGCTTGTTGGAGTAACCGTTATACCCGCCGTGTCATCATCGGTGTTGATTACCGACACATCGGATGGATTGATAATATTATATATACCATCACTCCCCGTTGCCTGAGCAGTTATGATGGAGTAGTTAACGTTGTCATCATCCACAAAATCATTAATCCCTGTAATGGTAATCGTTTGAGCCGTACTCCAGTTACTTGAGGTGAAGGTAATGCTCGAAGTTGATACCGTTCCTTCTGATGTATTGCTAGAGCTAATGCCGATGGTTACATTGGCGGTGGGTTCCGAATTTAATACAATGGTAAAAGTAGCCTGACCACCTGCTTCCGTTGAGATAAGCCCACTCGTAGGAGTAACGGTAATACCTGCTACATCATTATCGGTGTTGGTAGCTGATACATCGGAAACGGATAATCCATTGAAATTAACATCAGTACTGCTTGTGGTAGATGTATTGATTGTATAAATCTGATTATCATCATCAATATTATCATTGACACCAGTTACGGTTACTGATTGTGGTATATTCCAATTACCGGAAGTAAATGATATCATTGAAGTAGAAACCGTTCCTTCACCCGTATCATTTGAGCTGATATTTATGCTAACATTGGCAGTAGGCTGGCAGGTAAGCACAATACTAAATGATGCTGTACCCCCTGCTTCGGTTGTAATTAAGCCGCTAACTGGGGAAACGTTAACTCCTGCAATATCATTATCGGTATTTGTTACAGTAATATCAGAAGCATTCATCCCATTATAGTTTGCATCAGCGCTTGATGCGGCAGCGGTAATTATTGAATATACAATATTGCCATCAATAATATTATCATCGACACCAGTAATGGTTACGGTCTGGTTTGCACCATAGTTAGCGGAAGTAAACGTTAGGCTTGCAGGGGATACTGTACCTTCGGATATATCGCTTGAACTTAATGCAATACTCACATTGGCCGATGGTTCTGTATTCAACCTAATTGTGAAAGTTGCAATTCCACCCGCTTCAGTGGTATTTGCGCTAGCAGCAGAAACCGTAATCCCAGGAGTATTTACATGAATAATTGCGCTATTCGTAAGATTAACTTCGCAATTCCCATTATTCGCTTTTATGATAAAAGAATTATCACCAATGGCAAGATATGTACTAGGAATTGAAATTGTAAGATTTGTACCCGTACCATTTCCTGTAGCAACCAGATTATTTACTTGATAAACATTATATACTATACCATTCTGAGCGGTATTAATTGTAATTGAACCATTTTTATCAGGATCAACCGTATTACCTGAAACGGCCAATCCTGTATTTGGTGAGTTTACCACCGAAATTGCAAATTGAGAGGATGTATTTGTACAACCATCTTTATTTACATAGAGGGTATAATTTGTTGCAGCATCGCTTAATGCGGCACTTGGTATTGAATAGATTTTTGAGGTCGAAACCTGAGTTGCTCCTTTTCTCCAAATATAGCTTGCATTCACTTCGGTAGCGCTTAAAGAGATGTTCTCGCCAATACAAACATTGACATCGCCGCTAAAAGTAGTTAATGGCGATATCGAAACCGTAAAATTCCTTGTTGAAGTACAACTCCCTTTAACTACTGTAAGCGACCAATTCCCTGCTGAGAATGCTCCCCAGGCTTTATCAAGAGTTTTTGATGTTCCTCCTGAAACAGTAGTACCGTTATATTTCCATGCATACGAAGTAGCACCATTTTCCTGAGCAACAAGATATAGACCCTGATTGACACAAACAGTAGTATCGCCTGAGAATTGCAAATCTGGACTAACATAAACTGTAAACTCTTCAATTACCTGACTAAGTCCATCATCTACCATTAAATAAATAATTGCCATTCCCGACTTATTTGCTACTGGAGTAACAGTAACCGTTCTGTTCGCTCCAGAACCACCAATCACAACTCCTGTATTTGGAACAAAAGTAGGATCAGCAGAAAATCCAGTGATTGTTAAAGCATTAATATCACCATCGGTATCGCTAACAGTAAAAGGAATCGGTAATGTTGGAGTATTGGTACATAACAATTGATCTGTAATTGGAGTGATTCCAGGAGGGGTATTAATAATCAAGTAAACCTTTTCCTGATTATTTGACCACCGGGTTCCGTTGGATGCTTTCCATTCAAAATTTACTTTTCCCGACCAATTGCTAGCTGGAGTATAAGTAATGTTTGGAAGATTTGCAGCAGCTATTATTTGGTTAACAACAATATTTGCTCCAGAAAGTTTGAGAGTTCCTTGCGCAGGTAAAGAAAGAACCTGAATACTGCTCAAGGCAATTTCTTGTGGATCAAAAAATTTATAGGTAAAATCAGCCGTTGTAAAAACTAAATCGGTATTCCGAGGGCCTTCCTTATAAATATCTCCAACCCAAGGTGCTAATCCATCAACGCATTTAGTTGCGCTCTCTTGTACTATCAGCCCCATACTCGAATACCCCAAATCAATCGCATTAAACCATGTATTCAATGTATTTAAGTTTCCATTATGGGCTGTGGAAAGATTACGCCAGGACCAGGTTCGGGGAACATCATTATCGACCACCAGCTGCTTGCGTTGAGTTTCATCCATAAGCCCATCGGGATCACCCCAATTTGAAATTTGCGAATCATCCCAATAGTTGGTTGTTTTTAGCTTAATAAATGGGCGAATAGATGATGTGGTAATGCCATCCATTTGTTCTACATCATTTAAGGGAAAGTGTGCTGGACCTCTACCTAAAAATGTTGCCGATGCATTATAATTACCTACTGCTACTGTAGCACCTGCATCTGTTTTAAAATTCCAGAGAACATAGTTTAACCCCTTTTTCATGTTGCGGTAGATAACCCTGTCGCTACCAGACGAAGAGTATTCACCATTTTTATCAACATCAATAAGGATAGCAGTATATCCATCGATATTTGATTCTATCTTAAAAATTGTAACGTCTTCATAAGGGCATGAAGGCATGTTTTTTTCCATTACAATTTGAGAATGGTCTATTGGTAAATACAGTGGATTACGATTATAATTGTAATCCATCAATAGTGCTCCCTCAGCCCAAACCTTCGCTTTTGGTGGGGCAAGCGTTGTATTTGGCCATACCGAACGATCAGGATCATTTAAAAACACTCGGTATTCAGCAATCGCACCTCCAGCAGTTTGGTCTCCTTCCTGACTCTGAGTACGCTTAATATAGTTTGATTCAGTATATGTAGTTACACCGTAAGAGTTTACAACAAAAGTAAAGGAGAAAGGGTACATCCTAAAGTTTACTTTATTGATAAACTCATCAGAAGTAAACACAAAAAAGTTTGCATTAACAGGGTAATTGTCGTAAGCAGTTGTTGTAAATGACCATTCCCTCGACCATAGTCTTCCTGACGATTTATTCGGTTCACCTGGGTTTGTTTTTACATGATTGGTAGCATCGGTAACAGTAACATCAAAATATTGAAGGGCGAATCGGTTGTAGGTAAAGCTGGTTTCAGTAAACTCAATATAGTAATCTCCTGTTTCATCGGCAGTGAAAGTTAACGGGTTATAACCCCCAGAAATAGTTGTTCCATTCAGTATTGCTCCATTAGGTCCAGCAACAGCCTGATTATAAGTGCTAATTAAACCGTCAGCAGCGGTGAGCGTATTCATTATTTTTTCTGCATAAATAATAGTCCCACTAGGCCTTCGAACACGAAATCTAACTCTGGAGGCATCGGTTAACACATCCCCTCCGTAGTTTAAGGTTGTATTCATGTTCATTCCAAAAAACACTTTCTCACCAGAATTCAAACGAATATTGATTCGTTCTTTTTCATTACAGTTATACAAACCAAAATTATTTCCATTAAAATACTTAAACTCAAGCCACAGCCTATCGTTTGAGTTTGGCATAAATTGCTTTGTGCCTTCTTGCGCATTTACTATGCCAGGGGTTATAAAAAAACCAAGAAATAAAATTGAAATTGAAAGCGTTTTAAATAATTGCGTTTTCTGGGCTCTCATTGGTGAAACTTTATTTAAATTAATATTTAGTTATCTATATCACATAATCCTACTTATCAGAACAATACGTCTAATGTATTTTTACTATATCGATTAGTAGAATGTGTGAGATAAGTTTGGAGTAGATATACTTTAAGTATTCAAATGACTTCTATTAATATAATTTTTTTTTAAAATTATGATAAATATTTAGAAAGTATTTAAGTTTTAATGGAAATATTGTTAACTATTTGTAGTTGAGATTATTTGTATTGCCGTTGACTTCCCGCCTGTCAGTCGGACAGGTAGTCAGCGGCAATACAAATATTAAACAAATGAAATGTATGCTATTTCTAAGCAATGGAATGTATTTCCGATACTTACAAATCGATCACCTATTATAGAATAATTCTATAATAGGTGATCAATTTTAACCATAAATGGTATTTCAGGTTATTTCAAATTGCAGCTAGACTGTATTGTATATCAATCTGCTTTATTTAAAGTAGCTCGATCCATCCCAGCAATGCGTACAGAGCTTCTCCTTTGGGACACCAATGGCTTCAACCAAATCGTCCAGTTTTTGAAATTTCAAGGTGGTTAGATCAAGGTTCTTTCTAATCTGCTCTACCATTTCTGCATACTTTGGGCTATTGGGATCGGAATACTCCTTCATATCGGGATGCTCCTTGCCCGTTAGCTGAAACACAGCGGTATGGGTTGCCAAATCGAGGTTTGATCGTGAGCGGCTAAAATTTAAGAACTCACATGGATATGTAAGCGGAGGGCAAGCGATTCGCATATGAACCTCTTTAATGCCAGCTGCATGTAAATCTTGCACATTATCCTTCAGCTGAGTACCTCGAACGATAGAATCATCAAGGAAAATTCCTTTCTTATCCTTTATCAATGCAGTATTTGGGATCAACTTCATTTTTGCTACAAGGTCACGCATCTGCTGATTCTGAGGCATGAAGCTACGTGGCCACGTAGGAGTGTATTTTGCATACGGCCTAGTGTGCGGAATGCCCTTCGCATTGCTATACCCAATGGCATGGCCAACACCTGAATCGGGTATTCCAGCAACGAAGTCCGCTTTAACGTCATCGTTTTTTGCCAATGCTGCACCGCATCTATAGCGCGATTCATCAACATTAATATTCTCATAGAATGAAGGTGGATAACCGTAATAAACCCATAAGAACGTACAAACCTGCATCTTTTCGTTAGGCTTTTGAAGCTGCTCATAGCCATCGGCGGTTATTCTCACAATCTCGCCAGGACCAATATACTTCTCAATCTCATAACCGAGGTTGGAAAAAGAACAGGTCTCGAACGCTGCGGCGAAAGCACCGTCCTTTTTACCAATAATGATAGGAGTCCTTCCTAGCTTGTCGCGCGCAATGATGATTCCCTGCTCGGTTAATATCATCATCGAGCAGGAACCCTTTACGTTTCTGAAAACGTTATTAATTCCTTCAACAAAAGACTCACCATCGGATATAAGCATTCCGACCAGCTCGGTTGGGTTAACACCACCCTGACTCGTCTCCGAAAAAGTCCGATGCTTCTTAATGAACAATTCCTCCAGTTCAGCAATATTATTAATTTTGCTTACCGTTGCTACTGCATAACGACCTAAATGCGAGGTTAGCACAATGGGCTGAGCTTCGGTATCGCTAATAATACCTATACCACTATTCGCAGCAAACCCTCCAACATCCCCCTGAAACTTATTCCTAAAGTATCCATCCTCAAGGCTATGAATAGCCCGTTGAAAGCCTTTATCCTTCGAAAAGAATGCAACTCCTGCCCTTTTTGTACCAAGGTGCGAATGATAATCGGTGCCATAAAAAACATCGGTAACACAATCCGATTTTGAAACACAGCCAAAGAAACCGCTCATACGATAGATTATTATTGATAGTTAAGCATTATGAAAACTAAATACCACTGATTAGCAAATACTTAGCCTGTAACTTTCCTGATTATTAAAGATGGATAAAGGAATATAAAATATCGATGCTATTCATTTGAATTGGTAAAGAGATATAAACCAGTAATGAACAGGGTGGATATTTCCATAAACCACTTTATTTAAAACAAAAATTGTAAAATTCCGATTTTAACGTGAGTTCAATCTAAGAAATAGTGGTAATGCTCTAAAATGTAATTTGTTACAAATTTTTTATTTGGAATTGAAATGGTGCCTGCCGCCTGCCTGCCGGTAGGCAGGGTAGGCAAGGAACAGTGGAACTGAAGCCTGCCTACCCTGCCTACTAATGGTGCTAACATAAGAAAAATAAATAACGAACAATAGAACAACGAATTACGAAGTACGAAGTAAATCAACTACTTCGACATTCATTATTCCTTGTTCGGTGTTCAATATTCATTAAATTTATCCTTAAGTTAGCACCATTACCCTGCCTACCGGCAGGCGACAGGCAGGCAATATTGGCTCCGCCGTCCGGCAGTTGCCGGATCGCTCCAGTTCCATTATTCCAGTCTTCCAAAAACATAATATTAGTATTAAAGCACTAATAAATAGCGATATAACATGCATTGTTATATCGAATTCACGTTAAATATTAATGTTGAGAATTTTAACTATAACAAAGCACAGGGCATAAAATCTTCTTACCATGATGCAGCAAAAGGTATTTTTTACCAGTCTTTAACAAAACTATTCATAAAATATACTAAACCATTCTAACCATTATCAATCATACCATAAAACATCAAATATTATATTGTTTCTAGAAAACATACTATTGAATAAAAGTTATAGAAAATGAGAATCGAAAAATTAACCACTCTATCGCTTGCCCTATTTTTGCTTATTGGTAGAGGTTACGCAAGTAAAACATACGAGAAAAGGTTCTACGAAACAGCACCTATCATCGCTGAAACTCCAATCATAGATGGAGTTCTTAACGATGCCATTTGGCTAAAAGGGTTATGGCAAGGGGGATTTATTCAACGTGATCCCTACGCAGGGGCGAACCCTTCGCAGAATACTGAGTTTCAGATTGTATATGATCAAGACTATCTGTATGTTGCCATAAAGGCTCTCGACGATTCACCCGATAGCGTATCGTATCGAATATCACGTCGCGATGACATTGAAGGCGATGCCGTTGGCCTGGCCATTGATTCCTACTATGATAAACAAACCGCTTTTGGCTTCTGGGTAAATGCAGCAGGAGTAAAAAAAGATTTCATAATTACTAACGATGGCGATAAAGAGGATCAGAACTGGGATCCCATATGGTGGGTTAAAACAGCCAAAAGCAGCCAAGGCTGGACTGCTGAAATGAAAATACCCTTGAATCAGCTCCGATTCGCCAGCCTAGATAACCTTATCTGGGGGCTTCAGGTTGGACGATACTACTTCCGTAAACAGGAGGCTTCGTATTGGCAGTTCGTACCCAAGGATGCTTCGGGTTGGGTTCATAACTTTGGAGAAATCAGCGGATTTAGCGGGCTTACCCCTAAACGACAGGTTGAGTTTGCACCATATGTTGTAACAAAAACCGAAAGGTTTAAGACCGAAGCGAATAACCCATATATGACAGGCAAACGGAACGAATTAAATTTAGGGGCAGACGCTAAAATTGGGCTCACCAATAATTTTACCCTCGATTTAACCGTAAACCCCGACTTCGGACAGGTTGAAGCCGACCCATCTGTTGTCAACCTCTCGGCATTCGAGACCTATTTCGAAGAAAAACGACCCTTCTTTGTTGCAGGAAGCAACCTCTTTGGTTTTAACCTACAGGGAGGTGATGGGGATGGTGCTGCTGAGAACCTGTTCTACTCACGCAGAATAGGCAGATCCCCACAAATCTACCCAGATACTGAAACCGATGATGAAAAGGTTGATTTCCCTTCGAATACCACAATTCTTGGGGCAACGAAGCTGAGCGGACGAACCAACAATGGTTTATCGGTGGGGGTTATGGAAAGTTTAACCCTCAACAGCTATGCCCAAATCGATAGCCTTGGTAAACGCCATAGGGAATTGGCAGAACCCCTTACCAACTACTTTGTAGGTACGCTTAAAAAGGAGTTCAATAAGGGAAATACGATAATCAATAGTATATTCACATCAACCAACCGACAGTTCACCGATGCCACTAAAGATAAACTTCATAAAAATGCCTATGCTGGCGGTGTCGATCTCCAGCAGTACTGGAAGAATAAGAACTATTTTTTAAACGTTAAGCTATACCTAAGCAATGTAAACGGCACAAAGAATGCCATTGCAAAAACGCAAAACTCATCGGCAAGATACTTTCAACGCCCCGATGTAAAACATGTTTCGCTCGATTCATCGAGAACCTCACTAACTGGAACAGGGGGATTGCTTCAATTCGGTAAAGTTGGCGAAGGGCACATTCGCTACATGTCATCCCTATCGTGGAAATCGCCTGAACTGGAGATTAATGATTTAGGGTATTCAAATAGCGTCGATGATATTTCTCAATCTGTATGGGTTGGTATTCGATTCTGGGAGCCCGTTTTTATCTTCCGAAACATTAATATTAACCTAAACCAGTGGATGGGTTGGAACTTTGGGAGGGATAATACCTATAAGGGTGGAAATATTAACTTCAACCTACAACTTAAGAATTACTGGGGTATCGGAGGAGGTATTAACCGTAGCGGTGAGAGGCTTTCGAATAGCGCATTGTGGGGTGGACCCATGCTTAAACTCCCTGGCAATTGGAACGGCTGGTATAACATCAGCTCCGATCAACGTAAAGCACTGACATTTACAGTTGGAGGTTCAAATAATTGGGGCGATGAGGGCTATAGCAGAAGTAAAAGCTATTTCGCATTCATCAATTACCGACCATCGAAGAATATCTCGCTTACGCTTGTGCCGGAGTATTCTGTAAGAACGAATAAGCTGCAATACGTGGGGAAAGCTGATTACACAGGACCATCACGCTATATTAATGCCTCAATCGATCAAAAGACCTACGAACTCTCTCTCCGATTGGAGTATAGCATAAACCCTGAAGTATCGTTACAATACTACGCTCGACCATACCTGTCTAGCGTTAAGTACTATGACTACAAGTATATTACCAATCCTCTTGCGAATAAATTCGAGAATAGGTTTGAGAAATATTCTGAAAGCCAGCTAACGTATGACTCTGACAATAACGAATTTAGTGTGGTTGAAAATTCAAATACTTACTTATTCTCGAAAAGGGATAATAATTATCTCGATTTACAATCAACCATGATAGCACGCTGGGAGTATCGCCCTGGCTCAACGCTGTTTTTTGTATGGACAATGGGTAAACAGGATAGCTATCAAACGCCAAGCACATCAGTTGGTAACGATGTTGATAATCTGTTTAGTAGCCATCCGCATAGCATATTCCTAGTTAAATTTTCTTACAGGTTAAACTAATTTCTAATACCTAATTTCAAGTAAGGATAGAAGGTTCAAGGTTTAAAAATTGATCTTGAGCCTTGAGCTTCAAAGTTTTAAAAAATCAGAAGGTAGCTAGGAAGCTATAGATTGAAACTTTCATGTTAGAAAGACCCAATTTTTTCCTAAGCCTTGCCCTGGCAATATCAATGGAGTGCATACTTTGATGGGTAATTGACGATATATCCTTTGTAGTGAGGTTTAATCGCAAAAGAGCGCATAGTCTTCGTTCATTTACCGTAAGGGTTGGGAATTGTGCGTAGAGCTTCGAGTAAAAATCTTTATGAACCGAGGTAAAGTAGTACTCAAAATCTTTCCAAACATGCTGATCCTGTGCTGATTGAATTTCGTCTATTACTTCTTGAATTAGCGGTTGATTCTCCGGAATAAAACGATTCTTATTTTGGCTTAGCATTGTTTCTACCTTTGAAAAGACCTCATTTCTCTTTGCAAGAAACATCACTTTAGAGGTTAGCTCTCGGTTAAGTAAGTTTTCCTTCATGCGAGATTTTCGAATTTTTCTTCTATAGATTAGCACGATACCAATTATCAACGTGATAAGGAAAAATACGATGACTAACAAGACAAGGTTTCGGATTTTCTTTCGCTGAAGGCTTATTTGAGTAGAATACTCTATTTGATCATTCTTAATTTTCGTTAATAGATCCGATATAGCAAAAACTATTTTATTATCAGAAATATCGCTTAAAATTGTATCGGAGTACATCAGATTATCGTAGGCGCGTTGATAATCCCCAATAGAGTAATTTATGTAACTAAGATTGAGCGATGCATTCTTTAACCCCTCCTTAAAATCTATTTCATCACTTATTTTATAGGCTTTGGTAGCATAATCTTTAGCCTTTACATTATCATGGACTTTCAAATATAAATATGAGAGGTAATTAAGAGCTCTTACCTTTTGACTTGGCACATTGATTTCATCAGCAATTTCAAGACCTCTAGTGTATGACTTCTCCGCTTGAATAACATCATCTTTTAATTCTGATATATTACCCATTGACAAGTAGCATCCTGCAAGCAATAAAATATTATTGGTCCTTTTGCATTCATCAAAGCATAGGTTATAGTATTCAATCGCTTTACTAAAGTTTTTCTTTTCACAAGCAATATCCCCTAGCATATTGTAAATATACTCCAGCTGACCTTTCAGGTTATATTTTTTTGTAAGTTCTAACCCTTTATTAATGCACTTTTCGGCTTCATCATAAACGTTTAACTCTATATATAATTTGCCCAGGTTGATATTTATAATTGCTGCTAAGCTTTCATTGTTAAATGATTCAATCGCTTTTAATGCTTGAATATAATTAATAATGGCATCGCTATACATCCCTAAGTCGGAGTAAACTAGTGCAACATTATTATAACAATTTACAATGCCCAGCTGGTTATTTAATTCAAAATAGAGAATCTTAGCCTTTGATAATTCAATTAAAGCAGAATCATATTTGCTATTATTCAGATAAATAATTCCGAACAAATTATAGGCATCTGCCATACCAAGTTTATAATTAGCTGTAATTGATTCATCTAAAATTCTTTTGGTAAGTTCTTTGGTCAAATCAGAATTATTCAAATAATAGTTATTTGCCAAACGGATAATTTCTCTAATTCTAATCGAATCCTTATACGATGTGGGGATTGTATTTAGTAAACTATCAACCAATCTATTATCTTGAGCTTGTAGTAAACCATTAGGTATTAACAAGAAAAAAAGGCACTTAAAGAATAGTTTTGAATGCATATTTATCAGTTAATAATCATCTGCGAATAAACAAATAAAAGAAATTGTAAGGTAAAACTCTAATCATTTCTAATATCAAATCAAAAAAAAACTACCATGATGGTAGTTTTTCATTTTCACAAGTGTTACACTATAGGTTAGTCCTCTTTTATAAAATCATATCTACCTTATTATCTGTTATATAATGAAACATTTATTGATGATTTATTAATTTAACCTAACTGTGTTTTAATAGAATCATTCTTTAGATTCTAATTTAGATGATGATTTTAAAATACCCTGAAGGCTCAAAGCGTCACCTTCAGGGTATGATAGAGGAACTACTTGATGACTATTCGCTCTGAAGCTATCGCTTTACTCGATAAAACCTGTATAGTGTAAACACCTGATGCTACATTCAGGTTAATTGGTATCTCAACGAATCCATTGCCAACCTCAACTGTTGTATGAAAGATCAGCTGACCATTCATATTGAAAACGTTCACCTTCGCTTCTTCATTCAAAGCAGGCAGAATAACCTTAAAGCTTCCATCACTCGGATTAGGAAATACTTTGAGATTTAATTCATTTATTACTGGGATTGAACTACTAACACCTGCAACGCCAAGATTTACAGTGTAATCTTCAACCTCTCCGCTGGCGAATGAGCCGCAGGAGGCAGGGGCAGTACCGTAACCCATGGATACTCGCATGCGGGTAGTTCCAGACACACCAGTCTTAACCGTAAAACTGCCAGAAAGGGCTGTTGATCCTGTTCCTGTATATACCTGTTCGCCAGCATCCGTGAATAGGCCGTTCTTATTGTAATCAATCCAGATGACCCAAGCCTCGTTGTAAGGTTCAGAAGGACGGAAACCAGGGGTAACCACTAATGAGGTGTTAGCTCCTGGGATGAGGTTGATTATACTGCTCGTAAAATCGCTGTACGGAGCAGCAGCGGATGTTTTGCTGAAACTACCTACCTGAACACCAGCAATCCACTCGTAGGTCTGGTCGTTGCCCTGCGATGCGCAGTAAGTAACTACTACACCTCCCGTTGTGGTAACGCTTAAAGCCATACTTGCTGCTGATACGTTTCCAGCAGCATCTTTAGCTTTTACAGTAAAACTGTAACTAGTATTAGCCGTTAAACCGGTTACATTAAAGTTTGTAGTTGTTGTGCTACCTGCAAGTGTTGTTCCTCGGTATACATCATAACCGGTCACACCCACGTTGTCCGTAGATGCTGTCCAGTTCAATGTGCAACCTGTCTGAACAACATTTGTAGCTACTAAACCAGTAGGTGCTGTCGGTGCCTGAGTATCACCACTAAAGGTTACTGCATAGTCTTCCACCTCTCCATTCGCAAACACCTCACATGAAGTTGGTACTGCTGCGTTCTTCATAGAAATACGCATACGTGTAGTCCCTGTTGCTGTTGTAGGAATGGTAATAGTCCCTGTTTTTACACCTTTCCCGCTAACCGATACTAACTGCTCGCCAGCATCTGTAAATAGACCATTCTTATTGAAGTCTATCCAAATCCTCCAGTACTCGGTGCGCGATGTGCTTACAAATCCTGGGGTTAAAGTATAACTTACCGATCCAGGGACCATACTTACAGTCATCGCTGTGAAATCAGAGTAGCCAGCAGCTGCGGATGTATTGCTAAATGTACCAAACTTAACCGTTTTAATATACTCCCTAGCATTACTATTTCCCTTGGAGGAGCAGTAGGTTGTTCCTACGGGTAGAGTAGTTACACTCAAAGCGGTGCTGGCAGCCGATACGTTACCCGCAGCATCTTTAGCTTTTACGGTAAAACTGTAGTTAGTATTAGCTGTTAAACCAGTTACATTAATGGAAGTTGTCGATGTACTACCAACAAGGGTTGTACCCCCACGATAAACATCGTAACCAGTTACACCAACGTTATCAGTTGAAGCAGTCCAATTCAGGGTAAGACTAGTTTGCGCTACGTTTGTAGCAGCTAGATTAGTAGGAACAGTTGGCGCCTGAGTATCAACAGAGATGGCTCCTGGAAAAACAACAGAGTAATCCTCAGCTTCTCCAATATAATCTTCATTACCACAGGCAAAAGATTCTTTACTATAATGCATTCTCACTCTCATACGGGTAATCCCAGATGTTACAGTGGACGGCACAGTAAAGGTTTTACTATATACCTGTGTCCCATTCATGGTATGAACAGCTTCACCTGCATCTGTGAACAGACCGTTCTTATTAAAATCGATCCATATACCTAAGGAATTCAATGGCCAGTCGTTGCTTGGTGTAACAATTACAGTGTATGTTTTTCCGGGTTCAAGCGTAGCAAACTTGATAGTGAAATCCTGATAACCATTTGCAAACTCTGATGCATTGTCGAGGTTATTCAACTTAACATTGGCAATATAGACAGCACCAGGAGATGTGTAGGTAGATGTTGCGGTGCAGTAGCCCGATGGAACTGTAACAACGTTAATGTACGAGCTCTTTGTTGCTGTGCTTGAGCCATTCTTATTCGTTGCTGTAAGGCTAACATTAAATGCACCTGTATTGGCATAGGTTACAATAGGATTTTGCACAATACTAGTTGAAGGTGTACCACCAGTAAAAGACCATGCCCATGAAGATGGCATATTGGTTGACAGATCGGTAAAGACTACGCTGGAACCCTTGGGTACCGTTGTAGATTCAGCTTTGAAATCTGTTACAGGAACAGTATTTGGATACACTGTAATGTAAGCCGTTTTGGTAATAGAACTACTACCTGCAGCATTCGTTGCAGTTAACGATACATTGTATGAACCAGCAGTATTAAAAGTAATCAATGGATTTTTTTCAGTACTTGTGGATGGTGTACCTCCATTTATAGTCCATGACCATGATGTTGGTTTTCTGGTTGATAGGTCAGTGAATTGCACCTGTTGTCCTGCAAATATTTGACTAATATTTGATTCAAACTCAACGATAGGTTTCAATACTGGAACAACCGTTGAACCAGCAGCGATTGGTGCATAAGGTTCTTGATTATATGCATAGTCAAGGATAGAAACCTGTGTTCCACTTGCATTTACCTGTAACCTGAACCAACCATAACATGTACCACCATGTAGGTTGATAGTGAAACCAGCGTAGGCTGTTTTGCCATTCCATGCAGTGTAATTTTTGTTCGTTATCCTGTGTTGGTCACCATAACTACCACCAACAGTCCAGTTAACAACATTCCCATCAATCGCAGCACCTGTGCTTAGAGCGGTGATGTTCCTGTCAAGTTCAGTGTAGCCAGGTGTAGTACATAACATACGCTTGGTATAAGACTCTAGGAAGAAAGTTGCTGAACCAACCTGATCGTCGAAATCATAGTAGCTGTACCATAGACCAAATGATCCGCCATCGGGTAGTGCAAACGATTTCCATGGATCAGCTGAAGTAATTGTAAGATCAGTAATATCTTGGTATATAATCTGATATGGGTCAAAGAAATCTATTTTAAGAGCGTATGTTGAGTTTTCTACCCCTGATGCTGTATTTCCATTAAATGCAGCATTCGTAAAAGTTACAGTTATGTTTGCATCATTTGCATTGAGGTGACTTGTTGCCTTACCAGTTAAAGTAATCTTCGCCTTAACATTACTTACGGCTTCAATTTTTGCAATTAAACCTGCGGGAAGCCCCGATACGCTATAATGAGTACCCTGAGTGAATGTCCCACTGCTTATTGAGAATCCTAAGCCTGGGCTTAAAAACTTAATATCAATGGGCATTCTGATAGCACCATCATTCTCAATCGCTTCGTAAAACTGATCGCCTTGATAAATAAGACGAGGATTGGTTTTGTCATATTTTAGGTAAGTTGAACAGTCACCCACAAGATTACTCCCATAGGCTATTCTGATATAACCGTTTTCACCCCAGTCTGCACCCCACGAATTTTTAATAATCCAGCATTGATTAGCATCGTCGTAACCAGTGATAAGCACGATATGGTCAGTTGTTGTTGGGAATTGTCCGCTTAGGATACCACCTGTATAAGAGCTCCATCCTTGTGTTGAAAGTGCAGTGGGTATAGGACCCCATTGGTATAACTTTTCTTTTACCTGTGCAACAGTAGGTGTGTGTGCCATTGTAGGCCATCTGTTATCGGGTACATCATCAGTGTAAGCCCATCCTTCAAGCTGTTCATAATGCTCATGAGGGGGGTTGCATTCAACATCCATCGCTTGATATGGGAAATCTGATTCGTAAACAGCTCCAGCACCCTTTTCACCAGCGGGAGCATAGTTCATCCACATATCATGCGCCCACCATCCACCAGCGCAGCTCATCCCCCACTCGTTGCAGGAAACAAGGTATTGCTCGGCAAGGTCTTTTACTACGCCATCTTTTTTCAATATTTTGGCTTCGAACCCTGCCGTCGCACCAAAAGCCCAACAGCTACCGCACTGACCTTGGTTCTTCACAGGAGTAACAACCCCTTGTTCAGCCCAGTTCCAGTAGGAAGGTATCGCTTTTACTGCGTATTCACTTTGTTCCAACGGTTTTTTTGTAACTTTCAGCGGAGTGTAATTAAATGCACTTTTAGAAGTACCATTTGATTCAACCTTTATAGTTCGTTCTGAAGTTTTAGTTCTTGCTTTTTCCCAAGGACGAGAGTAAGATAACTTCAAATCGGTAACCCCTTTGTTCACGCCTGTGATAACAATACTCTGATAGACCCATGCACCTGGCGCAGGGCACTCTTCAACTGTTTCATAGTAGGGAATACTCTCCTGCTTTAATACATTGGAGTCAAACCCTTCAACTACCCACTGATATCCAGAGGAGGGGCTCATGTAGCCGTAAATAACGAGTATTTCATCGTTTTCTAGTTTAATCGTTCCTTTCTGATCAGTAGGATCATTCATCTGAACATAAACTTTCTTTTGCTTATAGGTTTCAAGAACCTTTTTTAGCTGTTTGTTTTGTGCACTTGTAATTTGCACAAAAGCAAAAAGTAATATCGCTGATAAACATAAGCGTATCACCTTCTGACTGAAGTAATAAAATTTTTTACTCACTTGATTAGGTTTTTGTGGTTAATAAATGGTTTAAAAAAATTATGAATAGAAAGAATTATATCTTCATGATAGGAAGTATATCTTGTAAATATTCTGTTAACAGTATTTTAATAAATACCCTGAAAGTACAACCTTGTACCTTCAGGGTATTAGATGTGCTATTTAACAATGATTCGTTTTGAAACCACGGCTTTGCTGGTTATTACCTGTATTGTATAAACGCCGGGTACGGCTTCCAGGGTAGCAGGTACTTCTGTCGGCCACTCGTTAAGCCTCACG
>RPRQ01000081.1 GCA_003818205.1 Bacteroidales bacterium
AAAATCAATAACTCCGCCTTTTAAGGCGGAGTCAAGATAAAGAAGAATCCTCGGCTTTAGCCAAAAGCGTAGTGTACGGTTTTAAGAGTAGAATTGTTTCTACGTTGATTAATAGAAAGTATAAAGCAGCTGGCATAGAAAGTCAAGGGTTGAGGCCCACAAATCGTTAGATCATTATCTCCGCCTTCAAAGGCGGAGTTATTTGAACAATCCCCTTTCCGAGGGCTATAACGCTTTGGGTAAGCAGTATAGATACAACAGCTGATACTTAATCTGTATAATGTCTATTCATTAAAAAGAAATATACTCCAATAATTTTGTGGCTCTTCTATATATTGGGGTAAAACAGGATGCCCTGATGCTTTTTTTTCCTTCTGCTACTGAAAAGTTGCTTTCAGTTAAACGATCAAGTTGAGAAAAAATTGATTACTAGTAGGTTAAGAATTTGAAAGGGAGCTGTACTATCTCTGAAAACGATTCCCCTGTTTCCTTCATGTCATCATCGTTGTAACGATAGTACCAGTTGATAATTATGGAAAGCTTTTTCTTGTGAATGTCATGACAGATTGAAAGCACATCGAGAATTCTTTTTGATGAAGCAGTGTTGAAGTACTCCATCTTGAAGGTTACTATGGTCTCTTTGTTCGGTTCTTTCACATACTCCTTAAACCAGCTAATAACCGGCTCGAAGAATTCGTTTGGATTTTCAGGAAGTGATTTTCCGTGGAATTCAAAACGCCCCATCTCCTTATCAAGGGTAATTTCTAAACTCTCGCTGGTGGGTAGAATTCTTATAGGGGTAATCATAACAGTAAATATTTTTGTAAATATATCACAAAAAATGAAATTTGTAATAAAATCGATGAGTAAAGATATTAATAAGGATGATCGGGAACGAATGTTTTTTAAACGGCTATCTGCCCATCAAAAACATGATTGGCAGGCCCTTTAAGCCAGATATCTTCGAATTTCGAGTCGTTTAATTGCTTGAATTTCACAAACAGTTCACCCCCTTGGGTGTGAATCGTGTATTCTGATTTTATATTTTTTGTATGAAGATAATATGCTATTGTTGAAGCAACAGTACCTGTGCCACAAGCCAACGTTTCTGCCTCAACACCACGTTCGAAGGTGCGAATATTAATAAAATCGTTTGTAAAATCGATGAAATTGACATTTGTGCCTCCATTATCGAGGTTGTAGCTGTTCCTAATGGCTCGTCCCTGAGCCATAACATCCACCTTCTGAACATCATCAACAAAACAAACATAGTGGGGCGAACCTGTATTCAGGAAGTAGAAATTACTACCGGTAACAACACCCGATACGTCCTGCATTTTCAGATTAACCATATTGGGCGATTCAAAATTGGCAGCATGTTCACCGTCAATACCCATAAAACGGGCTGATGATTGAATAACCCCAATATTTTTCGCAAAAAGGGTAATACATCTTCCACCGTTCCCGCACATGGTCGATTCGTTACCATCTGAGTTGAAGTAACGCATATAGAAATCGGCATTAGTCGCCTTTTCGAGCAGCATTAGCCCATCGGCCCCTATGCCAAAATGACGATCGCAAAGGTGTTTTATCAGATTTGTACTTTTTGGGAATGATTCAGCTCTGTTGTCAATGATGACAAAGTCATTGCCTGCACCGTGGTATTTGGAGAAGAGTAGTTGCATGGTTGTTTGTTGTCGGTTGTCTGTTAACTGTTGTATGTTATCGGTTTGTTTTCCAATCTTTTTCTACAAATTGTATGAATCGATAAATTTGAGCCCCAAGAATATCTAACTCTTTTGATATTTCATCCCAACTATCTTTGGAATAAATAGAATTTAAAAAATCAACTTGGGACTGGCTTTCAAGTAACGATGAGTGGCTATACACTAAATACTTGATAAAATCCGGTTTATACCTTCTGCGACCATACCCCTCAACAATAGTATCCTTTATAGTTTGACTAGATCTTCTTAACTGAGAACCTACTTCGTATTTATCTGGGTTTGGTAGTTCAAGCGTTTTATTTCGTATTCGAATCGATAGATTAAAAGCTTTTTGATAGATTTCTAAATCCTTGTAACTTTTCATATCAACTTATCATTAACTAATAACCCACAACTGGCAACCGCCAACCCACAACCGCCAACCGATCTACTTACTTACCACCTCAATCTCCACTCTTCTATTGGCTTCACGACCTTGTTCAGTGTCATTAGATGAAATTGGAACAGTATTTCCAAATCCCCTGATCTGAATATTGCTAAAGCCATTCTCAATCAGGTAACGAGCAACCCTTTTGGCTCGTTCTTCTGATATTTGAGGGTTATTAAGGGCCTCAAGGTCATCTGAGTGTCCTTGTACCTCTACCTTGATATTACCGTTATCTTTTAACAGTTTAATCAATCTGTTCAGCTCAGCTACTGCCTCTGGGGCAAGGTCGGTTTTGTTTATTTCAAACTTAATATTGAGCTCGATCTTTGAGCCTATGGCGATTGGTTTTAGTAAAATATCTTTTGTAACATTAAGGAAGGTTGTTACCTGGTTTAGGTTTAAATTCTCAGAATGATACCAGTAACCATCTGCAAGCACTTCAAGTAGATAGCTATCATCCGCCATAAATGAGATATTGTAATCGCCAGATTGCGAACTTGAATACATTGAGGTTAGTACTGTATTCGTCTTTGTATTAATTAGATTAACACGAGCTCTAATTGGTGAAAGAGAACTCTCATCTTTAACTGTTCCTCTAAGATTTGTTCTTCGAACCTGTAAAATATTGGCGAGTTGAGCATCCTGAGTAGAAGGACTGAAATTAATTCTTCTGATCTTTTCATCAAACACAAAATTTACTTCAAATTGCTTATAACCATTAAAATGCACCTTAAAGTTGTTTTGTCTTAAATCAAAATTTTCGTAAAATATATTATTAATATTTACGCTATATTCGTCCGTTACAGGTGCGAAAATTATAAATTCACCATTTTTATTGGTTAGTGTTGAATAGGTCTTCCCTTTACTATCAGTAGATGTAATACGAATATTTGAGACATCAATTTTACCAATACCTGATAGTTTACTTCGATTCAATATGATTTTACCAAAAACCTTATTTTTTTCAACGAACGGAATGTAGATTGGCCCGTTTTTGTTGATGTTAATGTTAAGGTTATCCAAGGCTTTAGTGTATGTACCTGCCTCTTTACCAATAGGATTGTATGAAAGAGTATACAGCCCATTAGGAATGTTCTCAACGGATACTATTCCAAGGTTATTAGATAGTAATTCTAGTGAATTTATTTCGCTTGGTATCTCAATTGCATTATCAACTTCAGTCTTTGAGAAATTAACTAACACATTCTTTATACCTGGTTCATTTGGTTCTTGAACCGAGTTACCGTTATAGTCTTTGAAAAAAATCAATGAGATATTGTGATATTTTACTCTTGGCTGTTGGAAATTAAATTCTTTTCTCACACCCATTTCGAAATAAATAGTTTTATAAGATTGAACAACATCTTTTGAATCGGATCTCTTTTGCAAAGAATAAACAGTAAGGAAGTTAAGTCGCCAATCATTTTTTAAATAAAAATACACTAACCCTGTAACGTTGAGATATGATGAATTAGATATTATATCTTGAGAGTATGATATATTACCTGAAAGGTAGATAATGTTTTTGTAAATAAACGATTCATAGTAGGGCATTACCCTAATGTTTCTCGTTTGACGACCCGAAAAAAGATAGTTTTGCTGCTCAAATTGACTTTTAGGACCTAGAGTATAAGCAGTTATAAGCCCCCATCTCTTGCTTCTTAAATTTAAAGTTAAATACTGATAGTTGAATTTGAGTCTATCGTGTAGGACTATGGTATCAGGTATCGGAATTTTATCAAAATTTGATTTCGATAATAGAATTTGAAGGTTAAAAGTGGTTGATGTATTGAGCCTTATTCTAGAACCTAAATACACTTGATAAGAATTAACCTTAATGGAGCCTGAATAAAGATAATTTAAAGAGTTCCATTTGCTTTGTTCAAAAGTTGGTTTCGAAAATACATATATATAGGGGTTGATATGTCTACCATATTCTAAGAAATAAAGTTTCCTGTTACTAGCATTGTCTTGGGTTATTGTCGATAATTCAATTTTCGTTATATTTGAGTTGAATTCACGATAGCCTAGATTTATTTGGTTGTTTCCCTTTTTGTAATTTGTATTAGCATCGATCTCAAGTTTTCCTCTATCCCTTCCATTGTAAAGTTTTGAGCCGTACTTTATGCGCAAATAATTTTGAAATGATTTAAAAACTGAAGAGTAGCCAATTTGAGTCCCATACTCATTGAATTGATTTTTATTGTTAATGCTTTGTGAAAGATTATTATATGAGAATAATGTTTTTATATTATGCTTCTTAAACAAGGATACATTTGTTCCTAAAGAATAAATCTGTGATTCGTAAGGATAATAGTTGTTTTTATGATATGTATATTCTGAAATCAAAGAAAAATTAGGTTTTAATTTTATGGTTAATCGATTACCAAAATAATTGTCATCAGATATTTTATTTTGATTTATTAGTAATCCATAAATTGCATGTTTAAAATTAATTTCAGTAAACAGTCCTCGTCCATTAATATTTCCTTCATAGTTATGATTAACATCCCCAAGTTCAATTAAAAACTTATGGGTTTTAAAGCCTAAAAGGACTCGGCTTGAATTATAAATTTGCTCAAAGTTCTTTCCAGAATAGCTTCGAATTGAAAAGTAAACCTCTCGGTTCTTTTTAAGCAGTATATCTCCTGTTATATTTGTAGAAGTTGTGGGTTTTTTACTGCCTTGAAGAATGCCATGAACATTAAACTCAACTACTAATGGTTTGTTTGCTGATGGAATGATGTTATTATACCTAGAATCGATTTTATAAAACCAAAGTGTACTGTTTATTGATGTGTCGATCGTTGAAATATTAGCATTGACTTTGAAGAAATATTTTTCTTTAAAATCAGTATCTTTAAGTTCAACATTGTATTGTAATGTTGTATCGGCATAGGGTGGAACGATTATTTCAGATACGAACTGTTGTGCTTTTGAAGGGCCAACCCCGAGTAATGGTTCGGCATCAAAAACAAGGTTGAATAGTTCTTCTCTATTTCCTTTATTGGAAATAGAGATTGAGAAGTCTGATTGTCCTGTGCGTTGATCTATATAACCCTTACGATTAATGAATTTAACTTTATAATCTCTTTGACGGGGGATTTTTAAAAAGCAGTACTCGTTTTTTAGGGTATTACCCTTTGAATCTGTAATAGAAGCTATAACGGAATATCCAATATCACCTCGAACCTTCTCACCTACAGATACACGAACCGGAATATAGATAGAATCAAAAGGGGCTAAATTTATTTCTAACTGCTCACTTCCAATAATTGACCACCCTTGGGGAGGTGTTAATTTTACAGTAAATGTTTCACTTTTTCTTGACCGATTAACTATTTTTAGTGGATTAAAAAAGATTTTTCTTGGAAGTGCATCTATGCTGTGTTTAACGAATTTCATTTCAATCTGAGTAGGGTCAAAAGTATTATACAAATAATACTGTGCGAAAGCATACTCATTATGAAATGAAAAAAGAATAATAAAACATAGTATAACTTTTTTTACAAAAGCGAACATTCAAATTTGGTTAATTAGGTTTATTATTCAACAGTTGTAAGTACAAATATAATATCAGCATAGTATAGTTCCCAATTTCTATTAATTAGAGTACCACCTGAGCCTATCCTAAAGTCAATATCTACATCCCATTGTACGCTAGTAAAATCCGTATCTTCAAGAATTTTTCTTCCAACAGCAATGTTATTATTTAAAGGAATCCAAACTTCAGCTCCAGGGGCCGGAGTACCAGTAAAGCCAACTTGTGGTTTTACTCTAATCTCCAATTCGGAAATTAGGATTGTTGAACCATCGCTACACTCTAAATCAGATGAGGAGGTAAATGCCCATAACTCCCAACCAGTTGTTATTGTTGCTGGCCTTGTATCATCAACTATCAGTCTTGCTTTTGTCCAGTCAATTAACTCAATTCCATTATTATATTTGTTAATGGTGTTAAAACTAAAATGAACTGGTTTTCCACTAGTAATGCTAACCTTTACTTGTATTTGTCCATTTACATCAAAGTGGTAAAAAAAACCAATTAGTAAAAATATGATTAACTTAATATGCTTTATGGGTAAAAACATAAATTGAAATAATATATTTATTTTAAAAGATAAGCCAAACAGTTTTGTCTGGCTTATCTTTAACAATAATGTGCGATTAATTATTGTCGATTTTAAATTAGTCAACTGAAAGTACTATGAACACATTGTTTACATAATTGTCAGGAGCAATACTCTGACTAAGCAATGATCCAAGTGTGGATAAAACTTGTAAAGCTGGAGTTCCTAATTCCCATCTTAGTTGAAATTCATTATCGGTAGCATCTCCAGCAGCACCTTCATCAATTATTCTTACTGGGGCGCTGTTATCAGTTAATACATCTAAAGCAACTAATTGCGCAGCAGCAATATTGTCCCAAACCACGTAACCAACATTTTCAAGGAGTAAAGAGCCGCCTGCATCTGTTCCTATGAAATCAAGATCTTCAGCATAAACATCAACATCAAAATCTCTCGAGGAGGCAACGGTAAAAGTTGTTCTGTACTGAGTAGTGTTTGCTACTCCACTAGTATAGTCTCCAATATTATTAACTACAAATTGGATATTACCACCAGATACAACTGTAAGCCTTAATATTGAATTAAGAGTAACAGATACTGGAACAACTGCATTATCAGAAACCGCTTGTCCGAAACCTAATTGGCTCATAAGCAGCATTGCAAAACCTAAAATTAATTTTCTCATAGTTTTATTGTTTTATTGGTTTGTTTCTTAGTTTAGTTAATATTTCAAAAAGTAAATTTAAAACAAAAAATGAATAAATAATAAGGATGCATGATTTTTTTTGTAAATAGAACGTATTGATTGACCAAAAGAAAAATTTCGAATTTAAGACTCATGTTTTAAAGAATAACAATAATAAAACATTATTGTTATTCTTTTAAAAAAATGTACTGTATTTTGTTATTGTTAATGAATATTGGGGAAACATTCTATTCAAACATCTTTATGGATTTGAAGTGACTTAACATTAAGCGATATAATAACTAGATAAAAAATCAGTTTTAGGTGCTCATTATATTATTTTTTTAAAACTTCAGGGAATTAAATTGTAGAAAAATCTGGTTTACATTAAATTTTCAATGAAAAACTAATAATCTAAAAATAAAATTTCTCAATCCACTTTAAACACAACTACTAAAATATCATCAACCTGCTGGGATTGAGTTCCAAGCCAGTCCTTTAGGGTATTATTGAGCATTTCGCGCTGCTGATTGCCTGATAGGATGGATATGCTTGCAAGTAGATATAAAAACAACTTGATCATGAATTTTCGTCCATCGGCACACTCGAACTGATCGATAAAGCCATCGGAGAATAGGTAGAACCAGGTAGGCTTTACAATAAATAATAGTACAATTATGCATTTGAGTTGCAAAATTGTACTATTATTGCAGTATAATTATAAGAAATATCAGCGATAAAATAATTATGTTGAGTGAGAAATTTCCAGTTGTAACCGTTACTGGGCCTAGGCAGTAGGGGAAAACCACTCTGATTAAAAACCATTTTCCAAACCATCATTATGAATCATTAGAAGATCCTGATATACGCCTATTCGCAAAATCTGACCCCCTTCATTTTCTGAAATCAGGCGAAAAAATGGTGATTGATGAAATTCAACGTGTTCCAGAATTATTTTCATACATACAAACCATCTCCGATCAATCGAATACTTCTGGCCAATTTATTCTATCTGGATCGCACAGTTTCCTTTTAAATCAGCATATAACCCAATCACTAGCAGGAAGGGTTGCTATTTTAAACCTATTGCCATTGAGCATTCGCGAGCTACAGGAACAAGGTATTCCTTTCGATAAGTATGAAGATCTTATATTCAAAGGGTTTTACCCGAGAATTTATGATAAGAAAATAGACCCCGTTGATTTTTATCCTAACTATTTACAAACTTATATTGAACGTGATGTACGTTTGTTGCAAAACATACATGATTTAAACCATTTTATTCGGTTTATAAAGCTGTGTGCTGGACGAATAGGGCAATTACTCAATTTAAGTTCTCTGGCAAACGACTGTGGAATTAGCGTAAATACTGCCAAAGCGTGGATATCGGTTCTTGAGGCTAGTTTTACTATTTATTTGTTACAACCCCATCATAAGAACTATAACAAACGACTAGTAAAAATGCCAAAACTATATTTTTACGATTCAGGGATAGCCTGTTCGTTGCTCGAAATACGCTCAGCAAATCAGCTTTCATCGCATTATGCCAGAGGTTCCTTGTTTGAGAATTTAATGATCTCCGAATTGATAAAAGGTCGATTTAATAATGGGTTAAGAAACAATTGTTTTTTTTTTGGCGCGACAATAAAGGTGTGGAGATTGATTGTTTGATTGAAAATGTGGATGGCTTAACCCCAGTTGAAATCAAATCGAGCCATACCTTTAATGCCGATTTTTTCGAGAACATTAATTACTGGAATAAAATATCGGGTAATACATCAGAGAACGCCTACGTTATTTAACGTCAGTTCGATGTAAGAAACAATTTAAGTGCTATGTTATCAGTATTTTGCTTTGAGGGGAGAAATGGAACCGAGCTTGCGAACCGAACGGAGTGAGTTCAGCGCAGCTAGTTCGGCGTAGCCAATGATGCCTGCCTGCCGCCTGCCTGCCGGTAGGCAGGCGGCAGGCAGGCATCATTCCAATACCAAATGATAAACTTGTAACAAATTACAATTTAGAGTATTACTACCATTTCTTAAATCGAACTCACGTTATTTATGGCGGAGACCATACTATGCAAACCTCAAACGGTAAATTGCTTGCATGGTATAATTTTAACGAGGTTATGAAACTGACAACCGACAACCGATAACCGACAACCTCTACTCTACTTTAAACCCAACTACCAGTATGTCATCAACCTGCTGGAATTGAGTTCCAAGCCAGTCCTTTAGGGTATTCTTGAGCATTTCGCGCTGCTGATTGCCCGATAGGATGGATATGCTTGCAAGTAAATCTACGAACGACTTGATCATGAATTTTCGTCCATCGGCACCCCCGAACTGATCGATAAAGCCATCGGAAAATAGGTAGAACCAGGTGGCCTTTTCAATTTTTATTTGATGGGTGGTGAAGTTATCCTCAAATACGCCATACCCCCCGCCGATTGATTCCTTGTCGCCACGGATTCTAAATACCTCCTCATCGGAAACGTAAACGATTGGATTTTTAGCTCCAGCGAACTCGATCATCCTATTTTTAATATCAACAACGCAAAGGGCCATATCCATACCATCCCTATTATCCGTTTCGTCCTGACGTAAAGCCTTGCGTACCCCATTGTTCAGCTCTTTAAGGATAGCACCAGGGTTATGGATACCTTTACTAACAATTTCGTCAAGAAGGTTATAGCCGATCATGGAGAGGAAGGCACCAGGAACGCCATGGCCTGTACAGTCAATGGCGGCAACGGCAAACTTGTCGGTGTTCGGGTTGAACTCATCCTTGCTATTGGAAAGGGAGCGAAACCAGTAGTAGTCGCCGCTCACAATATCGCGGGGGCGGAAGAAGATGAATGACTCGGGGAAAACAGAGGTTAAGCTCGATTGGGTTGGGAGCAACGCCTTTTGAATGCCCTGAGCGTAGTTTATACTCTTGCTGATGTTCTCGTTTTGCCGTTGAATGTGGTCGCGCTGCTTCTGAATTTCAGTGTTTTGCAGGCTAAGCAGTTCATTCGCCTTTTTCTTGTCCTTATAGTTCTTGTAAATAAAAACAGCAAGGATAACCATTAAAATTAGAAAGCCTCCTGCAGAGTAAATAATAATCTTTTGCATTCGAACCTGAGCCTGCTGCTCTCGGTTTTTTGTTTCGCTCAGCTCCTTTTCTTTGGTTATTAAGGTCAGCTTGTTTTCTCTTAGCAAGGCGAGTTCTTGTGCACGGGCTAAGCTATCCTGTTTAACGCTTACAATAACTCCTAAAGAATCCTGCTTTGTTTTTGACCTAAGTTCTTGTAACTCCATGATTTGCCGTTGGATCTCTCGCTGCCTTTTTTCCATTTCGACTTCAGCTTGCGATTTTGTTACCTTTTTTTCGAAGTCAGCTGCAATATCTTGAGTAGAGAGTTGTTGTTCGTATAATGCATACATATCATTATACTCCTTAGTCTTGTTTAGATTCCCTAATTTATCGTAGTTTGCAGCGAAGAGCTTTGCGCAGTTTAGGATTAATCGAGGATTATTAATAGATTTAGCTAATTCAAGGGCTTCTTCAAGGCGTTCAATTGCCTTTTCCGTTTGATTTAAAACGGTAAGCATATAGGCCACATCAATTAAACCTGCAACTACTTCAGATTTGTCATTAAGTTTTCGACGGGCTATTAGACTTTTATTAAAATATTCTAGCGAAAGATCTAGTCTATCTAAGTCTGTGTAGATTAATGCTATGTTACTGTAAACCGCTTTTACATCACTGAAATTTCCGGTCTTTTCGTTTAAAGGAATGGTTTCAAGAAAGGTGCTAATTGCCTCCTTTGTTGTTCCATTCTCCCAGTAGATAAATGCAATTTTATTTAGATAGAATGCGGCTTGCTGGGAATTATTTGCTAGTTTATATCGTGAAACAAGTTCCTTATATTTGTCAATGTCATCCTGTTTTCCTTTTGGTAGTTGAATAATCTCTTGAGAGAGTACCGTAGTAAATTGCAATAAAATAAAAAGTATTAGAAGACCTGTAGATTTTTTGTAAGTTCTCATTTTATCAATCACTTTGAACGATTTAAACTGAATAAAAATAGCCTACCCCCTTTTTGTCAAAAGTACAAAAAACGTAATATGCTCAAAAATACATAATAATAATAATTGAATAATTCTTCATATCTCAAATTTCATTCTCTTTGTATCTTGGAAGTATTGTTTTTTTGAAAAGACTAGGACGTGATTAATATGAAATTAACTCAATTATTTATCGTTTCTTCTTGCTTTGTTTGGAATCACCAATGCAGAAAGAAGTTGAATTGGGCTAATTTCTTCAATCGTAACAATTAAAATATTTTAAACCTAAATTTTAATTATATAGGAATGAATTAATCATCTATCAAATATACTTTTTATTCGGACATGTAGAACAAAATTCCTGAACAATTGTTTGTTTGATTTGGTTAGTTGAAATATTATTCTTCTATAACATTTGAAGGAAAAGGTCAAAATTATTGAATAGTAATTTTAAAATATTAAAATTTAGTAAGGATTTAGAAACCATTGTTTTTTATCCAGAGAAATACAGTTTTTTTTTTAAAAAAAATATAAAAGTTCAATTTACATTGAAATTAATGTTATTAATTGTTCAAAGCAAACAATAATTGCTGTCGTTTTAGCATTTATTCAAACATATTTAAATTTGAATACTTCATAATTAAAAAGATTTTTCATATTTTTATCAAAAAATAAAAGTAAAGCCATGCAATATAGGAATTATTTTACACTAGGTATTTTTTTGATTTTATCTTTGATACACAGAAATATTGTTGCTCAAGATTTCGAAGTAGCACCAGTTTTTTTAGAGTTTAATGCAGAGCCAGGTGAAAATCAGTCTAGAACAATAACTGTTAAGAATCATAGTAATAAGAAATCCTCTTTTTTAATCACCTTGAATGATTTTTTACCTTCAAGTACAGGTGAGAAGAAAGTATTAGCCCCTAATTCTACTAAAAGATCATGTGCGAATTGGTTAAACATTAATCCTTCTTTTTTTGAGATTAATCCAGGGGATGAGATTTCTATTCAATTGAATATGATGGTGCCAACTGATGAGTACAGTGCTGCTTGGTGTATTTTGTACATACAAACAACAATTGAGCAATCTTCTTGGACTTCTGATAAATCATTAGGCACAGGTGTTAGGGTCGGCGGCAGAATTGGTGTCCATATTTACCAGTCACCTAAATCAAATTCAAAATATGCCCTAAAAATTAGTAATTTAATTGAGATTACTGAAGCAAAAGATAAGGAAAGAAGGTTTAGCGCTACAATTGAAAATTTAGGTGAAAAAATTACAAAAAGTAAAGTTTACCTTATTGCATCAAATATTAATAATGTTGAAGAGAAACAATTTGATCCAATAGAATTTGAAACGTTTCCAAAAATGTCTAGAACAATTGAGTTAATCTTACCTAATGTTTTAGCATCAGGAACATATTCACTTGCAGCGATTATTGATTATGGTTCAAAATTTGCGTTAGAAGGTACTCAAATTTTAATTGAAGTAAAAGATTATCCAGTAATTCTTCATGAGGCAACAGTTGATAGTATGAAAGTAAAATAGATGAAATAAACAACTTGAATATTAAGCCATCTGAAAAAAAACCAGATGGCTTTTCTTCTAAAGGAAACGAATCAAATGTTAATACCAAAACTAAAAAGCATACTACTATTTTACTTCTGCTTTTGCTTTATAGATGTTAATGGGCAAGAATTCGTTGTGGTTGAGAAGAACTACATCAATGGATTGATTAAGGAGAAGTACTTAGGGATTATTGTTGGGAATGACACCCTTAAACGAGGAAAATATAGTTTTTACTTTGAAAGTGGTCGTATAATGCAGGAGGGTTTCTACAAAGACAATAAACTCGATAGCATTTGGATAACCTACTTTCCTTCTGGTGGTAGAAAAAGTTTGTTTCACTATAAACTAGGTGTTAAGGTTGGAGAATTTATTTTTTGGAATAGCGATGCTACAATATATCAAACCGGCACCTATAAATCGGATAAATTGGATGGGCTATTAACAACTTATTTTGCTAATGGGCTGATTGATTCTGAATCAAACTATAAAAAAGGATTCCTTAATGGAATTTCCAAAGTCTTTAATAGCGAAGGTAAGCCTAAGCTAATTGCAGAGTATGAAAATGATACTCTTAACGGGTTATGGCAATCTTACTACGATACGGGTGAACTAAATTATAGGGGTAAAAAGAAAAATGGGAAGTATCAGGACACTCTTTATACTTACTATAAAAACGGACAACTTCAACGTAAAACATTTTATAATAACGGTTTAAGTGAGGGAGTTGTAATTGGTTACTACCCTTCGGGTAAAAAAATGATTGAAACTAGTTACATCGCTGGTAGGATAGAAGGACAATCCGTTGAATTTCACGAAAATGGAGTTGTTGCAGAAGAAGGTTTTTACCAAAATTCTAGTAAAAATGGACTTTGGAGGAGCTATTACCCTAATGGCGTTATGCACAGCAAAGGAGCGTTTAAGAATGGTCTTTTTGAAGACATGTGGTTGATCTATAACCCAAATGGTAGTTTAAAGCAAAAGGGTAGTTATAGAGATGGGAAATCGGAAGGAACATGGTGTTTTTTTAATAAAACTGGTAACTTATTACTTACTGGTGATTATCTTGAGAATTATCATCAGGGTATTTGGACTACCTTTTACCCCAACGGAGGGGTTGCTGGCAGGATTAACTACGTGAACGGTATTAGTGTTGGACCAGTTTGGACATACGATGAGAAAGGTGTTGTTTACCGAAAGTTAAAACTGGAAATAGAGAAACAATAAAGAAAACCAGAAATTCTCTGGTTTTCTTACTTGATATTTTGTTGCTTACCTTTTCACTACTATATATCAATCTTCGCATATTTGGCGTGCTTCTCAATAAACTCTCTACGGGGTGGTACCTCATCGCCCATGAGCATGGAGAAAATCCTGTCGGCCTCAGCTGCGCTATCGATGGTGATTTGACGTAGTATTCGAGTTGCCGGATTCATTGTTGTGCTCCAGAGCTGCTCGGCATTCATCTCTCCCAAGCCTTTGTAGCGCTGTATGTGAACCGATCCTTCCTTGCCTTTGCCAATCTCCTCAATGGCTAGTTTGCGATCCTCTTCAGTCCAGCAGTAGCGTTCCTCTTTGCCTTTCTTGACTAGGTAGAGAGGGGGGGTTGCAATGTATAGGTGACCCTCCTGTATCAGGTTAAACATATATCGGAAAAAGAAGGTCATGATGAGGGTTGCGATATGGCTACCATCAACATCGGCATCGGTCATGATAATTACCTTATGATACCTTAACCCTGAAAGATTTAATGCTTTGCTGTCCTCTTCGGTGCCAATATTTACACCTAGCGCAGTGAAAATATTCTTTATCTCCTCGTTTTCGAAGATTTTGTACTGCATGGCTTTCTCTACGTTCAGTATCTTACCACGAAGCGGAAGGATTGCCTGAAAGTTTCTGTCGCGACCCTGCTTTGCTGTTCCACCTGCTGAATCACCCTCAACGAAATAGACCTCAGTTAAACTTGGGTCTTTTTCCGAGCAGTCGGACAGCTTACCGGGTAGCCCTGAGCCTGAAAGCACTGTTTTTCGTTGAACCAATTCCCTTGCTTTACGCGCTGCATGGCGGGCTTGTGCTGCAAGAATTACCTTTTGCACAATGGTTCTCGCATCCTTAGGGTTCTCCTCGAGGTAGTTGGCTAGCGCCTCGCTAACAGCCTGATCAACGGCCAAGCTAACATCCGAGTTTCCTAGCTTTGTTTTGGTTTGCCCCTCGAACTGAGGTTCGGCTACTTTTACCGAGATAATTGCTGTTAAGCCCTCGCGGAAATCATCGCCGTTGATATCGAATTTAAGCTTCGAGAGCATCCCCGAATCCTCGGCATATTTCTTTAGCGTTCTGGTGAGCGCTCTTCTGAAACCGGTTAAGTGGGTGCCTCCCTCAATGGTGTTGATATTATTCACGTAGGAGTGTACGTTTTCGGAGAATGACGTATTGTACTGCATGGCAACCTCAACGGGAACATCATTCTTCTCTGTGGTAATTGTAATGGTCTTCTCGATAAGGCTTTCCCTGTTGGCATCGAGGAATTTTACGAATTCCTTTAATCCTTCCTCCGAATGGAAATCTTCTTTTAAAAATCTTTTCTCACCATCAACCTCCTCCGTTTCACGTTTATCTACGAGTGAGAGATATACCCCTTTGTTCAGAAAAGCCAGCTCTCGTAAACGAGACGAAAGGATTTCGAAGTTATAATCCACTGTTTGGGTGAAGATTGTATCATCGGGTAGAAAGGTGATGATCGTTCCAGTATGATCTGTTTCGCCGATTACCTCAACATTTGCAAGCGGTTTCCCTTTGCTAAATTCTTGGCGGTATATCTTACCGTTCCGATGAATTTCAGCTATTAATTGCTTCGATAAGCCGTTAACGCATGATACCCCTACGCCGTGCAGCCCACCCGATACCTTGTAGCTATCTTTGTCGAATTTACCCCCAGCGTGAAGTACGGTAAGTACAACCTCTAGGGCCGATTTCTTCTCTTTCTCGTGGTAGTCAACGGGAATACCTCGTCCATCATCGGTTACGCTCACTGAGCCATTCTCGTTAATAACAACGTCAATCTTGGTGCAGTAACCCGCCATTGCCTCATCGATTGAGTTATCAACCACTTCGTAAACCAAGTGGTGTAACCCTTTAATGCCAGTGTCGCCAATGTACATTGCAGGCCTCATTCGAACCGCTTCTAATCCTTCTAGAACCTGTATGCTATCCGCTGAATAATCAGATTTTCCGTTTGTTTCGGCTAGTTCTCTTACGTTTTCTTCGTTGCTCATAATAACTTTCGACTTTTTCAATTAGCACAATCAATACCTTTAGCATATGAATGCTTTACTTAATAGTAAGTAAATGATATTGATTATCAGATATTTATTTAGAATTAAATAAATCCCTCAAAAGTAATAAAAAATATTTGAATAATGATTTTTTTTGTCAGTTTTTTTAATTTGCAACTAATTTATAATCAATATATTATGATATTTTTTAGAATGTACAACAAATCGCTCTAAGAAGGTTGTTTTGACCTTGTTAGAGCGACCTCATTTTGATGTCATGTGATGATTAGAAAGAGTATGTTAATCCTGCCTTTACATTAAAACGATACATAGGGTATAGGTAGAATACATTGTATTTTGATGAGGTTATATTGTTCAGGTTAACGAAGGCTGATAGCCTTTTGGTGTACTGGTATTCGATACCTAAGTTTATATCAGTAATCCCTTCAAGCGATTTTATGGCATCGTTCGATTCCTTAACGTATCGTTGCCCGGTTGCAAACATATCGAGGGTTACGATAATTTTATCCCTTAGATTATATCTTATCGAAGCCAATGCAATAAAATCAGGGGTATGCCAGGGTTTTGCTAGCTCTTTAAGTTTGTACTTGTCGTACTGCGCTCTAAAAAAGATATTGATTTTTGACGATGGGGCAATGGTAATCTCTCCCAATAATCGTGTTCGCTCGGCATTATCGCTTTCAACGGTGAAGCGGTTGTACAAAGGGTTTGTAGAGTTCAGATTCGTATTGACGAAAAAGTACATGCTATCGATTATCGAATAGCTAGCATAGAAGAGGTACGATACCTTTGTGCTCAGATTGCCCTTAATACCACCCGTTAGGTTTAGCTTATGGCTAGTATTGTGAACCCTCTTGCCTGACATTACCCATGGGTTTTCGGCAGATATTTTTGTGTACGAATTCTCTTCGAGATAGCCGTTTATTTCAATATAGGGAATTAGGTAGTGGCTGATGACATCGTATGAGAGAGAACCGATAGGATAAAAGGCGGACTGATTCCCCGTTGAATTCGCATCAATTATCAGCCGAGTACCTGCGTATGCCCTCCATTGCTTACCGTATAGGTTGATCCAAGGGGATAAGCTAACGATTGTATTGTTTGCTGAGTCGAGGTTGGCGCTCTTCATGTAATGGTTGATGGAGAGTTCGCCGCCAAAATGTTCATCCCTAACAAATTTATCCATTCTGAACGATAGGCGTAGTAGGGTTTCCTGCATATCGAATTTGTCGCTTAGGTGGTTTACCCCTGTTTTGAAGGCAAGATTCAGATGGCTTGAATCGGTATGGGTTGAATAGTATTCTAAATCGGCATGAATCTGATTAAAGTGCTGTGCTTTAGGCGTAGTATCAGGATTTGCATCTATATTTCCGTAGTCATACCCGTAGTAGGTAACCTTGTGCCTATTGAAGCCCGCAGAGGCTGAAATGGTTGATTTGTTGAGTATTTTTTTTCCGAAGATATTCATCTCTGTTCTACCAAAATTGCTATCAACACGTTTACCATTGTATAATTTCACCTTCCCCATCGATGAATGGTTTTGAAACCAACCCCCGTAGTTGAACTCCTTGCTACGACCATTGTTGTAATAAACTTCAAGGAGAGGCGATATTCCATTGCCAATCCCAAATTTGACGTAGGTATTGTACAGGTCGCTCATGGGTTCCATCAACATTTTTGCCGATGATATTGGGGTTACCAAAAAGTTAACGGAATATGGACGTTGAATAAGGTTGTAGCTGAGGTTTGGGACTTGCTTTAACGTATCGTCAATTTTTGGGAGTAGGTTGATTTTGAACGCATCGGATATGGATGGCTCGTAGGGGCGAACAACCTGAACCTCTTTGTTAAGCTTATCATCTTGACCGAATAGATTCACGTTTACTGAGAGTATCAATAGGATAAACGTCAATGTGGAAGCGATATATTTCATATTTATTGTATTCATCTCGGTATTTAGAATGTTGTGATGTGTTGTGATTTCTTAACCTTAATCTTAACCGTGTCCTGAGTTTCAATGGGCAATTTGCCTTTTTCTGCTTTCACTAAGGTATTTAGCTTTTCTGTTGCGAGGTCGATTATACCATCATCGGGTACCGAATACCCATCCATAACGCTTTGCAGGGTGGCCTTGGCTTGGAATATATCTCCCTTCTTTGAATAAATATCTGAAAGTAGAATGAAGCTCTTGGCCAACCAGTAGCTGTGTGGGGTATTCTTTTCGGAGAAGGAGAATACTTCGGATTCTGCTTTGTCGAGATTACCTAGTGAATACTGAATTTCCGCAAGCTGATATTTAGCCTCAGCGCCCTCTTTCGTCTTTAGGTTGCTCGCAACTTTGGCAAATTCATCGAACGCTTCTTTTGGCTTATCCGATTGTTTAAGCGCAATGGCCAGTTTGAATCGTGTTTCACGTTCAATCTCAAGGGGTAATTTTTCGGTGAGCAGAACCTTATTGGAAGCAACGATTACATCCTCATTTCGATTCAAACCCGATGCCGATCGAAGTTTACCCAATCGGGCGGTGAGCAGGTTGGTTTTTACCTCAGCCTGATTTTCGAGCTTGTCGTACGTATCGTAGGCATTGGCGAAATCACCCTTGTCGAAATAGATTTGCGCAGCCATTAGCAATGCCTGCTCGGTAAAATCGTTCTTCTGACGTTGAACGACCTGCTTTAAGGCTTCAAGAGCCTTATCTTTTTCTCCGCCTCGGTAGTAGCAGTCGCCGATGTAGAAGCTTGCATTAAGAATAAAACTCCCTTTTGGATAATCCTCGATATACTTACCTAAAACAGCCTTTGATTTTTCGCAATCACCGGTCATGTATAGCTTTTCAGCTGCAATGTATGAGAGCGAATCCTTTTCGGCTAAGCTCATGTTGGCGAATGTGCCGAGCTGTCCGGTGTAGGAGAAGTAAGCGTCAACATCACCCTTGTCAACATAAATATTCTTGATGCCGACCAAGGCGTTTTTCGCCTCGGATGTTCCGGGGTACTCCTCTACAACCCGCTTATAGTAAATCGATGAGCTGTCGGGTTTATCCTGATTAAAGAAGATTAGCCCTAGCTGTACAAGCGCTTTAACATGGTAGCTGCTACCCGCATAATCCTTCTCTATCTTTTTATAGTACTTTACAGCTTCATCGTACTGCTTGAGGTTTTGGTTGCTCTCGGCAATCTCATAGATTGCATCATCGATGTAATTTGACAGGGGGTATTTGCTAATCAGCTTTTGAAGCGTTTCAATCTCCTTTTGCGACCTATCTACCAGCCCTAATGAGAAACCGCGCTGAAAGTATGCGTAGTCAACATCGAGGGTGTTCGTTGATATGGATTTGTCGTAGTATTCTATTGCAGTCCAGTATTTACGTTGAATGAAGTAGGAGTCGCCGATGCGGTTGAAGGCATCACCCACGAACTGATTCTTCTCGTTCTTACTGATGTCGGTGTATTTTCGGAACCATACGATGGCGTCATCGTACTTTTTTTGCTTAAAGCAGGCGTAGCCTTGGTTGTAATGGGCCAAATTGTATTCCGGTAAGCCGAATGCTCCAGGAGAGACTAGGAATTGGTTGTAGGTATCGAACGCCTTCTGATAGTTCTCGTTTCGATAGTACGATTCAGCCTGCCAGTAGAGCGTTTGGGCAAGAATTGTTCTGTTGTAATCGGGATATTTAAGTGACAGGTCAAATTTCTGAATGGCCTCGTTGTAGTTAAGGTTCTGGAATAGCTCAAGCCCTCTGAAAAACGCAACCCGCTGATAGGCCCGCTTCATGCTAGCATCCTGAGTCTTTATTTTTTCGAGCGATTCCAACGCATCCTTGTAGTTGCGGGTGTTTGAGTATGCCAGAACAAGGTAGTTATAAGCTTCATCGGTTCGTGAGGTATTGGGGTAGGTTTCGATGTACTGCTTGAAGGCATCAATTGCCTCGTTGAATGGGGAGTATAGCAATTCGTAGGTGATTTTTGCGTAGCTGAAAAGGGCGTCCTCCTTGATTACAGGATCGAAATTGGTTTTTGAAGCCAAGGCCAGAGCTTGCCGTGCTTTGTTCTTGTCGTTTGCCTTGATATAACAATCGGCCAAATGGTAGTTGGCGTTTTGGCTCAATGAGTCCTCGGCGGTGGATACCTTTTCAAGATTTTTTGCTGCTAATACATAGTTTTTAGCCATGTAGTAGGTGTAGCCAACTATGTAGTAATCCTCGCGGGTAATATTTTGTGCCTTTTCAAGGTATTTCTCAAAATAGGGTACTGCTTTGTCGTACTCTTTTAGGCGAAAATAGGAGTCGCCCACCAACCTTGCAATTTCAGGGGCTCTCTTGGCCGATGCCGTTTCGATAAGAGCGGGAGCAAACTCAATTACCTTATCGTATTGATGTTGAAGGTAGTATATTTGAGCGATGTAGAATGGGGCAACAGGTGCAAAGGTTTCATCCTTCTGTAACTTTTCAAAACCTTTAAGAGCAGTAGCATAGTTCTTTTGATTGTATGCAATGTGCGAGTAGTAGTAGGTTGCAGGGGATGAGAACTTATTATCGGTATCCTTAATCTCGAAGAATGCTCGGCTCGCCGCATCAAAATCGTTCAGGTTAAAGTTGCTGTAGCCAATCATGAATTGAAGGTCGGCCTTTTGCTCAGCGTCAAATGCCTTTCGGTCAATCTTTTTAAACCATGTTAAGGCTTTCTTGTACTCCTTATCGTTGTACTGTAGCCTACCCATTTCGAGGAAGGCGAAGTCAACCTTTTGGCTTTCAGGATAATTATTGATAAATGAGCCTATTAGATGCTCTGCATCGTTATTGGTGAGCTCAATGGCGCACATCGCCCGATAGAATTCTGCATCGGATTTAATTTGGCTAGCACCTATATCCATTGCCGAGGCAACGCTTTCGAATTGTTTTTGAGCATTACCAAACTGACCCTTCCGATAAAGTTCCAATCCTCTACGGAATGATAGGTCGTAATTCGTATAGATGGTTGATTCTTGGGCTATGAGGGGCTCAGCACATGCTAATGTTATGAATATAAGTAGTAACCTGACGTTTCGATTTAACATATTATATCTCGTTGAAATTCCGATAAAAGTACTAAGATTTGACCTAATAGATTACTTAATGAACCTCTTTTAATTAACACATAACTGTTAATAAGTGTGTTTATTGTAAATCATGAGGAGTAATGAGGTGATTTGATATTGGAATGATGGAATGATGGAATAATGGGATGAGGGAATACTGGAATACTGGGATGAGGGGATGATGGAATGATGGAATGATGGAATATTGGAATGATGGAATATTGGAATGATGGAATGATGGAATACTGGAATGATGGAATATTGGAATGATGGAATGATGGGATGATGGGATGATGGAATATTGGAACTCTGGAACAACAAGTTAATATAACCCTGAAATAGCGTATTAAAAAAATAAAACAAAAAGGTAAATATTCAGCAGTAGTCGAATTGAACAAAAACCACTGAGACACAGCCCGTCCCGATGTATCGGGAGAGAGCACGGAGAACCACAACTTGTCCCGATTTATCGGGAGAGGCAATTATAAAAAACGA
>RPRQ01000082.1 GCA_003818205.1 Bacteroidales bacterium
CTATGCGACTATAGAAAAGCAGCATTGCTGCGAACTATTTGTAGAATAGGCGATTACATTTTAGCTAGAAGCAGCATCGCTGCGACCTATTGATTTTAGATTTTTTTCTCGGTTAATAATGTATTTTTTAGTATAAAAACCCCCTCTGCTCGATGCGATTACGCCGCACAAACCGAGCGTATTTTGTGGATTTGGCGAGAGCCGTTGGTTTTGCTGTGTTGCAGCGGGAAGGATAAAAGCACCTTCTCTGCCCCTTCGTCAATCCGTACGTGCGGTTTTCCTATAAATTTCGTCATTGGCATTCACAAGCGAATAGGATTTTCTTTATGCCTCATCACTCAATTAGGGACTTTGATGGCTACATTAATATTTAGGTTTGCCTTATTATGCGCTGATAGATTATTCGATATTTACATACATAATGTCATACACATATTGTGAATATAGGTTATTTTTTAGATGTAGTACAATTTCAGTATATTTATACTATATTTGATACATAAATTGAAATTAATTAGTTATGTTGCCTATTTCAAATTAATATGAAGTTTTGTTGGCTTTTCTATATTATTTTATATCGTTCAGCTTTAGTTTAGTCATGATATGGAGTTAGCCGAAAATCCCAAACAGAGTAGGCGAAATTAAATATTTACCATTATGTTCACAAAAAAATTCATTAAACTATCGAAGGTGAAAAAACTTCATGATCCTGAACTTCAGAAGATTAAAGGTGGTATTGGATTGATTCCATTATACGGAATAAAACCTTTATATGGAATAACTCCTTTATACGGAATTAAAGAGTAAACCTTAAAAGCTACTGAATTTTCAGTATTCGGCAGGTGTTTAGTTAATTATTATTGGTTTTGTGTTGTATTATTTAATAAACACCTGCCAATTTAAAAATCTCAAAAAAGATATAAGATGGAATATCAACCAGTAACTGCTGTTTGGGAAATCACATTCGCATGTAATATGCGCTGTAAGCATTGTGGTTCTAGCTGTAATACAAGCAAACCTGATGAACTATCTCCTGAAGAGGCTCTAAAAGTATGCGATCAAATAGCTGAACTAAAAATCAAATACATTACTTTGTCAGGAGGGGAGCCTCTTTTACGAAAGGATTGGTTCAAATTAGCCAAAAGATTATCCGATAATGGTGTTAAGCCGAACATGATTACAAATGGTTGGCTTTTAACTGAAACCGAAATTAAAAACGCAAAAGAATCAGGCATATCCAATATTGCGATCAGTCTTGATGGGGTAAAAGAAACCCACGATTTTCTCAGAATGAAAGGTTCTTATGACAGAATAATTTCATCTTTACAATTGTTGAAGAAGAATAATATCCCCTCATCAATTATTACAACTATCAACAAAAAGAATCTGCACGAACTACCTGAATTATACGAGATATTAAAAAGCAATAATGTTAAAAATTGGCAATTACAATACGCTATGCCAATGGGAAATTTGACACAAAATTCTGATTTGGTAATTGAGCCATCTGAGATAGACACTATTTTGGATTACCTTCTTAAATTCTCAAACGAAAATATTATCAGAATAGACCTTGCGGATTGTGTTGGATATTACAACGATAAAGAGCTGGAAATAAGGTCTCATAACATGGGGAAACCTGAAGATCATTTCTGGACAGGTTGCCCAGCCGGTAAACATGTGTTTGGCATAAGGTATAACGGAGATGTTGTGGGTTGTACATCATTAAGGGATGACGATTTTATTGAAGACAATGTTCGAAACCGTTCTCTTACTGAAATATGGAATGATCTTGAATCTTTCTCATGGAACCGTAATCTTACAAAAAAAGAATTAACAGGATTTTGCGCAAACTGCCAATATGGAAGCTACTGCCTTGCAGGTTGCTCTGTTTTGAAATTTACGACCGGTAAAAAATTAAAAGAAAATCAGTATTGTACATATAAGGTTGCTGTAGATAATGATTGTAATGAGATTAGGAATATTAAGGATAATAAAAAACTACTGGAACTTTCTATTGAAGCTATTTCTGAAGAGAATTATCAATTTGCTGATGCTTGCTTAAACTCTATTTATGAGTGCGATCAAAAAAATATAGACGTCTTGAATCATCTAGGCTTTGTTAACTATAAACTTGAAAATTTCGAGAAATCTTTAAAGTTTAACGAACAAGTTTTAAATATTGACCCAAAGAATGCTTACGCCTTGAAAGGAAAAGGAATTTGTCTAGCAAGCACGGGAATAGTTCAGGAGGGCATTAATTACCTTGAAAAAGCCATTGAATACGCAGATAAAAACTTTCTTGACCCTTATTACGACCTTTCCTTGGTTTATTATAATTGCAATGAATTTAGAAAGGCTAAAGATGTGTTAGTGGAGGGACGAAAAAAGTCTAAAAAATTCAAAGAAAGTTCCGATGAACTTTATAATTTAATCGAAAAGGAACTCTTATTTCACACGTCTGAAGGTTAGCAAGAAAAAGGGGTTGAAACAAAATTCGGGCACGGCTTGTCGGGGTTTTGTTTTAACCAGTTTGTTTTGTACTTTCCTTGCTAGGTGAAGTCAACCAAGTACTCCCGATAAAAAGCATCGGGACAAGTTTTGCGAGCTCAGCGAAGCAAAATCCGTGCGAGCAGAGCTATTCCTCTGCAAGACATTCTGACGGATTTGTATTTGCCGCTTTTATTACCTGCGTACCCACAGTAAGCCAAACAATGAATAATGCAATAAAACCTACACCAATAAAATACCACCATTCTAAGTCTATTCTATAGGCAAAGCTATTGAGCCAATGTCGCACAACGATGTAGCTCAAAGGCAACGCCGCTAAAATAGATACAAATACAAGTTTGGTGAAATCGCCTGATATAAGATAGGTGATGTTTGAGCTACTTGCTCCCATCACTTTTCGGATACCAATTTCCTTGCGCCTTCTCTCTACAGTAAAGTTAACCAATCCGAATAGGCCTAAGCATGAAATGATTATTGAAATTACTGATGCATAAGTGGCTAAAAAAGTTAATCTAATTTCTGCTTCATATTTTGCCTTACCAGCATCGGTCAAAAAGGAAAATTCAAAAGGAAACTGATGAAATTCTTTATAAAGTTTCTTTATCCTCTCAATCGTTATGCTTTCCTCTTCCGATTTCAATTTTACATATACATACGTTCCATTTTGACTAAACCTTACAGCTAGAGGTTCAATGTTTTTATGAAGTGGTTCAAAGTGGAAATTCCTGAGAACCCCAATAACCTCTTTCTTTTTATTATCAATATCAATGATTTCGCCAATAGGTTCTTTGAACCCCATCATTTTAGCAGCGGCTTCATTCAACAGTACCTTTGAATCCTCATTTTGATATTCATGCGAGAAACTCCTTCCCTCCTTCATCTTTAAACCCAATATTTCAACCAAATCGTAATTAAAACTTGGATACATGATAATCGTTTTATTCTCGCTGGGGAGCATGCCCTTCCATGAATTCAATCTCGAGCTATTCGTGATTTTTAGGAAACTATTTGTCATACTCGATGCCTTTTCAACACCGGGTATTTTTTTCAATTCGGTTATAAAAGCATTAAAGTCACTAATATCCCCTTTCCTTTGAAAAAAGATGATATTATCACTCACATAACCCAAATTTTTAGTTTGTAAATAGTTCAGCTGATTGTAAACAACTATAAATACTACAATGAAGATAACTGAGATTATAAATTGAAATATAACCAAACCTTTTCGTGTCCAAAGCTCACTTACAGAGTGATTAAACCTACCTTTCAGCACTGTCATTGGACTAAAACTAGAAAGATATAGAGCAGGATAACTTCCAGAAATAAATCCTGTTAAGATGACAACACCCATTAGCGATAAAATAACTTGCATATCAAAATTGAAGCTCAGGTGCTTTCCTATAACCGTATTGAATTGAGGAAGAATAAGCTCCACCATCATCAGGGCTAGGAATAGGGATAATAAAGTCATTAACATCGACTCTTGTAGAAATTGGATGATCAAAGCTTTTCGGCTTGAACCTAAAGTTTTTTTAACACCAACCTCTTTTACTCGTCTAGATGCCCTGGCTGTGGACAAGTTCATGAAATTAATACAGGCAATAATCAGGATGAATAGCGCGATGATAGAAAATAACCTTACATAAGTAATTCGGCCGCCTACCTGCACCCCATTTTCAAATTTATCAAAGAGGTAATTCTTTGAATATTGCTGAAGGAATAGAGTTTTTCCTTTATTCTTCTCATCCTTAGATTTAAGAAAATCCTTAATTTTACTATTAAATTGCTCAACATCTGTCCCCTTCGATAAAATCACATAGGTTTCGGCATAACTTCCGCTCCACTCTTTTGCATTTGGCTCATGTTCTAGTAATACATCATAGTTGAATATAACATCAAATTGAACGGTAGAGTTTGAAGGAGGATCTTGGCATATGCCAGATACCTGATATTCTCCCTCGAATGCATCATGTTTCCACTTTAGAACTTTGCCGATTACATTTTCGGTTTTATGAAACAATTTTTGAGCTAATCCTTCGGTAATAACAATTCCACTTTTATTTGTTAATACTGTGCTTTTGTCGCCATGTATAAGAGGATACGAAAACAGATGAAAATAATCCTTGCCTGCGAACTGCCCTTTTACATTGATGCTATTATTCCCATCCGACAGAAGTCCATTTCCCCCATCTCTCGAGATGGTCATATAATTTACCGCTACGGCATATTCAACTTCAGGCATTTCATCTTTTAGTGCCTGCGCTAAATTACTCGATGCTCCTTGAGTTTGAACAACTCCATTTGGTTTTATCCGATTACACCAAACTTTATAGAGCTGGTTATCCTTATCATGGAATGTGTCGATGTTGAGCTCATCGCTCACCCATAAATAGATCAATAAAACACAGGCCAAGCTTGTAGAAAGCCCTATGAGGTTGATGAGGAAGGAAGTTTTGCTCCGTAAGAAGTTTCTGAAGATAAGTAGCAAGTTATGGTACAGCATCTTGTATGTTGTCTATTCTGAAAAAAATGATTTTCAATTTTAATGCCAAAACAACAACTTGATTATGGATAAGATACTTAATTATAACCCTTTAATTCCGCCAACGCGATAATCGCACACTTGATGTTCGTTATCGAACATAAATATAAATTCTATTTCTATCAAAATATAACTTATTATCACACTAATTAATGGTTGACTAATACAGTTTATAACCTCCTTATATTAAATAGAGTAGATAATTGAACCTCAAAAAATCGAATTTTCCCTACCAATCCTGAGATTAAATCTTAATTTTGGGGTTCGAAATAAGGGTGTACAAAAACACTTTACCACAAAGAACACAAAGTACATCACAAAGAACACAAAGTGTTTATTAATAATCTTTATTTGAGGTACCCTTTGTGAAACCCTGTCTGCCGACAGGCAGGCTTTGTGCCCTTTGTGGTTAAACAAAACTATTAATTTGCATTTTTTTATGGATTCTCCCATTTTAATTGGATTTGCAGCGGTTGTTTTACTTCTCGGGATTATTGGATTGATGTTTACCCCTCAAAGGCTTAAGCCTTACCTAGCTTTAGGGGTGATTATTATTATCTCATTATTAACATCGTTACCAGCAATTTCTGCAATTCTCGGTAAACCAATAACTGAAGTCTTTCATCTTTCAGGCGTTTTTAGCGAGGTTACCATAAAAATCGATGCCCTTTCGGCTTGGTTTATCCTTATTATAAACCTTACCGTTATCAATGGAACGCTATTCGGAATCGGATACCTGAAACCGTATCAACACCTAAAGACAAACCTTGCCATTCATTGGGTTTTCCTTACCCTTTTTCACTCCTCAATGCTTTGGGTTTGCATGTTTGAGCATGGTTTGGCATTTCTGGTTGCGTGGGAGATTATGTCGCTGTCGTCGTTGGTGCTGGTAATATTTGAGTATCAGAAAAAGGATACGCTTAAAGCGGGTGTAAACTATATGATTCAGATGCACGTTAGCGTTGCGCTGCTAACCATAGGGTTTATCTGGCTTTACGCTGTAACGGGCTCGTTCAATTTTGCCTCTTTAACTGGCTTCTTTAGTACAAATGGAAGTTTTTGGCTGCTCGTTCTGCTACTTGCAGGGTTTGCCATTAAAGCAGGTTTTATCCCCTTTCATTCATGGTTGCCCCACGCCCACCCCGCTGCACCATCGCATGTATCGGGGATTATGTCGGGGGTAATCGTTAAACTGGGTATATACGGGATTTTAAGGGTGCTTTCGAACATTCAATCTGATCTTATTATAATCGGTGAGGTGATTCTTGCCGTGTCGGTTATTACGGCCATTTATGGCATTGCCAACGCCGCTGTAAAGTACGACTACAAGCGAATGCTTGCCTACTGCACCATCGAGAATATTGGTATAATTGGTATTGGTATCGGTTTAGGATTGATGGGCATTGGATTTGAGAATAAACCCTTAATAATATTAGGATTTAGCGGTGCGCTGCTTCATACGCTGAACCACTCGCTTTTCAAATCGCTGCTGTTCTTCTCGGCAGGAAGTATCTATCAGCAGACGCACACCCGCAATATGGATAGGTTGGGTGGACTGATTAAGAAGATGCCCCAAACAGCCATATTCTTCCTTATCGGAGCGCTTGCCATTGGCGGATTACCGCCATTCAACGGGTTTATCTCGGAGTTTATCATCTACAGCGGATTGGTTAAGGGATTAACGATTGGGAATCTATCGCAGCTTATCCTCTTCGTTCTATCCATTGCAGGGCTTGCCATTGTTGGGGGAATGTCGCTTTTTACCTTTACAAAATCGTTCGGGGTGATATTTACTGGCTCGCCACGACAAGCGCAAGAGCATAGCCCCAAAGAGGTTAGCCTAATCATGCGAATACCTCAATTCATTATCATCGCTGTGATGCTCTCAATCGCTATCTTTCCGAGTTTCTATTTCACCTCTCTATTTAAGATAGTTACAGCACTATTTCCATCGGCATTTATCGGTACTCCAATTGAAATACCGATGATTACTACAATCTCAATCATTGGGTTGATTAGCCTACTGTTTATCATTATTCTAGCCTCTGTATTCACATTAAGGTGGCTACTATCGCATAAACGCCCTACAAGCGTCAATAGCACCTGGGGTTGCGGATATACAGGCTCAATCCCAAAAGCACAATATACAGGGTTATCATTCACCCGGAGCTTTGCCGATATACTTAGCTTTTTAACCATTGAGAAGAAAAACTACAATAAGATTAGCAAAACCGATATTTTCCCCAAGAAACGAACCTTTTCGTCGTACTACTTCGATTTGCTTGAGCATTACGTGATTAGTCCGCTTACAAGGGGCATTAACCACTCGATGAACTACTTTCAGTTTATTCAGAATGGGAAGATTCAGGCTTACGTATTATATGGAATACTATTTATATTACTAATATTCCTATGCACAATATTTAATTGGATATGAGCACTTTGATTGAAATATTCAACCTTATTGCGCTGGTGGCAATTATTCTAATCCCTTTCCTAAAGGTAAAGGGGAATGGAATCATTGCGTTAACGACCATTGGCATTCAGGTTGCAATCGCTTCAATCATTGCATACTCCGTTCTATCGGGAAATCCAATCGATTACAGCTATACGGGCTCATTCATCACAGGTGCTATCCCTATTCGGGTCGATTATCTCTCGGCTTGGTTTATAATAATCATCAGCTTTACATTTCTTACGGGTGCTATCTACGGCATTCAGTATATGAAAAAGTATAGCGACCAAAAAGCCAACCTTGCGCTTCATGCTATTTCATATATTCTAGCATTTACTATGCTTATTGATATCTGCATGGTACAGAATAGCTTGTTATTTTTAGTTGCTTGGGAGATAATGGCACTTGCATCGTTTATCCTAATCATATTCGAGCATAATAAGAAGGAGACGCTGAGGGCGGGTATCAATTTTCTGATTCAATCGCATGTTTGTATTCTGTTTTTAACCATAGGTTCTATGTGGGCTAAGATACAGACAGGCACTTTTGATTTCAATGGAATTACCCAATTTACCAGCACTTCACCCGCATTAATCGGAATAGGATTATTCACTTTTTTCTTCTTTGGATTTGCCATCAAGTCGGGTTTTGTACCGTTTCACACATGGCTGCCATTGGCTCATCCTGCTGCGCCTGCGCACATCTCGGGGGTAATGTCGGGGGTAATTATCAAGATTGGTATTTATGGCATCCTAAGGATGATCCTACTGATAGAAACCAACTTTGTAACCATTGGATACCTAATACTAATAACCTCAGTGATTACAGGCGTTTACGGGGTGATGCTGGCCATTATTCAGCATAATCTGAAGAAGCTATTGGCGTATCATAGCATCGAGAATATTGGGATTATAGGAATTGGGATAGGTTTAGGCTGCTTGGGAATTGGATACCATAACCATCTACTGATACTGCTCGGTTTTGGCGGAGCGTTGCTACATACCCTGAATCACTCGCTATTTAAGTCTTTGCTCTTCTATAGCGCTGGCAACGTCTATCAACATGCGCATACCGTAAACATTGAGTCGTTGGGTGGATTAATAAAGAAGATGCCTCATACGGCAGTTCTTTTCCTTGTCGGATCATTAGCAATTTGCGGCCTCCCTCCTTTCAACGGATTCGTTTCGGAATTCCTTATTTACCTTGGAATGTTCAAGAGTCTGAATGGCGTTGATTTTTCATTTACCGCACTGATGCTATTCGCAATTCTCGGCTTAGTGCTAATTGGTGGATTAGCAATGATATGCTTTACAAAGGCTTTCAGCATTGTATTTTTAGGAACACCAAGGCATATCAATATTGAAAAGGTTGAAGAGGACAAAAAAACTACGGTCTATCCTCTTTATACTATTGTTGGCTTAATATTGGCGATTGGAATTCTACCAACCCTGTTTATTCGGGTTATCTCGTTGCCTGTTGGTCAATTCTCAATCAGCACAAACCCTGCAAGCGTCGAAGCTTTTGATTCTGTTATTAAAACCTCATCGCTAATTGGTGTTTATTCTGCTGTATTTATTGCATTTGTAGCGATTATGTACTTTTTACGAAGATTTTTCACTCGCAATAAACCAGCACTTTTATCAACCACTTGGGGATGCGGATTTACGGGCTCTGCGGTAAAAATGCAATATACAGCTAGCTCCTACATTCGAACCTATCGCAAGATTATTGAGCCTTTCCTCAGGGTTCGCAAATTCAAATCGGAAGCTGTTGGTATTTTTCCAGCTCCTGTTCATCACGAAACGCACCCCTACGACAAGGTTGAACATATTTTAATTGATAAGCCAATTGGAATTCTCCGAAGAATACTATCGCGATTTACATTCTTACAAAGCGGGAATGTTCAAGCCTATATTCTCTATGGATTCATCTTTATAACACTGATTATTCTTATTCCAGAGATATACCAGAAGATTTTAGTATTGATTAAATTTTTAAACCATCTATAACTATGGTTAGCCTAATTCTGATAATTGCAACAAGCCTGTTTTTTACAGGAATTATAATTCGAACCAAGAGCATTGCATCGGGGAGAAAAGGTCCAGGTATCTTTCAGCCGATGAAGGATATCGTCAAGCTTTTTAAAAAGGGTTCGGTTTACAGCCGAACAACCAGCATTATCTTCCAGATAGCACCTAGCTTCTACTTCGCTTCAATACTAATGGCTATTCTTTGCGTTCCGCTTGGAAATTATCTGGGGGTAATATCCTTTCAGGGCGATTTTATTCTTTTCGCATACCTATTGGCATTTGGGAAGTTCTTTATGATAATCTCTGCGCTCGATACGGGAAGCAGCTTCGAGGGAATGGGTGCAAGCCGTGAATCGCTCTTCTCGATGCTCGCCGAACCAGCGTTCTTTATTCTTATGGGGTCATTCGCGCTGCTAACGGGTCAAACCTCATTTCATGGAATCTTCTCAACCCTGCATTATGGCTCACATATTTCATACATGCTCGGTATTTTGGCAACCTTTGTTTTTGTAATCATCGCCATGATTGAGAATAGCCGAATGCCAATCGATGACCCTAAAACGCACCTTGAATTGACCATGATTCATGAGGTAATGATACTCGATAATAGCGGCTTTGATTTAGGGTTGATTCTGCATGCTACAAACCTAAAGTTTGCGATGTACGGGGCAATAATATCGAACTTTTTCATTGGCGACCTATCGTTAATGTACACTATTCCCATATTCTTCGTCGTTCAGATTAGCTTTGCCATTGCCGTAGGAATCTTCGAATCGTTTATGGCACGTTTCAGAATGAGCCATAACCCTCAGTTTATATTTATTTTAACATCAGTATCGCTCCTGATATTCTTTGGCGTTCTGTTGTTGCTTGAAAGATTTGCTAAATGATGATTATTTTATAAGATATGACCGATATACTACTTATCACATTCGCCATGACTTTGCTCTACATTGGTATTGCAAACCGGCTAACAACCTATATCAGGATACTTGTATTCCAAGGGTTTCTGCTATTCGGAGTAACATTTTTGGCATTAAGCCAAATCAATGTTGCCAACCTAGTATTTATCCTACTCGAAACGATAATTTTTAAAGCGTTGGCCGTACCAATATTCCTAAACTATGTAATTAAAAAGAATGGGATTACCCGTGTTGCAGAGCCTTTCATTCCGAACTTCATCACATTGATTATTATCACGCTAATCTTAGTAATTACGATTATCCTATCCAATTCAATACACGATACCAATTTAGATAAAACGTTCTTTATTGTTGCCCTTTCAACGCTGTTTACAGGTCTTTATATCATATCAACTCGACGAAAGATTATCACTCACGTAATGGGCTATTTGGTGATTGAAAACGGGGTATTTATCCTTTCCCTTGCAGTTGGTAACGAGATGCCGATGCTTGTGAACCTTGGCATTATGCTCGATATTTTTGCCAGCGTGTTCATTCTCGGTGTTTTCTTTAATAAGATTGGCGATGTGCTCAAAGACCCAGATGTGAACCAGCTGAGGAATTTGAAGGATTAAGCGAATAGGATTTTGAAAGGGTTGAATTAATTAAAGCATGTTATACAATTATTATAAATTTAACATAATTAGAGCCGAGAAAAAATTAAAATTCAATAGGTCGCAGCGATGCTGCTTAATGTTAAAGCGGAATTATCTATGCTACAAATAGTTCGCAGCGATGCTGCTCTTATAAGTAACGGTGCGACAACCTATTTGTAGATAAAAATTAAGTGGAATAGTAGAATAATAGCCGCATAGCGGCAACCTATTCATAGAAGATAGCATGATAAATAACAATTTGAAAGCCGCATCGCGGCGACCTATTTGTAGATAAAAGCGATGAAAACAACATATGAAAGCCGCATAGCGGTGACCTATTTGTAGATAACGATTTGTAAAGCAACAAATTAAAAGCCGCATAGCGGTGATCTATTTGTAGAATTAGCATAATAAGTAAATATAAGCAGCATCGCTGCGATCTATTTGTAGTAGAGAAAAACAATGTAAACAACATATGAAAGCCGCGTAGTGGCGACCTATTTGTAGAAAACAACATGAATAGAAATCATTAGCCGCATAGCGGCGACCTATAGAAAAACATCAATATGGCCAACACGTACAGTCAGGTATACCTCCAATATATTTTTGCCGTCAAAGGCAGAGGCAACCTTATACCACAAAAACATAACGATGAACTGCAAAAATATATTACGGGAATAATCCAGAACAGAAAACAAAAATTACTCGCGATAAATAATATGCCTGACCACCTGCATTTGCTTGTTGGTTTTGGAACAACGATGTCGATGTCTGATTTTATGGAAGAGGTAAAATCAATATCATCCAAGTTCATCAATGATAAAGCCTGGATAAGAGGAAAATTTGAATGGCAGCGTGGTTATGGTGTCTTTTCTTATTCCCGTTCACAAATCGATGATGTTATCAAGTATATATTAAATCAACAGGAGCATCATAAGAAGCGGACATTTAAAGAAGAATATCTCGAATTTCTGAAAAAATTTGAAATTGATTTTGATGAAAAATACTTATTTGAATGGATAGAAGAAGAATAGGTCGCCGCAATGCGGCTTTGGTGTTAGCCCTAACTTTTGTTCTACAAATAGCGTCGCTGCTATGCAGCTTTTTGATTCTATCAGGATCTGTCTTAAAGTTAAGTATTTGATAAAATGAGTGATTAAAATGCAAAGTATTATTGAAATTGGAATATTGGAATATTGGAATGTTGGAAGAGCGCATAAACCTTTATCATTGCATATTTCCATTCTTGGCTTTGCCGAACTCAAACGTTCGGCTCACAAACTCGGTTTCATAATTCCCTGTCTACCGGCAGGCAGGCATCTTTCCACCATTCCATCATTCCAAATGGATTTATCTACAAAACAACAACCTAACCCAAAACTCGCCAATAGTTAAAACCATGATAACAATCTTTCTACCATTAGCAATTTTAATAAGCGTTTGGCTCTTCTTTAACCGAAACAAGAAGGTAAACTATACTTTGGTTGTTTCCTACGGGATTTTGCTATGGATATTTACCATCTACCAATTCAATTGCCCTAATGAGCTTGAGTTGGGTTTCTTCAAGAGCGATTCCCTTGGAGTCCTATTACTTGTAACGCTTAGCATTGTTGCAATCCCTGCCCTTTTTCATGGATACAGGTACATTGCCACGCACAACGAGTCGCGAAAATCGAGAGCGCTATTCTTCTCTGCTATGACTTTGTTGCTAACCGCAACAGGGGTTGCATACCTATCAAACCATATTGCTGTAACATGGATATTCGTTGAGATAACAACGCTAAGTGCTTCGGTTTTAATATACCATCATCGCACCCCACAAGCGCTTGAGGGTGCATGGAAGTATGTTTTTATATGTGCCATTAGTATTACCTTTGTGTTCATAGGAATACTATTCCTTAGCCTATCGCTAAAGCAAGCAGGAGTTGATGATTTATCGTTTGATGCTTTGCAGGAAAACTATGCACAGCTAAACCCATTCTGGTTGAAACTTGCATTCCTGTTCATCTTTACCGGTTTTACTGCCAAGTTGGGCTTAGTTCCCATGTACACAGCGGGTATCGACGCCAAGGATAAAGCCCCTGCACCAGCGGGTGCATTACTATCAAGCGTTTTGATGAACCTTGGCTTTATTGGCATTTACAGATTCTATGCTATTGTAGCCCACACCGAAATTAAAGACTGGGCGAATACCATAATCCTAATTGCAGCAGTCCTTTCCATTTTTGTTGCTACCGTTTACATGACCCGAATCAAGAATATCAAGCGTATGTTTGCCTACTCAGGCATTGAGCATATGGGCCTTGTAATGCTTGGATTAGCAGCAGGTGGAATTGGTGTTTACGCTGCAATCCTTCATGTAATTCTTCATGCCTTTGTAAAACCAAGTCTATTCTTCCATTTCAATCAGATTTACAGAATCTATCAAAGCAAGAGCATATACGATGTTGGGAATTACTTTAAATACAACAAGGCGGGTGCAATCGTTCTACTACTGGGGTTTATCTCTGCTACAGCAATGCCCCCATCGGGACTGTTTGTCAGTGAGTTTATGATATTCCAATCCCTATTTGAGGCGCATCGAATAATTATTCTATTTATAGTATTAATCCTCCTAACCATGATTATTTGGGGATTTGGTTCCAATATATTTAAGCTGCTATTCACACCACCCTTAGAGATTGACGAATCGAGGATACCTAAAATCAACCCTTGGGAATCATTCTCGCAGTATGCTCTATTGGCTTTGGCTGTTTATGTTGCCTATAACCCGCCAGCACTATTCGTTCAGATGATACAAGATGCTGTTAAACTTTTACCTTATTGATTATGAACTACAACGTTGCCATTAGAAATAATCAATCTATCCCCGTAAAGGATATTCCGGAGCAATCCTATCATACCTTTTTAGAATCAAATATTGGATTGCTAAAAGATAGAGATGATAGGCATTGTGTAAACTACTTCGGGTATGGAATAGGGGAATCAGTGAAGCTATTCTGCTGTATTGCCGATGATTCGATGCATCTAATCTATGTTTCATCGTGCATGATAAATAAAGGTGCTACATTAAACTCATTTGCGAAGCACAACTTTGCATTTGAGAAATTTGAACGCGAAATCAACGAGAATTTTGGGATAAAATATACCGACCATCCTTGGTTTAAGCCTGTGAGATACGCTCATAACAGGATTGAAAAATCCAAGATTATGGACAACTACCCTTTCTATGGTGTTGATAGCGAGGAGCTACATGAGGTTGGCGTTGGTCCTGTTCATGCCGGAATCATTGAGCCGGGGCACTTCCGATTTATCTGCAACGGTGAACAAATCATGCACCTCGAGATTCAGCTAGGTTATCAGCATCGAGGAGTTGAGCAATTATTTCTTCAAAAGAAGAGTTTGTTAGAACGAACCATCCTAGCCGAGAGTATTGTAGGCGATACAACCGTTGGGCATACAACCGCCTTTGCAAACCTTTGGGAGAGCCTTTCAGATTATCAAGCCGATAAAGATTTACAATTTACTCGTACTCTAGCATTGGAATTAGAACGGATTGCCATCCACACAGGCGATTTAAGCGCAATGTGTACTGATATAGCCTATCAGCTGGGCAGTTCTGTTTTCGGGCGATTAAGGACTCCTATTATCAACTACATGCAGGAATGGTGCGGAAATCGTTTGGCAAAGAGTTTAATCAGGGTTGGCAAAACCAATTTCCCTTATACCGAGTATCATGCAAAGCGCCTAAATGAGGTTTTTGTAGCGTATGAACCCGATTTCAACGAGATGATTACCAAACTATTCAAGCTGCCAAGCGCACTCTCCCGTTTCGAGAGAACAGGCGTTGTAACGCATGAGGAGGTTAAGCTGATTGGAACCGTTGGAATGGCAGCACGTATGAGCGGTCTAAATAGAGATATTAGGCTATCGCACCCTCATAATTTATACTCAACCATTAACCATGAGCCAATTATCAAGAACCATGGTGATGTCTATTCTAGGGCGCAGATAAGGAAAGAAGAGGTAAAGCAATCAATTGGCTATGTTAAGGCTTTAATCAATGATATTCCAGCGTTTACAAGCCTTTCGGAGCCTGAACTAAAACCAAGACCTGAGATGTTTGCATTATCGCTTGTTGAGGGTTGGCGTGGTGAGATTTGTCATTGCGCAATAACCAATAACAAGGGCGAACTTGCTCTTTACAAGATTAAAGACCCGTCCTTCCATAATTGGCTTGCGTTAGCGCAGTCGGTTAGGAATAATGAGATATCCGATTTTCCGATTTGCAATAAGAGCTTTAATCTCTCGTACTGTGGGCATGACTTGTAGGAGGCTCTATACAATTATTATAACTATGGTTATTTTTATGAATAAACGAAATGGAAAGATGGAAAGATGGAATGATGGAATATTGGAACGATGAAGGTTTATGCGCTCTTCCAATATTCCAACATTCCAGTATTCCAAATTAAAAATTGATTGACAAAAGAAACTAATTATAAAGAAACTCCTCCTATGTTCGACAATATTAAAATACTATACCACCAAGGTAAACAGTTCATCCCAAACGTAAAAACTGTTGAAGTTCCTGGAATATTCAGAGGAAGACCTGTAATATCAACTCTTCCGGTTGATGAACAAGCGATAAAATCAGTTTGTCCTTTAGGAGCTATCGATACTAATCCTGTACGCTTAAACCTTGGAAAATGCAATTTCTGCGGGGAGTGTGCCCTGAAATTCCCTGACAAAATAAAATTTACGAAAGACTATAAACTATCATCGAACACCCTTGAAGGGCTTATCGTTACCGAGGGAGAAGATAAACCTATAACCATTAATGAAAGCCTAATCAGACCCGAAATCAGGAAGTTCTTTAGCGGTTCGTTAAAACTCCGCCAGGTATCGGCTGCAGGCGATAACAGCTGCGAGTTGGAGCTGAATGCCAGCGGTAATGTTCAGTTCGATATGGTTAGATTTGGGGTTGAATTCGTTGCCTCACCCCGTCACGCCGATGGTGTGGTTATTACTGGCCCTATAAGCCAGAATATGGCTGCTGCTTTACAAATTACCTATGATGCTATTCCAGAACCAAAGATTATTATTCTTGCAGGAGTTGATGCTATTAGCGGTGGTATTTTTGCCAACTCCCCTGCCCTTGACAGGTCGTTTATTGATAGATACAAACCCGATCTTTATATATCAGGCAATCCAGTTCACCCATTAGCCGTTATTAATGGGATATTGGGGTTATTGGGGAAGTAATTTTATTTCAAAAAGGAAAACAACTTAAACCGTTTTTAGTAATAACCTTAGTAATTAATATACAATACACTTATATTCCAACAATAACTTAAACTACCATAATCAATTGGCATTCAGATTATAGGAAATATCCATTAATGAACATTAAATGGAAAAGGATAGTGCATAGATTTTCTTTTAGAGAAATAATTATGGTAATCAAGAACTCCATAATATTGACCTTTAGCTTGAATATCTGATGACGTAATTACATCAAAAATAATAACGTATTTGTTTTTAATTCTAGAAATTTTAATAGTCCCAGATTTAATAATAAAGAGCCCTTCTTCTGAATCAGATGATAAATCGTAATCAATTCCAACAGCTGCAAATATAAATGTAAAAGGAGCCATTGTAATTATTTCATCAAATACATAAGTGCCTGTTTTTAGGCTATCTGGACTGGTTGAAAATATTTTTAGCCCGATTAGATTACCTTTTCCTACTAATTCACCAAAATCTAAATCATAAGTGAATCCTGATCCTGTTAGGAATAGATCATACTCATATGTTAATGGGTTATAACTTGCTTCATCTATAAGATCAAGGGTACCATAATTTAAAGGATAATTAGTTGATTGGAAATTAAGATTATTATAAAGGCCATTTTCATTCTCTAAAATAAAATTATCTAATGTGCCTGAATAAGAGCCAACTATTTGTTGATTTTCATCGGTATAAAGATCAAAATCTATTTGATATACATCCCCCGTTTTTTTAACCTCAACTACACCACTAGAAATAATAACTTCGCTGTCAGACAAATAAAAAGCAAAAACAGCATCAATACCAACAACTCCATAATTAATGGTTAATGAATCCCTAGAAGAGAATCTGTCGAAAGTATATAAACCCTCAGTTAAGGACTCAGAAGCTAAAGAATACAATTTTAAAAAGAGATAATCCCCTTGTCCAGAAAAACTTTTTTTATCAGAATCGTATGATAATCCTGAACCTGTAAGCATTAAATCAAACTCATATACACTTGATTTCGGAAAATTATGATTTATTGTACTCACAAGCGATTGATACCCTTTACTTAGGCTATATTTGTTAGAATCAAAAGTAATTTGATTCTTTTCAGTTTCATCATCCTTTTTACAACCAAAAATAACTGTTGAACAAGTTAAAATAACTAATATCAATAGTTTAGAATATGTGTTTTTCATCTTTATTTATTTTACTTATGCAAATGTAATAAAAACATTTACTTTCTTTTCTACGTAATAAAAAGAAAAATGTAACATTTAAGGGTGTAAAGAAAAGAAAAAGGGTTAAAACGACTTTAACCCTTTTTCATATTAAGATGATAATCTATTAGTTACAACCACATCCACAACCACATCCGCTCTCCTCTTTACCGAACTGTTCATCCCCACAGCCTTCCCCACAACCATCCCCACAGCTATCACCGCAGCCGCTATTACCGTGTATATGACCATGGCTAAGCTCTTCGGCAGAAGCATCGCGAATATCTTCCACCTTTCCATTAAAATGTAGGTCTTGACCTGCAAGCGGATGGTTAAAGTCCATAACAACTACCTCGTCTTTGATGTCAAGGATAACACCATTAAGAGCATTTCCTTCATTATCTCTCATAGGAAGGGTCTTACCTACCTCTAACAGATCGGAAGGAACTTCGCCATCAATTTTAAAAATATCTTTGGGTAGCTCTACAACAGCCATTTCGTTTACTTGTCCATAGCCTTCATCGCAGGATACCATAAACTCGAACGAATCGCCAATCTTTAGCCCTTTTATCTTCTCCTCAAAAAGAGGTAATAGTTGACCACGACCATAGATGAACACCAGAGGATGCTCAGCAACAGCATTATCAACCATCTCATTATTTACCTTAAGCGTATAGCTTAATGATACAACTTTATCGTTTGAAATTAACATGTATTGTGTTTTAATTGATTTCTAAAAAATTTCGTCAAAGAAAGGGGTTTATTTTATTATAACAAAACAATTACTTTAATGTTTTACCGAACTTATTTAATTTATATAACACTGTATATCATTTAATTATAAAATTGAATAAAAAATATATTTTGATTATCTAAAAAAATTACCTTCCAACTGCTTGCAGAATCAAGTAATATACGCACCTTTGCACCGATAATTTTTTTTAATTTACAATTTTTACAATCTATTAACATGAACGGTAAAGTAAAATGGTTTGATGCAGCTAAAGGATTTGGCTTTATTCAAACTGAAGAAGGTAACGATGTTTTTGTACATTACACAGGCATTGCAAAAGATGGTTTCAAACGTCTTGATGAAGGTCAAGCAGTAACTTTCGAAATCACACAAGGCAAACGTGGCCCACAGGCTACAAATGTTAATGTGTTAGAATAAACGAGTTATTCTATACATAAAAGAGAAAGGCTTCGGATTACCGAAGCCTTTTTCGTATATTATTGCTGTTCAAGCTAAAAGTTGATGCTAATTCGCAACATGGGGTTCGACGAATAGGGAGAATAAGGGCTATCCGTTAGGTTCCACATGGCTAATAGATTTAAAGCCGCTTTATCGCCTAGGGGGAATCGGTATCCTACCCCCACAAGGACTAAATGCACCCACCCCTTTCCATTCTCATCGGTTGTTGAGAGGTTGCCTATCCTCTTATCGAGGTAAAGCCCCTCCCATTCCGCCTGAAAAATGAGTCCCCCATGAATTCCTATCCTGAATGCCTTGTCTAAATCGGGGAAAGGCACTATCTGCGTAAAGCCCGAAACCCCCCATATATGACTTTTCAAGGGCTTCGTATCCTCGCCAACGATTCCATAGCTTCCTTTCCTATAGGTATATCTACCCCCAACACCAACAGCCCATTGGGGTATAACCCAAACTCCAACCTGAGGTAGAATATCCACACGGGTAACAGTTCCGAATAGTAGCCCTATACTTCCACCATAGAATATCTTATCAGAAAATTTCTTGGTCTCTTTCACACGGCTTTGTGCAGCGGCACCAACACTCAACAGCACCACACACAGCACAACCAATGATTTAATGGCAATTCTTTTCTTCATAACCTTAGCATTTTTGACCTAGTAAATTTGACAAAAATTATGCCCCATTCAAAGCTATTGACAAAATATATTGGAATGGTAGAACAATGCCTGTCTGTCGCTTGCATGCCGACTGCCGGTAGGCAGGGTAGGCACAGAAGATTGGTAAAGCCATACTAATTTCTTATGCATAAGGGTTGAGTAATCATTTTAAAATCTAGGCGCAAAATGAATAATTCTTTTATCTATATCAACAAGTTATTATCTCTACCATTATCTTTGTTATGTATAAAAGATAGTTATATGAATATCATAATTACAGGAGCATCAAAAGGAATAGGGTTTGAGGTAGCAAGGAAATGCGCAGCTTTAGGCGACAATAATATTATAGCCATTGCTAGAACCGAGGAGAGGTTGAAGAATCTAAAGAGCGCTTGTATTCGTGAGAATATTCAAGCACATCTTTACCCCGTTGTTTTCGATTTAGAGAAATTGGATTCTTACGAATCGCTGATAAAGGAGATTAAGAATCACTTTAACGAGGTTGATGTTTTAATCAACAATGCAGGTTTACTTATTAATAAACCCTTTGAAAAGCTATCAAGCAGCGATATTAGCAGGATGATCCAGTTAAATCTCTCAGCCCCTGTACATCTAATCCAAAGTATAATACCCCTTATGAAGAAACCTTGCCATGTGGTAAATATTAGCAGCATGGGAGGATTTCAGGGAAGTCAGAAATTTCCTGGTCTAGCTATTTACTCCGCTGCGAAGGCAGGTTTAGCATCGCTTACCGAATGTTTAGCCGAAGAGTACAAGGGTAGTGGATTATCGTTTAACTGTCTGGCCATTGGCGCAACCGATACAGAAATGCTTCGTGAAGCCTTCCCAGGCTACGATGCGCCTTTTAATGCCTCTGATATAGCTGAATTCATTGCTGACTTCGCTTTGAATAAGTATAAATTCTTTAACGGTAAGATTATACCTGTAACGGTTTCAACCCCATAGAAACAATCAACTCAGAGGCACAGGGACACAGAGAAACATTAATCAGAAACCCCGAATCATCATTTTTGGCATCAAAAAAAACAGAGGCACAAATTCTCTATGCCTCTGTGTTCAATCTTTTTTTTGCTAGCTATATTTTTTTGCCTGAACCTCTCCTCTCAGCACCATTAGCCCATTCATTGCCAATGCCTGCATTTCATCCTCACCTGGATACACAATAACAGGTGCAATAAAACCAACCATTTCTTTTATGTAATCCACTAAATCGGCATTATGAGCAATACCTCCAGTAAGAATAATTGCATCAACCCTACCCTTTAATACAGCTGCCATAGCACCCATTGATTTGGCTATATTGTAAGCCATAGCATCTTGCAGTAGCCTTGCTTTGGCATCACCAGCCTTTGCTTTCATCTCCACCTCGTAGGCATCGTTCGTACCGGCATGAGCAACCAATCCACCCTGACCGGTAATCATTTTCCGGATCTGATCGTAAGTGAATTCTCCGCTAAAACAAAGCTTTGCAATTTGACCTGCAGGTAGAGAGCCCGAACGCTCTGGGGAGAATGGGCCATCGCCGTCGAGCGCATTATTAACATCGATTACCCTTCCCGATCGATGAGCACCAACCGATATGCCACCACCCAGGTGAGCGATGATAAGGTTCAGCTCCTCATACTTTTTATCGAGAGTTTTGGCATAAATGCGAGCAATGGCTTTTTGGTTCAAAGCATGAAAAATAGAAATGCGTTTAAAGCGTGGATGACCTGCAATACGTGCAACATCCTCCAGCTCATCAACAACCACGGGATCGGCAATGAATGCACGGGCATTGGGAATCGATTTGGCAATATCATCAGCGATAAGGGCTCCTAAATTGCTAGCGTGTTCACCCATAATGCAGTTCTTGATATCCTCCCTCATGCTCTCGTTTACCTCGTAAACACCCGATTC
>RPRQ01000083.1 GCA_003818205.1 Bacteroidales bacterium
GTTGTAATTCTACAAGTGTAGGATTTTATCGGTGATCTCTTGAAAACCTTACACACTTTTTATTCATTGGCTTTCTTAATCCCAGAGGGATTATATGTCTATAGAAAATATTTATCCTCATGCGACCCCAGCCGGGGTCGCACCATAAATGGGCATTGTTTCTATAAACATCTGACCCCTCTGGGGTCAATATTGGAGCAAAACCAGATTATCTCTCTTCCTTTCCATACCTTTTGTCGAATAACCATAATAACAAAGTAGAGTATTAATAGTTAACAAAAAAACCGGCAAATGCAAGTTGCCGGTTTTTTTGTAATTGTTTAATAACTCGTTACTTCAAATTATTGAACTCATCGGTAGTAACCTCTTTCTCGTCGAGTTTAATGGCTTCTCTTATAATAACAACAGCTTTGTCCTCAAGCAATTTCTCCTGAATTTTGCGTTTCTCACCATCTTTCTTGAGAACGCTATCGGCATAGTTTGCTAAGTATTCATCGGGCATTTGGCTCATGCCATACGAAGCGAATTGCTGACGAGCAAAATTCATGGCAAACGTATGAACCTCCTCCTCGGTTATCTTCAGGTCGTTCTCCAAGGCAACTTTATCGCGAATTAGCTGCCAGCTTAAATCCTTTTCGAACATAGGAAATTCCGATTCTATCTGCTCACGGGTATGCTTACCCTCATTAACTGCAACCAACCAACGGATAAGAAATTCTTTTGGCAATTCGATCTTGAATTTTTCAATCAGCTTCGCCTTTAAATCGATAAGCAATCGGTAATCACTCTCGTGAGCAAGATTTTTGCTAATCTCTTCATCCATTTTTGTATTGAATTCTTCAATAGAATTTACAACACCTTCCCCATAAACCTTATTGAATAGTTCCTGATCTAGCTCTGCCTTAGCAAAGGTCATTGTTTCGGTTACGGTTGCTTGGAAAAGTGGTTGAACATCAGCCAGTTTATCTTTTGCGATGTGGAGTAATGCCGCTTTATCTGTTGCGTTGGGGAATGCCTTTGATGTATCGATGGTAACCACATCACCTGCTTTTAGGCCGATCAGCTTAGCTTTTTCGGCTTCATCTGCAACTAATGCGATTGAGATAGAAGCGCTCTCAACGTAAATTCCACCATCCTTTGGCGATTCGTCATCGTTGAGCTCGTTAAGGGTGGCTTTAACCAAATCGTTTTCAGCGGTAATCTCAACGGGTTTATAGTTTCCGTTACGCTGGCGATAGCTGTTTGAATATATTTCACGAAGTTTATCGTCAACCTTAATGGTGTAGTATGGGATCTTATCCTTCTTACTTAGCGTTAGCTCAAACTCAGGAGTTAATCCAAGATCGAAAGCAAATTCAAAATTTTCTTGAGTATCCCAATCGATAGGCTTTTGCTGCTCGCTTGGTAGTGGCTCGCCGAGAATATTGAGTTTCTGCTCAACCAAATATTTCGAAAGCGATTCGGAGATGAGCTTGTTAACCTCATCCACTATGATTGGTTTGCGGTAAAGTTTATTGATAAGCGATACAGGGGCATGACCAGGACGAAAACCTTTGATAGCGGCTTTTCTACGATAATCCTTTAATACCTCTTCAACCTTGGGTTCATAGTCAATCTTATCGATCGTTAGCTTGAGCACTGCGTTTAGCGCATCAACTTCTTCCTTTAGAATATTCATTCTGATAATATTAAATTTCTATTTAAAAAAAGTGGGAGATTCTTCGATGAGCCATCGAATAAAACGGAATCTCCTTAAAACAAAGGGGTATATCACTATAAACTACAGTTTTATATTCCTTTTTAGGGCTGACAAAGGTAGAAAAAGGTGTTTGAAGAAACAAGTAATAAAAAAATGATTTTATAAAGATCAAATAGATGAAGGTAAATATTTGATTTTGTGCGAGATATAAAATAATACGGCTGTAGTTTAAATTAGCGTTGCATCTTGTATTAGTGATATTTTGTGGCTTATCGCCTTGGTAGCAAATCTTTTTTAGCCACTAAGTCTCAAAAACACCCCAAGAAAACACTAAGAATTAAACGCCACTATAAACTACAGCCAATAATACTATTAATCGAGAAAAAAACTAAATTCAATAGGTCGCAGCGATGCTGCTTCTAGTTAAGATATAATCATCTATTCTACAAATAGTTCGCAGCAATGCTGCTTTTAAAGTCGCGGAGCGATGACCTATTTGTAGTAATTCTTATTAAAACGAAAATCAAGCCCCGTTAGGCCTGCCTGCCGCCTGCCTGCCGGTAGGCAGGGGTGACCTATATGTAAAAAGTGTTTCATGAATTATATAATTTTAGTCGGTCAGTAGTGATAAAATAACGCGAGTTCGATTTAATAAATGATAGTAATACTCTAAATTGTAATTTGTTACAAGTTTATCATATGGTATTGGAATGATGGAATAGTGGAATAATGGGGTTTCTTCTAACTTTTTCCTTCCCTGTCTGCCCTGCCTACCGGCAGGCAGGCGACAAGCAGGCAATATTCCATTTCTCCCCTCAAAGTAAAATGCTGATAACATAGCACTTAAATTGTTTGTTACATCGAACTGACGTTAAAATAAGATTATTTTTGCTTCCCCTTAGAGATTAGCACAAGCTATGAATGCGCTCTAATCAGGTTTAACAAACTCCATCTTGGTATTGATTCGTGAAAGGGCTTGGCTAATCTTCTCTTCCGGGGTGATAATATTATAGTTGCCCCAATAGGTCTCATCGAAAGTAAATTTGGTGTCGAGAAAAACAGTATTCATTTTAAGGGTCTCCTCTCGGAGAAATCGGTGCACATTCGCAGTATCAATCTGACAGCTAGCCAGTTCTAGGAATACTCTGAAATTATTGGAGAAGACATGGTATCGCTTTTTATAGCTAATGGTAAGATCGCCTCGAATGTGGCTTATGTAATACCTCCCATTCCTTTCGCTATAGTTAATGTTATAGTTTATCTTCTCAGGGGTAATCTTGTACTTGCGGCTCTTCTTGACAACAAACATATCAGCGGTATTCTTCACAAATTTTGGGTTTACCTCAAACTCGGTATTAACAACGGCAAAGGTTTCCATATCGATATACAACGTGCCCTTAAAGAGGGGCTCATATATCCCATTTTTCTGCTCAAATGCAATGGCGTAAGCGTTGCGGGAGTTTATGGATACAATATCAGCTCGTGAGAAGTTGTACTTTTCAATAAGTTCAGGGTCAATAAAATCAGGTAGGTTTTTAACTATATCAAGGGTTAAGCAGCTCCTAAGACCTGCTTTTAATTTAACGATTAAAGTATCCTTTTGGTCAATATTGATTACCTTTCTAGACTGTAATAGTTTGACCTGATCGGATTCTATTGACCTTGTAATGGGCGATTTATATATTTTTACTATGGCCTCAGAGTAGTTTAAGTATTTAGTATCCTTCTGTACGCCTTCACGATAAAAGCCTGTGATATAAATGGGTTCGCTAGGATAGTTAGCGAATCGATGCTCATACACCTTTTTAACAACCTCCAATGGATCGATATTTCGAATTATGACCTCTTGAATGGAGACATACTCGGTTTCTAGAAATATATCTACCTTTTGTTCTATAAAAGCTTGGATGGGAATTTGTTGGCTTTTAAAACCTAAATGCGATACTTGAATTGTTGTGAGTAACAGCTTAGGTGATATTTTTAGGGCAAAGACCCCATCGAAATTACTAACCGTACCAATATTCTCATCAACAATACCAACGGTTACGAATGGTAATGGTTGCTTGGTTTGCTTATCGAAAATTTGTCCTTTAATGTTTAAAGTCTTGGTTGAATCTCTTTTTGCTGTTTGTCCAATCTTTTTCTGTTCTTCTTTTTTAAAGATGAGTATATGCTTTTCGATTAACCTGAATCCCAAGGTTTTGTTATCGAGTATTTCAGTCAATACTTGTTCTAAGGTTTTGTTGCTTGATGAAACTTTAACCTGTTTATCGCTATTAAGCAGCTTGCTATCGTAAATAAAGTAATAGCCGGTTACCTCGGTGATTTTGCTAAAAACCTCATAAACAGTAGCCCTTTGATCGGATATTGAGATCCTTTGATTAAGGATAGACTCCTGAGCGACCGATGTGTTGCTGAGGTTAAGGGTAATCAAAAAAAGCAGGATAACCGAAATTTTTCGGAAATCACCTGCTCTACTTAAAGAATCAGAAACTATTAAATAGCTATTTTTCAATAGGCTTAATAATAATGGTTGAATCGGATTGCGCCTCTTTTTTCAGGTTTAAAGATAAACAAATAAGTTCGGTAATGGTTGACAGAGAGTTATTGTAGAAGGTAACAGTAAGCTTTCTGTCGGCAAGTTCTTGATTCAACAGCTTGATATTCGACTTATAGTTCTTATTAATTACGTTAACGATATTACTCAACGACTCGTCCTTAAACTGCATCTGATTAGTTTTCCATGTAAAGTAGTTTGAATTTTCATTCTTAGTTTTTACAAGATGGTTGCTACTTGAGGATATTTTCTCACCAGGAAGAACAATTTGATTTTGAGATGGATCGCTCTTAAGGGTTACTCTAACCTTACCCCGTTCAACCGCGAGCTCAAAAAAATTGCTATTATCGGACTTCACGTTGAACGCAGTTCCTAGCACCTCTATCACAACCTGATCGGTTTCAATTCTAAATGGTTTGTTCGGATTTGGAGTAATATCGAAAAATGCCTCTCCGGTAAGATTAACCTTTCTTTCGTTTGAACTGAACTTCTCGGGGTACGAGAAGGTGGTATTGTTAGCGAGATAGACAACCGAACCATCGGTAAGCGTTTGTATCAAAGTATTCGCTTCGGATCCTGTTTGTAAGCTAATTAGATCAGGGTTATTTCTAAAGAATGTAAAAAAAGATAAGCCTGCAATTGTCATTATAACAGCTACTGAAGCAGCCCATTTAGCCCAAACAGGGATTATTCGGTGTTCAACAACATTGTTCTCAGGAATAAGTTTATCGGTATCGAGTCTATTAAAAAGTGTTTGCCACCCTTTATGGGTATCTATAGTCCTCTCGTTCTTGTAATGCTCCATTTGAGCCCACTGCTTGGTCATCTCTTCAATTATTATTTTGTTTTCGGGGAAAGATTCGATTTGCATCTCGAATCGAGAAGCCTCATCATTGCTCATTTCCCCTGCAAGGTATTTTGCAATGATCTCGAAATCTTTCGTATTATTTATATTTAGTTTCATAACTTTCAAATTTAAGAATGAAGTGCTTAACATGCAATCTCTTCATACTGTTTAAGGTTTTTTCGAAATAGTTGAAGTGCTCTTCCCATATTGGCTTCAACCGTTTTTACTGAAATCGATAGCTTTTCTGCAATCTCATTGTATTTCAACCCCTCAAATCGGCTCAGCTTAAAGATTTGGCTACATCGTTCGGGTAATTGGCTGAGCGTATTTTCTATTATGTCATTCAGCTCTTTTACCTCCAACTCGTTGGTTTCAAACCCTGATTCAGAGCTATTGGTGTCAATAAAATTCCGCTCATACTTTTTTACCACTTTAACGTGCTCAAGATACTTTAAAGAATTGTTTCGTATCGCACGGTACATATATGATTTTATAGAAATTTGGATACTCATTGTATGCCTGTTTTTCCAATAGTTGTAAAAGAACTCCTGCACTACCTCCTCTGCAATATCCATATCTTTGAGGAGCTTGAAGGCAAAATGGCAGAGCGGGGAGTAGTATGATTTGAAAAGTTTTTCGAACTCAACAAGATCATCCTGTTTAATCCTTGATTGCTTTATAAATCCCGCTAGCTGCATTGGTGTTATATTTCTTGATGTAAAAGTACAACTTAAAAAAATCTTATAAAACAATAAACTATCCCGTTAAACTTTTTTTTCTGGAATAAGCCCCACATGTTTTGCCTTTACTTTTCATGTGGGGCTTAGCTATTCATTTATTAACCCTCATTCTATTGCTTAACGAGATAGCGTATTCTACGCATTGAAATTTTAAATTACTGCTTTTTTAATCTTTTATTGAATTTATTGATTGCTGATTGTATAGATTCATCCGGAACAATGGTATTATACTCGCCCCAGTAGTTTTCGTCGAAGTATTCATTTACTTTATCGGCAAGAACCGAGTACTGTTTAAATGATTCTTTGGCTGCAAATTTTTCAATATTTTCTGTTTTTCTTTCAGTTACAGCCATTTCAGACATTACGGTATAGCTGGTCTTGAAAATCCGCTTTTTCCAATTGCAGGTGAATTTAACCTCGTTGCGTACGTAGTTGATATAATACTTTCCGTCCTGCTCTTTATAGGTTACAAGGTAGCTGGTTGATGTAGGCTCAAATTTCAACCCAAGAGGTTTCTTTTTAACGAAGGTGCTTGCAGCCTTTGCTTCATCCTTCAGGTCGAGGCTAAACTGAGCCATGGTTAAAGCCATTGTCTCCTTTTCGATATAGAGTTTACCATAGTAAAGGGGAAAACTTAAATCCATAACGGGTGTGAAGCCAATCTCATAGTTCAGCTTTCCATCGATGTTTACAATATTTAGCATTTCGTAGCTATAGTAGTCGATATTCTCTCTTGACAGTAATACGTCGGGATTTTTTACAATATCGAGCATTAAAGAGATGTTTGGACCACCAATCAGCTTAACGGTTAGCGTATCGGCTTTTTTCACATTCGAACCTTTTCTTCCCTTAAATATGCGAACTCTATCGGCATCAAAAGAGTTGGTATATGGCGATTTGTAGATATCAATAATGGCTTCGGAAATCGATAAATAATCCCTACGTTGCTTAATGGTTTCGCGATAAAAACCGGTTAGCATATTGGGGTTGGCGCTATAGTTATCGCCTATACTTCCTATCGCTCTTAAAACGATACTACGGGGATCAACGGGTTTTACTACAAGTTCTTGGAGTTCTACGGAGTACGGATCAACATAGAAGGTTTGTTCACCGCTAGGATTATCCGCTATAGCAAACTTCTTGTTGATATAGCCTAAGTGAGAAATTTCAAACTCATTTGCATTTAACGATTTCTGAACCTTTAGGGTAAACTCTCCATCTGAGTTTGAAACAGTTCCAATGTTTGTGCCTGGAACCGAGATGCTTGCAAAAATAACTTTTTGCTTGGTTTTAGAATCTTTTATAACACCGTTAATCGTCAAGTAGGTGGTGTTATTCTGAGCGAAGGAGTAACCAAAACCTAATGTTAGGATGGCTATCAAGCTCAAAGCGGTCATTCGTCTAATTAAAGTTTTCATAATTTTTATATTTAAATTGTTAAACTTGTTTTTCTGCTTTCAACTATATGACCTTGATCCCAAGTTATACCCTATCCATTATCCAGAAAATATTCACCATGTATAAAAAACAAACCCTAAGCACCCTGAAATTGTTGTTTCTATCAATCTATGGCTTTTCGATTCATCTAAAATTCTTACCTTGTAAACGATTTATAAATCCTAAACCCCTTAAATTTTATTTTGATGAAGGTGTATCTTATTGGTTTTATGGCAAGTGGAAAAACAACCGTTGGTATTGAACTGGCTAAAACCCTTCACTATGAGTTCATCGACTTAGATGCTTATATTGAGCGTAAATACAACAAAACCGTTAAGCAAATTTTTGAGCAAAAGGGCGAAGATCATTTTCGCATACTTGAGAATGACGCACTGAGAGAGGTGTCGGCCTTCGAAGGAGATTTTATTATCGCAGCTGGCGGAGGAACATCATGTTTCTACAACAGCATCGATTTTATGAATAAAACTGGGTTGACGATCTATCTTAAAGCAGAGGTTGCAGAGCTTGTTGCTCGGCTGATTGCATCAAAAACCGATCGTCCGCTACTTTGGGGGAAAACTCAGCAGGAGTTAAATGATTACATTATACGAGTACTTGACGAGCGAAAAAAATACTATGAAAAGGCTAAGATTACCATTGAATCAGCAGGTATTGATGTGCGACAGCTAGCCCAAACGATTCTAGCATCAATAGAATAATCGTAAACCCCCTATTATAGAACCACACCAATCCAACTTGAATTCATCAATATCCACTAATTCTAGGGTCGCTTTGTGAATTGTAAAAACTATTAAACTCATCCACTTAAAAGCAGATTATTGAGATACTTCATTCATATCGGTTACAACGGCTATAACTACCGAGGTTGGCAGCGTCAGCATAAAGTGCTGAGCATACAGGAGGTATTAGAAACAAGCCTTAGCAAATTGCTCAAAACACGCATAACTTGCTTAGGGTGTGGCAGAACCGATGCGCAGGTTCATGCTAGCCAATACTTTTTCCACATGGATGTTGACGAGCCTTGGGATTTCGATTTGCTATTCAGGTTAAACAAAATGCTATCGGAGGATATTTCCATCTTCGATATCATCCCTGTTGAAGGCTACCCTCATGCGCAGCTAGATGCAATAAGACGCACGTATGACTATTTTATTCACACCTATAAAGACCCTTTTCTTCATGGATTAAGCTCATACTATCCAATAAAAAACCTTGATTTCGGCAAGATGAAGGAGGCAACAAAACTGCTTCTTGTCTATAATGATTTTAGCGCATTCTGTAAAAGTCCGGATAAGAACCCGAGTAATATCTGCTATATTTCAACCGCCCAACTTTACGCTGATATAAATGGAGATAAGATAAGATTTCAAATATCATCAAATCGATTCTTAAAGGGAATGATTAGGATAATTGTAATGAAATTACTTGAAATAGGTACAGGTGAGATATCGCTTGAAGAGTTTGAAAATTATTTATCATTAAAGGAGACCCCCAAAAAAACAGTTCCTGCTTATCCTCAAGGTTTATATCTATCGAGGATAACCTATTCTTTTTTGGATATACCACCAAGAATCGGATTCTCAACTATTTTTCAGAATAATGTAGATAATGCTTGGCAGATTCTATAACTGGAACATACCATACATCCAATTTTTAAAGAATCACAAACCGTTTAAACCCTCATCCGTTTTAAATATCTAAGGGATATATTATTTTTATAATAACCCAAAACCCACAAATTATGAAAAGAATTGCTATGGTACTACTCTTACCCGTTGTCCTGTTTTCAGCCTGTAAACAGAAGGGAACAGAATCGACAAACCCATTCTTTAGCGAGTACAATACCCCTTTTGGTGTTCCACCATTCGATAAGATCGACACAAGCCATTACATTCCTGCCATTGAAAAAGGGATTATTGATCAACAGGCCGAGATTGATGCTATTGTTAATAATACCGAAGCCCCAAACTTTGAGAATACTATTCTTGCCTACGATAAGTCGGGCAAACTCCTAAGTAAGGTAAGCAGGGCCTTTGGTATCGTAAATGGTGCGAATACGAATGATGCAATTCAAAACATCAACAGAGAAATTGCGCCAAAAACCACAAAACATCGCGATAATATCTCTCTTAACGATAAACTTTTCCAAAGGATTAAAGCGGTTTACGAAAGTCGTGAAACGAGCAATCTCGATGCCGACCAAAAAAGGGTTGTAGAAAAATACTATGAGGATCTTGTTCGCAACGGTGCTAACCTAAGCGAAGCAGATAAGGATAAACTTCGTGAGATGAACCAAAAACTTTCTAAACTTTCAATAAAGTTCAACGAGAATTTATTAGCCGAAACGAACAAAAATTTCAAGCTAATAGTTGATAAAATTGAGGACTTATCAGGGCTTCCACAGGAATTTATCGATGCAGCAGCTCAAGAAGCAAAACTCGACAGCTTAATGGGCAAATGGGTGTTTACGCTTCAAAAGCCCAGCATGATACCCTTCTTGCAGTATGCTAAGAGCAGAGAACTTCGTGAAAAATTGTACCGTGGATATTTCATGCGTTGCAATAACGACAATAAGTTTGACAACAAAGAGATACTACTAAACATTGCAAATCTTAGGGTTGAACGAGCAAAACTACTAGGCTATAACACCTATGCAGAATACGTTATAAGCCGGAATATGGCTCAAACCCCTGAAAAGGTTTACGAATTCCTGAATGGTATCTTAGCCCCTGCTCAAGAGGTTGCGAAGAAGGATCTTGCCGATATGCAAACCATAATCGACAAGGAGGGTGGGAAATTCAAAGTTGAGCCATGGGATTGGTGGTTCTACGCCGAGAAGTTAAGAAAAGAGAAGTTCAACCTAGATGAGTCGGAGCTTAAGCCCTACTTTGTCCTTGGAAACGTTCGCGATGGGATGTTCTTCGTTGCCAACAAGCTCTATGGGTTGACATTCACCAAGCAAACAAATATACCTATTTACCATCCCGAGGTTGAAACCTATGAGGTTAAAGAGGCTGATGGTAGCTATGCAGGTATTCTTTATATGGATTTCCATCCACGGCCAGGCAAAAGGCCAGGTGCTTGGTGCGGCTCGATGAGGAGTCAGGCGAATGATCAGGACGGGAAAAGAGTTCCTCCTATCGTATCAATGGTTTGTAATTTCACTCGACCAAATGGTGATACCCCCGCTCTTCTTACTTGGGATGAGGTAACCACAATGTTTCACGAGTTTGGGCATGGGCTACACAACCTATTCACCGTAGGTAGTTACGACCGAACAGCGGGTAGCGTTCCTAGGGATATGGTAGAACTTCCTTCTCAAATTATGGAGAACTGGGCTGCCGAACCCGAAGTGATTAAGTACTACGGAAAGCATTTCAAGACCGGTGAAGTTATTCCCGATGAGCTACTTGGCAGATTGCAAAAAAGCATGGTATTCAACCAAGGCTTTGTAACCGTTGAGTACGTTGCTGCATCAATCCTCGATCTCGATTGGCACAGCTTTACTGAACCCAAAAAGGTTGATGTGCTTGCATTCGAAAAGGAATCGTTGGATAAAATGAAATTGATGAAGGAGATTCTTCCAAGATATCGCTCAACCTATTTTGGACACATTATTGGCGGTTATTCAGCAGGTTACTACGTTTACCTATGGGCTGCGGTTTTGGACACAGATGCTTTTCAGGCATTTGTTGATTCTGGCGATATCTTCAACAAGGAGATTGCGGCTAAATTCAGAAAGTATATCCTTGCCGAAGGGGGTACTGATGAGGGAATGGTTCAGTATAAAAAGTTCAGGGGGCAGGATCCATCGAATGAGCCACTACTTAGAAAACGTGGATTGAAGTAATTTTGGAATTTTATTCTAAAAAAAGGTTACCCTAAAAACAGGGTAACCTTTTTTTAGTAACAGATATATTGAGAATTAAAACCTCAGCGTTAAAATTGACCTTGAAATTCAACTATTTAATAACGATTTGGTTCCTATTCTGCGCCTATTTTTTGTTTAAAGTAATTTTTAGACTGTTCGTCAGTATTATTCCTTTTTTTGTGTAAAAATCAATCGAAATACTTCTCTAATTTGGTATTGAATATTTATTGCATTAATTTTATTAAAATATTTTCATTGTTAGCATATTTTTGTAATGGTTAGGTTCGATGTAATCGATAAATTGGTAGAAAACCATAATCAGCCCGAAGGGCTAGAGGTTGAAAATACTCACGTTAGCAGTATCTACGGGCTAATCAATGAGGTGTTGGATAACAGCAGTGCTCCCGATAAGCAAGCATTTATAATCAATACAATCGTTAATTTTAAGCAGAGGAAAGCCATTTTAAAAAAAATTAAAGATAAATATGCTAGGGTATGCCTGTTTCTTGTAGATGAAGATGGCGAAATTGGTGAAGTTGATTGCTCTTCGAGTAGCCGTTACTTCAATTCAACGAGCAGTGAGATTGACATAAGGGTTAATGGCAATGATTCTTTTAGCCATAATGACTTAACCATTGTGCTGAGATTTCAACCCGAAAGGACTATAAAAAAGCTAAACGGCAATACTGTACTGACCAACCGCGAAAAGGAGATTTTGAACCTTTTATCGCAGGGATTGCTTTACAAGGAGATTGCCAAAACAATGGGCATTAGCCTTCAAACCGTGAAAAGCCACCTAAAACATATATATACAAAGCTACGGGTGAGTAATCGTTCCGAGGCCATTATAAAGCATTTACAATTTCTTTAAGAAAACCCAAAATATCACCCGAAAGGGTGATTTACATTAATTAACAGTTAAAGTATTTTTATAAAAAAATTATGACTGGAAGCATTGCCCTTGATGTTGTAATTGGATTGGTGTTTATATACACCCTTTACAGCTTGCTAACAACAACTATTGTTGAACTTATAGCAACCTTATTTCAGTTTCGTGCCCGTAATTTGGTGAAGGGGATAGAGCGTATGCTCGACGATAATGGGAAAGCAATTTTATCCCAGAAATTTTACGATACACCCTTGATAAAATATATGGCAAGCGGTCTTGGCCGAATCTACAACAAGCCCTCATATATTCAAGCCCGTAATTTTTCAAAGGCATTAATACAAGTTCTCAAGGATGAGGTGGATGGGGGAGATAAGCCATCCGATAAAATACGCGCTGCCCTTGAGAAGTATAAGGACACCCAAACGGGTAAGTTTTTACTTAATCTGCTCGATGAGGCGGATAACGATTTGCAAAAGTTTACCGCTTCGCTCGAAACTTGGTTCGACGATACTCAGGAACGAGTGGCCGGTTGGTACAAGCGCAAGATATTGTTTGTAACCTTTCTGGTAGGGTTAGTAGTTGCAATTCTCTTCAACATTGATACCATTCAGATTGCGGGCAATTTATCAAAAGACCCTAAAGTTCGTGAGCAGTATGTGAAAATGGCCGGTCAGCTTGCAAGCGATACTACCCTTATGAAGAATGCATACGACAAGGGGCTTGCCAAAAAGCTCGAAAATGATTCGGCTTTTAAAGCGAACAAACACATCAAAACAGCACAGGAATTGAAAGAACAAGTTGCCGATTCTGTTGGCAAAGCAGTGCTAGAGGGGCAAAAGGTGCTTATTGGTAGAATGGATACCCTTTATGCGTACATCGAAAAAAGCGATGTTGTACTTACTGCAAAGCGACCAACGTGGAAGTTCTCCAGTCGCAATAGCTGGATGAATCTTTTGGGCTGCCTGCTAACCGCAATAGCCCTATCGTTAGGAGCTCCATTTTGGTTTGATCTATTGAATAAACTGGTGAAGCTAAGGGGTTCGATAGCGAAAGTTGAGTCGGGGGGTGCATCAGCCCAAAAGGATAAAAGCGGCGAATCACAAAAAACAGCGGTAGGATAGTATGAAAGCATTGGTGATAAAGTTATTAAACAGAAGAATAGGCGCACCAAGCGTTAACGCACCTGTTCTATCCCCCCTGATACCTGGAGCATCTATTGAGGTTGAGCAGATTTTAGCAGGAGATAAAATTGATGGGAACGATACTTGGTATAAAACGGTGGATGGCTGGTATGCTTGGAGCGGGGGGTGTGAGGCAACTCAAAAACCTGATGCTGAGAACGAAATTAACTATTGGATTGAAAAGTTGGGAATTGAAAAAATAGCAAATCGGGGGAATGGTGTTAATGTAGCCTTACTAGACAGCGGAATACACCTTGAGCATACTGATTTTGATAAAAATAGAATTAAATATAAAAGCTTTTTAAGAGATCAATCCATACAAGATTTCTATGGGCATGGTACTCATTGTGCAGGAATTCTTTTTGGACAAGGCAGCCATAGGATAGAAGGGGTCATTCCATTTGCACAAGCATACATTGGACGTGTTTACTATCAAGGGCAATACCCTTCATCGATTTCAAGGCTAAAGGATGGGTTAAGGTGGGCTGTCTCGGTAGCTGATGTGATCTCAATTTCATTGGGGATAAGTGATAACGATTGGGATTCCGAATTTCAAACAATAATTGATGATGCTGTAGCTAAAGATAAAATAGTTGTATGCTCAATTGGAAACAATTCAAATGGAGGCAATGCGATAGGGGAGTATCCTGCAAAATATTCAAATTGTATCTCGGTTGGCACTCTTGATAATAATCTCAACATTTCAGAAATCACTAAGAGATTCCCTCAACTCGATATTTGCATACCCGGAGAAAAAATTACCTCAACATTTATTGACATTAATAATCCGATGAACTCAAATGCAGAATATAAAAGTTTATCGGGAACAAGCATTTCTACCCCATTTCTTGCAGGAATATTGGCCTTAAAGAAGCAGGGGAATAAAAATTTTAATGTTAACGATGCTAGATTATTCATCGAATCAATTTCAGAAAAGAAAGTACAAAATGGATTTAGCTACAAAGCGATAAAAGGACAACTAACACTTTAATGATCATGAAAAAGATATTTTACATTCCACTTTTTGTTTTATTGGCATTGCAATGCAACCTCGTCTTATCGCAGAACGCTTATTACGACGCAGTTCGATTAGAAAAGATGGTTGTAAATGGTAAGGTCTCCGTTGAGAGCGATGCCGATATGAAAATATTTAATAGCATCTGCTTGGAATACAAAATTACCAAGCTCGAAATAAAGAATAATCCCTTTTTAAGCGCTTTAATAAGCAATGATATTATTCCTAATTCTACAGATATTGATACAAAATACTTATCGGACCTATATCCAAATATAGTAGGGAAAATGGGGGGGCTTAATGTTACCTCTTTAGCCGATGGATTGGCTCGATTCCTTGTAGAAAGAACCAAGGAGGAGATGAATGTCATATTTTTTGAGCAGTTCGAGCAGTTTGTCAGCTCAAATCTGATAATTAAGAAGTTATTCCCTAAAACAACGCCAATTCTACTCGTTGCCAAAGATAAAATGTATAGCTATCAATTGTATTTGCCCATGCTTAGGGAGGCATTTGAGCAAGACCTAAGGGATTTACTTGTGGGTATTGATAGCGTAGTAAACTGTAAAGAGTGCATTGATTTGAAGCTGACCGATGAGGAACGGAACTACATCTCCTTGGTTTTAAACGTGCTTATTGACATTCAAAAGGGCATGCACCCCGGCGATATACTTGATGACCTAGCCCGTAAGGATCAAATCAATGGAGTTGATCAAAATATAAAAAGTTCAATTCTAATGGCTAACCTAATATCGAGATCGTTGAAATCAGATAACCCTGAGCGGTACTGGATAAGCAGTCAAGAATTTAGTAAATTCAACAACCCCGATTTTGCAGCAATATATATGGGTTTACTTTATCAACAGATTTTAAACAACGGGAAATCCGATCCCAAATCATACAATGACTTTAAAGCATTTATTGATGATAACAAAAACGATATTCAAAGCATAGTAAGATTGCTACAAATACTCTACAAAAATGCCGATGAGATTGATAGAACGATATCAAAAATTACAAAAGATAGGAATGGTTCTTTAAGCGATTTCTTTGCCCTTGGGCAAAGATCGGTTTCAATGTTATCGGAGATAAACGCAGTTATTCATCCTGAGGGGAAACAGAAAGAGCAAATCGATTACTGCTTGCTACACATATCTAACCTGATGGCGGATATCAATGTAAGATCGTATAATTCTGCTGTTTTTGAAACATATCTTTTACTTGATAGTTTAACTAACCTCGATAAACCCACGCTTGAAAAATTCATAAAATATGGTTCGTTTATTGCTACCGTTTCTGTGGCTAGGGATTCAAAGGAAGTGCAGATGGCTATCGAGTCGGTCGCTTTACCCTCTGGCTCGTATCGAATTAAACGCGAGAGCTCTTTCAGCGTTACTCTAAATGGTTACGTTGGTTTTTTTGGCGGTAACGAGCATGTTAAAGGAGCTAAAAACAGCCCATTCTTTAATAGCTATGGTGTAACCGCCCCTGTGGGCATTGCCCTTAATTGGGGGGGGATTAAACCATGCCGTAGCAAGGTGGGGCACTCTTTCACAACTTTCTTCTCATTGGTTGACATTGGGGCTTTAGCCGCTTACCGTTTTATGGACGATAGCTCAAGCACAGTCCCAAAGGTTGAGCTGAAAGACATTATATCCCCTGGGGTGTTCTTATCCTGGGGTTTTGGAAAAACGCCATTTGCCCTCTCAGTAGGATATCAGCTAGGGCCTATTCTCAGGAAGGTAGCACCTACCGTTAACACATTTGCCGATAATAAGTACACACGATTCAGCATTACTCTAACGGTGGATATACCAATTTTCAACTTTTATACCAAACCTAAAAAGGAGTAAATAGCTGTAGGCAAAATATGGCATTAGACCTATAGCTATTGGGTTTTATAGATTCGTTTAATCAGCAAGAAAATCTAAAGCGTGAAAAATTATGAAACTATTCCTAGAGAACCTTAACAAATACTGGGCTACTCCAATCATTGCTATTGTTGGTGGATTGCTCGGTTTGTATTTTACCGTTGTTAAAAATAGCCTTGAATCAAAAACAAGGAGAATTGAAACCGTGGCATTACAGATTGAAACGAACTTAAAACAAAAAGAATTTGAGAATAATATCAAATTTCACATGTTCGAAGAGGTTAAAGGGGCCATTACCAAAAACGATGATAAACTTCAAAAAGCTGTACTACTATTGGTTAACGAGATGCTTGCCGATGATAGCCTATTTAGGGATAAGCTAATATCAATATTAATGTCATCGCCCAATACCGATGAATCGGTTAGAAAGATTCAGCAGGATATTGAGGTTAAAACAAAACACTATATTAAGCAGGATGAGCTTATTGCATCAGAGGAATTCACCATTGATGTATTTTACCTCGAAGATATAATCAAAGAGGCTGAGCCCAGAGCGAAACAGATTGTTGATATCCTTAAAGCGGAATTCCCCGATTATCAGGTTCGGTTGAGACTTCTACCCCATAGCATTAATGCCAAAACCAGATACCGAATTTCAGCCAACGAAATTCGGTATGAGCCTGAGGAAAAAGAGATGGCGCAAAAGGTATTAGACCTTATTAATTCCAAGAATGTATTCAAACTCGAAATGCCTAGGCTGAATGAAATTAACCCCACCAAACCAACGCCAAATTACATCAGCGTTTATGTAAGGAACATGTAGTGGGTTTATTTAATCAATAGCTAGCGGTGATTTTTATCAGCAACACCGATTCGTTCTTTAAGAACTTGAATTGTAATATGAATCTTCTACTTGATGGGACTTTTTCAATTGGAGTGAGAATGGACTTCTCTTTGATTGTAATTGGATTATTCACGTTAATAATTACGACTATGAAAAAAGAAGAAATTAGTTTGAACTCGATTACAAGGGCAATCGGTGCTGGGGTACTCCTGGGAAAGTCCATTACTCCGATTGTAAGAAAAGTAATTCGAGGGGAATTTGTAATACAATAATTCAGGAGGGAGTACTAGGAGGAGAAAATCCCCCCTTCCCCACCGCTTAAAATAGCTACAGTTTAAAAATGTTCTTATAGGTAAACGATGCTAGGTACGCCGTTTCTAGAACATATACTATCTCCCGAACCCGTTGATAGTGGTAAAATTTAATAATCGATTTTCTAATAAAGAAAAACAGTATTATTTGTAAGAAATTCCATAAACAGCATATAGCAAGTAAATCGTATTCAATATCAAGATCTAATACTAGTTGAACGATAAATGCTGTAAGAATAATAATGATATTAAATATCGAAATGGCTATTATTCCTTTTGTGGCAAACCATAAAGAGGAAATCAATCGAATGTGAGCCTCATTCTTAATGATGTCGGCGTTATGCTCCGGGACAAAATAGTTAATCCGAATTTTTAGAATATTAATAAACATCTTAGTTCTGTACTTATAGGTGCTCGGATCGTTCCCTTTCCACGGAATCATTTTCGCTAGATGATTTAACCCCCTATCCTTCAAATACTCATAAATGTATAGGTATGGAAAATCGACCTGAGGTTTCTTTTCCTTACTATTCGCTTGAACGGCCATTCCAATCTTGTCGCTAGATTTATTGTATATGTATTCTGCGCTTAGCCTATCCGGCTCTTTAGGATCTTTCCTGTAAAATACGGATCCGATAACAAACGAGAATATTAAAAAGCATATAAATAGCTCAACCGAGAAGGGATTAACAAGTTTAACCGTATTGTCAATGAAGTTGCTACTGTCAATGCTACAAATGATTAGAATGGTCGATAGGATACTAATGGAGATAAAAAAGCTAAAATATATCCCTGGAATAAGAGACCCGAAGAAATCATTCAGAAATTCTTGAATGGAGGTCCAAATACTTGGATTTTTAAAGGTTCTGGCGGGTTGGATTTCAACCTTCTTCTCCTGTATTTTCATAGCATTTTTTTTATAATTTAAAGAGCAAGTACTGCGAATAGACTAACGAGGTTTTTAAAGCCTGATAATTACCATAAAGTTAAACTAACCACTATTAAAAATCTATCCCCCAAAAGGGTTATATTATTAATGGGTTTCTATCATTACTTTAGCAATTATTTAAACCCAATAACCCCATGACTCAAAAATTAAAAACCGCAGTGCTTCTAACCGGGGCCGCTGCTCGTATATCCCAGGAAGTGGCCATGTTCGATCAACTTCGAGCGCAAAAGGGGCTAAACGTTTCGCAGGATAATACCCTCCTTGCGGGCTTCAGCTCAGGCTCATTAAACCTTGCAGCCTTAAATGCTTGTTTCAGCAATGGTAGTAACTTGGATTGGGAAACCTACTACAAGCAGCAGGTTCTATTCCCGCTTCGCAATGATGATGTTTACAGGGTTAAAATGTTACCATTCGATACCGACCCCTTGCGTAAAACAATACAAAAATTCGTTGACACAATGCACTGTCAATGTGTTGGCGACCTGCCTTTCCTTTCGTACATTCTTACCTTTTCATGGACTCAATTATTTAAGCTAAAAGAACCAACCCTTTGGGCTTGTAGCCAAACCGATGGTCAGAAGTATATTAATCTGACAGATATGTTTATGGCATCTACGGCTATACCCATTGTTTTCCCAAGGCAACAGATTCAATGCGAAGCAGGACATAAGATGGATTTCCCCGATGGCTATTTTTCTGATGGTGGAACTAAGGGTACATTTGATAATTTTGATGAGTATCTTGGGGAATATGTTAGGCAGAATGAGCCATTTGAGAATATGTACATTATAAGCCCAATGCGCGAGAAACCAGAATTTGAGCACGAAGAGATCTTTAAATTACTCCAAAATAATAGCGCAAAGGCAGAAGACATTTTAGGGGTTATCAATCATCTGAAAAATATGTCAATGAATGGTTTCCTTGATTTCCTGATAAAACTTAATGCGTGGCGTTTCAATGGTATGCCAATGGCAAAGAACATTTTTATAAGTATTCCTGAAATGGAGAATAACTATCCGATTATCAACTTTAATCTTCAAAAACAGCAGTATGACGCTGTTACCGCATGGGTGAATAATAATTCTGATAAGTTAGCAATTCCGATCGACCAGTTTTTGCAAACACATCATAAGGAATAATATTTAGTACAACCAATTTTATCATTCAATTAATAGTAAAGAAAAAAATGGGAAACAATACTCGTTTCGATGCGCATTGCCACATCTTTACGTTAAAGTATGTGGTTAAGGAGGTAAAAAGTCTACTTCACGATATTTTACACAGAACTTACCCTTGGACCGAACCGCCTACTCCTAAAACGCTTATGGCAACGAAAGGGCGATTTACGGAGCTAAAGGAGCTGTTAAGGCAGCTCTACGAGATGCTCCATTCTGCCCTCAGCTCGGAGGAGGATAATCTGATCTTCTTGCAGGAAGAGGCTAAAAAAGAATTTCCCAACGATAACCTTCGAATCATCCCCCTGATGATGGACGTATTTTACATGCTAGCGTATCCATTAGATAAGGATGAAGATGTTAAGAAAGTCAAAGGATTGAGAGCAACAGCTGTCGATGAGAAAGAGTTTCAGGAGTGCTGGGATGAGATTTTAGACGATTTTAGCCGCTATATTCAAACTCAAAAAACAACCCTAAAGGCATCAAAAGGTGTTACTGATGATGGTTCAGTTCGATTAGCCCTCAAAATCATCGACGAGGAGCGCTCGGTTAAGAAAACCCTCAAGATGAAAACCACCGCATTGAAATCGTCCAAAGCAGGGAGTTTTTACCCTACCGAGGGGTATTGCTACCATATGGATAAGTTGATGGATTTGGTTATATCGCATAAGGGTCAGCTATTCCCATTTGTTGCCATCGATCCCCGACGACCCGGTATCGTTGACACGCTATTGACCGGAAGTTTCTTTCAAGGAGATAGGCGATTCTATGGGGTTAAACTTTACCCTCGCATGGGCTACCACCCACAGTGTAAAACGATGGACGCCGTTTACAAATATTGTAGCGATAATCAATTACCAATAACATACCATTGTGGCAAAGGAGGATTTCCGCCCAATACGGATTGGAAGTACACAAAGTATGGTAATCCGCTAAACTTTGAGCCTATAATTAAACAGTACCCAAGTCTAAAAATCGACTTCGCCCACATGGGCAGCACCGATCCATCCTACGATTGGGCAAAAACGGTTGCCCGCTTGGTGAAAGAAAACGATAACGTTTATACCGACCTATCGTGCTATACAGGCACCGATGAGCTAAACCCGATGAAAGCATTCTGGGGTGAGGGCACCAAGCTAAAAACTCGGTTGATGTTCGGCACCGATTTCGATGTGATGTACTACACCGATAGGGTTACCATGAAGATCTATTACGATAACTTTAAACAAGTATTCGACCCCGATGTGCTTTGGGCCATGATGCACGATACGCCCATGAGCTTTCTTGGGTTAAGGGAGTAGCTTACATTAGGGTTTATAACATAAAAAGAGGCTGTCTCAAAAGTAGAATGGAATTTTGAGACAGCCTCTTTATTTGTATCGACCAATTAAGGAAATCTGCAAATAAACGAGAACTCCTGTTTTCCTCGGTTTTTTCAACTCAAAAATTAGTGCTCTGATAAACAGTTGCTTAATGGCTGATTTTCGTATTTTTGGGTGTCCCAAGCAGCCAAGGGTATGTATATTAGGCAAAAGAA
>RPRQ01000084.1 GCA_003818205.1 Bacteroidales bacterium
ACGGTCTGAGGATGGCATATTTACGACAAAGAGTTTAATATTTTTCAATTATCGCAAAGAAAAGGGCTTGCACAAACACATTTGTACAAGCCCTTAATTTATCGGCAGTTTTTCAGTGCCCTCGAATATTGCGGCTTCATTTTTTTATCTTACTTCAGGGATTTTTATTAACACTTCAAGTAGTAAATCCCAGTATTTTTGGGTGGTCGTAATGTTTAAACGTTCATCGGGGGAGTGAGCCCCTTTTATGGTTGGGCCGAATGAGATCATATCGAGGTAAGGGTATTTCTCAAGGAATAGCCCGCACTCTAAACCCGCATGAATAGCTCTAACCACGGGTTCATTCCCGAATAACCTCTTGTATGCAGAACGGGTAATATTAAGAATCTCCGAATTTGTATTCGGAGCCCAACCGGGGTAGCCTTCGGAATGCTGAACATTGGCGTTTGCTAGTCGGAATACGCTTTCCACCATGTTGGATATATCATGCTTTAACGATTCTACCGAGCTTCGCTGACTCGTAGTAACCAATATTTGATTATCCTGAATAAACTTAACCGATGCAAGATTTGTTGAGGTTTCAACAAGACCTTTGAGCTGTCGGCTCATGGAAATAACGCCGTGAGGGCAAGCGTACAGCGAGTTCAGTAAATCGAAATGGGTTGGCTCGTCAATCACGAAATTGGGGTTATCGTGGCTTTCGATTAGAATGGTGATATTCGGTTCAACATCCTTAATCTCATTGATAATTTCAGCCCTGAATACTTCAAAGTCCTTTAGCAGAAAGTCTTTATCCTCGGAATGAACCGTAAAAATAGCATACGCCTCACGAGGGATGGCATTTCGGAGATTACCCCCATCGAAGGTTGAAAGCCTTAAATCATACTTATTGGTGCTTTTCCAAAGAAATCGTGCTAAAATTTTGATCGAATTGCCTAAGCCCTTCTCTATATCATCGCCCGAATGTCCTCCCGAAAGCCCCTTAACGGTAATCTTGAAGGCAATGAAATCGGTAGGAACTTTTTCTTGATCGTAGGCGAAGGTTGCTAAAGTATCCACTCCACCTGCGCATCCAATGAATAGCTCACCTTCATCCTCCGAGTCGAGGTTGAGCAGTATTTTTGCGTTGAAGAACCCTGGTTTCATCTCGAATGCACCGGTTAATCCGGTTTCTTCATCAACGGTGAACAAGCACTCTAGGGGGCCATGCTTTATATTCGAAGATGCTAAAATTGCCAGCTGTGAGGCAATGCCAACACCATCGTCGGCACCTAAGGTGGTGCCCTTTGCTTTCACCCATTCACCATCAATAAAGGGGATAATGGGATCAACGTTAAAATCATGTACAACATCGCTATTCTTTTCGCACACCATATCGATATGGCTTTGCAGAACTACTGGTTGTAGTTTCTCGAATCCAAGGGTTGCAGGTTTTTTTATAACAACGCTTCCGGCAGCGTCCTGATGGGCTTCCAGCTTATGCTCCTTTGCAAAATCCATTAGGTATTTTGCGATCTTCTCCTCTTTTTTTGATGGTCGTGGAATCTTGCAAATCTCAAGAAAATACTTCCATATCTCGGTTGGTTGTAGCTGTTCGATTTGATTCATGGTATCAATTTTTATATGGGGTAAACTTAGTATTTTATTTCTCCCATTTAAAAAAAGGATGCGTTTTTTTTGCTTTGCTGAAAGTTAAATTAACAGAATATGAGTATCAACTGATATTACAGATCGGGCTGTAAGCCCATTCTATCCTAGCCCAATGGCAAGCGAAGTGTCGCCTTGCGTATTCTTGTTTTGCCACGAAGGCTCTAAGACGCTAAGGCTCACAAAGGCTTTTGTCATTTTACAAAAAGGTCAATTCTTAATTCGCATTATTTTTTTGGTAACTATTCACCACGGAGAAACGCCTGTCCCGATACATCGGGACAGGCTGTGTCTCCGTGGTTTTTGTTCAATTCGATTACTGTTGAATAGTTACTTTTTTTTGTTAAACCGCTTTATTGACTTCGTCGAGCTCCGCTGCGCTCCGGTTCATACCTGAGCCCAGCAAAAGGTATGAATGTGCTATGGTTTGTGGGCTGTAAAGCAGGAACCGATCCGGTAGTTGCCGGAGAGTTCACGTAAGTAAACCCCGATTAAGGGCTACCCAAATTTGGGAAGCCCTAACGCACCCAGATTTGCGGCAGGGTACACGACATTGGGCCGTAATTAGTCATTACAGCTAAGAAGGCGGATAATCATTTAACGGTAATTTTTTTTGAAATTACTAATGAGCTAGCTACTAAATTGATAGATATTTATTTGACAAAAGGAGATTTACTGTATCATATTTGTATTTAATTATAAAAAAGAAATATAATTTTGCGATCAAATTGTAACGTTGACATAGATGATCGATCAAACAGAACTTAGAAACCTGCTTTCTACAGCCATTAATGCTGCTGTAAGGGCAGGTAAACTTATACTTAATGTTTACAATTCCGATGAATTTCAGGTTAACCTAAAGTCCGACAGAACTCCGCTAACATTAGCCGATAGGCAAGCTCATACCGAAATTCTCAACTCCTTAACAAAAACTAGAATCCCCACGTTAAGCGAGGAGGGTAGAGATATTCAATTTGAGGAGCGAAAAAATTGGGAGTGCTTCTGGCTTGTCGATCCGCTCGATGGTACGAAGGAGTTCATAAAGCGAAATGGAGAGTTTACGGTTAACATTGCGCTAATAGTTCATGGTAGCCCCATTATGGGAGTTGTTTATGTTCCTGTGCTAAAAGATTTGTATTTTGGGCTAAAGGGGGATGGGTCTTTCAAAATAGGTTCAATTGAACCAAGCCTAGAGCCAACCTATAGATACGATCAGCTGACCAAATCGGCTATTAAGCTCCCTGTAACGACTAAACGCGATAAATTTGTTGTTTTGAGTAGCCGATCGCACATGAATGCTGAAACGGAGGAGTATATAGCGAACTTAGAGAAGAAGTATGGTGAGATAACCCATAAATCACAGGGTTCATCGCTAAAGCTTTGCATGATTGCTGAGGGTAGCGCCGATATTTACCCTCGCTTTACCCCAACCATGGAGTGGGATACCGCCGCAGGTCAGGTAATTGTTGAGGAGGCGGGTTGTCATATCGTAGCCGCTGATACTAAACAGCGAATTACCTATAATAAGGAGGATATACATAATCCTTGGTTTATCGTTAAGGCCAAGTAATGAGTTAGGAAATGTTTAAGGGATTGTACTTTTAGCATAGGGAGTTAACGTGTAAGAATTGAGAGTACTGTAAACCCACTACCTATTCAGTAACCCCATTATTGTTAACGCCGATAGCAGTCTAGCCTCAGGTAGAAACCCTTCGAGGGCGATACCAATCGTAGGTGTAAGGTATCCTGCGTACCTGCTAGCAGTGGTAGAGCAAGGTTATGAATGGGGCTGCCTGTAATGGTTGGTTCAAATGTTCAAGGTTCTACTGTTCATAGGGAGGGGTGAATGCTAGCTATTTTGAAATAACCAAATTATTTTGTTACAACCCCTTCGTTTTTAAAGACTTCCTTCTACTTTATACTCAAATCTCATTTATGATAAACTAAAGCCAAAGGTTCATCGATAAATTATTTACCGTATTTTTGATATTATTAGGAGTTTGGCTACTTTAGTCGAATTACTCAAAACATCTACCTATTAATGAATACAAAGGGGCTTTTAAAGTACTTAGTACTTATCGCAATATTATACTATCCACTTTTTGGTCGTCTTGAATCGGTACCCATTAGACAGTTTGATGAGGCTAGGCTTGCGCAGAATGCCTATGAGATGAATAAGAATGGCAATTTTATTGTTACGTATGCAGATGGTCAGCCCGATATGTGGAATACAAAACCTCCCTTAATGATTTGGTTCCAGGTTTTATGTGTAAAAGTATTTGGTTTTAGAGAGCTGTCAATTAGGCTTCCTTCTGCTATTGCGGCATTGCTAACCTGTCTGTTTTTAATCTTTGTTTCAAACAGGTATTTAAAAGATTTTTGTTTTGGTTTTATCGCCTCAATTGTTTTAGTTACTTCGGTTGGGTATATGAATTTACACGCCGTGAGAACGGGCGACTACGATTCTCTCCTTACGCTCTTCACTACGATATATTCGTTTTGCTTCTTTTTATATATTGAGCGGGCTGAAAGGCGATACCTTTACTTTACTTTCATTGCAATTACCCTTGCTGTGCTAGCGAAGGGTATTGCCGGATTGCTCTTTGTTCCTGTACTGTTTATGTATGCAGTGATTCGTAAAAAATTAACCTCTATTTTAAAGCAAAAAGACCTCTATATCGGGCTATTCATTTTTCTTTTTTTTGTAATGGGCTACTATGCACTTCGTGAGTTTTATAACCCAGGATATTTGAAGGCGGTTTGGGATAACGAGCTTATGGGGCGATATTTTATTACTAACGAAGGACATCGCGAGAATTTCTGGTTTTACTATCAGATGCTTGTCAAGCATCATTATATTTACTGGGTTTGGATTGTGCCAATAGGAGTATTGGTGGGAATCCTTCAAAAGGATAAGCTCTACCAAAATATTGCTTTGTACTCTTTATTGCTATTGGTGTTTTACTTTTTGGTTATCTCAGCTAGCAAAACAAAGCTTGAATGGTATAACGTTCCTTTATATCCGTTGTTAGCCATAATCGTTACGGTAGCATTAAATACAATTTATAACGTATTAATAGATTCAAGCTATACGGTTAAGCTTTTTAAGGTTAATGTTTTACCATTATTTTTTCTTTTTGCCATTTGTATTAACCCTTATGCTGATATAGTAAAAAGAACATCATCGTCAAAGGTTTTTCCCTGGGAGGAGGAGTTCTACCGAATCGATTACTATTTGAAAGATGCGATTAAGGGTAAACACGATTTGAATGGCTATACGCTATTGCACGACAATTACGGTGCTCATAATACGTTCTATATTAATATCTTAAAAGATAAAGGGGTAGATGTAAACTACAGCTATGATTGGCAAAATTTAGAGGAAAACACCAAAGTAATTGCTCATCAGCAGGTGGTTAAGGATTATATCAATAAAAACTATTCCGTTGAGGTTATTGATAGCTACTACAATATCTTTTTCTACAAGATAGTTGGTAGGCTAAACAATGAGTAGAAGATTTCCTTCATAAAGGGAGTATTGATTAATGAATGATGATTTATTGCCAAAGTTTGGACGAGGCTATAGTTCATCCCTTTTATTTAAACACAAAAATTATTTAAACACAAAAACCTGCTCGGAATTATTGCTTCATCAGCTCAAGCAGTTTGGTAGTTGTATTCCAGTTCCTAATGGTCATGTTTTTGTAGATGGGGAGTGAAATTATTTTGGTTAGGTAGCTCTTTCCGGCCTTGCTAATGAGCCGCGAGAAGTAAAGTACATCATTGCCTGTATAGGCACTATCAACACCATCACGAGCCTTAACGCTTTTAATCGCCTCGCTGGAGGTAAGCGGCTCTTTTAGGAAGAGCACATCGTAGCGGTACTCATCGGGGTTTAAGCCAAAGCCATTGGGGGCGTCTTTTACAACTACATGGAGCTGCTCGTGTGTAACAAGTACAATTTTCGATTGGTAGTTAAAGCTGTTCGATAGCTTATTTTCAATATCAACGGTTAGCTTGGCTTTGTCCTGCTCCGCCGATTTAAACAGAACGTTACCGCTCTGAATGTAGGTAATAACATTAGCAAACCCCATGCTCTCGAAGCATGCTTTTAAATCGGCCATTTTAATGATGTTGTTGCCCCCAACATTAATACCGCGGAGGAGTGCAAGGTATTGAGAGTTAATCGCAGGTTTCATTTTCTATGCTTTATTTATTCAACTAATATACACAATTTTAATAATTGTCATTTATCTTTGGCTTTACAGCCACTTTGGCTATTTTTAGATTTTGTAAAATTAGAAAGTCATCAATAATGGTTGAACTATCAGTAATTGTCCCTGTTTTTAATGAACAGGAAATTATCCCCCAGCTTTACAGCCGGCTAAATGCTGCTGTTGAATCAATTACACCTAATCACGAGCTTATCTTTGTTAACGATGGGAGTAGAGATGCAACTCTTTTGGGACTTATTAATCTTGCCGAGAACGATAAACGGGTTAAATACATCAACTTTAGCCGAAATTTTGGCCATCAGATTGCCGTTTCGGCCGGATTAGATTACTGTAATGGTAATGCTGTGGTTATTATCGATGGTGATTTGCAGGATCCGCCCGAGCTTATTCCGGAGTTATATAAAAAGTATAAAGAGGGAAACGAGGTGGTTTACGCTAAAAGAACGAAGCGAAAAGGAGAGTCTTTATTTAAACGAATTACGGCGAAGCTTTTCTACAGAATCCTGAAACGGATTACATCCATCGATATCCCTATGGATGTTGGCGATTATAGGTTAATCGACCGAAAGATTGTTGATTATCTAAAGCTGATGCCCGAGCAGAATAAGTTCCTCCGCGGACAGATTGCCTGGCTGGGTTTCAGCCAAACCTTTGTTGAGTTTGAGCGCGATAGCCGTACCACAGGCAGAACTGGTTACCCTCTTGGGAAGATGATAAAATTTGCGCTAGATGGTATTACAGGTTTTTCAAATTCGCCGTTAAGACTAGTTACAAACCTTGGGTTTTTCATATCTTCAATTGCTTTCTTTATAATTCTTTATGCCTTGTATTCGCACTATTTCTTGCATCAAACCATAACGGGTTGGACATCGCTAATTATCAGCTCGATGTTTATTGGAGGAATTCAACTACTATCAATAGGAATTATCGGAGAGTACATAAGTCGAATAAACTCGAATGTGCGCAACCGGCCGCTCTATATCGTTGAGAATACGAATATTGAATAGCATAACTCGTTTTTTATTTGTTCATTTACATCTGTTAATAATCGATGAATATGCGCTCTAGGTTCTATTCTACTTATATTTTATTATTATTAATTCCTTGTTCTTTTTTAAAAGCGCAGGAAAGAAATCCTATTGATAGCCTATTGAGTACAATTCCCGCATCGCATATAGATTCTCAACGCGTTAGAGATGTAATACATCTGGCAAACCAATTCTACTTAAATAACCCTATTCTGGCTAAAAACCTAACTGATATTGCTTTAAAGGATGCTAATGACGTTGGGTATAAGTTGGGTATTGCTGATTCCTACAATTTATATGGTATAATTAGCTTGAATAGCGGAAAGTACGATTCAGCATTAGAGGAATTCTCGAAAGCGCAAAAAATCTACTTCGATTTGAAGAACCCGCAGGGTATTGTTAATACCTACAACAACATTGGCTTAACCTACTCCGATTTGGGTCAGTATAGCGATGCAATTTTGAACTATACTCAAGCGCTAAAGGTGATTGATTCCTTTCAGTATGAGCGTTTGTCGGCGCTAATCTATACTAACCTAGCTAAATTGTATATTGAGTTAAATATCTACGATGAGGCTGAAAAGTTTCTTAGTAGAGGTTTAGCGATAATTACAAAGCACAATCTGAACCAGAATTTGGAGTATATATACTGCATGCTAGGGGATATTGCCCTCAGAAAGGAGAGTATCGTTAAGGCAAGGGAGTATTACGATATGTGCAAGAAAGAATGTATTAAAAGCAATAACAGGCTAGTGCTTTCGGTTTGTAAAAGGAATATAGGGAGCATATTCGAATTTAAGGGAGACTATAACCAGGCTGAACAGTATTACAAGAATAGCTTATCGATTGCCGTTGAGAGTAATGACATCAGCTCAAAGGTGAGGGTTCTTAATAGCCTGTCGTACTTATACTACCGAACAAACTTGTTTAAGATTGCAAGGGAGTATGCCATTGAAGCTTTTCAAATTAGCCAGGAAATAGGCTTTAAGGAGGGTCTAAGAAATTCATCTATCAATCTTGGATACATAAACTATTCTTTAGGTAACTTCAAGCAGGCGTACGATCATTTAATTTACTCAGATACAATTCTGAGTGAAATTTCCGATAATAAGATTGTTTTTACCGTATCGGAGCTGCTAACTAAAATTGAAAAGGTTCGGAGCGATTCGTTAACTCAGATTAACCTCCAGAGGAAGCAAATTAGAATTCTTATCCTTATTACTATTATACTCTTTCTTGTATCGCTGATAATAACTATTATACTGATATATAGAAGAAGAATTAACAATTCGCTTACGAAAGAACACCACTTAAACAGGGAGATAACCTCTAAGGTGATGTCTCTAGCTAAGAGGAATGAGGTGTTATCTAAAATTGAAACAATGCTTATCCAGAATAAATACCGCTTTATTCCCGAAAACCAACCTTTAATTCAGGAAGTAATTAATGAAATTCAATCGGCCCAAGATCAACATCTTTGGAAAGAGTTTGAATACTATTTTAATTCTGTACATAAAAATTTTTACTCTAAGCTAAACGCTCAATACCCCAATCTAACCATAAATGAACGTCGGCTGTGCGCCTTGATATCTTTAAATCTCACAACGAAGAATATCTCCTCAATTACCCATCAAAGTATGCACTCAATCGATATTGCACGGGCCAGACTTAGAAAAAAATTGGGTATTTCTAATGTAAAGGTTTCTGTTTACAGCTTTCTCTCAAATTTCTAGCTATTTTAGATTTAAGTTCAATGCTCTAGTAATATCCTCCTTCGAGTGTTGTGAAGTTATTCTTACAATAAACCATTCAGTCTTTTTGCTGCAAATGCCATCGCATGGAAAATCGCCATGTACTTGATTCATTTCTCACATGTTTTTATGTTTAGCGATGATAGCCAGTATTATAGATATCATATCCTGGATTTAACTTATTAACTGGCTGGTATCTATGCAATTGACTGGCGTGTATATAAATTGTGTATGTCGTTTTGATGTTTGTATGAGTATTGAGGAGCTGATCATTTCATGAATTTTTATTGCAATGAGTAACGTTGCACGTCAAATTAGATACATGCCGGCAAAATGTATCGTAAAAACCAAACCTAAATTAAAAAAAATCAAAGAAATGAGAAAACTACTACTCGTTGTTGCATTGTTTAGTTTGCCTTTTGGCATTCTAGAGCTTAATGCGCAGGAGCGACCTAAACCGAAGATTATTAACGTAAACCCGGATCCCAATGGGGAGCCCTGGGTTGCTGGAGGGCTACGTAAATTAACTAAGGAGGATTACGAAAAGTTGAGGAAACTTCCCGAATTAAAGTTAAAAGCGACCAAGGCACTCCCTTCAAAATTGAATAATGCCCAATTAAAATATTTTCGTCCAATATTTAATCAGGTTGGCAACTGCTGCGCTCAGGCAAGCGGTGTTGGCTATCATTTTACCTATGAAATGAACCTTTTATGGGAAACCACCGCCAATACTCCCGCAACCACCTTCCCATCGCACTATACATGGACCATGGTAAATGGAGGGCAAGATTATGGTAGCTGGTATTTCGATGGTTGGGATATCATCAAAGAGAATGGTTGTCCGGCTATCAGCGATTTCGGCTCTATTGATGCCGATGGGGATGAAACATTCTGGATGAATGGGTATAGCAAATACCTACATGGTATGAAAAATACGATTACCGAATACCGTAAAGTGAACATGAGTACAATTGCAGGTGTTCAAACATTGAAACAGTGGATGTTCGATCATGGTCGTGGTGATGCCCACGGGGGGCTGGCGAATTTTTCTGCCATGTCATCGGGTTACGAATCACAAACCCTTGGTGCTGCTTCCGACGATGAGGGAAAGATGGTGCTTACATCCTGGGGGAACGATGGGGCTCATGCTATGACGCTGGTTGGGTATAACGATGATGTAAAGGTAGATATCAATGGCGATGGATTATACACCAATAATACCGATATTAACGGTGATGGTTTAATCGACTTGAAGGACTGGGAGTGCGGTGCTTTCATTGTAGCCAATTCGTGGGGAACATCGTGGGGGAATAATGGATACTCATACATGCTATACCGTTTATGCGCATTTGAAGAGGAGGATGGTGGTATTCAGGATCGCAATTATGTGTATGTTATTGATGTTGATGAGAAAAGTAACATCGACCTTGCCCTAAAAGTAACTATGTCGCATAGTAACCGGAGCAACCTATCGTACCAAATAGGGTATAATTCCGATATAAATGCATCGAATCCATCCACAATCATTGACCACAAAGCATATTCTAACAAGGGCGGAGAATGGCCTATGGGAGGGAAAACTACAGGGGAGGACGATCCTTTTACGTTTGGGATCGACTTGGCTGCTTTAAAGCCTTCCATCGTAAATAATACAGGCAAAATTTTCTTTACAATAAACTCTTCCAATGGTCAGGGTAAGCTACTTCTGGCATCATTGATGGATTATTCAAGGCTAAATCCAGAATTTGCAGCCCAGCAGTCGAATGTTGAAATTGCTAAAGGAAGCACAACCATTACCATACTGCTTTATCCGTCCGATAAGCAAATCGTTTCTGTTACAAACCTATCGAATGAAACAGCTGAAAATGATGGTGCTCTCGAATCTTTGGCAGTTAAGCTGACCAACCTGACATTTTATAAAACTTCTGGGAATTTGGAGGAAGGAACGGATTATACCCTAACCAATTTGCCAGCAGGTATGGGTGTAGATATTGTGGTAAATGATGATAAGAGCGCTACGGTTCAATTCACTGGGAAGGCAACAAATCACGATAATGTGAACGATATGCCTGAGTTTACTCTTTCGTTCAAGGCAAAGGCATTTAACATTGCTGATATTAGCCAGGTGGCAAACGCTGATGCAAAAACTTATCTGAATTTTAATGACCCGTATAAAGTAGTTTTTGTCGATCTGCATAACATTACAATAAATGCATCGAACACTTGGGTTGCATTCAACTTGGGATTCGGGGACTCAAAGTTCGGAGGGTGGTTCGATAACGGAAACCTGCGTGTAGAAACGTATGGTAAAGCACTGGTGTGTGCCGATGCCAACAGGAATATTTCGGACTTAGCCTTTAATACCGTAATTGAATCGACCCTAAATTGGGTTGATGGCGGTGATTATCCCGATGAACATTACCTGTGGACACCATCGTTTACCAGTTGGAATGGAAAAACAGGATACATAGGGTTCAAAATAATGAAATCCGAGGATGCGTATTATGGCTGGATGAAGGTTAGCGTGGCGGCTAATGGCTCTTCTTTTATACTGCATAATGCAGCTTATTATACTAAACCCAATGGCTCTATTAAAGCAGGAAGTGGCCCACAACCAGTTCTTTCAACTGATAAAACCAAAGTAAATGAAGACGATGTCTTGAATAACGGGTTAATAACCGAAAAATTGGAATTTAAATTTTTAGGGGGTGAGTTTGATCTACCAGAAAATACCATCATATCAAATGGATCGAACTTTACATTAACCGGATTACCTGCTGGGTTAACTGCCGAAGGACGAATTTTAGAAGATAATAGTTTAGTGATTTATTTTGAAGGAAAAGCGACCAACCACCAGAAGGTGAATACTGCTAAAGGGGTTACCCTTCAGTTTAATGAAAATATTTTTAAAGATCTTACATCCGACCAAGTACTTGGTTCAAGATATTACTTCGACTTACTTTTTATTGATGATTACAAAATTGTTTACGATGACTTTACCGATATCGTAATCAATGCATCAAACACATGGGAAATGGTCTATTTAAACAACCTTTCTGAAGCGTCGTTTGGTGGTTGGTTTGATAATGGCACTTTGCGCATCGAAACTTATGAAAAGGCGGCTCTATGTAAGTTTGAAAATAGCCGAATGATGAAGGTTTTACATAGGGATGAAATCATTGGAAGCGAATCGGAATACTGGATTAATGCTGGAGGATACCCCGATGAGCATTATGTTTATACTGGTGCGTATACCGATTGGGCTGGACAGGATGGCTATGTTGGTATTTCAATACCTAACGATAATGGAAAGCCTCGTTACGGGTGGTTGCATGTGGTTGTAAATGCTGCTGGAACTGAACTGAAGATAACTGAGGGTGCATATCACGAAGGGCCGCTTAACCCAATTAAAGTTGGGACTACCGATATGATTACTACAGTTAGCCTCGCTTGTAGCGGTGGATTTGTTGAACCTTACGCAAACGATGGATCGGTTGACGGCAATGCAACCATTTCTCTGGCAAATGATAATTTTACATTTAAACCGAATACAATTTTGACCGAGGGTTCGGATTATATCATCTCGAACCTACCCGAAGGGCTGATTGCCACTGTAAAGGTAGTTGATGCTTTGAATCTAAAGGTAATGCTTACCGGAAATGCTAAGAATCATACAATAAATGATAATTTATCGGTTACTTTTAGTTTTAATAATAATGCTTTTGGATCGGGTAATGCATCAAATGTAAGCAATAATCCAGTTCCTGTACCGGTAAAATTCAAGGGTCCGTTTAGCATTATCTATACTGATTGCGACGATATGGTAGCCAGCTCATCAAATACCTGGAAATTCTTTCGGATGGGAATGGGCACCGAAGGAATGGGAGCATACTGGTTTGGAAAGGATGATATGGTGAAATTGGAAACCTATGGGCATCCAGTTGTTGGGTATAAAGGAACCTTAAATCTAAAACCTTTAGCCCAAGGTGATGTAATTGGTTATGCAACCGAAGAATGGTTTACAAGCAAAGGATATCCTGATTTTCCTACCCTATTATCTCCAGCATATACTGAATGGAAGGGTAACGAAGCTTACGTAGGTATAGCGCTTGATAACGGTGATTACTGGCATTACGGCTGGATACGCATTGAAGTCGCTGCTGATGGGTTATCATATACTATTAAAGATTTTGCGTACAACGATGAACCAAATAGGCCTATTCTAGCGGGTTTTAAAATTCAGCAGAACGTAAAGCCGATAGCATTCTTTAGCGAAAATGAAACAACCGTTTTTGAAGGTACAAAAATTACTTTTACCGATGAATCGGTTTACGATCCAACCAGCTGGAGCTGGGAATTCGAAGGGGGTACACCAGCTGTATCAACCGAAAAGAACCCTGAAGTAACTTACAGCACTCCTGGTGTTTACAATGTAAAACTTACCGTTACCAATGCTGCTGGTTCTAATGAACTATTGAAGGAAGATCAGATTATAGTTTTAGAAGCTCTACCTCCGGTTGCAGCATTTTCAGCATCGGCAACAACCACTTTCAAGGGTGGTAGAATTACATTTACGGATATGTCAGTTAACACACCGCTATCATATGAATGGAGTTTTGCAGGAGGTTCACCCGCTAATAGTACAGATAAAAACCCTGAAGTTACTTATTCTGCTGTAGGTAAATATGCTGTTACCCTTAAGGTCGTTAACCAATTTGGTGAGCATACTACAACCTTAAATGATTTCATAAACGTAACTGAAGCAACATCACCTACAACATATTGTAATGGCGATGTACAAAATTATAGTACTACAGGAATAGTGCTTACCCGTATTCATCTTTCAAACATCGATAATACATCGGATAGACCCGCAAGCGGATATTCAGATTTTACGAATCAAGTCGTTCTGCTTACTAAGGGTAAGGATTATGGGTTTGAGTATAACATTAATCCAACCTATTGGTCAGGGAATGCATTTCAGGCTTGGATCGATTGGAATGGTGATGGTACATGGGCTAACAACGAAATTGCTTACCAAATGAATGGTACTGGACAATATTCAGGTACAATTTCAGTTCCATCCGATGCTGTATCAGGAATGGTAAGGATGCGCGTAAGATCGAGCTATGGAGGATACGAAGCTGGTCCATGTGCAGTAGGGACTTATCAGGGTGAGGTAGAGGATTATTCTGTATTCATTGCAGAACCAGAAGTTAACCTCGATTTCTTTGCAAATAAGATTACTGCGGGGATCAATCATGAAGTTATATTCAAAACGATTTGTAATGAAAACATTAGCGATTGTAGCTGGCATTTTGTTTCGGGCGTAAATACTAAAGATGTAACAGGCGATAATGCCCATGTGCTATTTACAGAGCTAGGAGCTTATAGCGTAACCCTGAGTGTCAAGGTGAATGGAGTTATTCATACCATTACAAAAAATGATTACCTAACCATTGTACCTGCAAATGCAATACCTACAGGCATTACCCTCGATGTAACTGAAATAGCCGAGAACGTAGTGTCTGGCACTGTAGTTGGTACGTTTGCGGCAGTAGATGCCGATGTAAATGATACCCACACATTTGCTCTTGTAGCTGGTAATGGGGTTAATGACGCCGATAACGGTAAGTTTATTATTGATGGTAGCAAGTTAAAACTTTATGCTGATTTGGATTATGAAACCCAAACCACGTTGAAGATCAATTTAAAGGTAGTAGATGCCGCTGGCGCATCATTTACTAAAGCCTTTGTTATTGCTGTTACCGATATATTTGAAAATAATGCACCAACAGGCATAGCACTCGATGTTACCACGATTGCAGAGAATGTTGCATTAGGAACAGAAGTTGGCTTATTTGCTGCCATAGATGCTGATGCGAACGATTCGCATACATTTACGCTGATTTCTGGTGATGGCAATAATGATACCGACAACGGAAAGTTTATCATCGATGGCAAAAAGCTTAAGCTTAACGCAGCATTGGACTATGAAGTCCAAACAATTTTAAAGATAAATGTTAGAGTTGTTGATGCTGCAGGCGCATCATTCGCCAAGGCTTTTGTCATTGATGTCATTGATGTAGCTGAGAATAATGCTCCTACAGGTATCACCCTTGATGTTACTGAGATAGCTGGGAATACAGCTTTAGGAGCAGTCGTTGGTACGTTTACTGCCGTTGATGCTGACGCCAACGATACGCATACATTTGCACTTATTGCTGGCGATGGAATCAATGATGTTGACAACGGGCTATTCAGCATTTCGGGGCATCAATTAATCCTTTCAGGATCAGTTAACGGAAAAAGCAGGCTGAACGTTAATGCTAATGCAATTGATTTTGCTGGAGCTTCGGTTGTTAAAGCATTTGTCCTCGATGTGATATCTACTTCTTCAGAAATCACCGAAGAAAACAAATTCCGAATATACCCTAACCCGGTGGTTGATAAGCTCACTATTGAAGGTGAAAATATTGCAACCATTAAGGTTTATAACCTCATAGGAACGATTATTGATGCAACCTATGTGGGTGAAGGCACAAGTAAAATTACGTTAGATTTCAGCAACAAGAAAAGCTCAATCTATTTTCTGAAAATAACGGATACGAAAGGGAGAATTTTAGTTAGGCAGATTGTCAGATAGTTTGTTGTTCTGATAATTAGTTAATCGGGCTCATCAGCAATGATGGGCTCGATTTTTTATAAAAAAGAAGAGACAAAAAGCAGGGTTAAAATGTTTGTAACTATTCAGCAGTAAACGGAATAAAGAAAAACCATAGAGACACTGACCTGCCGCCTACCCTGCCTACCGGCAGGCAGGCGTGTCTCCGGGGTGAATAATTACAAATGTTTGATTAACGTAATCAGAGGTCAATTAAATGCTCAATAAGGGCTAAATCTTAACGGTCAAGGTTGTTCCTTCGCCTAGTTTAGAACTTACTTCGATTGTCCCGCCGTGCATTCTAGCTATCTGACGCGATAGGCTAAGACCTATGCCACTACCTTTCTCCTTTGTGGTGAAGAATGGGATGAAAACCTTTTCAATGGCTTCATCCGAGATACCCATGCCGTTATCTGTTATGCTGATTTCGGTTTTTACATCGAATGTTTTTGAAGTTTTAATAGCTATTTCTCCATTTGCTTTGTTATTCAGAGCGTCAATTCCATTCTGTACTAGGTTAATAAATACCTGCTCAATCTGCTGTGGGTCAGCATATATTATTGATGTTCCGGGTGCAATAGTATATGAGAATAGAATTTGATTTGTTTGAAATGTTGATGAGAAAAGGGTTCTAATCCTATCAAATAGCTTCTCAAGTTCAATTTCTGCTATTTTGGGTTTAGGTACTTTTGAGAGTTTTCTGAACGATTCGGTAAACGATAGTAGTCCTTTTGTTCTGTTGGCAACAGCATCCAATCCTTCAGATAACATGTCAAGGGTTTTAGGTTCGGCAATTCCATTTTCAGCAATATCCTTTTTTAATTTAGTATTCAAACTTGATGATAATGAGCTGATAGGAGTTACTGAGTTCATTATTTCATGGGTCAAAACGCTGAAGAGCTTTTGCCACGATTCCAGCTCCTGCTCATCCATTTCTGACTTAATGTTATGGAAATAGACAAGGGTCATGCTCTTTTCCTTAATAACAAATGAAGTTGAGTGGGCTGATAGTATTAACTTTTCACCCTCAACCGAATGGTAAACAAGTTTCCTGTTTTCTGGTTTTATCTCCTTTATAATATTGTAGATATTGGGACTAAGCTCCGATAGCGATAGTGGTTTTTTACACCTGAATATCTCCTTATAGGCTTTATTGATTAGTTGAACCTTTTCGTTTTTATCAAAAGCGATAATTCCAACCTCTATTTGATTCAAAATTTCTTCTAGGAAAACATGCTGTAAGTCTCGTTCATATTTAATTTTCTGAAATCGAGTTGCAGTGGTATTATAAAGATGGTAAAGTATTTTAAGGTTTTCGCTACTCTTTTCATCAGCAAATTGAATGGAGTACTCCTCATTGGCCAGCGCAGAGATGAAGGTATAAAAATCGCGGGTGATTTTACTTATATACGCATAAATGCTCCAAATAAGGTAGATAATGATAATGATAAGGTAAATACTTCTGAGATACTGCTTTTCGATCACAATCAAATACATCAACAGGGCAAGCGAGAGAGTCAGAAGAATCACTCTAATCAAGAAACCTAATTGATATTTTTTATAAACCATAATACAAATTCCAAAACTCAAAACTCAAAACTCAAAACTCAAAACTCAAAACTCAAAACAATTACTACTACAACCCGTACTTCTCAAATCTCCTATACAGTGCTCCGCGCGTAATACCAAGCTCTGCTGCTGCTTTACTTACATTCCCCTGATGCTTGCGCATGCACTCAACGATTGCCCAATGTTCTAGCTTATCGATATTAAAGTCATCGAGAGGGAATCCTTGTGGTTTGTCGGTTTCGGAAAATAGAAAATCGGTAGCCCTTAATCCATCGCTATCCGAAAGGATTACAACCCGTTCAATGGCGTGCTTTAGCTCTCTAATATTCCCTGGCCAATGATATTTTTGCAACTTTTTAATTACATGGTCAGGAATCTTCAGGTTTGGACGATTATACTTTTTACAGAAAAGCAAAACAAAGTGCGAAATGAGCAATGGTATATCTTCAAGCCTTTCTCTAAGCGGAGGCAGGGTAATTTCTACAGTATTGATTCGATATAGTAAGTCCTGCCTGAATGCTCCTTCCTGCGACATTTTTGTTAGGTCGCCATTTGTTGCACAAATCAACCGAACATCAATATCGATTGACCGGTTGCTGCCGAGTCGTGTAATTTTACGATTTTGAATGGCCGATAGCAGCTTGGCTTGTAGCGTAGGAGTGAGGTTGCCAATCTCATCGAGGAAAAGCGTACCCCCCGACGCTGCTTCGAATCGACCAATTCGTTCCTCTTTGGCATCGGTGAATGCTCCTCGCTGATGCCCAAAGAGCTCGCTTTCGAAAAGCGATTCTGGTATTGCACCAACGTCAACCGTAATAAATACATTGCCATTTCGTGGCGAAATTCTATGTATAGCACGAGCAACAAGCTCCTTCCCTGTGCCATTCTCACCAAGGATAAGAACATTAGCATCGGTTGGCGCAACTTTGGTAATGGCTTCAAAAACCTTTCGGATTTGTGCTGAACGACCAATAATCTCCTCGAAGGGTAAACTCGAAATTCGTCCTAAAGCCCTTTGGCGTTGATGCATTGAGCTGAGCTCTTTTCGACTTTGGCTCAGCTGATATGCTGCATTGGCTGTTGCAATCATCTTCTCGTTTTGCCATGGTTTTACAACAAAATCCATTGCACCCAAGCGGATTGCTTCAACGGCTAACTCCAGATCAGCATAGGCAGTAATAATAACTACCGAAACTTCGGGGAAATTATTCACTATCCAATCGAGCCATTTCAATCCCTCCTTGCCTGAGATATCACCTGGGGTGAAATTCATATCGAGCAATACAACATCGAAGTTTTCCGATGATAATTTACTTGGAATTAGTTCTGGATTAGGGATATTATCTATCAACGAAAAGCTATCGTCAAGCAATACCTTAAGGCTAAGCCGAACATACTCATCATCATCAACTATTAGTAATTTTCCACTTTTCTGAATCATAACAGGCAAAAATGATCAAGGCTAAGGTAAGAATTATTACATTAGGTATATAAATGTCCATGAATGGACACTTTGGTGTTTCAGGGTGGACAGAGGGAAGATAATTCAAAGTTCAAAGCTCAAAGTTCAAAATTCAAAACGTATTATATCAGCATGATACGATTGGTGGTATGATGGTTGATTAAGGTTGTTCGATTAAATTTTATAAATCTTCATATAAAATTTTCAATTATGTTAATCAGCTGGATAAAACAATTTATAAGGGTTTCGGTCAAAGGGAAAATCTATACAATAGTTAATACCCTCGGATTAGCAATTGGTCTGATGAGTATGATTATTATTTTATTATGGACTGATCATTTAAAAAGCTACGATAAGTTTCATACCGACTATCAAAATATTTTTCTGGTATATAAGATTCAATCCAATGCCAATGGTTACAACCATTATTTATATACAACACCAGCTCCATTAGCAGGGTTTCTGAAAGAGACATTTCCAGATATAAATAGCACTACTCGTTTTACCAACTGTTCAGCTGTTTTGGGTATGGGTGAAAAGCCTTTCAGAGAAAATAAGCTAGGCTTTACGGATAGTACTTTCTTTAATATATTCAAGGTTGAGTTTATTTCAGGAAGTAGAAAACAATGCTTAAAAGAGATTAACTCAATAGTTATTACAGAAGAGCTAGCATCAAAGCTATTTGGATCGACTGATGTGGTTGGGAAAAGTGTTCGTATTAATGGGAAAATAGAATTAACAGTTACGGCAGTTATAAAGGATTATCCAAAAAACTCAATAATAGGATTTAGCTGCTTGATACCATTCGAGAAGATTTCAGAATTTGGTTTTGAAGGTCTTAATTCTTGGGGTTGGAATTCTTATTGGACTTTTTTAAAGGTTGAAAACATCAGTAATATTGGGAATCTAGAGAAAAGAATAAATGCAGAAACTATTAAACAGGCGTTAATTTCTAAAACGGTAAGTTTCAATTTATTCCCCATCGAAAAGGCCACCTTATATAATCCAAATCCCAATGCATCGAGTACTATGTTCTTTGTAACCCTACTGGGTTCAATTGCTGGATTTGTGCTACTGTTAGCGTGTATAAACTTTATCAATCTAATAACTGCACGTGCAACAAATAGGGCGAAAGAGGTTGGGATACGAAAAGTGATCGGTTCAAGTAAAATTCAGCTGGTAACGCAATATTTTATGGAAACGTTCCTTAGTACGCTTCTATCTTTATTTATTGCTATTCTGTTAGTTGATATTGCTTTACCATCGTTTAACGAGTCTTTGCATGCAGACCTAAAGTTGAGTTTAACCGATTTTCTTTTTTGGTATAAGATAATAATACTAGTAATAGTTGTAGGTTTTGTTTCGGGAATATATCCAGCGCTTGTTCTTTCCTCATTCCAACCTGCTAAAGTATTAAAAGGTATTCTAAGGTCTGGCTCACAGGGCGCAGGTTTTAGAAAGACTATGGTTATTTTTCAATATACATTAACCATTTTTCTAATTATATTAACTTTCTATCTGTTTAAGCAGCTTAACTTTATTAGCAATGTTGATACAGGTATGTCTAGGAAGAATGTAATTTCAATACCGCTCAGAAAAGATATGGAATCGAATTATACAAATTTTAAAAATGAGCTAAGAAAGATACCAGCTATAAAATATGTAACAGGCTCACAGCATATGCCTTTTAATATATCCTCGTCAACGGATGGCTTTTCATGGAGTGGAAGGGATACAACACAAGTGTATCGGTTTTCAATCACATCTTCAGATGAGTCTTTAGCTGATGCAATGGAGATTAAAATGGCTGAGGGAAGGTTCTATTCTTTGGAGTATCCTTCCGATACATCAAGCATTGTTATTAATGAGACTGCGGCAAAGGTTATCGATAAAAAGCCAATACTTGGTGAGCTAGTTACAAGTGGAGGTAATAATTTTAAGGTTATTGGTGTGATGAAAGATTTCTATTTTAAACACTTTACTCAGAAAATGGAGCCTTTATTTATTAAGTATAAAAAAAATGGGTTCAATTTTATGCTTATAAAGGCGCAAAATTCTTTTGATCTCCAAACGATGAATCAGATTAAAAAAACTTTTGCAGATTTTTATCCTGAATAC
>RPRQ01000085.1 GCA_003818205.1 Bacteroidales bacterium
AGCAAAATTACAACAAAGAACCCTGTTCTCCAAAGGAATGGGGTGAAAAATAGTTGTATGAACTCATTATCAGGTACATGCAATTATTAGGTTGACGGCTATGCCTTAAAAGGCGGAGTTATTGTGTTAGCTATAATATTCAACCCTTAATTCGCATTAATAATCAGTGAATCTGGTGATTTTGACTTTAAAGACAAGTTCTAGCTTTCAGCTGATCATTACGATTCCTTATTTTGCGATGTTTTTCTTATTCAATAAATCCTTTAATGCGACTTCAACGCTTGTAAAATCAAAACTAAACCCTGCTTGGATTAACCTTTTCGGAGTAATGTTTTGACTAGAAAGGATTACCTCTTCTGCCATTCGCCCGAATATCAACTTTAAAACAAATGTTGGGATTGGAAGCCACACAGGACAATTCAGCAATGCGCCTACTCGCCTAACGAATACCTTAATCGATGTTGGATTGGTGGAGACAAGGTTGTAAATCCCCCTGCATTTATCGTTTTCTAACAAGAAGCAAATAGCCCTTACATGATCCTCCACATGAATCCACGATAAAATTTGGCTTCCATCGCCAAACCAGCCCCCAATAAAAAGTCTAATAGGAGTTGCTATTTTACTCAAAAATCCGCCATCAGGGGCAAGAACAACTCCTGTTCGGATAATTACCAAACGACTTTTCGCCCCCGCTTTTACTGCTGCCTGCTCCCATTGCATTACTACCTTCGAAAGAAAACCTTCACCCGGAAGACCCCTCTCATCGATGGGTAGGTTACTATTAAAGGGGTAAAAACCTATTGCTGATGCTTGAATAAAAACATCAGGAGGGTCAGAGCATTGCTCAATGGCAATGGCAATAGCACTCGTTGTATCAACTCGGCTTCTAAGTATTAACTCTCTTCTTCGGCTAGTCCAACGTGATGCAATTGACTCCCCCGCAAGGTTAATTACTGCTTTCGTACCGTTTAAAAGTTCAGTTAAATAGCCTTTATCATTTCCATTCCAACTCACAACGTCAACATCAGTGTCAAACAATCCTTTTGCTTTAGAAGAATTACGGGAAAGCACAACAGGTCTAAATCCCCTTTCGATCAGAGCATAAACTAGTTGCCGACCAATCAGCCCTGTGGCGCCAATCAAAACGACATTTCTTTTATCAATCATTTCCTAAAGATGTTAGAATTCAACAATAATCCCGATTGTTGGTAGAATTGTACCCGATCCCTGGTTGTCAATATATTTTAAGCTATATCTAGTGGGATCAGCAGGATCGATGGTTGGATTTCCGCTTTGATCCAATACCGTAATGAGCCGTTTCGGCTCATCGCCACTTAATCCATAAATATTCTGGATATCAACATAGAAGTTTAATGTCCACTTCTTCAAATAGTACATCTTATCAACCCGAACATCAAGCTGATGGAATGCGTTTAGCCTTTTACTATTATACCTGCTAAAATCTAAATAACCACTAGGCTGAACATTCCAAGCATCGATCAAACTTGATTTATCAAGATCAAAGGGTGTGTAAGGAGCCCCGCCAACATAACGCCACTTGAAGCCTATATTCCAACTCTTTTTCACAACACGAGTGGCAGTAAGGGTAAAAAGATTGCGATTATCCCATGCAGTTGGTATATAATTATCTATAACATTAAGATTCCCATCAGTTTTATTGGCTTCACTCCAAACTAGCGTGTACGAAGCAATAATATTGAACCCAAACATATCTTTGTTTCGGTATAAAAATTCAAGCCCATACGTTCGCCCTTTCCCTATTGACCTGACCTCTTCATCGCCAAACGTCCCATAATCAGCACCTTTACTTGCCAACGAAATGGAATCGTTAACCGAGAAAGGGTAGCCCGAATAGGTTTTATGGAAACCTTCAAGCGTAACCTTACTATTCGTATTTGGTAGCCACTCAAAGCCTGCCACAAAATGGTTGCTTCGGATATATGTCAAATTATTCCTTTTATTTACTAGTTCACCCGAGGAGCTACCATATCCAAGCGTAGTGTAGGGAGGCTGTTGATAATAGACACCCATATTAAAATTGAAGAAGTAGTTGGGAATAAACTCATAGGCCAGTGAAAAGCGGGGGCTGATCTGCTTAAAAAGATTTTTCATTTGAGCAGAATAGCTATTCGCATCAGCCCTAACGCCTAATGATAATGTAAGCGATTGCTTGAAGAAGCCTCGGCTCACCTGTCCGAAAGCATTCCACTTAAAAAGGTCGAGGTTGGTATCGTATATGATTGGGGTTAACAACCCATCGTTAAAGAATGCCCGATAGGTACTATTGGTATAATGTGCATACTCGATCCCAACTCCAAAATCGATATTAAAATCATTTCTAGTTTTTATATCCCTCTCGAAACGAAACTTATTCTCTGCCTCCTGCGAGGTATAATCAAGCAGTTTGGGATTGGTTTCAATATTATCCTGATACTTATACTGCCTATTATTTAGCATATTTCGGCTAACCACCCAGGTATCATTGCCATTATCGCGAAAATGCTTATAAACAACCCCCGCGGTATAATTCCACTGCGTGTTAACAGGAACATTGCTAATGATATAACGCTGATCCTCCGTCGGGTTTTTAAGCCCTGTATTGAGCGTGAACTGATCGATAGCACCAATTCCGATAACCGTCAACTCATGCCTCTGCCCAATATTGGTATGGGTTTTAAACTGAAAATCGTTATAGGTTGGTAGGAATGGAAGACCTAGAACGTTGAAAAGGTACTGAAGGTAGGAACGTCGAGCCGAGAAGATAAAATTTGAACTCTTACTCAAGGGCCCATCAAGGGTTAACGCAAGGTCTGATGCGCCAAGGGAGGCTTTCACCTTTAACCGTTCATCGTTCCCCTCAACCTGCTTAAAGTCAAGAATAGAACTTAAGGCATTGCCCTTGTTGGCAGGGAAAGCACCCGAATAAAAATTCACCTCCCTTATAAAGTCAACGTTGATTATCCCTACAGGACCGCCCGAAGCTCCTTGTGTTGCAAAATGGTTGATATTAGGAATCTCCACCCCATCGAGGTAAAACCTATTCTCGCTTGAACCACCTCCCCTTACGATAACATCATTACGGTACGCAGGGGTTGATGCTACGCCGGGTAATGATTGGATTATCCTGCTGATATCACGATTCCCGCCAGGATTCTTCTCTATCTCATCGATATTGATGCGTCTCAAGGATATTGGGCTCTCCTGGCTCTTACGAAACGGTGAAGCTTTTACTACTACCTCTTCAATCTCAACCAATGCCTCTTCAAGATGAATCTCAAGATTAGCTTTACGAGCATTGGTTATCAAAATGGCCTCTGATACATACGTTTTAAATCCTACAGAGGAAACCCTTAATTCAATGTAACCCGGTTTAATGCCCTTAATCTCGTATTTACCATCGATGTCAGTTGTTGTCCCAATGGAAGTATTCCAAACAACTACATTGGCAAAGGGTATGGGTTCGTTATTCTTCTTATCGAAGACTATTCCATGAATAACACCATTTTCCTGAGCAAAAAGAGTTAATGTGAAAAAAGATAGAATCAATAATAATCCCCTTTTAATGTTCATAATTCTTTTTTCTTATAAACAATAAAAGAGTTATAAATGTTCATCTTTCCAATAAATAAATTAAACATTTCATGCAGAGGTAAAACATTTGCTATTCTCTAATCAAAAAAAGGATGTTGAAAAAACCAACATCCTTTTTTGATTTAATAATTGAATAATCTAGGCATCAATTTTAATCTCCCATTCTCCCTCTTGATTAATCTCAAATTCAAAGGAAACTTCGTAATTAGCTGTTCTTAATAAATTCTGAGTTGAATAGGTTACCTTACACTTAAATGGGAAAACAATGTTTTCAAATCCTTTATAAGAGCCAACCTCTGTTTCAGTACCACTACTTGGTGAAAAAACTAAATTAGAAACTGTACCATTAGTATTACTATTCTGCAACAAAGCAACTAGAACTCGATTTCCATCCTTTACACGATGAATAGAATATCTACCCACAGCAGTTGTTTTTAAAACCTTATATGAAGGTGGTGTGATTTTCCGAACATATAAATCATTCTCCCATACACCTATTTTCATACTATCGATTCCATCCTTTTTGTAAAATAGTTTTCCTTCACCTTCTTTTTTACCGTTCTTCCACTTTCCTTCAAACACCTCACCCGATGCATATATATATTTTCCATTACCGTGCGGCAATCCATTTTTAAATGCTCCCTCATACTTATCCTTTCCTTCAGCAACACCCTTACCATTAGCTAGCCCATTTTTACATTTACCTTCGTATTTATCTGCAATCTCTACTTTTAAAACCTTACAAACCTCTTGAGAGTATAGCTTGCAATTAATACAAAGAATCGATAAAAGAATAACCATTAGTCTTTTTTTCATAATTGAAATGTTTTTTTATAATCGTTAATAATAACAAAGTTAAGAAAAAAGTAACTGTTTAAACCATTGATAATATTGAAATAGTTATTTTTATTTTTTATCGACAGATAGGTAACATTTCAATTTATCAAATATTGTATAATACTGCAAACAGATAGCTACCTCACGTTAAACTATTTAATAAAATCATCTTACATTCCCCAATATACTACTCCCCAATCCTTCTACTCCCCAGCTCATTCAGTATGTAGTACTTCATCGAAACGATATAGGCATTTGCGCTTACATATAGGCTATCCAACGCTTCATTGCTTTGAGAGCCTAATGGAAGCAAGACTTTTGTGGAATCACTCTCCCACTTATAGGACATTTTCGATCCCCGAAAGTCCACTAAGCCTATTGAGTTCATCGCAACGCTATAGCAGTAGAGGCCAAAATCATCAGCATCATTTACCGATAACAAGTTATTGCCTGTTTTCAGGTAGGTTACATCGGATAACGCCAAATTAAAAAGTGTCGGGAAAATGTCTTTATGAGATCCAAATCGCTGGGTATTCACTAAACGCTTCGGTTTATACCTCTCAGGCACATAAAGGATGAAAGGCACTGCATACCTTTTCAGCAAATCCTTATCGGCGAACTCAAAGAGCTGATTGTTGGTATGATCGCCGGTAACCACTATTATCGTATTCTCGCCCAAAGGTGAATTCCGAATATCATTAATAAATTGCCCCAAGCAGCTATTGGCATACTGATAGGCCAAAAGGTTTTTGTATGCGATTTCAGGGCTTACTTTTAGGCGTGTCTTAATATCTTCTGTTATGCTTAATGGGTACTGCTTGTAATCGTTGGGCGTTTCAAAGGGTGTATGGTTGGAAATAGTAAACCCAACAACAAACTGAGGTTTTCCCTTTGCCTCTTTTAATAGCTCATGAATTCTCCTAAACGTATATTCATCGTGTACCCCCCATTCGCATGTAGTTGCATTGGTGTAAATTCTTTTTAATGCAGACCCACCCTCAATGTTCTCGAAATATTGATTGTATATGAACTTATCGAGGCTTCGCCAACCCATCTCGCCGCCTGTGATAAACGATGTTGAATACCCTTTATCCTTAAAGGGTTTTGCTACCGATGACGACAGAGCACGGTTCTGATAAACAGATTGGGATAAAGGTGCTATAGGCGACCCAACAAGAATTCCCTCAAGGGAGAATATCGTTCCCATTGAAGCGGATAAAAAATTACGAAAAACATAGCAATCCGATAGCTCCCCCTCTAGCTTGCCAAGTACGTTGGTTTCGGGGGTATTCAGATCGAAATAGTAGTCATTCATGCTTTCCATGAGTATAAAAACGACATGAGGAGGGTTTGAAGCCAAGAATGAATCCTGAGGCGTAGCGACAAGTAGGTTATTGGCCAAACCAATTGAATCAAAAGCGACCCTACCAATATACCGTTCAATCGCCTCTTTCGGCGATTTGAAACCAGAGCTCTCAATCATCTTGGATATATCAGTACTAATACTTGTCTCCTTCTTATCGGAATAGGCATTAAACAGCGAAAAGGCTCCATTGAGCGTTAGGGTATTTATAAAAGTATTCTTCGAAATGGTAGAGTGCCTAACCCCTAGCGGTTTCATACCTGTACTCCCTCTTAAACCAAGAAAGTAAACACCAAGAAACAGCAGCACCGTAAAGGCCTTTAACCAAGGACTCTGAATGAATACCCATTTCACCTCTTTCCTGAAAAGCCACCTCAAAAGAATGAAGAAAAGGATAGTTATGGTTAGCAGTGAAAGAAATATCAGCACCACAGGGTAGTCTGTCCATACCGATTTCAGAACGGCTTTTGTATCATCCTCAATTATTCCAAAGAACAGTACGCTGATATGAGTGTTAAAAAATTTATAGAAATAGAAGTCAATTACCGAAATCAAGGTGAAAAGGAATAACACGAACAACCCATAGTACACCGACATGCGATAGTAAAACCCGTAAATAACCTTACTGCTATTATTTAAAAGTTGTAGTAAGCAAAGTAGAGATAATGGCAGTAAAGCAATGGTTAACACCTTGACATCGAACTTAAATCCAACAGCAAAGGCGTAAATTACTTCAGTCCAACTACTGCTCAGTTCAACTAAGTTTCCATAAATAAGGAGAAAAATCAATCGGGAAATAAAAAACAAAACTATTCCAATCAATAATATCCAAAACAAATATCTTAATGATGATACAAAGTTCTTATACCGATTATCCATTACAAATTATTTTTAGGTAGATGCAAAGGTAAATTTTGAAAACCATTTTTCTATACCTAAAAGCGTTTGATTCAAATAAAACTCTCAGAAATTCTGATCAGTTAATCATTAAGATCAAACCAATAGTTAAAAAAAATAGCCCATTTCAAGAAAAAGCCTATGATTCAGATGAATCATAGGCTTCGTTAAAACATAAAACATTAATAATTAAAAATCAACCCCATACCTTTTGCACTTGAGGTACAATGTATTGCGGCTAACGCCTAGTTTCCTTGCTGCTTTACTCATATTCCCTTTCATAATTCGAAGCGCATCAATAATGGCTTCATGCTCAATCTCCTCAATCGACCTAATGCCCTCTACCGCTTCACGCTGCTGAATAAAAAGATATTTCTTCTTGAATTCACGCTCATTCTTAACATCGTTACCAATATTGCCATCGACGCTAACCACATAATCGATGAACTTAGCAAGTTCACGAACATTCTGAGGCCATTCGTAGCGAGCAAGAATTCTAATAATCTTTTTTGGTAGCACGGGTTCATTCTTGCCCTGCTCCCGAGCCTTAACCTGCATGTAGTATTTAATAAACGACGGAACATCGTGTCTTCTCTCCCTTAGCGGGGGTATGGTCAATGGGTTCTCGGTTAAAATGTAGAAAAGATCAAGCCTAAACTTACCCTCCTGTATTAGGATTCTTAAATCTTTGCTCGAAGCAGCAAATACACGAACATCAACCTTAATGGGTTTGCATCCACCAACACGAGTAATTACCCCTTTCCTAATGGCTGAAAGCAATTTATCCTGCAAATCCAACGGAAGATTATTCACCTCATCGAGATATAACGAACCACCGTGTGCCAGCTCAAACTTACCAGGTTGCGCAACCCTTTTAATCCCAGGAAACACACCTTCTTCGAAGCCAAATAGCTCACATTCAATTTCTTTCAGCGGGGTTGATTGCAATGAGATTTTTACAAACCCGTTCTCGCTCCGAGCGCTTGAATTATGAATAGCCTGAGCAAAAACCTCCTTGCCAATACCAACCTCACCCGAAATAAGCACAGGGGATGTTTCAGCGGCTATTTTTTTCGCCAAATCAATGGTCTTCTTGAGAATAGCCGAAACCCCAATAATATCATCGAAATGATAGGCTGCCCAGTTTCCTGTATAGCGATTTACAACATTGTTAACCTTTTTCAAATCACGAAAAGCGAGTATGGCGCCGTTAACCTTTGCATTTGAAAGAATAACGGGAGCAACGCTTAGCAAATACTCCGAAATACCTGGCACGTTAACCAAATCAACGTTTATATTCTCGATTTTAACTCCACGCTCAATCGTCTTCCACATTTCATCCCATTCGGGAAGTATATTTGCCATTCGAGAACCAATTATCTCGCTCTCGATTACGCCGAAATAGGCAGCTGCTTGACGACTAATATTGATGATTGAACCGCTATTATCAACCGTTAGGTTAGCAAACGGGTGTTGGTTGAAAATAGCGTTTTGATAATCTTTATCATTTTGATATCCTGATTCTATTGAAGAGAAATGCAGGTTTTGATTAATAACATTTGCAGCAATACCGATAAGCTGCTTTGTATGATCGCACACCATTTTTTTCGGTACAGCACAAGCTATAGCACCAATAGTTTCGCCTTGTTTATTACAGATAGGTGCTCCTATTGCCGACCATTCCTCGAAAAGTGATTTTATTGGCGATTTGCCTTCGGCCTTTGTTATAGCATTACCTATTATTGCACCACCAATGGCCTTTGCAATAATCGAATCATCATCAGGATAGGTACCTGCGATAATAAAATTCTCTTTAAGTTTATTAAGAAGCGACCCACTTCCGAAAACACTTATCAAACAGCCTTCGTCATCGGCTATAAAGAATACTTGATTAAACTGATTTGAAAATTCGGATAGATTCATTATTAAACCCTCAGCAATACTAGTCAAAAAAGCCGATTTATCGAGCCTCTCTTGAACCTCCTTTCCGGTCAGAATTTTTTTACTAAAAACCTTTTTTTCTTTCTCTTCAGGGCTAAATCTTTCATTCGTCATATCAGCCCCTGCATTTTTCTTTCGTCGTCCCATTATATAGTCTGCTTAATAAAAAACAATTATTTTATATTCTAAAATCTTCTTAAAATTACTAGAAGTATGATTGATTATACATGAAATCGTTACAAATGTGTCAAACAAACCTTTTAATTTGACAAATTGAATATATGATTGGATTAACAATTAGTTATTGAAATCAGAAAAGCATGCCCTAGCATTTTTAAATAAAATAACACCTTAAAATTAACAATTCCGATCCACTAAATCAAGATAGATATGAATAGAATTTATTTTCGTATTCATTTACACCAAAAAAAGTAACAGCAGAGTAATCAAACAAGTTCGTAGATGAATAAACTATCCTGTAAATAAAGTTTTAGTAACTATTCAGCAGTAGTCGAATTGAACAAAAACCACGGAGAAACAGCCCGTCCCGATGTATCGAGACGGGCTGTTTCTCCGTGGTGAATAGTTACAAGTTTTAAAATAACGTCAGTTCGACATAAGAAACTATTTAAATACAATATTATCAGTATTTTACTTTATTGGAAAAAATGGAACCGAGCTTGCGAACCGATCCGGCAGCCGCCGGAGAGCTCAGCGTAGCTAGTTCGGCGTAGCCAATGATGGAACTGGAGCGATCCGGCAACTACCGGACGATGAAGTCAATATTGGATGAAAAAAGTTAGAAGTAACTCCAATATTCCCTGCCTACCGGCAGGCAGGCATTATTCCAATCTTCCAAAAACATAATACTAGCATTAAATCCGTAGTAAATAATGATATAACAAGTATTTTTATATCGAACTTACGTTAAAATACTTATTTACAATCACTATTTTTGTCCCAGTTTAAAACAAAAATGGCTTCAACAAAAATAGTTCGAACAGCCGATGGCTCTGACACCCTTTACTCCGAGCAGCACAAGGCTCATTACCATTCATTGCATGGGGCGATTCTGGAATCTCTTCACATATTCGTTAAGAGTGGCTATAAGCATTTAGCCTTGAATGAGATTAGCATACTTGAGGTAGGCTTTGGGACAGGGTTGAATGCTGCGCTAACCGCATCAAAAGCCAATGAGATGAATCGAAAAACCACCTATACAGGTATAGAGCTATATCCTTTAGAAAAACCCACTTTAGCTAAAATAAACTACGGAGCAGTTCTAAAGAAAGATGAATCGATTTTTTGGAAAAAAATTAACATTTCAGAATGGAACACTGAAACGCCTATAAACGATTCGTTCTTGCTAACAAAGCTACATGCTGATATTTGCACCGTCAACCTATCCGATTTATACCATCTAGTCTATTTCGATGCGTTTGCTCCCGAGGATCAGCCGGAGGTTTGGTCGAGTGCAATTTTTCAAAAGCTATTCAACGCCACAAATCGGGGGGGTATCCTTATCACCTATTGCTCGAAGGGAATTGTAAAACAAGCCCTAAGAGGGGTTGGATACAAGGTGGAACGATTGGCCGGTCCACCGGGGAAAAGGCATATTTTAAGAGCCGTAAAACCATAATCGGTTATATTTTAACTATTTAAACGAACCTGATTGGCGTAAATCTACCTTAACCCCAATTCTTGATCAAAACCATCCAATAGATTAACATTTCGCTCAAAGTCATAGAGAGTAAACCTTCTTAAAATGTAATAATATTTCCAATAGTAACGTAAAGAATTAAGGTAGTCTAAATTCGCTTCGTCTTGTCGTTTCAGGGCAAGATTAATGCTGTTAACATCGGCTTTACCGATAATGAATCGCTGTTTGGTTGTTTCGTATGCTTGTTTAGCAACATCTCGGGTTTCAAGCGCAGTAATTACAATACGATACTGCATATTAAAATCGGTAACTGCCATAAATATACTCTGCTTAAAGTCTACCAAAGCTTGTTCTACGGTAGCGTTGACTGCTTCCATATTTTTTCGAGCCATGTTGTACCTCCCCTTGTTTTGACCCCAATCAACCAAGGGTATGCTTAGACTAAACAAAACGTTTTGCTGATCGAGCGGGTTTTTATATGCCCCTGCAACATTAGTGTTTTGCTGATTGAACCCATAACTGGCATTAAGTGTGGCATTAAACATATTATCACGTCGGGTTTGCTCGACATTTTTTTTGGCTTCTAAAAGCAGTTGCTGATAGTTTAGTAACTCGGGGTTATTCTCGTAGGCAAATTGCTGCGTTTTATCGAAATTAACCTGAAAATCTGAAATTTTATCGGGTATCTGCAAGTCAATTGTTTCACTTTCGGGGATTCTTAAATATGACATAAACTCAAACTGCGCTTTTTTTAACTGTTTCTCGGCATCCGCTAAAGAATTTTCAGCATTTAGCACATCAACCCTTAGGGTGAGAACATCTGCTTGCGAAAAAGAAGCAATCTCAAATCTTTTTAATCCAATTCTATAAAGCGTATCGGCATTTACCTTATTTAATCTAGTCATTTCAATACGCATCTTAGCAATAATAAGAGAGAAGAAGTAATCAACTGCTTGTTCTGATATTATCTCAACTGATCTTAGGTATTCCCTTTTAGATTTTTCATATTTTAATGGTTCTATTTTTTTCTGCCACTTAAAGTTGTTAAATCCGAATAATCGTTGGCTAAATCCTACATTAATTGGTATAGTAGAAAATTGCTGGTATCCGTCTTTCCCAAAATTCTGTAAATAACCAAGGTTTGAGTTCAAATAAAGAGAACCTCCACTAAAAGGTAAATTTTGACTAATCGAAATATTTGCTGCGGAATAAATATTTTGCTGTTCACGGTATTCATCGATATTTAGTTCAGAATTGTATCGCTTAATTAACGCTCTGTTATAATCCATCGGAACAGTATTCAGATTAATCTGTGGCCGTTTCTGTGATACATAGGTACGATACTCCCAGTAACTTGCTAGATAAAGGTTTTTTGCCTTAAAAGCAGCCAAGGAGCTATCCGTTGCCATCTTTATTACTTCCTGCAACGATAGATTACTAGTTTTCTGTGCAGATAGTTTAGATGCAGCTATTAATAAAACGAATATATACAAGAGTAACTTTTTCATGGAATTCTAAAATTATCTAACAATAATAATCACCTAATTCTTTTATTCTAATTCAGATTTATGCGCACCAATATTACCTACATTCTTATCATACTTTCTATAAATGTACCAGTACACTAAAGGAACAAAGAATAAACTCACAACGGTTCCAATTATCATCCCTCCAATAAGAGCGTAAGAGAATGGTTTTTGCAATTCACTTCCTAAATCGTTACTGAACAACAACGGAATCATTGCTAAAACACTTGTTAAACTAGTCATCAGAATGGCTCTTAGCCTCCTGTGTCCTCCCTCCCAAATCGCCTCCATCAATGAACAACCACCTTTACGAAGTTGATTTATTACATCAATTTTCAGAATTGAATCATTAATAATGATACCGCTCATAATAACAATTCCAATAACCGACATAATGTTTAACGAATGTCCGAATAGGTAAAGAACTATTATAGCACCTGCAAAATCAATGGGCAATTCCAATAAAACCAACAAAGGTTGAACTAGCGACTCAAACTGAGCAGCAAGAATAAAGTATAACAGCAAGACTGATATTAAAAGTATAATTCCTAACTCATTCAGCATTTTCATGCTCGAAAAAAGTGAACCGGAATAGCTAACGTTAAAAACTTTGGATTGACTAACCGTTTTATTGATGTCGCTGATATAAATATCCTTCTGATTGCTTGTTGGAAAAAAATCAAAGGGTATATACTCCCCGTCCTTACCAGCAAAAATAGTTTTAATGTCTTGACCCTTCGAAAGGCATAACAGTGCATTTAAAGGTATTTGTTGTTTATTATTGTTTACAATAACAGTATTTCCAACTATATCGGTTAAGTATTTCTCTTCGCCAGAAATAACAATGGGAATATACCGTTGATTCGAACGCAATGTACCAACATAGTTTTCTTTAAATGCTGTTTTTATCAACTTATACAGAGCATCAAACGAGACATCATACAGGAGAAGTTTTTCCATATTAACGACTAAAACAACATGTTCTTGCAATGGAATTTTATTGATTGTATTCAACCGCTTATTGCCATTGAGATTCTGATTAAATTCAAGTAGTTTTGGTATGCTAATATCATTTCCCCTATTAATGAATGAAACCTCTGCTACTAAAGGGGGTTCGTTGCTGGTAAACAATTTTTCAAAAATTGTTGTTGGAGGATCAAATGATAGTTTGCATCTTGGAAATTGTTTATTGATAAAATCCTTAGCTGTATTTTCAATACCCATAATATTATCGGGTGATCCTGTTTTAATATAAATTTTCGCTTCTGATGAAGCCATTTCATAATCGCGATTCATTAAGAACTGCTGATGTCCGATGAAACAATTACTTTGTTCTGTTTTTGATTGTAATGCCTTTAACACATCACAAACCCGTTTTTTATTCTCCCCAACATTTATGTTCTCGTTCCAATCGATATTAATTATCACTTCCGTTTGAGGAATAGGAGGCATTTTCTCCTTTCGCATTAAAACAACAACAAGAATACCAATGGGAATAATTGCAGTATAAAGAAAGACATTCAACTTTTTGTAATTGAACGTAAAATGCAATATCGACTCATAAACCTTATCCAGACTGAATACTTTCTTAAACTGGAATCCTAAAACTAGAAAGATATTATCCTTCCATCGCTGTAATAAATTCCTAGTATTTCTAGAGTTTTTATAAAAAATCCGATAGAGTACAGGCATTAGAGTTATACCAACGATGTAAGATACACCAAGCCCTATTGTTACTGAAATAGCCTGATCGTATATTAAAGCACCCGCCAAACCGCTTAAAAAGATCATTGGGAGGAATACAGAAATATTCGTCAGCATCGAACTCAGCATAGGAGTGATTAGCTCGTTGGTTCCAGTAACACACGCATCATCAATGCTCTTTCCCCTTTCTCTGTATTGCGATATATTATCAGTTACAACAATTGAGTTATCCATCATATTCCCGATAGCAAGTATTAAACCTGCCAATGAAATTATATTGATTGACAAGCTCATTATTCGGAAAATGAGCATACAGATAATGATTGAAACCACTAGAGTAAGCCCAATCAGTAATGGGGATTTAAAATCTTTGAGAAATAGGAATACAACTAAAATAACCAGTAGTAACCCTTGCCCAAGATTTTGCTTAAGGTTTGAAATGGAAATATCGAGAAATTGTGACTGATCCTGCGATGCTTCGAAGTGCACACCAGGATAATCGTGCTCAAAAGTATCAACCAGATCACTAATCTTATCTTTCATGCTTGAGAGCTTAGCATCAGCCTGCTTTATTATTGCCATGGTGATAGCTGGCTTACCATTGGCAGCAAACATTCCACTTCGCTTTTGTGATTGAATGCTAACTTTAGCGATATCCTTTACTTGAAATATTTTACCCGATGTCTTGAAGAAAATATTCTCTACATCCTCTTTGGTTCGTAAAACTGAAGTGAATCGAATATTATACTGGTAATGCCCATCGTTAACAAGCAAACTCCCTAGCGTTACATTATTTTGGGTTAGTAGTTCCTCTAGCTGATTCAATGATAGGTTAATGCTTTGTAGCTTATCAAGATTCGGTTCAATAACTAGCTGAGGGTTTACCGTACCGCTAAGATCAACCAATGCGACTTCGGGTAGCTGTTCGATACGCTTTCGGATTACATTCTCGGAGAATTCGCACAGCTCAATAAATTTGGTAGTTACTTCATCGGAGTTATCATTATGCAATGAATCAGAATCATCAAGTGAAACGTTTAAATAAAACATGGGTATATCGGTAGCACTCGCTTTAATAACCTTTGGGCGTTCCATATCGCGAGGAAGCATTCCCATGATTCCATCAATCTTTTCATTCACTTCGATGAAGGCATAATCTATTTTAGTGCCAAAATCAAACTTCATTCGGATAATTGCAGCACCATCCCTCGTTTCACTCTTAATATCACTAAGATGTACAACCTGCATCAACTGCATTCGCAATGGTTTTACCACTGCATTTTCAAGTTCGCGAGCAGAGCTATTTTTATACGATACATTGACGGTAACCTCTGGGATAGGAATATTGGGCATTAACGAAACGGGAACATTAAAGTATGCAATTATACCAAGTACAACTGCGGCAATAAAAACCATTATAACTGCTACTGGACGATGGATTAGAAATTTTATCATAGTGAAGGGAAAGTAAAGTCAAACATAGTCATACATGGTCATTCGTTGTCATTCATTGTCATTCATTGTAGTACATGGTAATACATGGTCATTTATAGTCATTTATTGTGTTAAGAGGTTGAATATTTTCCTATTGAATTGATATAATTGTTAAGTTTAATCGCCAGCTCTTTTAACTCCACCATTAACTGATCGTACGAGTCTTTACCGATTAACTTTCGGTTATAGGCTTTGGTTAGCCACGTTTGGGTTTCACAAAGTGAGCCACGCGAGTAGTAAAGGAAATGCTTACTATCTTTAAAATGATATCGACCAAAACCCTCACTAATATTTGCGGCAATAGAATCGGATGATCTGACTACCTGCTTACCAATAGTATCTTTTGCAAAATAATCCCAACTCATAACTATTTGCCAAACCTTTTCAGCAATAGCCATTGAAATAGTGTAAACATTCAACTCCTCTAACTTCATTACCATACTTTTACAATTTAAGTTAACCGTGGATGACCACTTATGATCATGATGGTATTTATTGGCATACGTTGTCATTCATGGGCATTGGTTGTGTTTTGTTAGCTATTGTTTACCTATTGATACACTCTGCTAATCTGATTATCATACCCTTCAATTTAAGCTAACCGTGTATGACCGCTTATGATTTCTTCTGACTATGTATGACCTTTTGACTACTTCTGACCATGTTTGACCTTTTCTTCCTACGTATGCCTACCAATGACTATGTATGCCCCCCTTTTCCACATATTCCTGCCTCTAACAATAAATGACCCCTTTCTTCCAATGAATGACAATGTTTGACTTTTCTTTTCTATGAATGACTTTGCATTACCTTTTCTTTCTACTTCACTACCACCACCCTCGCATCATGTGCCAAGTTTATATTCCCCTCATAAATTAACGTATCACCAGCATTCAAACCTTTTGTTACAATGAATGATGTTGTATTCTCCATGCTTGTTTCTACATAGTTCCACTTAGCCAAACCAGATGATAATGTGAATACCACAGGCTTTTCACTTCGTAGAACCAAGGCTTGCTTCGGAATTACCAATTGATTCGGAATCTTTTCTTCAACAACAATTTTAACGTTCATTCCCTCGGCAAGATTATGATTTGGATTATCGCATACTGCTATAACCTTCACCATTCCATTCTGATCCACAAAGGGATTAATTTGGGTTAATTCTCCCTTAATCGTTAAATCGGGGTAAGCGTATGGAGCGATACGAACAGTTTGACCAATTTTAACTGTGTTGAGTTCATTTTCAAGAATAGTGAATTCAACTTCAAGTTTTCTATCGTCAATAACAGTGCAGAATACCTCACTAGCTGGCGGCAGGTTGTTGGCTTTACTAAACAGATTAGCAATCACCCCATCAAAAGGTGCTCTTAGCTCTGATACTTTAAGATTGTAACTGGACATCTCTAAATCAGCAATAGCTTTGTTATAACCACTTTTAATACGAGCAACATTAAAAAATTCCTTTGGGATATTTACAGTATCTTTAGCATTATACCCTTGACCGATTAGAATATCTTGAAGATCAATTTTTGCCCGTTCAAACTGCTCCTGACTCTGCTTTAATGAATTTAGCAAAGTAAAGTTATCGAGTTTTGCTATAACCTGACCTTTCTTTACGTTCATGCCATTTTTAAAGAAAACATCTGATACAACCTCTGAATTACTCCTGAAACGTAAATCGGATTTGTAAAGTGCTTTAAGCTTTCCATTGCTGATAATCTCTTTACTAAAATCAGAATATTTTAGAGGGGCAACCTTAACCTCTGCAATCTGGTCGGAGATTTCAGTCGAATCTGAATTACTATCAAGCGAAGGATTATTGTTTTTATTGCCACAAGAAATTAATCCGACAGAAAGCAAAACAAAAAGGAAGAAGGATATTTTATACCGAATGCTTTTATAAAATTGGACAAAGGACATATTTAATAAAATTGCATTGGTTAATGCCGATCGACAATATATATAGTCCGTGTTTTGGACTATAATGTATTGCGAATCGGTATGATTCATTACTCTAATATTTTTAAAGCATGATGGTTTAGCAAACATGTGAGGAATCATAATTATATTGATTTGTGTACTATTAAAGTTAATATGACATGTTTTCATACTATTTCTCTTTTATTCTCAGGAATAAAGGTAAATAAAAAATTATACCGATAAGAGAAAAAACTAAACCTCCAATAGTTCCCGCCGCCAACGAAAACCAAAATGGTTGCTTCTCCCCTATCAAAAATGGCACAAAACCAAGCACTGTAGCCACAATGGTTAAAAGTATCGGAACAATTTTATAGCTGAATGCCCTGAAATACATTTTAATATTGGGCACCTTTCTTCCAATATGATGTCTTCGTAAGCTATTATAATCGTTCAGAATGTATATTGCCGCATTAACCGTTATGCCGCTTAGCATTACAAAAGCAGCAAAACCGCCCTGATCGAAATTTAAGTCGAATAGATAGAACGTCAGAAAAACACCAATATATGCAATAGGAATGGTTAGGATTACTGCAAATGGTTGTAGCAACGATTCGAATAGTATTGCACAGATAAAGAATATCATGGCAACTATCAAACCCAGCAACCAGTATTGATTTTTGCCATGCTCACCCCAAAACCAGTAACCACTATTAAAGGTTGCAGAGTAACCAAGAGGAAATTGAGGGGCAAATTCTGCTAAGGTCTTCTTAACGAATTTCTCGCCAAATTTATACACCCCAATATACTCGAACTGTAAGCAAAGCTGGTATTGCTGGTTAATCTTTATTACTGAGGGGGAGGCAAACTCCTTATCGATTTTGCTAAAATTATTGAACTTATAATCAATGGAATCCTTCTTAAGGGGGATTCGTTCTAGCTGCCATACATCTATTTCTCTCGATTGATCGGAGTATAGCTTTATATCTTCGGCAACCCCGCTTGCTAAGGTTGTTGCAAAGGGGATATTCCCTTGAGCTTGTTTTTGAAGCTCCGAGTATAAATCGACCGGTGATATTCCTGAAACTATCGATTTTTTCGAATTCATGCTTACAACAAACTCAGCATTATCAGGCTTGTACCAAGTTCTTTTGGGAACTATGTAAACCTCTTTAACCCTTGGGTTTTGCTTAAGTTTTTCTTTCAACTTTTCGGCTAAACCATACAGTTGATCGTAGTTATAACCTAGGGTCTGAATAAAATACGACCCCGTACCCTCATTAATATTGTTGCTAAAACCATCGCCAAAACCGAAAACGCCCCAGCTACCCCCTCCAAGCTCTAAAGCTTTTGATATTACCTGCCCCTTAAGCGTATAGGGAAACCCTGTATTTTGATGCTCCTTTTTAAAGTAAACGTTGATTGAGGCCCTATTTGTGGAGATATTGGATTGAAAGGTTTTAATCTCCTTGAACTGTTGGAGGTACTTTTCCATAGTACCAACCTGAACATTCATCTGCTCAAGAGTTGTTCCATTGGGCATATTGGCCGTTATGTAAAGCGTTGTCTCCTCGGAGTTTTTAAAGTACGAACCCTCGTAAACATTCTCGGCAAAAAGCCTAAAAGTACCACCAAGTACTTTATTCATCCAAGGCCTTATCGATTCCTTATAGGTGTTGCTCCCAATGGTTGAGTCATAGGTTTTATTGTACCAGTTCTCGCCCTCCCACTTATCGGGTAGCAAGAATACTGGCAACCCAAAACCCAAAACAAATATGGTAATTGGAATAAACTTTCGCTTACGAAGCCGTAAGTAAAACCTTTGGTAAAAACGGGTGAAAACAACCACCCAGCCTCCCCGATGACCTAATGACCCAATGACTTTTTTCCTTCTCCACGGAATTTTCCAGTTCCTGTTCTCAGTTTTATTCTTTATATACCTTTTATCCAGCCTAAGCACATCCATTAGAGCGGGAATAAGAAAGAGTGCCGTTAGCAGCGAAACCGACTGGTTAACTATAATTACGTAAGCAAAATCAACAAGATTAGCCTTAACTTCCTCCTCCAAAAAGAAAATAATGGTAAGGGCGGATATGGTACAAAGCGTACCAGCAAATATAGCCAACCAGGCTAAACGATTACCCCTAGTGCGGAGGTGATCGCTCATGATGATGATGTTATCGGTCATCAAGCCCATCGAAACCGTGATACCTGCCAAGGCGTAAAGGTGTATCTCTATTTTTAAAAAGTAGTAAAATATTGATGCTATGCTAAGGTTAACCACCAGCATTACCAGCACCATAAGCACATGCTTTAGCTTTCGGGTTACGACAAAAACAAAAAGCAGCAAAATCAGGAAGGTAAAGATTGTACGAATCCCAATATTCTTTAGCTCGTTACGGATGTACTCGGTTGAATCGTAACCTTGTAGCAGCTTGTAACCTGCGGGGAATGATGCTGAAAGCTTTTCGAGTTTTTCCTTAACCCTTCTGCTCAGCGCAAGGTTGTTCTCGCCCGAAGCGGCAAAAATTAGAATATTGATTGTGCTTTGCCCGTTTATTCTGAAGTAGCTCTGCGGTTCGGCCTCACGATGAATAACCTTTGCAATATCGTGCAGGTAAATAATCCGTCCATTGATCTGCTTAACAGGAGTTGTTTCGAGGTTTTGATTGCTACCTGTTGAGATTACCAAGGGGTACGTTTCACCCTCAATGGTTAAATCATTGGGTGCAAATGCATCTTCCGATGATTTGATGTTCGTAACAGAATCGTTTCCCTTTCCATTCCTATTCATGTGCGCATTCCCAATGCTCTCCTTTTTAAGGCCCAGATTAATCGCAGCCTGAATATCATTGGGTGTTACACCAAGAGAGTTCATCCTATCTGCATCGTAAATGATACGCCACTCCATTGGGCTTGCCCCGAACACCTGTGTTTTATATATTCCTGAGATTTTTGTTAGAGCTGGTCGAATAACCTCTTCAGCATATTTCTGGATTACGTAAGCACTGGCAGAAGCGTTAAGCGTATAGGTAAGCAGCGGCGTTTCCTCCTTATCATCGGCACGATTCACAATGATCTGCGGGTAGGTAACCCCGGCAGGAAGGTTCGACCATGCCTGCCGAATAAGGGTGCTGATCTCGAACCGAATGGCATCTACATCAGCCTTTTTATCGATGCTTATGCTGATCTGGCCACCCCCATTATTGGACGTTGAGCTGATATCGTTCACCCCCTGCACCGAGGCGCAGAGCGCCTCCAG
>RPRQ01000086.1 GCA_003818205.1 Bacteroidales bacterium
ACCTTGTCTCTTAGGTTCATCAGGCAGGTATCACATACCCCCCTATACTATACCATATTTTTAGATTATGTATATTGCTGGTATTATGCCAATTAAATATCTTTAGGTTGACGGCTATGCCCTTTGGGGCGCACATTTTAAATTTTGCGGAGGTTCTTTGATACTCCGACCGCTTGCGGCGGGGTAGTTCATTAAAACACTGTCACATTTCAATATCGTTGAATGGTTTCTCGCTATTACACCCAACTACCTAATCGATTCAACAGCTGCCTCGGGGAAAATGGGTGTGAGCGGAATGCTATCGAGCTTTTCCCCCAAGATTTTAGTAAATGAAAGGTAGGTCTGCATCATCTCATTCTTGATAGGTTCAACGGGGGGCGATTTAACCTTCAATGGATCAACAGGATGACCGTTCATCCAGAAGCGCATATCGAGGTGTGGTCCAGTGGATGAGCCGGTTGAGCCTACAAATCCAATTATTTGACCCTGTTTAACCCGAACGCCATTGGCAACACCATTGCCAAAACGCGATAGGTGATTATATCCAGTTGTATAAACGCTATTATGCCTAATTTTAAGATAGTTACCTGCCGATCCATTGTACCCCTTCTCAATAATGAAGCCATCACCAATGGCCATTATTGGTGTGCCCGTGGGTGCTGCGTAGTCAACCCCTGTATGCGGGCGATATATTTTAAGCACGGGATGAAAGCGGCTACCAGAGTATCGAGAGGTGATCCTTGAGAAGTGGAGCGGTGCTTTCAGAAACGATTTTCGCAGGGAGTTACCCTTCTCGTCCCAGTAGCTTGCGGTGGAATCCTGTGCAAACCGATAGGCGTAGAACCTTTCGCCTTTATGCTCAAACCAAGCGGCGTATATCATTCCAATACCAACAGAGGTGTTACCAACATACCTTTCATCGTAAAGAACTTTAAACCTATCGCCCTTCTGAAGACCAAAGAAATCAACCGTCCAAGCAAAAATATCAGACATATCCAACGCTAAATTGGGGTTAAGGTTAAGATTATATATGGTTTCCCAAAGTGACGACGAGATGGTGGCCTCGTTTAGCTTTCGAACCAGCGTAACCTCTTTCTGATTATTCTCAATGGTTAGCGAATCCTTGAAATTGAATACCACGAAATCGATGGGCGACTTCTCGTAAATTAGATAAACTAGACTAGAAGCACTATCCTGATTTAAAAACGCTTTATACGTATTCCCTGCAACAACCTGCCTTAAATCAAACTTACCTTTAGTATATATAGGTAGTTTATTTATAATATTTGGCTTAACGTTTAAGCTGCTAAGCAGCTCGCCAAGGGTTTGGTTCGTTCTAATGCGACCTTTTACCACTGTAAACGAATCGATGGGAATCCCGTACTCATAAACGGCTTTAATGGTTGTATTCTTATCAATGGCTAGGTTTTTTGTTAGCGTAATGGTTGGTTTAAAAACACTCCAATATACCACTGTTGCAATAACAATTAATAAGGTGAGAAGAATAATGATTTTGTAGATTTGCTTCATTTTGAATTGAAAGTAAAGAAGGTTAATATTTTATGATCTAATTCTTTCGAATCCTCTTCCAAATATCCCCATAACGCTAGCCGTTGATATAAAAGCATCGGGATCAATCTCTTTGATGATCTTATAAACATCATTCGCTTCGAATTTACGCACCATGGTGATTAGTACTTTTTGTTCCTCCTTGGTGTACCAACCTTTGCCCTCTACGAGGGTAACTCCACGGTTAAGATCGTGGGTGATTCTATCGGCAATATCAGCGTACTTATTTGAGAATATAAAGATTTGAACCGATTGCTTACTCCCTGAAAGAACTGCATCGAGCGAATAGGCTGTGATTGCCATGGAAACATAACCGTAAACAATGGTTTCGATTCGGGTAATCGGCGGCATATCGAGGAGAACGAAAAAGGATGATCCGATGATAAATACATCGCAGGCAAGAATTACTCGCCCAGGGCTGATATTGCGATACTTATTGATAATCATTGCTATAATATCGGTACCACCAGTACTGCCCCCTTGTGTAAATATTATTCCTAACCCAACCCCTGCAAGCCCTCCGCCAATAAGTGCCGATAAAAACTTATCGTGAACAACAGGAAGCGAGATTAAGGTTTGCATCAATCCTAATAGGAATGCCCCTGCGGCCACCCCAATTATGGTCTTGATCCCGAAGTTTGCGCCAAGCATTCTAATGGCCAGAAGAATCAACCCTACGTTTATAAGTAGGTAGGTATATCCCATTGGAATACCTGTTGTATAAAAGACCAGCGCACCAATGCCCGACACGCCACCGCCTGTGATTTTATGGGGGAGTAAAAACGCTGTCCATGAGATTGCATACAGGAGCAACCCGAATACTATAATTGAATAGGTTCGGGCATTCTTGAGGATTAGCTTTGTGGTCATGGGATATGGCTATTGGTGTACGATTCGAAAAGGTGTTTCATTTAAAATATTCTTGTATTTCCATGTAAACAAAGAATGGAATGATGCCTGCCGGTAGGCAGGGAATGGAGGAATAATGGGCGAATGTATAGAATTCTCGTTCATCTTTCCGAATTAACTTCGTTGAGTTTTTAGGTTCGGTTTGATTCTTCCAATATTCCCTGTCTGCAAACAGGCATCATTCCAATATAACATACATTCTGTGTAGAATTCACTTAAACAACAATATTAACAATCTTATTCGGAACAATAATAATTTTTCTAGGTTGTTTTCCCTCTAGGTATTTTATGGTGTTCTCGTTTTCAAGGATAATCTTCTCAACATCGACCTGACCAAGATTTAATGGAATATCGAGAGTAAATCTTGTTTTTCCATTAAAGGATACAGGGCAGGTAAAGGTGCTCTCAACAAGGTATTCACTCTTATGCTCTGGCCATTTTGCATCGCAAACGCTTGGCTTGTTACCGAGTACCGACCATAGCTCCTCGGCGATATGGGGAGCATAAGGGGCAATGATTATTGTGAAGGGTTCGAGAATTGCCCTTTTATTGCATTTCAAATCTGTTAGCTCGTTCACGCATACCATAAAAGTTGATACGCCTGTATTGAAGCTGAACTTTTCGATATCGTCAGAAACCTTTTTAATGGTTTTATGAAGCGTTTTCAACTCCTCTTTGGATGGTGCTTCGTAGCTGATGCAGGGCTGATTGTTCTTGTCGTGGTATAACCTCCAGAGGCGGCGGAAGAACTTATGTACGCCATCAATCCCATTGGTATCCCAAGGTTTTGATTGCTCTAATGGACCTAAAAACATTTCGTACATGCGAAGCGTATCGGCTCCGTATTTCTCAACAATTAGGTCGGGGTTAACCACGTTCCACATGCTCTTGCTCATCTTCTCAACCGCCCATCCGCAAATGTATTTACCATTTTCGAGGATAAACTCAGCATCCTTAAACTCGGGTCGCCATTCGCAGAACTTATCGATGTCGAGGTAATCGTTCTCCACGATGTTAACATCTACATGAAGTGGCGTAGTGTCGTACCTCTCTTTTAGGTTTAATGATACGAATGTATTCGAGTTCTTCACCCTGTAAACAAAATTCGATCGACCCTGAATCATCCCTTGGTTGACCAGCTTCTTGAAGGGCTCATTCTTACATACATAACCCAAGTCGTATAGGAATTTGTTCCAGAACCTAGAATAGACCAGATGCCCAACGGCATGTTCGGTTCCACCGATGTAGAGGTCAACATTCTCCCAGTACTCGTTCGCCTCCTTCGAAACCAGACCCTTGCTATTATTTGGATCCATATAGCGATGATAGTATGCCGAAGAACCAGCAAAGCCGGGCATTGTGCTCATCTCGTAAGCGTAGCCTTCCGAGGTATGCCAATTTTTGGCTCGTCCGAGTGGTGGCTCTCCCTTTTCGGTGGGAAGATAGGCATCAATTTCGGGTAATTCTAATGGGAGTTTATTATCTTCTAATGGGTATGGTAAACCATCTTTATAATAAATAGGGAATGGTTCGCCCCAGTAGCGCTGACGGCTGAAGATGGCATCGCGCAGGCGGAAATTTATCTTCCGACGACCAAGCCCTCGTGATTCAATAATATCATTGATCTTTGAGATCGCTTCTTTAACTGTTAGCCCATTAATAACGCCGCTATTGATTACAATGCCTTCCTTTGCATCGTACGATTCTTGCCACAATGCTGTAGATGTTGGCTCGTCGCCAGATTTTGTAACGGTTTGTATGATTGGAAGATTGAAAGTACGTGCAAAAACAAAGTCGCGGCTATCGTGCGCAGGGACAGCCATAATTGCACCTGTGCCATAACCTGCCAAAACGTACTCGCTAATCCAGATTGGGATGCGCTCGTTGGTGAATGGGTTAATGGCATAGCTGCCCGAGAATTGACCAGTAACCCTTTTGGTATCGGCAATGCGCTCACGCTCGGTACGGTTTTTTACCTCGTTAATGTAGTTATCCATCGCTTCGCGGTACTCCGGGGTGGTCAGCTCGTTGGTCAGTTCGCTCTCGGGGGCAAGCACCATAAAGGTTGCACCGTAAATGGTATCAGGGCGGGTGGTAAATATCAGCACTTTCTTCTCTGAACCATCAATCTTAAAAAAGACCTCGGCACCCTCGGAGCGACCAATCCAGTTTCGTTGAATCTCTTTTAATGAATCGCTCCACTCCAAAGGTTCAAGGTCGTTGAGTAAACGTTGAGCGTAAGCAGATATTCTGAGACACCATTGCCTCATTTTTCGCTGCTCAACAGGATGACCACCACGAACCGAAAAACCTTCTTTTACCTCATCGTTGGCTAAAACCGTTCCTAGCGCAGGGCACCAATTCACCATAATATCAGCAAGATATGCGAGGCGATACGCAAGCAGCGTTTCTTGCTGCTCTTTTTCGCTCATGGTTTTCCATTCTGATGCAGAAAAGGCACGAACATCGCTGCAAGAAGCATTAATTTTAGTGTTGCCGTTCTTTTCGAATTCAGCAATTAAAGCGTCAATGGGCTCCGCCTTTTGGGTAGTATTATTGTACCAGTGCTTGAACATTTGGATAAACGCCCACTGGGTCCAATGATAGTATTTTGGGTCGCAGGTGCGAACCTCGCGGTCCCAGTCGTAGCTGAAACCAATTTTATCGAGCTGCTCCCTGTACCTCTTTACATTATTGTCGGTGGTTAGCGCAGGGTGCTGACCCGTTTGGATTGCGTACTGTTCGGCGGGTAGGCCAAAGGCATCGTAGCCCATGGGGTGCAACACGTTAAACCCTTGAAGGCGTTTATGCCTAGAGTATATATCTGATGCGATGTAACCTAGCGGATGTCCAACGTGTAGCCCTGCTCCCGAAGGATATGGGAACATATCGAGCACGTAGTATTTTGGGCGTGAATGGTCAATGTCAACCTTGTAGGTTTTGTTAACCTTCCAGTACTCCTGCCATTTTTCCTCTATCGCATTGAAATTGTATTCCATAAAGCGTTGAATTTGTAGCGTTTTTATTCAGCGTGCAAAGATAATGTTTAATGGAGAATGAAAAATAAAAAAATGATAATGAAAAGAGAAAAGTGATTGAGGATAAATACTAGAAGGAAGGCTTAACCTCTTTTTGATAGCTATTATCTTAGACCCTTGTAAAGGGTACATACTATCAATGTTATCCAAATCGAAATTAGAACTGGAGATATTATTTTTGAAGGTGCAATAAACTTGCCTAATGATGTTATTTTTTCCTGTAATTTATAGTTTGGTAACTATTCAGCAGAAGGCGAATTGAACAAAAACCACTGAGACACGCCTGCCTGCCGGTAGGCAGGGAGAGCACGGAGAACCACAACTTGTCCCGATTTATCGGGAGAGGCAATTATAAAAAGCGACTGAGTATCATAATGCAGAAGAATCACTAACACGAAAAACATAAATATTTTCTCTGTGAAACTCTGTGCCCTCCCTGCCTACCGGCAGGCAGGCGTTTTTCCGTGGTGAATAGTTACATAGTTTGAATTATTAGAATTCCGGCAATAGGTGGAAATTCATCAAAATTTCTATCGTGATACTTAAGTTTATCCTGCCATTTTTTGATTAAAAAGTCAACCGCTTTATTTCCTAGAAAGAGAGACCACCAAAATGAGAGAGAGATGATTATTCCTACAAATGCAAGTAAAATACTCAATAAGATATCATTTATTAATTGAACATAACCAGAGAGCAGTATTCCATTGAAAACTATCAGCCAATTTATTTTCTAAATCGTTTTCTTGAATGATTAGATTTCTGATAGTATTAGCATAAACTTCCAAATCCATATTTATAATTATTAGAGCGTTTCAAAAAGAATAAATCCATATTATCCAAGCAATTTAATTCAAAAGAATAGATTATAAAAAGATTTTATGTTGATTTTATCTTCATGTCTTATGTTATTTTGCGTAACGAAAACTTTATTCGCAACATATTAATTTTGAATAGTTTGTATAATGATTTTGAATGAACTTAAAATAAGGAATAGTAAAGAATTCTATATATGTTAAATCTGTTAGTTTTTACGCTATATTAGCACATCTGTAACTAAATACGCAACGAGGTGTAACTAAATTGAAATGGGGCTATGATAAGCGGAATAATAAAGTACTTGCATAAAGGGAATAAGGATATTGTAATATCCTATAAGGCGTTGCGCCGATTAATCGGTTTCTTGGGCATGCTATTGCCCATAATATTAATTCTAGGGGGTTGGCTATTCGCAAAAGACCCCATTCAGCAATCGATTAGCCTTTACTACTACTCAAATATGAGAGATTTCTTAGTGGGGACACTATTTGTAGTTGCGCTATTCCTGATGACCTACAAAGGTACATTCACCATTGACAATATTGTTGCAACTATTACTGGAATTGCAGGGCTTTGTGTAGCAATATTCCCTTGTTTTAATGAGTTGTATGAAACGCAAAGAGTAGGTATTTTTCAAATGTACCCTGATAAGTCAAATATTATTCATTTGACATTTGCCTCGATATTTTTTATTCTTTTGGCTATCAACTCAATATTTCTTTTTACACGTAAGAGCAGTGGCGATAAGCCTCAGAAATTAATAAGAAATAAGATTTATATTATTTGCGGTATCATTATACTTGCATGTTTTCTAGGCTTGATAATTTGCATGCTAACACTTTCTCAAGAGCAGAAATTTAATACAAAAATAATTTTAATACTTGAAGCAATTGCCTTATGGGCATTTGGTGTTTCGTGGCTAGTGAAAGGCGAAACAATTTTTACTGATAAATAAATGGATTGATTGGTAATATCTTTAAAAAGGTTGTCGAGTAAAACGAAATGGTTTTTCTTAAAATCCGTGAACAAAGCGAATCGATCTCATGAGCGAAGCGAATAATCTGTGGTTTTTTTGTAAAGTTAAAATTATTAATATTATCACTGATTAGTTACAAATCAACCTATCTAAAAGATATTCGTATAATAGCAATATCTTTATACACATATGATTAAAAGGGGCAAAACTCAAAATATTATCTTTCTCTATTTACTGCTGATATTGCTATTTTTTGCAATCATCACCTACGTTGCGTATTATTTAAATGGCAAAAGTCGGGATGTTTTTATCCTATCGAACCTGAATCAGGTTGAGAAAAGCGTTAATATTGCCATTAAATCGGAATCGAACCGGATACACCAGGTTGTATTCGACTACTCGTTTTGGGATGAGATGATCGAGTACATCAAGAGCAGGGACGATGTGTGGTCGAGAAACAATATCGATCCGATAATATCAACCTTTAGCGTATCATCGGTTTGTGTATTCGATACGTTACGAAGCTATGTTTACTGCGCAACCAATGATGAATCGAGGCTTCTTAACAAATATGCGATTAGCGAAAAAATTTTCGACTCCTTAACCGTATCCCGGTTCATTCGGTTTTACGATCAAACCCCAATAGGGGTTGTTGAGTTTTTTGGAGCAACCATACATACCTCCATTGATCCTCAAAGAAAAACAACCCCTCAAGGTTATATCTTTATCGGTAGAATTATTGATAATAGCTACCTTAAAATAATTTCGGAGGTTACGGGTACTTCAATTAGTTTATTGAATGATACCGTTAACCCAAATCACAATGAGTATCGAATTGAAATAAACAAACCCATTAAACTGTTTAATAGTCAGTCGTATAAGTACCTTCATTTTGAAAAGGGGTTACCCTTTATAGAGCAGTATAATAAGTTTTCAGACCAGTTCATGGGGCTTTTCTTCTTGACAGCTGTTTGCTTTATAGTAACCTTTCTTTTCGTTACCTCTCGGTGGATAAACAAGCCTCTTGGAATTGTTGAGGAGGTGTTAGAAACGGAAGATGTTCGAAAGGCAAAAAGCCTTAACCGGTTTGGGAGAGAGTTTGTAAAGATTGGGCATTTAATTTCGCTTTACATATCGCAAAAGAAATCGCTTGAAGTTTTAAAGAACAGAGCAGAGGAATCCGATAGGTTAAAGTCGGCGTTCATGGCTAATATGTCGCACGAAATAAGAACACCTTTAAATGGAATTTTAGGTTTTTCGGAGCTTTTATGCAAAACAAATCCATCGAAAGAAACGGCGGAGAGCTATCGAAAGTTAATCCAGAAAAGTTCCGATAACCTAATGCAATTGATTGGCGATATTCTCGATTACTCAAGAATTGAGGCGGGTCAGCTATTGTTAAGCAATGAGCGGTTTAGCACTGAAGCACTTTTTACAGAATTGGTTAATCATTATGAGAGTAAGCAGGAAAGCCTTATGCAAAAAGGGATTCAGCTCATTTTTAAAAGGTCGGGGGGTACGTTTATTCTAAATTCCGATAAGCAGCGGATAAAGCAGATTATCAATAACCTGATTGGCAATGCCATTAAGTTTACCGAGAAGGGTTTTATAGAGTTCGATTACTATCCCGATAAAGGGAAAGTTGTTTTTTATGTCAAGGATACAGGTATTGGTATTTCTAATAAACAGCAGGAGATAATATTTGAAAGGTTTTGGCAGGCAGCTCAACCCAAATCAAAAATTTATGGGGGAACGGGAATAGGATTAGCATTAAGTAAGGGTCTAGTAACACTTTTAGGGGGGAATATATGGGTCGAATCCCAAGTTGGGGTTGGCTCAACATTTTTTGTTGAAATCCCTATTCAGTAAAAGGAGAGTTTAATATATGAAAAAAGCGGCATCAATCAGTGCCGCTTTTTTAGGACTAATCAAGATACTATAGTGCAGACAATCTTAGCAATTCAACTATCATTTTTAATGCTTTCTCCATATCTTCAACATAGATATGCTCATCGAGCGAATGCTCGTTTCTAGCGCCAATGCCAACAACAGCCATTTCTATTCCCATATTATTGTAGATTGAGGCATCGGTAAATCCAGTCATAAATGTTGCTTTTGCATCTATACCAACTGTTTTAAGCGCTTTCTTTGACAAATCCACAGTGAAAGAACTTTCGGGAATATCAACCGCTTTGCATAAGTTATTCATCACGATATCCACTTTTGCTCCAGCCGCTTCAACCTCATGGATTATTATTGCTTTCATTTCATTGGCAAGATTTTCAGCTTTTGAGTGAGTTAGGCTTCGGCACTCGGCTTTAAATATCACTTTATCGGGAACACCATTACGTACAATTCCCCCTTCGATAATTCCAACGTTAGCGGTTGTTTCATGGTCAATTCGTCCAAGTTTTAGCGCTGTAATTGCCTTTGATGCTGCAAAAATAGCATTAATCCCCTTTTCGGGCTCCATGCCTGCATGGGCGGCCTTTCCCTTAACCGTAACATCAAATGTAAAGTATGATGGACCTCCGATTATTATTGTATCAAGCGTGTCGTTATCTAGTAAAAATCCTCGTTTGGCAGTAAGTTTAGTATAATCAAGATTTTTAACACCAAACAGACCAATTTCTTCCTCACGCGAGATAGCAATCTCAACGGGTGGGCGAACCTCTGCGATTCTTAACGCTTCTAGCATCTCTGCAATACCCGCTTTATCATCGGCACCAAGAATTGTATCGCCGGCTGATCTGATTACCCCATTTTCAAGTTTTGGTTTTATTCCAACGCCAGGCTTTACAGTATCTGCATGGCACGATAGCAAAACTGGCTCTTTGCCATCGCATCCTTTGGCAGGCAGTTTTGCTATTAAATTCCCATAGCTATCCTGTAATGTTACTGCGCCTAATTTCTGAAATTCCTTTTCAAGATAATTTATGAAATTTGCCTCATGGCTCGATTCGCTATCAATTTGAACCATCTCCATAAATTGTTTAATCATTCTATCTGACATATTTATCAATCTTTAAGGTTACTACTAGTTTATATTTATTTGGATTTTTTAATGTTCATCTTATTATGCCGAATTCCTTGCCGCATTGATAATTCCAAATGAGCATTGAACCACCATCTCTGCGCATTGATTTGCCTTATCATTATCATCCTTAGCAAGTGCTTCATTGAAATTAGTGAGCGCATACTGCTGAATAACAATCAGCGGTTTGATGATATTTTCCCTCAATCTTACTGAAAGTAAGTCTTTCGGATTCTTCTCCATCAGCATTTTTGAACCAGATGATTTCAGCAGGAATTCGATGGATTTTATATACTCATCGAAAATTAGCTGCCAAATGGCCTTGAACTGTTCATCATTTCTGATAAAAGATGTTATCTCAAAGTTGGTTTTCTCCAAAACCATTTGGCTATTCTCAACAAGCGTTCTAAAAAATCGGCTCTTGGAGTATAAATCCTCAACATTCTCCTTTCCATATTTCTCAAATACATTGTCCAAAGCAAAGCCAAAGCCATAGAATCCAGGGATATTCTGCTTATTCTGACTCCACGAACCAACGAACGGAATTGCCCTTAAATTATTGAGATGGAGAGTTCCTCCCTGATTCCTCTTATCGGGACGACTGCCAATATTCGTCTTTCCAAAGAAGTTCAGCGGGGAGTATTTTTGCATGTAGGGGATAAAATCGGCTCGTTTTTTTAGTTCAACGTAGTAATCCTTGCTTTTTTCCATCAGCTCATCCATTATCTGAAGATGAAGTTCAGGGAATTCGGCATGATAAACGGAGTTTAGCTTATTCTTGATGGCCGCGCTAATGAGCTGTTCCATATTATACTGCGCTGATATATGTGTGCCATAGTTAGAGCTAATGGTTTGCCCTTGAATGGTCAGCTGTATCTCTTTATTGGCCACATTACGTGCTTGTGCAGCGTAGTATTGATGAGTTTTTCCACCTCCACGAGCAGCAGGTCCACCTCTGCCATCGAAAAAGATAACTTGAATACCAAACTTCTCTGAAATTTTACTCAGTTTCTCCTTTGCTCGATAAATCGACCAGTTGGCTGCAAAATAACCACCATCCTTGGTGCCATCGGAAAATCCGAGCATAATGGTTTGCCTATTGCCTCTGAGTTTAAGGTGATTTTTATAGAGAGGATTTTGGTACAGCGTTTCAACTATTGCGTTGCAATTCTCCAAATCGGTAATGGTTTCGAATAATGGAATCAAATCCACGGTTAACTTATCGTTTTGCCAACCACAGCATTCAAATAGTTTGTAAAGCATGATAATATCTGATGCTCGACCACAGTTCGAAATGATAAACCGATTACAACCCTTTTCGCCATTGGTTTGCTGAGTCTTTCTTATCCCAGCAATGGTTGAGCAGGTATCGGTGTGAATTTCAGAATCGCTAGATATAATTGGGTTTAAGGTGGGATTCGCTGAAATCCAGTTGATGCGTTCATCATCAGAGTTAAAACTACTATCGATGTATTTACCTTGGGTAACTTTCGAGAAAACATCTCTTAATACCCTTGAATCCTGTCTGATATCAATGGATGCAAAGTGAGAACCAAATATTTTGATGGTGTGGATTAGATTTTGAACCTCATCGCAATATAAACCTTGATACTTTGTATCGATTAACGTTTTTATATTCTGAAGATTGGCAATTAGATCTGCAGAATTCAGGATGCATGAATCGTTTAGGCACTTACCAAGATATTGTTCTACCTTCACTAGCTCATCGAATGCATTATCGAAGGTAATATGGCGTTTTATCCGACGAACCTCCTGATAGTACTTACGAATAATCGATTTTCGGAGGAGTTCCGCAACCTTTTCGGTTACCTCCGAGGTAACATTGGGATTACCATCCCTATCGCCACCAGGCCAAAAACCAAGTTCTATAAGATTTTCGTTTAATAATCCATCGGAGGGGAGTACAGAAAAAACCTTGGTATGTATTGACTGGATTGCCTTGAAGAAGATGTTCTCAAGATACCAAATCAAACTATTGGCCTCATCAACGGGCGATGGCTTTTTATCTTTATAAAAAGCGGTGAATGCAAGCTGTTGAAGTAGTTTGCTTATCGTTTCGATATCGTTGTTTCGGATTGATTCCTCTAAATCAGTGATAATTGCTAGGATTGTTCCAGGGTAAAATTGGGTTGGATGTGCAGTTAGAACCAAACGAATTTTCAGGTCGGCAATTGTATTAACCAGCTCCTTTTCAGAAACTTTATTTAGATAATCCTTTAGAACGTAAAGTATAGAATTTGAACTGCTTAAATCGTTTATCTTATCGAATGCCGAATCCTCTACAGCATCGAAAATAACCACTTGTCGCTCGGTTATTCTGATGAAATCGTTCAATAGCTCAATCAACCGAGAATCATTGACGGAATAGTTCAGCTTACTGCAGAACTCCTTTATTATTGCCTGAGGAGATAGTGATTTCTTTAGCCCATCGTCAACCGTTTGGGAGAATAGCCGTAATAAATTTCCTGAGGTTCGATTTATAGGTAAACCTAAAAAGATGCTGTTGTAGATTTCAAACTTTTGGCTAACAGACTTCTCGAAATTCTCGATTTGGTATTTTGTGTTCATGGCAAGATTTAAGGTTAGGGTATAAGCATCTTTTGCCATGGCGCAAATTAGTAAAAATACTAATCGGCGGATGTTATTATTGAACCAAATAAAACAATTGTTTGAAAAATGTTATTTCAAGTCCTTAAGTATCCTTAACGCCTCATCAACGTGCTGTGTTGCCTGCATTTGTGAATCGAAAAGGTAGATTACCTTACCCGATTTATCTATGATATATGTAACCCGACCAGGCAGCAATCCAAAGAAATTGGTTGGCACCCCAAACAGTTTTCGAATCTTATTCCCCTCATCGCTTAAAAGGGTGTAGGTTAGCCTATACTTTTCAGCAAATGCTTTATGGCTCTCAACCGATTGACCACTAATACCAATTATCATTGCATCTACCTCAGTAAAAACCTCAAATTGATCGCGAAAGTAGCAGGCCTCCTTGGTACAACCAGGGCTATCATCTTTTGGGTAGAAGTAAATGACAAGGTTCTTTTTCCCAAGAACTGAGCGAATATCAAAAAGGGTTCCGTTTTGGTCATTTAATGTGAAGGCAGGTATACTGCTTCCTATTTCAATTTTTTTCATATCGGTGTTTTTAGTTGTTTGTGAATTGCTGCTAAATGAAAAGTAAAGAATAAAGAGAATGAGGTAAACTGTGAGATAGAAACGATAAAAGTTTCGAAATTTGATATAGTTTTTGTTTTCGGGAAAGATATTACCAAATAACGCTCTAAGTTCTTTCCAGAATATAGGTTTGATGTTAATTATCCAGCTATCGGTTTGGTAAACCAATTTGCGGAATTTGCTACGGTAGTAGGTAAGGGGTAAACCCCAAATTAGGAAGAGAATTAGCCAGATGTTTTTTTGAATTATCATTTAAATATATTTTAAAAATTAACATAGAGTTCACGGAGTTGTGCACAGAGTTACACAGAGAAAAACCATAACACTTTATTTCTTTGGAAACCAAGGAATAAAGGCACTAGTTTTTTCGATGTATTCTCGGTATTGTGGTTTGGTGTCTTTTAATGATTTTTCGAGTAGGGCAACTCCTGATACTTTAATGATTAATGCTGTCATCAGGATTGAGCCGATTACAGGAATGTAACTTCCTGCCGCAAGGCAGATAAATCCATAACCCCACCAAACAGCTGAATCTCCGAAATAGTTGGGGTGGCGGGTATATCGCCAGAAACCATTATTTAAAACTTTCCCTTTGTTGTCGGGTTTTGACTTGAACTTTGCAAGCTGAAAATCGCCACCTGCCTCAAATGAAAGTCCGATTATCCACAGTGCGACTCCAATAAAATCAAGAATACCCAAGCTGCTATTTTGAGAGTAGTACATAGCACCTAAAAGAGGTGCTGAGATTAGCCACATCAATACTCCCTGAAGTAGAAATGTTTGGAAGAAGCTAATCCACCAATACCTATGCTCTCCATAATTCTTGCGGAATTGGGCATACCGAAAGTCTTCCCCTTTTCCAATATTTCGCCACGCGAGGTATATTGATAACCGTAAACCCCAAATTGCAACAAGAGTCAAAAGCAATACTTTACGCGTTTGATAGCCATCAGTAAAAATGAAATAAACTGCTGCTGCAACTACAAATCCAAAGCCCCAGAAAAGGTCAACTATGCTAACGTTTTTAATAAAAACGCTTACAATCCATAGTGTAGACATCAACACCATGATGGAAAGCAATGCGATTAAATATATCTCGATAAATGTCATAGAATTACTATTATTCAAACATAAATGCAACGGATGCAGCGCCAATCCCAGCATTTGCACCAATTACAGGTGAAATATTTACAACAGAGGTAGGTTCTTTGCCAGTCAAAAGTTTCATTTTATCGGTGTACCATTGTGCACCCTCATGGTTATTGGCATGGAGAATAATATAGTTCCAAATACTTTTCTCTTTGCTAATATCTTTGATATGCTCCATCACCTTCTCCATGTTTGATTTTTGGCTATAGGTTTTGCCGAATACTAGTGATTTTCCATTCTCGTCCATGGAAACAATAGGGTTAACATTGAGCAATTTTGCGATTAATCCCTTAAAATGCGATACTCTTCCCCCTTTAACCATGTATTTTAAGGTTTTTACGCTTACATATATTCGTGAATCAGCCACCCACTTTTCGGTCATTTCAACAATCCTATCGTGCGATTGCCCTTGGTCAATGGCTTGGGCAATACGAAGTGTAATTAATCCTAAAGCACCTGAAAGGTTTTTGGAGTTAATTACTGAGATAGGTTTATTAAACTCCTTGCTAATTGCCTGAGCAGCCTTTTGGCTACTATGGAAAGTACCGCTAAACTTATCGGTCAGATGAACCGCTATAATTGAATCGTAGTGCGATGCAAGGTGTGAGTATAAATTGATAAATGCTTTTTCGTTGACCTGTGCGGTCTTCGGAAATTCATTGCTTGAATCAAGCAGTTTGTAAAAATGTTCGGGATGAATGGTAACCTTATCGAGGTAATGATTGTCGCCAAAGTTAATGTTGATAGGCAGCATGTTTATCTGATATTGGTCAATCAGTTCGGTCGATAAATCGCAGGTTGAATCGGTTACCAGAGCGATTTTCCATTTACGGTTATAAACCGCTTCGCTCTGCCGAACCATATCGTCAGCCTTTTGAAAGGTAATGGTTCCATAATCCTTCAGATGATAGAACAAATCAGCAGGAGAATCGGTATGGATATGTATTCTCTTCGTTTTATCAGACCCTGCCACAACCAACGAATCTCCAAACGATTTAAGCACCTCATTTAGCGAATGAGAATCGATGTTTATATTTTTAAGAATAGCCTCGGTGCAGAATCGATGCGTAATCTCTTCTGAAACATGGTCGTCGATACCGGAAAATAGAACAATCTCTGTTTTAGATTTTAGAAGATGTCTCAGGTCGCTAGTAATTATGAATTCGATAATTCCCTCTATGAAAAGAACAAAGCCTTTTGCCCCAGCATCAACAACATTATTCTTTGCTAGTACAGCAAGTTTTGCCTTGGTTTCGAATAACGATTTTTCGAGTACAGCCTTTGATTTTATTAGTAATTGGTTGAAATCGGGTGTAATTTTTCGGTTATCGTATATATAATCGGCCCAATCCTTAATAACGGTTAGCATTGTGCCCTCTACAGGATTTGCAACGGCTTCGTAAACGTAACGAACCGAATTTTTAATGCTTTCGGCAAACTGATTTATGGTGATTGTTCCATGATTACCCGTTTCGTTGCTTAATCCGTACATAAACTGAGCGAAAATAATCCCTGAGTTTCCACGGGCATTGACAAGTGTAGCCTCAGCAATTAAATCGGCTGTTACTTTATACGATTTATTTGGATGAATTGAATCAATAACTGCACGTATTGTAGATGCAAGGTTTGTTCCTGTATCGCCATCGTTTACAGGGAATACATTAATTTTATTCAGCTCAATCTGATTCTCAAGAATTTTCTTTGCACCTGCAATAAAGGTGTAATATAATCTACGTCCATCAATTTCTATTACCGCATTGTTTTTCATAAATCGAGATATCTTAAAGGCAATTCGTTAATTTTTTCCTAGCCAGAACACCTTCCAATCGTTGTTTGATTTGAAAAGGGCGATTGCGGCATAAAGGCAGGTTGCAAAATTTCCTAGAACCATAAATATTACTACCCAAATAACAGCAATATACTTTTTTTGTTCACGAAACAGCACCCAACCGCTAAACAAAAAGAACCCGATATAAACATCAATAAGGCTTACTTTGCCCCAAGCAATGGATATCAGAACGCTTCCTTCTTTAAAGAAATCGCCATAAATAAATCCGTACACTAAAGTAAAGAACATGATAATTGTTCCTGATATTGCGAAAACTTTTGCTGTTTTCATAGAAATGAATTTTTGAAAAACTCAAGGTAAGCCTTTATTGATTTGACTCAAAATATTTTGGGCTTAAAATGATAAAACCAGATTTTTCTAATACTTAGTATTACTACTCTTTCATACCAAGTTCTATTGCTCGCCAAATGGGCTACAGATACTTTTGATGCTCTAAATCTTAAAACTAAACCTTGTATGAATAGATTTTTCAAAACTATTGCGGGAGTTGCTCTTTTTGCATCAATTGCAGTAAATGGTTTTTCTCAGGATGAATCGCCAGTTCAGCTTGGGGCTGATGTTATGAGCCCTAGGCAGCGGCAAGGAGGCTCTTGATTTCATCAAATGCAACCAACCCGATATTCTAATTACCGACCTCTCGATGCCCAACATGTCGGGGATTGAGTTGACCGAGAAGTTAATAAAGCTCTATCCTGATATTAAGGTACTTATTCTTTCGATGTTCAATAACGAGGAGTACATCGTTAGTGCCATTCAGGCCGGTGCTAAAGGTTATTTACCAAAACAAGATTCTACCACTGAGATTTTACTTGAGGCCATAAGAACCATTTCAAATGGCGATGAATTTTACAGCGCCTCGATTTCGAAAATTGTATTAAAGAGTTTTATCAATAATGTTAAGAACACAAGTGTTGGTGATGTTGCCAAAAAGCATCAGCTAACTTCCCGCGAAAAGGAGATATTGAAGTTATACGTTGAGGGTTGCACCAATAACGAAATTGCCGAAAAACTCAATCTTAGCGTTTTTACCATAAAAACGCTCAAGAACAATATCATGCAGAAGTACAATTTCAAAAGTACAGTAGAGATGATAAAGTTTGCTTTGCGTAATAATATTGTGGAGTGGTAGGTTGAGTATTAGTTTAAAATTTCCGTTATCAGATCGTTAACAAAGCCTAAGTCGGATTCTGATAGTATATTATTGAAGAGAAAAACCATAGCCGTATTTTTACTTTTGCTTATAATGATAAAACTCGTAAAACCACCCGTTCCTCCATCATGTAGGATTATCTCAATGTCGTTGTTGGTTTGATATATCCATCCTAAGCCCATTTTTATACTACTACTCTGGTAGGAAATATTCAGGCAGTCCTCAATTTGGTTTTTTAATATCGATGATTGAGAATTAAGTATATTTTTACCGTACTCAACCATATCCTTGGCGTTGGATACAATTGCCCCAGCAGCCTTATAGGCATTCATATTGTCCCAGTTGTGAGCCTCAAAACCGTAGGTGTTATAGCCTACTGCTATATTCTGCTTGTCGTTATCATTAAGTGTAATTTTTGTGCTATTCAATTCAAGTGGGGTGCAGATTTTTTCTAATAGTAGTTGTTCGAAGCTCTTATGATTCTTTCTTTCAAGGATAAGTCCAGCTAATCCTGCGCCTAGATTTGAATACTCCCAGATTTCACCTGGTTCTTTTTGTAAGGTGAATGTTTTAAGGTAGTTGTAAACCTTGGTGCTATCGTAGTGTTTATAGGGGTTATTGATGTCCATCCCCGATTCAAAATCGCTTGGAAGGCGAGGCAACCCCGAGGTGTGGTTTAGCAAATGCTTAATTCGTATGGGATGATCGTTGTATTCTAGCAGGGGGATGGATGAAGGGAGGTAGTCGTTTATTGGATCTTCTATGGAGAGTCCTTGTGATTGCAAATAGTCAACCATTAATAATGCGGTGAATGTTTTAGTAATTGACCCAATCTCGAAGAGGGTTTCGCTATCGGGGATTGAATTGATTCCCTTTTTCTTGCTTCCATACCCATAGTAAAAGGTTTGATTATTCTTATAAATTCCAACGCTTACGCCTGCGGTTGAATATTTCATAGCATAAGGGGCAATAATTTCATTTATCTTTAAATCAAAGTCAGTGATTAACGGATTGTTGGTTTTTAGCGCTTGAGTTGTTTCCGATTCATCCTTGAGGCACGAGGTTGTCGTAAATAGCAATAATGTAATTGCCAAATATAAAATAGTTCTCATTTGGATATTTTTAGTGACCTGAGTTATTTACCAAAATTTATGCCAGTAATTAAATATCCTTCGTTAGAATCAATTTACTTAACATTGTTGCTTATTAACTAACGTCCGTTCGATGCAAGAAAAAATTTAAGTGCTATGTTATCAGTATTTTACTTTGAGGGGAGAAATGGAATAATGGAAGAAAAAAGTTAGAAGAAACCCCATTATTGACTTCATCGTCCGGCAACTGCCGGATCGCTCCAGTTCCACTATTCCCTGCCTACCGGCAGGCAGGCATCATTCCAATACCATATGATAAACTTGTAACAAATTACAATTTAGAGTATTACTATCATTTCTTAAATCGAACTCAC
>RPRQ01000087.1 GCA_003818205.1 Bacteroidales bacterium
GTTGCAACTTGTTTTATCGATGCTTTGTGGCTTTGCGCCTTAGTGGCAAATCTTTTTTAGCCACCAAGGCACTAAAACGCTAAGAAAACACAAAGATTTAAACGCCAATTTAAACTACAGCCAAACAAAATTACTAGATATTTAGTTTTTAGGTATATATTATTTACTTCGAGTACTGCTCAATTACATTAACAATACTTCTTTGGCAAACCTTACAGAACACCTGATGCCTAGTGTACATAATACAATCAAGCTGTGAACGGTACATACCCTTTGCATTGTAGTTAGCACCTTCAAAAGCACCAACTTTATCTTTATACTGTTCTGATGCGAAGAATTCATTCTCCTTGTTCATTTGACGAGTAAATAGGTCTTCCATTATATTCTCAGGAACATGAGCGGTTCTTAGGCTATCACGCTCTTTCTGAATACTATATCCGTGTGCATCGAATTCTGTTTTGTTCCAAGGTGTAGGAATTGGAGTGCTTTCCTCCACAAGGTCTTTCCATTTTAGGTTATTCTTGTCGAAAAGAGCAGTAACGTTGGTCTCCCAAGGCTCTAGCGTAATCTTTGGTATTTCATATGAAACCGATGAGGTGTAATATTCATCGGCAAGCGCTGCCATATGATGACCCATTTCGTGAACCATAATGTAATCGGCAAATTTATTATCGGCTGAAACAGTTGTGTAAAGGTTGTAAATACCTCCACCTCCATATGTGCGTTCGTTAACAAGGATTACCATAAACTCGTATGGAGCAGCCGATGCAACATCTCTAACCGTTTTATTATCGTAGGTCAACGCGTAGCGCTCTGAGTCGAAAGTGCTATAGCTAACCGATAGCTTTGAATGCTTGAAAACTCCATGATGTGGTTTGTTCACACCCGATTGCTCCGATGGACTTTCAACAGCACGAATATTGATATTTTTACTCTGCGATTTAAATGGTTCAGCGTCCATTAATACTCCCGATAATCGTTTCGCATCGTTACGGAATTTATCCATTTCTTGGGCTGAATATCCATCGCCAAGAATTACAATATCCAATTTTTCCTGTGCTGGACCATTCTCTAGAATTACATCAACCTTTTCAGTATGGATTCTATCCGCAGGGTTAACCTGACGATACGAAGGATCAAGGTCGGTTGTCCAAATGGTTTGGAATTTATTCTGAGCATCCCTCTTCTTCATATTGATGGTTACTATCTTTTTAGGCCAAGGAAAACGGAGCGATTCATGGAATGTTCCCCAACGCTCACTTGCCTCAGGAATTGTTTGCCATTCGCCAAAAACGCTTGCAAAGCCTCTAGAATAAAGCAAGATATTGGTCTCCTTGTCAACTATTTCGAAGAAATAGAGTCCAAGTTCAAGTTTATCAACCAAAATCTTTTTGCTACCCCCCCATGTACCATCAGATAGTACTTTGTCGATGGCAAACTTCTCTTCAGTTACATTGCCAGTATGGAAGTAATCCATACGCATGGTTTTATCAACGAAGTAAGTATCGAAATCAACATCACCATTGTTAATAACAGCGATTGTTGGTTCAGCCTTAGCTTCAACTTTTTCATCTTTCTGTTGGTTTGTTTTACAGGATGAAAAAACAATACCGAGTGCGATACAGAATAATAGATATTTTTTCATTGGTTTGGTTTTTTGGTTTATTAATATGGTAATGTCAGTTCGAATAAGTAATAATATAGATAAGTTGTTAATGTATAACTCATTGCTGATTTTGTGTAAATGCAAAATTACACTTTTCTGTTAATGTACTTTGAATAGTCTATAAGTTTAGGTATATACTCCTGTTCGAGTAAAGGTGAGCTAATCAAAAAATCTGCAGTTGACCGATTTGTTGCTGTTGGAATATTGTAAAGCGATGCTAGCCTTAGCAACGCTTTAACATCAACATCGTGAGGCTGAGCCTGCATTGGATCCCAAAAGAAAATAAGAATATCAATTTCGCCTTCTGCAATCTTTGCTCCTAGCTGCTGATCGCCCCCTAGTGGACCTGATTTTAGCTTCATCATTTGCAGTTGATCGTATGACCCTTCTCCGAACATCCGAGCAATTGCCTCTTCTACTAATCGCCCTGTAGTACCAGTACATATAAGTTTATGCTTCATCAACTTTTCCCAGTTCCATTCAACCCATTCAATCATATCGCCCTTGCGATTATCGTGCGCAACGAGGGCAATGGTTTTAATCTTCGATCTCTTCATTGTAAATTATTTGACATCAAAGATAGGTTTTATAGATATTTGATGTGTTACGTAAATATTAATTGATTGAAAATTATTTAGAAGGATTAGTTGCATTTTTTTGCTTAAACTTAAATTCTCATTAACAGTCAAAGATGCTAAATTGATTCGTAAATTGTAAACCGTATAACCAAACCCAAAACGCAATGAAAACCTCAAAATTTCTATTGATACTTTTAGTATTACTGTTAATTGTATCGATTGGTGTAAATTACTATCTCTATAAAACAAATGGGGATATACGTAACCAAATTGCAAATACCGAAAAACTATTGGGTCTTGAATTTACCCAAGAACAGCGCGATTCGATGATTGATGGCCTGATGAGCTATAAAGAGAGCTATAAGAAGATTCATGACTTTAAGCTTGAGAATGCCGATATGCCTTCGTTGATTCAATCCCCAATTCCCCTTGGCTACCCTTTTAACCACGATCAAAGTAAAATCGATTGGTATTTACCAAAGGATGTAGTAATGCCCGATAGCATTGAGAAGTTATGCTTCTACTCCGTGGCCGAACTCTCAGAGCTGATTAAAACGAAGAAGGTTACCTCTTTAGGGTTAACCAGGATGTATATCGAGCGCCTAAAGAAATATGATCCTGAGTTGCATTGCGTTATTACGCTGCTGGAGGAGCGTGCGCTAGAACAGGCTCAAAAAGCCGATGATGAGATTGCAAAGGGCATTTATCGAGGGCCGCTTCATGGTATTCCTTATGGTGTTAAGGATTTGCTTGCGCTAAAAGGGTTTCCATTTACATGGGGATCGAGAATTTATAAAAATCAAATCCCTGAGATTACATCTCCTGTTATTCAAAAACTCGATGAGGCAGGGGCTGTGCTAATTGCTAAACTATCGCTTGGCGAATTTGCCATGGATGATGCTTGGTTTGGAGGCATAACCCGTAACCCTTGGAATACCGAGAAAGGTTCGAGTGGCTCATCGGCTGGTTCGGCTTCGGCTACTTCGGCAGGGTTAGTGGCATTTTCAATTGGTTCCGAAACATGGGGTTCAATCGTTTCTCCATCAACGGTTTGTGGTGTTACTGGGCTACGTCCATCGTTTGGTAGGGTTAGCAGAACAGGGGCAATGTCTCTTTGCTGGACAATGGATAAGATTGGTCCAATCTGCCGTACGGCTGAGGATTGCGCTTTGGTGTTCGATGCTATTAGGGGAACCGATGGTTTTGACAAAACTCTTATTGATGTACCTTTTAATTACAATCCAAGGAAAGAGCTAAAAGACTTAAGGATTGGCTATGTTGAGGACTATTTCAAGGATAAATACGATTTTAAAGAGAATGATAGCATCACCCTTGAGACATTGAGAAAGATGGGTGCAACATTAATCCCCATCAAGCTTCCGGAGCAAATCCCAACCATGGCGATGAGCATTATCGTTGAGGCGGAATCTGCTGCATTTTTTAGCGATGTAACCCTTTCTAAAATGGACACAATGCTTGTTCGACAGGAGAAGATGGCTTGGGCAAATATATTCCGTCAGGCTCGATTCATACCTGCGGTTGAGTATATTCAAGCAAATAGAATAAGAACAAAGCTGATTGATGAGTTTATAAAGGTTTTTAAAGATGTTGATGTTATTGTTAGTCCTACATGGGGCGGTAATCAGTGTTTAATGACAAACCTTACGGGCCATCCTGCTTTACTAATTCCTAACGGATTTGATAAAAATGGTTTGCCAACAAGTATTTCTTTTATTGCTGATTGGTTCAATGAGGCCGATTTGCTAGTTGTTGGTTCTAAATATCAGAAAGAGGCTGGTTTCGATAAAAAGCATCCCGAAAAGTTTTTACCATAAAAAGTATTTAACCACGAAGGACACTAAGGACTTCACCAAGGGCGCTAAGCTTATTTTTTTCTTTGTGTGCTTAGTGTATCCCTGCCTGACGGCAGGCAGGCTTTGTGTCCTTTGTGGTTGACCGTTTTAACAGCTTGAATAATTCTTTCAGTATTACAAAAAGTTTTACGCTATTAATCTTTCTTGATAATTTTCAATCAAACCTTTTATAGTTTTGTAAAAAATATCCCTTGAACCGTTTCCTCGACATCGATTTATACTTTCATAAGATTGGTTTTGCCTTTCGCTCTCTAAAGAGTAGGAATTTTAAGCTCTTCTTCTTAGGTCAGATTGTTTCCCTTTTTGGAACTTTTATTCAAAGTATAGCATTAGGGTGGTTGGTCTATAGCCTGACCAACTCCGCATTCTACTTAGGTATCATCGGTTTTGCAGGCCAAATTCCTTCCTTAATTCTTACTCCCATTGCGGGTGTTTATGCCGATAGGCTGAATCGTAGAAAAGTGCTTGTTGCGGTTCAAACTGTATCGATGGTTATGGCATTCACCATGGCTGGGCTTTACTTTGCTGATGTTATAAAGGTTTGGCATATAATTATTATTGCCATCATCAATGGATTTGCTTTAGCTTTTGAAACCCCTTTCCGTCATGCATTTTTACTCGAAATGGTTGGTGAAAAGGAACTGCTTCAGAATGCTATTGCCCTTAACTCAACCCTTATTAATTCTGCCCGCTTTATTGGTCCAATGATTGGTGGTTTTCTAATTGCCGTTTTTGGCGAAGGCTACTGCTTTTTGATTAATGGGATAAGTTTCTTAGCTGTGATTGTTGCGCTAATCTCCATGAGCGTTATCCCTATTAATAAAGGAAAAGGGCATGGTTCTGTTTATCGCGATTTAATGGAAGGATTTAAGTACTCCTTTAGCTTTAAGCCTATTAAATACTTGCTTGTATTGGTTATTATTACTGGATTCTTTGGGTTACCCTATAATGTTTTTATGCCCGTTTTTGCTAAAGATATACTTCATGGTAATGCTCAAACGCTAGGATTCTTAACAGGTTCAATGGGTGCAGGTGCACTATTAGGGGCCATTTATTTAGCTTCTCGCAAAGGTGTTTGCGGAATGCCTAAGCTGATTATGATTTCAGCAATTACTTTTAGTCTTGCCCTTATGGGTTTTTCTCTTTCGGTTTACCCCATTCTTTCAATGATTTTGATGTTCCTAACGGGTTTTGGAATGATAATTCAGTTTGCATCAACCAATACTCTAGTTCAGACCATTGTCGATGAGGATAAGCGGGGTAGGGTGGTGGCGCTTTATGGCATGTCGTTTATGGGGATTACTCCGTTGGGAAGTCTTTTACTCGGCTCAATCTCCCCATGGGCTGGTGTTCAATATACACTGTTCGTAGCGGGCTTTATCTGCTTGATCTCTGCAATTACTTTTTCAAGAAGGCTACCAATAATCAAAGGTGCGATTTGTAAATAATATTAACTCTGTCAGGGTTTTAACCCTGACAGAGATATGTTTGAATTTATTATAACGTGAGTTCGATCTAAGAAATAGTGGTAATGCTCTAAAATGTAATTTATTACAAATTTTTCATTTGGAATTGGAATGGTGCCTGCCTGCCGCCTGCCTGCCGGTAGGCAGGGAGCAGTGGAACTGGAGCGAAGCGGAACTCGACGAAGTCAATAATGGGGTTTCTTCTAACGTTTTTCTTCTCTGTCTGCCCTGCTTACCCTGCCTAACGGCAGGCGACAGGCCGGCAATATTCCATTTTTCCACTATTCCAATTAATCATTAAGGATATAATGATAATAAACAGGTAGTTAAGTTGCTTCTTACATCGAACTCACGTTATTGTAGCGAAAAGGTAATCGGGAAAGTATATGATACACGAACAGGTTTCCCCCTTTGCAATCCTGGATTCCATTTTGGAGAGGATTCAACTACTCTGATAGCTTCTTTATCAAGAATTACGTCAACACCTCGTATGACTTTAACATTTGTCAAGTTTCCATCTTTCTCTATAACGAATTGTACGAATACTCTTCCTTGTAATCTCTTTTCAGCAGCCTCTTTGGGGTACTGCATATTCGATGCTACCCAAGCTCTGAATTCACCTGCATCACCACTTCCAAATGTTGGCATTTGCTCAACAACTAAGAATACTTCCTCATCGTCATTTTGTGCTTGTATTTTTTTTGTTTCTTCTTGATAATAGGTTTGGTCTGCTTTCTCTAATTCCTCGTAAATACATGGAAATTTGCTTTTCCCCCATTCTGAAATAATATTTCTTTCACCATTGTATGTAAGCACCATTAATGCTGGCGTTTTGTTAGATGAAATATTCTCTAAGGTAAAAACATAATAACCTGTTTCTTTTGGAGTAAAGCTAAATTTACTTGAATTAGAAACTTTTGTTTCTGTTACTTTATTTAATTTTCCAGACAGTTTCCCTCGGGATATTACAGCGTTAAATTTATCATCATTATTATTAGCATAAAGGTTAAAAATGTACTCGCAACCTTGCTTTAGGGTCACAGAATACATGTTAAACCGATTAGGTTCAACATGTACAAAAAAATCTGCAAGTTGAATACCTTTTACTTCTTTATTTGCCCTATTTTTCAATGCTTGATATAATATTGAATCGTTTTCAACTTTGTTTTCTATTGAATTTTTATTTTCTCCAACATAATTCAACAGAATCAATGCCTCAGCACTTTTAGAAGTTAGGTTAACTATCTCCAAATGGTAAGCGGCAGTTTTTGTAGGTTGAAAGGTTTTCTTTGTACTGTATGAAAAGTTAAATTGATTAACAATAACGTTCTCATCACCTTCTGGAGTCAATATATTTGCTTGTAAATTATCGTCTTTACTTCCCGAAAGGTAATTTAAACTATAAATACAATTTTTTTTAAGTATCACTGAGTATCTAGATGTATAACCCTTAGAGATATCGGCACTAGTTCCTTTGGGAGGTAAATTAAAATATAAATCTTTTAAATAGGTATCCTTACTTTCGTCCATTGCCCTTTTTAACAGAACTTCCTTAATAGATTGATTATTATTTGTTTCTTTTAAGGCAATGTCAATCTTCTTCGCCTTTGCAGGGTTTTGATTTTGGTCCAATGTTTTAATTTCCTTACTTGAAATTGGCTTTAAATCAAATTCTTTTTGTCTAGAACTTTCAGTTTCAATGGGTAATGTTGTATTATTTTTACTGTCGATTACAATTGGACTGATGATTTTGCTCTCTGTTTTCCCTAGCAGGATTGAAGGTTTGGTTTCAGGAATAGCGATTTCTTCCTTACTATCGATTTTTTTTGATTCTTTTACAGTAAACGCTGATATTCCAATTATTAGAATTGCAGCTATGGGCACTAGGATTAAAAAGTTAATCCACCGTCCGGTTTGGTTCAAAGGTTTTCCTATCATGGCTATTCGTTTTTTAGTGATTAATGCGCTAAGTTGGTTACCCGCCGTTGGCAGGCATGAAGAAGTCACAACCGAAAGCAGAAGAGTTTGATAGGAGTGCGGGTCGGCACCATTTCGGATTACACCGTTGTCGGCAATAAATTCATGGATTTCAATCAGTTTACGCCGTGCGATGTATGCAAAAGGATTAAACCACTGCATCACAATTAACAGTTCAATTAGGATCAGGTCAATGGAGTGAAAGTGCCGTATATGCTCACGTTCATGCTCTATAATCAACCTTTTTTCTTCATCGTTAAATTTTAAGGGGTTAATGAAAATATATCCAAGGAATGAGAATGCGTTATCGGTTCTATCGGTAAATATTAGGTTAAAACCCTCTTCATTCACCAATCTATTTCCTGAGGTTTGAATAAGGATAATCGTACCAAAGCGATAGATAAATCGAATGAATAGTAATAAGGATATCGAGAGCAAGGTGATTCCTAATACGGTTAAATAGTCGATATTTAGATTAGAACTACTTTCGATAGGTGTACCTGTTATTATCCCTGGAGAGGAGCTCATCAATATTGGCTTGACTTCGATCAGAGGAGTTTTTTGTTCGGCTTTATGAATTAAACTTATCCCTAAATCAATGGGAATCGAGGGCAGAAGAAACGACATTAGGATAGCAGAGATTAGGTAGAACCTGCATAGGTTAAACCTCGTGTTATCTCTCAAGAAGATTTGATACGCCAACACGAATAGGGTTAAGCAAATACCCGTTGATAGAATGTAAATTAGCAGATTATTCATCCTTCTTCGCTTTACGTTGTTCTATTTGATCCTCGATAAGCTTTTTTATCTCCTCCAGATCGGTAAGGGTTACCTCTTCCTCCGATGAGAAGAACGAGGCAAATTTCTTCCACGAGCTGCTGTAGTGCTTGGTTAGCACGTGTCTGAAGCAAAGCCTAGCATAATCCTTTTTCGTGACAAGCGGGTAATACTCATGGTTTTTACCATACGCATTAAACCCTACCATCCCTTTTCGCTCTAATATTCGTACGATAGTAGAAACGGTGGTATAGGCTGGCTTTGGTTCAGGGAAGAGCGCCAGAATATCCTTTACAAAAGCTTTATTCAGCTTCCATAAGTACTCCATTACCTCTTCTTCTGCTTTTGTTAACTCCTTCATAAAGCAAATGTAAACTAAATGTTTTAGTTATACAACTAAAAAGTATAGTTATTTTAAAAATATTTTTTAAATAATTGATAATTAGATGTTTTGTATTAATAGAATGATTTGTTATTTTTGTTCATATTATATTCGCTTAACGAATCTTTACGAATTTAGTTAAAATAATTTTGTTTGCTAGTTGTGTTTTGATAATTGAGTTAATCGCATTCTAAAAAATGATGTAAGTATGAAAAGGATAATGATATTGATAATGGTTCTTCTACCATGTATTGTTTATTCCCAGGATGAGCAATCGCTTAGGAATGAAATCTCCAAGCTGAAAGAGGATAATGTTGAGCTTAACCATCGTTTGGATCAGCTGCAAAAAGCGGTTGACGATGGTTTGTGGTTCGATAAGATTAAGGAATACGCTTATATAGATAAAGTATTCATGTATGGACCAGCATCAGCTAAGGTCAAGAATCCAACGGCAATGGGGGCTAAGAACCCTGTTAAGTTTTGGTCATACGTTTTCATTCCCAAAAATATCGACTTAACAAAAAAACACCCCCTATTGGTTTTAGTTCATGGTGGTGTACATGGCGATTTCACTACATACCATACCCATATGGTTCGTGAGATGATGGCGCAGGGGTATATCGTGGTTGCCCCAGAGTATAGGGGGAGTACAGGCTACGGAAGAGGTTTTCATGATCTGATTGACTATGGTGGGCTTGAGAATGATGATTGCGATGCCAGCCGTAAATATATGATCGAGAACTACGATTTTGTTGACAAGGATAGGGTCGGAGCAATCGGCTGGAGCCATGGTGGAATGATATCGCTGATGAATATATTCGAACATCCGAATGATTATAAATGCGCGTTCGCTGGGGTTCCTGTTTCCGATCTAATCGCTCGAATGGGCTATGCCACTGAGGACTATCGCGATATTATGTCGGCCGAGAATCACATCGGTAAAACTGCTCGTGGCGACATTAACGAGTACCGTAAACGCTCACCCGCTTGGAATGCAGCGAAGCTGCAAACGCCTTTACTTATTCATACCAACACCAACGATGATGATGTGAATAGCCTAGAGGTTGAGCACCTGATTCAAGCGCTAAAGGCTGAAGGGAAGAAGTTCGAGTACGAGATTTTTAAGGATATTCCAGGTGGACACTCATTCGATCGAATCGATTCCAAGATCGCCAAGGAGATTCGGGTTAAGATATACAAGTTCTTGGCGCAGTACTTAACCCCTCAAAAACCGATAACCAGCTTACAGGAGATTAATAAGGCTGCTTATTTACCTATAAAATAGTTATTTGAAAAATTGTATTGCAGTTTTGCAGTGATGCTGTAGGTTTAAATAATGTGAACTCGATCTATGGGGTGAGTGATGGAAGGATGGAATGGTGGAGGAATGGAGTGATGCAGGCAGACATTATTCCATTTCCCCCAATTTATTACTGCGACACAGCCTCACAGCCTCACGGCAACACAATGAATCACTTAAGCATTCCAATAACCTCTCCAATCCTTCCATCAACGTGTACTACCTTAATTTTTAGGATGTAGGATATTAGAGGGTATAGATCGATATTCATGAATGGGGGTTGTTGATACCCCTTTTTAAATGCTGGGCCAAACGCATAGAATATTCCTCGCATTTCGGGGTATTGGTTGTCGTAGCCATGGGTACCCCCCGAATAGCTCTCCTTGTCGTCAGCCCAGCTGATGCTGTACCCCAGATTAGCTTCAATAAGAATAGAGCAAACCCTAGGGTTTCTGCCATAGTGATACCTTTTGGGGATACTATCGCGTTCCCATACTTTTAGGTTGGGTATCTTTTTAAGAATATCCAATGCCTGTTTACGGTATTGCTCTTTGGGTTGAAGATTGTAAACAGGATTTCCTCCAGACATGACATCAAACCAATCTTTATTAAGATGGTCAGAAAGGTTAATGAGCTTATCCCTCGATATTGATATCATCCCGTGATCCGAAACGACAATAATATTGATTTTCGATGCGATGGGCAACGCTTTAATCTTTTTAATAAAAATGCCGAGCAGGCTATCGATTTGTTCTATACAAGCTTTGGTTTGTGGTGAAGTAGGGCCGTAATCGTGGCTTGTCCGATCAGGCTCCTGGTAGTGCCACAATATTAGCCTTGGTCTAACCTCTTCGGGGAGTGTAAGCCAATGCAATACTGTATCGATTCTATATGAGAATGGCACGTTTTTATTGTACTTCTTCCAGTATGTAGGTTGAATACCATTGATCTGTGCCTCAGTGCCTACCCAATAGAATGCTGCTGATTTTACGCCCTGCTTTTCTGCTGCTATCCAAATGGGTTCTCCGCCATAAAAGTCAGGGAACTCAACGCTTTGACGGTCGTTGTTCGAGAAAAAACCTAGATCAGAGTCGTAGAATGAATTATTAACAATACCATGATTATCGGGGTAAAGCCCTGTGGCCATGCTGTAATGATTCGGAAATGTTTTGGAGGGGTAGCATGGAATCATCGCATCGGCTTTTACCCCATCCTTAGCGATTTGATTTAGGTTTGGGGTATTATACAAGGCTGAATAGTCCCACCGGAAGCCATCGAGCGAGAGCATTACCACGTAGTTATCGGGGCGGGTAGTACCCTTATCCTGGGCTAAGCCCTGAAAAGGGAATACGCATACAATGGCAATAGCGATAATGCTTATCGCCGCAGCTCTTAGCTGATTTCTAGTATAGGTAACCATGCTACTTGCATTTTTATTTGAACATGAAAGATAGCAATAATTTGGGTTGATGTAAACATCTAGCCCTTAAAGTGTCAGTAAGAGAACTCCAAATTTCCTACCTACCGCCTGCCTGACCGGTAGGCAGGGTATTTGGAATTTAGGTTAGGATCAATGAGGCTGTCTAAAAAGTCAATAATAGTTTCTCGCAAAGACCACAAAGTGAAAACGCAAAGACCGCAAAGCATTGATTAGTAACTATATTTACTTTGCGATCTTAGCGAAAATCTTAGCGTTCCCTGCCTGCCGGCAGGCAAGGTTTGCGTGAAATGGTCTTTTTAGACACCCTCGGAATACGACCATTATCAAAGCACCAATTCATCGAAAAAAATTAGCTCAATGGGTTCGTTGTTTAAAAAAATAATTAAATTCGTAAACGGAAGGTTTTTTAAAACAGCGATGTGCAGCTTCGGGTATAGTAAAAATATACGCAATAGAGCTGGCATTATTTAGTAGTTAGCACCAAACAAATTGACGATATGAACCTTACAGATAATCAGAAACGGATTCTTGAGAAAACCATTAATGAATCCTTAAGACAACCTAATTTTGAACTCTATTTATCGGGAAGACAAATTCAAAATTTTAAAAGCATCCTTCTTAGATTAAGTAATGAGAAACTAATTCTATCAAAGGAAGAGACACTTTGTTTAGCAAATCTATTTTCCGAAAGAATAACAAAAATTGGACACAAATATCCATCTACATTACTTTCTTGGACAAATATACCTTTGGACATTCAAGAATTAATGGAAGAGAAAGATGAATATTTAGAAATATTGAGTAAAGTAAATCAAGAATACATTGAAAATGCATTTCATTACAATTTGAAATTTAGGTCTAAAAATATTATCGAAACATTAGATAAACTTAGAAAATGTGATGTTATTCTTTTATCTAGAAATCCCGAACCTTACAAAATAGGCTTTGTATTCCAACAAAGAGAGGCTTTACTATTCCCTCTTGAAGCACAAATTGATTTGACTGTTGTTTCGTTTTCGCATTATGATAAAACAATAAGAGCAATGTTTTCAGAAAGCATTTCGAGAAAAGAAGCATATGAGATATTATTAAAATGCAAGAAAACTAATTATCCGAAAGATAGTATTGATTTCTTACTTGAAATATTAAAATAATTGTCAGGTGCTAACACGAGGTTTAACCCACTGGGGCTGATATGCAGATAAGAAAGTATTTAGTAATTTAGTAAAAGTTTAACGTGGGATAAGGACGCTGCTGCTAACTCCCCAGCGCGCCAAACCACGGAAACGTTAGCGAAAATTATAAAACTATGAAGGAAAAAGTAATTGACTGCGGCATTGTTATGCCAATTTCAGAAATTGATGGTTGTAATAAAGAACATTGGATAGAAGTTCTTTCAATCCTAAAACAATGTATTTCTGAAATAGAATTTGTTCCAAATTTAGTTAGCGATGCCAATGAGAGTGGAGTTATACAAAATCGTATAATCCAAAATTTATATTCAAATCCTATAATAGTTTGTGATATTAGCGGAAAGAATCCAAATGTTATGTTTGAATTGGGCTTGAGATTAGCATTTGATAAACCTACTATTATTATAAAAGATGATAATACACCTTTTTCATTTGATACTGCAATAATTGAGCATATTATTTACCCACGCGATTTAAATTATAATCAAATATGTACATTTAAAGAAGAATTGAAAATTAAGATAAAGGCAACATATAAAGAATCGATTGAAAATAAAAACTATTCTACTTTTTTAAAACATTTTGGTCGGTTTAAAATTGCAAAAGTTCAAGATTCAGAATTACCTTCAGATGAATTTATAATGAAATCATTGAATCAAATTTACGAAAAATTGAATCAATTAGCAGATAATAGAGACTATAATAGTTATATCAAAATAAAGAACGAAGAATTCATATCAAACAGATTTGATGACAACTATGTATTAGTCGACTTTAGTGATTTTAATAGTAATAATCCAATTAAAAAAGTTGATATTAGTGATGGTCTGACCTTTAGAGATTTTTTAGATTCTGTTTATTACAAACTAGATGGCAAAGTTAAGCCATTTACCTATGAATTTGATTGGATTATTATAAACGCTGAAAATGGCAATGAAATTAGGAGTAATAGACAAAAAGAAATGGTTCCTCGAGGAATACCATTTACCGATAATAGGCCTTTAAGAGAATTAGGGATTTATTCAAACTCTAAACTCAAAATAAAAAAGTTACAATAACTTTCGCTAACAGCTGCTAAAACCCATCGGGGCTGATGCGCAGATAAGCAAGTTTTTAGTACATTCGTAAAAGTTTAACGGGGGACAGAGACGCTGCTTCGAACTCCCCGTCGTTTTTTAGCAGCAAACGTTGGCAACAATGATATTAATAGCAGATAAGAATGACAACGAATAATGATATCTATAATAATTTAAAACCTTATTTAAAGATTAAGGAATTACAAATACCATTGGAACAGGTTACAGATATTTATTTTCCTGATTTTTTATCAAATGCATTAGACAATTATGTAGCCTATTACAATAAAGAACTATTACAACAAATTGATTATGAAATTGCATTTAATACCGACGATAATAGTATTGTTTTTTCCAAAATAGTAAACCTATCAAACTCTATTAAAGAAACAATTGATTTATTTTATAATGGAAATATTTTTGAGGCTACAGATAATTTCAACAAATCGCTTGACAGTATTTTTTTTAATGAAATACAAACATTATCTACTATAAAAGAAGACACTAACTTTTATAGAGCAAGAAAGAACGAAAATAAGCACTTTACAAAATCTGACCTTTTTCATATTAGATTTGAACAAAGGCACACTGTTTCAACAAATAGATACAGCGTGCCAGGGTTTCCCGCATTATATTTAGGAGATTCTACTTATGTTTGTTGGGAGGAGTTTGACCGATATAGGCTACGTGACTTATGGTATTCAAGAATTGTTAATGTCCGAGAATTAAAAGTTATAAAAATACAAAGAACGGAAGACTTCATAAATGAGACTGACTTAATTGTTCAAGTGTATCAACTTCCACATTTACTTAGGTATTTAATACTATTTCCTTTAACAATAGCATGTTCTATTAAAGTTAAATATACTAATGGTAATTTTAAACCAGAATACATTATTCCCCAATTACTCCTTCAATATATTTCAAAGAATAAAACTATTGATGGACTAATGTTTCCATCTACAAAAGTAGACTACTCAAAACTATTTGACGTTCTTGCATATAATTATGTATTTCCTGTAAAGTCAATTTCAAAAAAGGGTTATTGCAAATTCTTAATAGATACTTTCCATGTATCAGAGCCTACATCTTTAGAACTTGAAGAAATTATTTATAATCCATCTATTCCAAACTTGATGATAAGTAAATCTCCTGACAAAAAACATATTGAATTAATTAACATGGTGCGAAGTCAATATGTAACAACTTCATTTGGAAGAATCGAACAAAGTTTGAGACGAAGAAAAGTTGAAAAAATCTAATCACAGTTGCCAACAGCTGCTAAAAATCATTGGGGCAGATGGTTAGATAAGTTTTATTTTTGTATATTGCATTTATATTAACGTGGGACAGAGATACTGCTTCAAACTCCCCAACGGTTTTTTGCAGCAAACGTTGGGTGTAACTTAACAAAGAGACATATGATAACATTATTATGTACAGAAGATAATTCAGTTAATTTGCTGAATGACATTATGCCGTGGGCAGTCGCTTTAATCATTGGTGTTTCAAGTGCAATAATAAATATTTACATTGTTAAAAACAAATTAATACATCAACGCTTTCAGGAAACAGACAGAAATGGATAAATGAATTAAGAGAATCTGTTAGCCAATATCTTTCATTAATGAGTACGTTTGGATTAATAAATAGCCAAATTATAAATAATAAAATTGAATTCAATGAAGCTCTTGACGAAAGAGCACAAAACCTTAAGCAAATACAGAGTAAAATAGAATTACTTCTAAACCCAACTGAAAACGATTCAAAAGAATTACTCGAAAAAATGAATAAATTAAGACTATGTGCTATGAAAGACATAGTTAATGATGGCAAATATTTGATAGATTATAGAGAATGTTATGATGAAATAATTAGAATAACACAAAAAGTCTTGAAAACAGAGTGGGAAAGAGTGAAGAAAGGAATATAAGCTACACCCAACAGCCGCTAAACCCAATCAGGGCTGATTTGCAGATAAGAAAGTATTTCCTACCTTAGCATTACCGTTAACGAGGGATATTAACTCCCTGTCTATGCTTAGCGGCAAACGTTAGGCTACATTCAGAGAACCACCCATGAACTCAGAAATTTCCTAAAATGACTCATGAAAAATTCGCGAAATGTAAACTTTTAAGTTAACTTTGCAGAATGAATATTCAGAGACATATTACTTTTCATGAACACTATTTCACTGACTTCTATTTAGAACAGACTGAGAAAGTGCAAGAGAAAATTGAATATGTTTTCAAAATTATTCGGACAGTTCAGAATGTTCCAAAAAAATTTCTTGAACATATTACAGGGACTGATGGACTTTATGAAATCCGAATTGAATTTGAAAGCAATATTTATCGAATATTCTGCTGTTTTGACAAAGGTTATTTAGTAGTTCTCTTTAATGGCTTTCAAAAGAAAACACAAAAAACGCCTAAAAAGGAAATTGACTTGGCTCTGAAGCTAAAAGAAGAATATTTTAACTCAAAAAAGAATGACGATGGACGCAAATAAGATTAGAAATGCTAAGAACTTTGATGAGTTATTAGACATTAAGTACGGAAAAATTGGCACTGAAAAGCGCGACGAATTTGAAGAGAAGGCTCAGTATTTTGTTATTAGCGAAATGCTTAAAGATGCTCGGAAAGAAGCTCATATGACTCAAGAGCAGCTTGCAGTGAAAGTTGGAACAAAGAAAAGTTATATCTCACGGCTTGAAAACGGTAAATGCGATATTCAACTTTCAACGCTTTACAAAATATTCGAATTCGGACTTGGAAAAAGAATTAACCTGACAATTGGATAAATCAAAAACGCTTACCGCCAACAACTGCTAAAAAACACTGGGGCAGATAGTTAGATAAGTTTGTTTTTAGTATATTGCATTTATTTTAACGTGGGACAAGAATGCCCGCCTGCCCGCCCGGACGAGCCGTTCGGACGGGAATGACGCAGTCGGGTAGGCTGCTTCGAACGCCCCGTCGTTTTTTAGCAGCAAACGTTAGCAAACATTCTATTATTGGCACTTAATTAACATTATTGGGATAATTGGTTTATTAATTATTAGGACGTAATTTAAATATTGAACGGATGAAACGATTTTTGCACTTAGTTTTTTTAATCTTCATTATTAACTATAGTAATTATGAGGTTTATAGTCAAGAAGAATTCTTTGGTAAACATAATGGTTTATCACTTGCATATTTAAAAGGATTTGATGCAAAAGTTCAGGCTGTAGGAGTTAGTTGTTTTTTAAAGAAGGGTATAAATCTGGGATTAGGATTAGAAAAGGTCAATAGCAGGAATTATACATCAGTTAGTATATTACGTTGTCCTGATTGGGGTGTTGATTCAAGTCTCTATAAAGTTGCTTTAGGACCTTCTTATTCATATTTATCAAATCATCATATTATAGCCTTAAATATATGCATAATAAGATGCTTTTTTGTTAAGAGTGAATGTCCATTTTCATTGAATGTTTCTTTTTCTCCGCAATGGCATCTGATAAAGGATCAACCCTTGTTACAATCCTCATCTTACAATGATGAAAAGTATCGCACTGTATTTTCCCCAATCATCGGTTTCGGGTATACTCAAATACTTGGAAAAGGAAATTTCTACCCTTTTATTGGACTTTCACTAGCATATGATATTACTTCCAAAGCAAACTTGTTTTCAGGCGCAATAGGTATGAATTTACGGCTTTGATTATTGAAAATTCTAAATTGATTTTTAGGATATTTAATTCTTTCATACAATCTAGTTTGATGATATTCAATGATAAAAGTTTGTATAGGATGAGGGTTTTGAAATAGAACGTTTGCTAACAGCTGCTAAAAATCATTGGGGCAGACTGTTAGATAAGTTTGTTTTTAGTATATTGCATTTATTTTAACGTGGGACAAGAATGCCCGCCTGCCCGCCCGGACGAGCCGTTCGGACGGGAATGACGCAGTCGGGCAGGCTGCTCCGAACTCCCCATCATGTTTTAGAAGCAAACGTTATAGCCAATGGCAGGAAACCGACCAAAATTACAAGTTTAGAAAAATCGTTTCCTTGCGGTGAAAAATCAAATTTATTACCGCATATTTGCGGTAATAAATTTGTATATTTACCGCAAAAAAGTTTTAGGGAATGGCAAAATACATTTATGAGAATAAAAACTGGACAGATTTTTCATGGCAGGATAAAGCCATAAATGCTGTATTCGGTGAGGTGCGGCTTATGCAAGGGAAAATAATAGGGCAAATGAACGCTTTGGGTTTTTCTGCTAAAGAAGAAGCCACGCTAACCGCCTTAACCTTAGACGTAGTAAAATCATCAGAAATTGAAGGCGAATTACTCAATTATGACCAAGTACGTTCATCCATTGCAAGGCGTTTGGGCATAAACACAGCAGGACTTGTATCGAGCAGCCGCCACATTGAAGGTGTTGTAGAAATGATGCTGGATGCCACCCAACGATACACTTTACCTTTAACCGAAAAACGTTTGTTTGGATGGCACGCAGCACTTTTCCCCACTGGGTACAGCGGACCTTACTTAATAGAAGTGGGACGATACCGAACGGGTGAAATGCAAGTTGTTTCGGGTGCTATGGGCAAAGAAAAAGTGCATTACGAAGCCGTAAAGCCCGAATTAGTAAAAACGGAAATGGACAAGTTTTTGGATTGGTTCAACAACGAAAACGGTCTTGACCCTGTTTTGAAAGCTGCAATAGCACACTTTTGGTTTATCATTATTCACCCCTTTGATGACGGAAACGGCAGAATTGGAAGAGCCATAACTGACATGTTGCTTGCCTGTGCAGAAGGCAGTGGAGAACGATTTTACAGTATGTCTAGCCAAATATTATCCGAACGCAAACTCTATTACGAAGTATTGCAAAAAGTGCAACATAGTTCAGGCGACATTACCGAATGGATCGACTGGTTTTTACATTGTCTCAAAAACGCGATACTTTCCACCGAAAATACCACACAGAAAATATTGCGTAAAGCTGAGTTTTGGAAATTACACGCACACACACCCATCAACGAACGCCAACGCTTAATACTTAACAAACTCTTTGACGATTTTGAAGGAAAACTACAAACCTCAAAATGGGCTAAAATTGTCAAGACCTCTACCGACACCGCCTTACGGGACATAAAAGACTTGGTTGAAAAAGGCATCTTGAAACAAACTGACGAAGGAGGACGAAACGCAAACTACGA
>RPRQ01000088.1 GCA_003818205.1 Bacteroidales bacterium
ATTCAGCAGTAGTCGAATTGAACAAAAACCACTGAGACACAGCCCGTCCCGATGTATCGGGAGAGAGCACGGAGAACCACAACTTGTCCCGATTTATCGGGAGAGGCAATTATAAAAAACGACTGATTATCATAATGCAGAAGAATCTCTAACACGAAAAACATAAATATTTTCTCTGTGTAACTCTGTGCCCTCCCTGCCTACCGGCAGGCAGGCGTTTCTCCGTGGTAAATAGTTACGCAAAAAGAAGTACTAACCCGAATTGATGATTTGAAAATGGAAACGTTGTATTCCCATAAGGTTAAGGCTATATCAGTAATAAGATAAGGGGAAAACACCATAACTACAACGGGAATCGAGCTAAAGGGATTACCTCGTGTCCTGTAAAATCACCATTTAGATACTTGTAATACCCTGCAATGGCTATCATCGCAGCATTGTCGGTAGTAAATCGGAATTCGGGGATGTAAACATTCCATCCTCTTTTCTCCCCAAGCTGTGTAATTGCACCACGTAATCCCGAGTTTGCCGAAACCCCTCCTGCAATAGCAATCTCCGTAATATTGGTTTTTTTTGCTGCTTTTTCAACTTTCTCGAGGAGAATCGAAATGATGGTAAACTGCAACGAAGCGCACAAATCCTCTTTATTCTGCTCAATGAAATTTGGGTTTTCATTCAGCCTATCGCGAAGGAAATATAGAAAAGATGTTTTCAACCCGCTGAAGCTAAAATCAAGCCCTTTCTGTAATGGCTTTGCAAACTGAAACGCTTGCGGATTACCGATTTTAGCCAATTTATCGATAACAGGTCCTCCAGGGTAAGGAAGCCCCATCACCTTGGCGCATTTATCGAAGGCCTCACCAGCAGCATCGTCAATGGTTTGACCTATAATCTCCATATCAAGGTAATTGCGAACCACAACCAGCTGCGTATGACCACCCGATACTAACAGGCAGAGGAATGGAAAACTAGGATGCCTATCAATGCCCTTGTCCTTAACGAAGTGAGCCAGTATATGACCCTGCAAATGGTTGATGCCGAGCAAAGGGATATTCTGCGCAAGCGCAAACCCTTTTGCAAAGGAAGAGCCAACGAGTAACGAGCCAAGCAAGCCAGGCCCTCTCGTAAACGCAACCGCATTAACCTCATTCTTATTTATATTAGCAAGTTTAAGCGCACTATCAACCACAGGAATAATATTAGCCTGATGAGCTCGCGATGCTAGCTCAGGAACAACACCGCCATAAAGCCTATGAACATCCTGATTACTAATCTGATTCGAAAGCAGATTGCCATCACGAATTACTGCTGCGGATGTATCATCGCACGAAGACTCAATCCCTAGAATTACTACGCTCATCGTCTATTTTTTTTACTTGGCAAAAGAAATTAACAAAACAAGCATTATACAAACCCTTGCGCTACTTTTTTTTGTACTTTTCGGTACTTTTTTTAGGCATGATTTATGATATAGCTCATTTCAAAATCGAAGCAAAAGTATCAAAAAATTAGTCAAAATATTGGTTTGGGGTTTAGTCCTGCTCCTTTCAGCTATCATACTCATCTGGTTAATATTGCAAAATAGCCAGATGCAGACTATGCTTATCTCAAAAGCAACGGCTTACATCGAAAAGGAGTTTAAAACCAAGGTGTCTATTAAAAGAATCGACATCCAACCATTCAATAGAATTCTCCTTCATGATGTTCTTTTTGAAGATTTGAATAAAGACACGATAATCGCAGCAAAAACAATAAAAGTCTCAATTCTTTGGTTTAACAGCAATGCAAACGTCCTAAAATTCAAAAGGGTAAATCTTGTTGATGCTTATATCAACTTCAACATCGACTCGCTAGGGAAAATGAATCTGGAAGCGCTGCTCGACAGCTATTTTCCTCCCGATACAATCGCTAGTCCTCCATCGAGTAAACCGTTCGCCCTAGAGATAAAAAACATTAAAATTGAGAATAGCCGTTTCCGATTGTCCTCGTTCAACCCCACAAAACAGGAGCAAGGAATAAACTTCGAGGATATGGATCTTCGAAAGCTCAATATCGACGCCAGGGATTTCGGGCTTCACCGCGACACCATATCGCTAATCGTGAATAGCTTAAATTTTACTGAAAAGAGCGGTTTTCAGGCTGAACAAATCCGAACAGAGTTTAGCATGTGCCGCAAGCACATAAATTTTGACAAGCTCCGAATAAAAGCTCATGGTTCGTACCTACAACTTCCTCATCTGCATATGAGCTTTGATGGGATGGATAAGATGAGCCGCTTTGTCCAAGAGGTTAAGCTTGATGCGCAATTCGAAAACGCCTTGGTAAAAACTCAAACCATAGCTCATATTGTTCCATCATTGGGCAAGTACGACATTGAGGCTGTGCTGAACGGCAAGGTTAAAGGGACAATAAGCGACATGAGAGCCAAGAACCTTATTATTACAAGCGGTACTCAAACAAAAATTGTAACGAACTTTCATATCTCTGGGCTACCTGATATTGAGCGCACGATGATGATTGTTGATTTTAAGGAGCTATCAACCTCATCAAAAGATATTGAGCAATTCAAATACACCGACACAAAACTACCTATGGTCAGCCTTCCGACCGAATTTGATGAGCTGAACAAGATAACCTATAAAGGCAACTTCACAGGTTTTATAAACAATTTCGTTGCCTTTGGAAGCATTACTACGGCTATTGGCAAACTATCGGTGGATTTATCCATAAAACCCGACACCATCCAAAACACATCGTTTAATGGGAACGTAACCACAAGCAACCTGGATTTAGGCAAACTTTTAAGCACTAGTTCCATCGGAACAATCAGCTTAAATGCCATAGTTAAAGGCACCTCCGATAAGGATGCGAATATTGAGGCCTTTACCGATGCAACGGTTAGTCAGTTTGAAGCGAATGGTTACAACTACACAAATATCAGTATTAATGGAACCCTAACCAATAATACCTACGTGGGCTCTGTTGGCATAGACGATCCGAACTGCAAACTTAACTTTTTAGGGAAAGTTGACTTTTCTGACTCCATTCCCGTTTTCGATTTCTCCGCCTTTGTACCCAAAATCGATCTGGTTCAATTGAAATTAAACACTACCGATACCGTATCGCAGGCATCCTTCCTATTCACTGCAAAATTCTCGGGTAATAATCTTGATAACAGCAAGGGCGAGATCAAAATCGTGAACTCCTGGTACAAGAATCAAAACGGGGAGTTTAGGCTATCGGACATAACCTTAAATGCTGATAATAATAAGGATAGCAAATTGGTAACATTTCAATCGGAGTTTGCGGAGGGTGAGTTGCGAAGCAAATATAACTACTCGAAAATTATCGATAATCTTGAGAAGTTGCTTTACAAATATGTTCCTGCATTAAATACAAATAACGAATTATCATCAACTACCCCAACAGGAGTAGAAAACCCTGAATTCAACGATTACATCATAAAGCTAAGGCTTAAAAAGACTAAAAAAATAACAGATGTTTTAACCCCTAACATTAAAATAGCTGAAAACACTAGCGTTTTTGGTATTTTCAACCCTGATCTAAACACATTCACGCTAAAAATAAAAATTCCCGAATTAGCCATTGGAACTAACATTTTTAAGGAAATACTCATCGATGGACAAACTAAGAGTAGCATATTTGAGGCAAGCATTTCTACCCCCTTATTAACCCTTGGCAGTTCTTCGATTCGAAACATTAGCCTATCGACCTCTATAGAACAGAATAAGCTCGATCTAATATTCGGATGGGATAACAAGCAAACTCCCATAAACAAAGGGGTTATTAAGGCTCTAGCTGATTTCAATCCCTCGGCGTTACACAATGGGTCAACAGCAAAAATCGAATTCAAGCAATCCGAGTTTATTATTAACGACTCCATTTGGACGATTTCACCAAGTTCAGTAAATCTCGATTCAGCGAACATAGCCATTCAACAGTTCAACATCCACAACCAAAACCAATCGCTATCGCTAACGGGTAATATATCCAATATCCCTAGCGACTCCATTCAGGTTAACCTTGAAAACCTTGATATTTCAAATCTAAACTTCTATCTTAAAACAATAGGCTATGAACTAAACGGGCGAATTAATGGCTTTGCAAAGGTTAACGATATTTATAAAAACCCAACCCTATTCGCTGATCTAGAAATCAATAGATTCATTGTAAATAAAAGACCAATCGGCAATTTTAAATTTAACAGCGAATGGTTTAATACAGAAAAAAGGTTATCAATCAACCTAAATAACATTAAGAATGACACCGTAACCTTTGAGGCAAAGGGTAACCTCTACACCGAAACGAACCGATTAGATTTTCTTATTAACATCAACAGCATCCTATTAGAACATTTCAGCCCAATGCTAGCAGGGGTTGTATCGGATTTATCGGGATCAGTTAATGGGAATCTAAAGTTAACCGGCACAACTAGCAAACCGCTTGTGAACGGAGCGCTAAACATCAGTGAAGGGACGTTAACCGTTGATTTCATGAAAGTTCCTTACACCATTAACGATCGAATAGTATTCGACAAAAGCGATATAATTCTCAAAAATTTCAAGGTGCTAGACCCCAAAAAGCATTTAGCCATTATCAATGGCAGCGTTAAAACAGGGTACTTTGGCGACTTCAACCTGAACCTGAATATAAGCCCTTCGAACTTCCTGTGTATCAACACAACGGAAAAGGATAACGAGCTGTTCTATGGAACCGTTTTTGCTTCGGGCATGGTTTCCATTACAGGTAAGCCCAATGATATAAACATGAATATTGAAGTGCGTACAAATAATAACACAATCCTTTTTCTTCCGCTATCGAGCAATGGGGAGGTTACTCAGAACAACTTCATAACGTTTACCAATAAAAACTCCGATGAAATTTTCATCGAAGACATTGCCACCATCAAGAAGGAAAGTGCTACCAACATGAACCTATCCTTCGATCTTCAGGTTACGCCAGAAGCCGAGGTGCAGATTATTATCGATAAGAAACTAGGTGATATAATCAAAGCGAGCGGTTCAGGCAATCTCAAGATGGATGTAAACCCAGGGAAGAATATATTTAAAATTTTTGGGGATTACATCATTGAAAAAGGGGATTACCTATTTACCCTTCAAGGGGTAATAAATAAAAGATTCAAGATCGATAGGGGCAGTAGCCTATCATGGAATGGCGATCCTACCGATGCGACCATGAATATTAAGGCCATTTACAGCGTTAGAACGCCATTGAAGGATTTGCTTTACGACTATTCGGGGAAATACGATAACCGTGTACCCGTTAACTGCCAAATACAGCTAACCCAAAAGCTTATGTCGCCGGGTATTAAATTCAATATTGATGTTCCCAACGTGGATAACGAAACAAGGCTCTTAGTCGAGAGCGCATTAAATACCGAGGACAATATCAATAAGCAATTCCTTTCATTGCTCGTCATCAACAGCTTTTTGCCCCCGACCAGCGGAAGCGTAGGAAACACGAATACTGCTTCAAACCCAAATCAGCAAAGCAACTCAGGCCTTTCCACAGGCGTAACCAATTCATTGAGTGAGCTGCTTTCGAATCAGCTCAGCAATTGGATTTCGCAGTGGAGCAAAACGGTTGACATTGGCATTAACTACCGACCAGGTTCTGCATCGAACGAGAAGATGAGCTCCGATCAGGTTGAACTAGCCCTTTCAACCCAGCTTTTGGACGATAGGGTAACCGTAAACGGCAATGTTAACTATGGTAACCGAAGCAATACTAGCTCAATTGCCGGGGACTTCAACATCGATATTAAGCTCAGCAAAACGGGAAAATTCCGATTCAAAGCCTTTGCCCGATCGAATGACGAAATTATGACAACCACATCGGCACAAACATACACCACAGGTGCAGGGATAGTTTACCGAGAAGATTTTAACAACTTCCGAGATTTAATATATCGTATTAAAAATACGTTTAGGCAAGATCCATTAACAATTCCTTTTAAAGAAACCCCATTACCCCAAGAATCCAAGGACTCAACAAAAACAGATCAGGTAGAAGACCTATCGTATCTTATCAAAAAGCAATAGCCAAAAAGCAGAATAAAATCTCAAAACGGATATTAATCTTTTTCTTTTAACAAATAGAACCACAATAAGCACGAACAAACAAACGTTTTTTATTAAATTTCGGGATTAATTGACGGTGCATTATTTATGTTTGGAATATCAAATAAAGTTCAAGGTCTAATCGGAACCGTTTTGGTTCATACCATTGCTATAGCCCTTCTACTGCTCATAAGCCTTTCGGCATCGCTGCCCGAGCTGGAAAACGAAGGGCTCCTAATCAACTTTGGCAACAGCCAAGATGGATTTGGTAGCACTGAGCCAATGGTCAACTACGACAATGCGGTTACGATATCCCTTCCATCTGAAACCAGGACTCATAAAGCAGAAGATAAAAAAATACTAACCCAAGACTTTGACGAGGATGCTCCTACAGTTGAGGTAAAGAAGAAAACAACCACTAAGGACACCAAAAAGAAAGCTACAACGACAAAAGAGGTTACTAAAACAAAAAAAACAAGTCAAACCACCAAGGAAGTCCAAGAGAAAAAAGATAATCAACAAGCAACCACTGAGGTAAAACAACCCGTTGTTAATAAAAAAGCCCTATTCCCTGGAAAAGCAACCGAGGGCGGAACCGCTGGCGAAGGGGTAACAGGCAAAGATGGGAATCAGGGTTCCCTCGAAGGCTCACCCGATTCACAAAACCGAATTGGTGGAGCAACTGGTGGCAACGGTGAAGGAGAAGGTGATGGCAAAGGCAAGGGAATTCCTTATAATCTAGGAGGAAGAAAATCGTTATCGCTTCCAAAACCCGACTACCTAAAGCAAAAGCAAGGCATCGTTGTGGTTCAGGTTACAGTTGACCGTCAGGGTAAAGTTACCAAAGCAGTTCCTGGGGCAAAGGGCACAACTACCCTCGATGAGGATTTACATAAAGCCGCTGTAAAAGCAGCGCTAACCGCTAAGTTTGATGTAAGTCCAAATGCGCCAGCATACCAAACTGGGACGATAACTTACGTGTTTAAGTATCAGTAGAGGCTTAATCGGATCTGGGTTATTAGTTAATGTGGGCTTTCAGCAATAAATCTACCGATCATTTTGACTATATACCAAGAGATAATTCACCCATCTAAATGAGTTAGCCCCTCAAACCTCTTCGGCATAGTGAATCTTTTCCATCACTCCAATATTGACTTCGTCGAGTTCCGCTACGCTCCAGTTCCATTCTTCCATTATTGCAACTTGCTATACCTCTATCACTCCTATCCCTAGAAATTCCCTTCATATTTAAGCTTCCGATTGTTGCGTTTAAAGTTAAAATCAAACATGTAGCTGTAGGATAAGTTTGCTGTAAACTGTGTCATATCTTTTAATAATCCTTTGCTATTAACTCTTGCTACGCTTAGATTAAAATTATGTCTTTTTTGAAGAGTAATACCTGCCGATAATCTTAAATTAAGAATCTTAGCCAAGGTTAATGTATCATTAAAAGATTGGCTGTAGGTTCCAATTAAACCAACCTTAATAAGTTCGAAAAAAGCCTTCTGTAGCGAAAGATTGTAGCTCATTACACCCATAAATCCATTCTGCATTTGATTATGGTTGTAGTTCACAGAGGTTGATGCATTAAACTTTTGAGGAATTAACGAAAACTGATAGGATAACGCTGAATTATATATGCGACTTCCGGAATAGTTCTTTTGATTATTTTGTTGCTCCGAAGCCTCTTGATATGTAAATGAAGTATTTACACTTTGCCTGCTATCCTTGGTGCTTTTCAGAACATAGCTAACATTACCCGATACTGTCAGATTCAGCTGAGAGAAGCTTAATGTATCCAGATTCTGAAACTGATTTGTTTGTGTAACCTGATCGTAAACATCCTTAATATGGGTGAACGATTGAACATTTGAGTAGGAGACGCCGACATTTAAGCGGCTATTTATTGCCGATGATGCGTTTGTTGATAAGATAAAACGCTTATTTGTATTTAACTTCTGATTTACCAGGTTGTCGCGCTGAAATCCTGCATCAATAGCAAAATTAAGCCATTGCTTTATTGATGTTGAGAAATTAGCTGTAATATTTCGATAATCATTAGCCATATAATAGGCACCAAAAGTATTATAATTGGGACTTACCCTTTCGTATGAAGCACCAATGACACCAATCTTTGATGTTTGAGATATGCTAGCCTTTACAGCATGATGAACCGATAAATCGCCGTTTTGCTCAATAATTTTATCGTTAAAACTACTTGGCAAGCTATCGTTTTTGCTTATATCGGAGTTTACTGCGCTAATTGCATACTCTACATTTAGCTTCAGATTTTCTATCATCTTAACGTTTAATAGAATACTACTCGATATATTATCCATTGGAGTAATAATACTATCAGCATTATTAAAGAACATCGGGTTTGCGACATCCTTCGCCTTAAAAACGTTAAAGGCAATATCGGCATGTTGATTTGAATACTCAACCTTAAAACCACCTCCTAAACGCCGGTAAGCAGGCTGCATTAGGTTTGAATCAGGCATAACCTCCTTTTGCATTCGACCATAAATAGCACCAAACTTCAATCCATTATCGAAAGTTAGCTCAACACCGCTACCAAACACCTCGCGACCAACAAGCGTATAGGGCGAAAAGGTCATGCTGGAATACCCTAAATACAACGTTATCCACTTATACGATGGTGCAATCGAAAAGCGGTTAAAGGGTAAAGAGCCATCCTTGGTAAGCAGATTATTTGTATAAGCAAAGGACATAGGCACATTAACTACGCTAAAGAAATTGAGATTCAAATTTCCTGTTAAGTAGTAAGTATAAGGACTATAACGTCCTGTAGTATCACCGGGCACTAGGGTTGAAATCTGACTAAATGTTAATCCCCCATTTGATGCAAGAACAGGGGCTTTAATAACCGCTTCGATATCCTGAGCCAAAGCATTTTTTCTACCGCTAAAGAAGATTACCAAAACACAAAGTAGGCAAAATGTTATTCTTGTGTTAGCTCTATTTCTAGGATTAACCATATCCATATTAAGTAAGCGTTTTATAAAAAATGTGTCATTGGAATATTGGATTAATGGAATGTTGGGGCTTTTAAAACACAGTTCTTCCATAATTCCATAATTCCATCATTCCATCATTCCATGTCTAAAAATTTTAATTTCTTTATTTCTGAATATTACCATTGCAATACACCCCCTTATTCAGAACTGTTGTTATTTTAAATTTCATTCGAAACCATCATTCTACAATTTAACTTTTACCGTATTGCTAAACTCCGATGAACCTTCATCTTCGTATATAGCCTTAATTCTATATTCATAAGTTTTCTCGGGACTCAATTTTGTATCGATATAGGAATCGGTAATTGAATTGTCGTAGAGTTGCAGTTGCTCTTCACCAACCTTTCGGTATATCAATACCTTAATAACCTTTTTATCAGACTTGATATCCCAAGTAAGCTTTACCTTACCCGTTTCTTCGCGTTTGGATAGTTTTATCACCTCTTTTATACCTGCCGTTTTACATGCCATAGTCTTTGAGTTCGATTTTAGCCCTGATTCATCCTCGGCAGCTAAATAGTAAATATACTCCTTCCCTGTTGCAACCTTTTTATCCAAATAGGTTGACATCTCCTCAATGGGTTTGCCGAATTTGGCAATCTCTCTAAACTCAAGGTCGCTCCTCTCCTTTCTGAATAGTTGATGGGATGCCACATCGATACTTGAGCTATTAACCCACGATATTAAGATGCCACCCTTTTGCTCGTCGATGCTTTTAATTACGGGCGAAACGGGTGGAATTACATCGGGACGATTAAGCTTAACTATAGCAGAAAAAGCCGATTGGTTTTGCCTTAAATCGATGGCCCTTACCCTGTAGTATATCGAACGTGTAAGCGTTTTAATATTGATTGTATCTACAAATACAGTATCCTTTATAACCGCAGGTGTTTCGAGGATAAATTCAAAATTTGGGCTATTAGATGAATAAACGCGGTATCCTTCCAAATCCTTATCGGTATTCCTATTCCATGATAGGGTAACTTTACCAATGCTATCGATACTTCCAATAACATTTACCGGTGGTTTTGGTGGGAAGCTATCCACCAGCTGAGAGTAAGTAATAATATTGGAGAATTTCTCCTTTGCTTGGTTAAAAACCGATATGGTATAGTAGTTGGTAATATCAGGAAGGGTATCGGTAAATGTGCGCTCGATAGGCAGCTTACTTTCGTAAATTCTGTGCTTACGCCCCTTTGGTTTCGATGAGCTGTAAATCCTAAAACCCGTGATGTATCTGTTCATATCATCGGGAAATTCCCACGTAAGCTTAATTTTTTTATTATCGACAACCTCATTGTTGATTATGGTTGGAGCCGTAACGATAGGCTTAGTACCCTGTCCGAAAATAGAATCGGAGGGTGGGCCAACCTCGCCAAAGGCACTAATCCCCTTTACCCTATAGTAGTATTTGGTCTCATTATCGATTAATGTATCGGACTTATAAATTTGATGTGGCGTTACCCCCTCATCGGCAAGCTGAACCACACCATTCTCGGTAATGGGTTTATAGGTTTTTCCACCATCCTCCGATTTCTCGACAAAATAGCTGTTGTAGATATGCTTTAGGTAGATAAAGTTCCACGATAAGGATACAACCTTATCGCCCCATTCGGCCTTTAAATCGAAAGGTTTGGGTAATGGTTGGTATTCCGAAACACCAGTGAATGCAATGGCAGTATCAACTTTGAGAGCTGTATCAGCAGTTGCTATGAAGACCTTATAGAGATACTTCTCGTTTGATTTTGCCGATTTATCGGCAATGTATAAACCCGATAGCGATGCAGCCTTTAACGATTGATCGGCAGAGTAAAGGGCAAAGCTGAAGCGATGCTGATCGTTATTATACTTTTTAACCGCCATAAACGGATCGCCGCCCGTTTTAACGCCCTTGAACTGATCGTTAAATATGCACTCGGCTGCAATGGAGACATACTTATCGCTCTCGTACTGCTCCCACTCGTTCAGCGGACGAGGTTTTAGCGGCTCGTTGGTTAAGCGAACAGGACTCTTATCTGCTGGAATCTCGTTATCGCGCAGAATGGTATAGCGCATAACGGAATACCCAAACTGATTGCCAACCTTCCATGCCTTTTGATCGATTGGTGCCCAGCGCAGCAGAATTGAATCTTTACGGGGGCTGCAAAGCAGCTGCACACCTACACGTTGCGAAAAACTATCATTACAGCTAAATAGCAAAACGATATAAAAAATAAACAAGCGATAATTAAACATATATTTCAAATTCTTAATTGTTGTTCTTTTTGTTAAACTATTTCTCTTTGCTGGCGTGGACTTGCAGTTAGCGCCTCTTTTCTTTAAAATTACTTTAAAATCTTATCATAAGATATATTTGCTGGCGATTATGAATTTGTGCCACAGGTTGTGGCACAAATTGATATTTCTCCGCTTGCTTAAATTGCGTTCTCCTGACAGCTCAAAACATCTTTTTTCACTAACCCTTTTATTCATTATGCAAAAACAATTATAACTAACTTTATTTGGTGCTGTGTGCGGTCAGAGACCGCTATTTAGTTACAACGAAGTTATGCTGGTCTAACCAAGCGTAATTTGCGAGTTCGCTCAAAACAATCTTCGCCAAGTTGAGGGACTACAAGTCCGCGCTAGCAGAAAATTTCTTTTTAGTCTGCCCTATTTGGCAACGGTTTAATATATACATCACTTGTGGTTTTTCTCAATGATTTCATAATATCCTTATCATCAAGAGATTTTAATTGAATATCTACAACCTCCTTAAGTTGTCTGTAACGGTCTTGCTTTCCAATTTGATTTCTAATAAGTATAGAATTTAGATTTTCTAGATTTGAAAGTACTACTAATTTATTAATGCTTGCAAAATCTCTAATATTCAATCCTTTTGATGCCTTATCAGGGTTCACATCCCGCCAATCCTTTGCAGAACAATTAAATAATGCGACGTTCAACAAATCTGCTTCTTCAGCATATACTAACCATTCGCTTTCTTTGTCGTAATTTATATTTGGAAGGAGATAGTCTTTAACCGCTTCTGTATGGATTGAGTAGTTTGCTTTGGTTAGAATTCTCTTTACATTCCATTCAAGGTTATACTGATTATTCTCAATCTCCTTTAATCGCTGAAACTCTTTAATTAGAAGAAGTTTAAACATTGGGCTAATCCATGAACCAAACTCAAACGCTAAGTCCTTGTGAGCATACGTTCCACCATATCTCCCTGATTTTGATATGACACCTATTGCATTAGTTGTTTCAATCCATTTCTTAGGTGTCAAGTTGAAGCTATTCAACCCTGCTTGATTTCTAAAGGTGTCGAATTCGACATGTTTAAAATTAGGGTTATTGATAACTTCCCATAAACCCAGAAACTCAACGGTGTTGCGATTTCTCATCCAATTACGGATGTGGTCTGTGCCATGTTCATCCCTGACCATGTCGGTCAAACAAATGTAATCCTGTTCATTCAGCTGAACAATCGATATTATCTTGCTTTCAACTTCTATCTGTGATGTTTTATTCATTTTGTTTATTCCTTGTTCAGAAACAAATATAATAGTTTTACTACTTCAACCCCCTCGCTCGGCTTAGGCTTCGGCAATAGCCGGACAAGTCACGCCTAAGTCGTATATATCTTTACAGGCTACAGCCTGTATTTGCCACGTTAATTCTTTTGCCTTGACAGGCAATGTTCGCAGGTTTACCTACCGTAGGCAGGCACAACTTGTCCCGATGCATCGGGAGCCTGCTTTTGATAATCCGTCGGCGGCACAGCCGACCGCCGAACCCTGAGATTACTATTTTATTTACTTACAACCTCAGTTTAACAGAGATTATTTTGATACAATACAATCTAAATCCTCTTTCTTTATCCAACCTTCAGTAATAATACCTTTATCATTTTCATATTCAAATTTTATAAACCTACCCTTCTCCTCTGTAATAGTTACAAGATCATCTTTGATAAGATACAACTTAGATTGGCATTGAGTAGAATCATATACAAGAGACTTTTCAATGTTTATAACACATACTTTTAAATCCAAAAATTCTTTATTGTAATCCCTGTGATCTTTTCTGCCTCTGTTGTATAAAATCTCTATAACTTTTCTTGGAATCTTTTTAATAAAAATACATTCATCGCCAAATAAGTTTAAATATGTATTTTCTTTAAATCCAAAAGGGCTTACAATATTAACTGAACAATCTTTTAAATTAGATTTTTCTTCTATTAAAACAAGGTATTTTCCAGCATCATTTAAATGATCCATTTTATTAATTGAATCACGAAGCATTGTATTGCTAAATCCATAGTCAAAAACAACTACATTTAATTTATCATATGGACTAATTCTAATATCCACATTTAAGCATTTTCTACCTTTAATGAAATAAAAGTTTTTATAATAAGCATCTTCATTGGGATTAGAGTAATTAGCATACATCTGCCAAATCCCTTGGATTTGATTAATATCATATACTTTCTGTTTCTCCTCCTGTCCAAACAAGAAAATACTGAAAGACATTAACAATATTAGCAAACTACTTTTTATCATATAAATTATTTTTTACCCCCCGTTCGGCTTAGGCTCCCGATGTATCGGGAGCCTGCTTTTGATAATCCGACGGCGGCACAGCCGACCGCCGAACCCAATCATTTCTATTTTTTAAATACAGCCTCGGCTCAACGAGGGGTGCCATCAACCTAGCAGGATAGCCCAGCCTAACACCTATATTCAGGGCATTTTCTTATAATTATTAGTACTTTGTTAAGACTGCTTCTCTTGGTAAATAATATTCTCCTTTAGGAGCCTTGACAAGTTTCCAGTAAATTTTGCCATTTTTATACTTCAGGCTTATCTGGCCAACTTGATTTGAGTAGTAACTCCTAATACCAAGCACTAGACTATCTGTATTTGAAGGCTTAAACTTAAACGAAAAAACATTATCGTTGTCCGAACAATCCATTTTACTTCCGGCATTTAAAATGTAGCAATGTTTCCCTACAACTATTGTGTCCTTTTGTAAAATCTGCAATGTAAAATCATGTTTTTCATCGTTTTTTTCCCACTTCCAGTTTCCACAAAAAGAACATTTCTGTTGACCTGATGAGTTACACGAATAAATAAGCAAAAAGACAAATATTACAAAATTGTACCGTCTCATATATTTTACATTTTATGGTTCAAATACTATGCTATTAATCCTATCCTTCCACCCTTTCTCAAACTTTTTCTTTGTATACTGCAATAAATCATCTTCAGTAGCCTTTGGGTGTTCCTTTTTATATTTCTCAACACTTTCATCTACAAGAGTCTGATAAAAGTCTAATCTTCTCTGCTTAAACTTATCAAATAGCGTTTTAGCATCCGCCTTATTTACTGCTTCAATTGTTTGGTCTCCAATTACACCATCTACGCTAACCTTAAAATTAAGATCAACTAAAGATTGCTGTAATTCTTTTGCAGCATTGACTCCGGCATTGACATTAAAATCATATAACATATATGCAATACTACCATTTTTAATTTCATCTGCTTTGATACTATCCCAGTAACGCTTTTTATAAATTATTGATGCTTGATCATTTGTTAAGTTCTTTAGGTTATCTAAAGTGGGCTCTATCCCTAGGTCTTCTTCTGCATACGCTTCAAATGTGGCAAGAGTAATGCCTTTGTTTGTTGCGCCTCCTGGGTCTACAGGATCATCCACATACCCACCTTCATGATCAAATAATTTTTCTTGATATTTCTCAAAATTACTTTTGGGAGGATATAAATACGTCTCAAAATCTTTCGATTCATCCTTTCTCACCATAATGTGGAACAGCACGTTGTCTGTCAAGGTTGGAGACAAAGGTACATCATTAATTTTAACCTCGTGAAACTTATAAATCACATACTTCAATCCATCTTTTGTTCCAGTCACCTCCTCCTTGCTGATCTCTGATGGGTCGATGTACACGAAGCCAGCTGTTAATGCTGATTTCCAGTCAAAAGCACTAGAATTACTTACCTCATATGGGAACTGATCCTCCTTTTGTAGGTTGCCGCAAATGAGATGCATATAAGTCATTGTTTTTTCGCCAATTTTAAAATTACTAAATGCTTTCTTTTCGCAACTATCCTTTACCACTGGAAGCGATTTTGAGTTGGCTAGATTGGCATCACGTATGGCTTTGACAAGGCTATTCAGCGTTATCATCTCCCCCTCCCTCTCATCCTGCGCCCAGGCGAAGAGCATGTTCTCGGGGTCGCGGATGAGCTCCCACTGGTGCTTCCAGAGCTCGGAGCCACCCTTGTAGTCCATGAGGTTTTGGGTGGTGTTCTCGGCGGCAATCAGCTCCTCGGGGCTAAAGGTGTGGCGGAGGTTAAAGGCCCCGTGGGCCAGCTCGTGGGCGATAACGAACAGGTTGGGGCTGTCGTAGATAAAGCCGGCCTGCCGCTGCAAGGGCATAAACCCGGCCACATCGCCCGTTTTGCCCTTCACGTTATCAACGAAGAAGAGGTAGAAGGCATCGCGCTCGAAGTTGTCAATCTCCTTAAACTTGCTTATTATAGACTTCTGAACGAAGCTGGAAAACTATTTCAAAGAACGCTTAGTTAAAATTAGTAATTTTATTTGACAAAACAAGGTTAATACTTGCTAAACACCTTATATAACACAAACAACAACCCACTTTGTTGGGCAGAAAGGCAGAACTAGCGGGAAGGCCAATAATTATAATTGACCCCATAGTAAGGATGCCAATATCTATATTTGAAATTTGAGTTATTTTCATACCATTTCTTAACAGTTTCTAATTTTTCATAATCTGTTTCTTTTCCACAAACCACTCTATTTAAAGGAAAATCAACCAAAACATTTGATAGTATCTCAATAACAAAAGAGGAGAGTGTACAATATATATTATCATCGGCACCATAGGGATCACCTCCATAACTACCAATTATTATGGTCTTTCCATTGTCGTTTTTTATGAACTCGAAAAACAAGTTGTAAACTTCCTTTTTACTAATAAAACACATACTTTTTAGATACTCGGCAAATTCCTGATTTAATATCTTTTCATTTTGACTATATCCTGATTTTAAAGAATCCAAAACACATTTAAGCGCATTTTCATCTCCGATTCTAACCAAAGTGTATAACAAGATATTTTTTTCATATTCTTTAAGTTTCAAAGAATTGTTTTTATAGATTTTGTTAAGAACATTGTCAAACATCCTATCTCCTAGTAAACCAATCAACTGAGTTATTTCTAAGTTAAAAAAACCATTATCATATAATGCGAGAATCTTTTTCTTTTGATTAAAACTTACTTCATTTAAATGAACAGTTTGCAATAATAACTTTCCACCTAATGCAGAATTCACTCTGTCATTAGCAATAATTGTATCAATAAAAAAATCAACGATAACTTTTCTGTATGCAGTATCTTGATTTAATGATTTACCATATTTTTCACTGAAACCTATAATTAACTCTTGTTTCTCTTTATTATTAAGTTTAGAATATATTGTATTTTTCTCAAGAAATACAATATTATTTACTTGTCCATTTAACTTTAGACCAAATAGAAATAGCATAATTAGCAATTGGATTTTCATATTTAAGGTGTTTTTATTTCTAATTCTAGTACTTGATAAGCTCTCAGTTTCCTAACATCATATATATAAAGACCACCAGCATCAACATAATCCATAATATTAAATTGATCATCAAATGTTGCAAAATTGGGTACATTTATCTTGTCCATAAATACATCTAGCAAACCAAATATTAAATGCCCAAGTTCATGAGCTACCGAAGAAGGAACATGAGGATTATTGTCAACTGTAACTATGGCAACTGGATCAGAGTTCATTAAAGGATATTTTTTATTTGCTACTGCTAAACCTCCAATAAATTGATTTTCAGCCAACCCATCTCTAATTATAGGAATATTAATAATATAAACCTTGTAACCTGGATTGGAATCAACAGCAAAAGAACTTAATAATCTTGACTCAGTATTTTTATCAAGTTTCCAATCTTTATTAAGATCAAATACTTTAGAAAAATTCAGTTTAACAGTGTCTAGCGAAAACGTTACTGTAGTATTTATTGCTCCATAAATCTTGTTAAAATAAGATGTTATTTCACTAAAATTAATTCTTGGTGGATTATTTTTTGAAGAATCTTGAATTAAACATATACCAATATTAAAGTTCTTAGGTTTACAACTTATAACATTAAGTCCATCAATTTTTTTTCCTTTCAATGAATCTTGTCTTGCTAAGATTATTAAACCAGTATCTGGCTGGTTTGTTGAGAAACTAAAAGTTATTGGATTTTTTGTTTTTTGAATCGTACTTAAAATGACTCTATTATCTTTAGAATGTAAATAAACATTATTTACAAGTTTTGGTGGACTAACATTTATCTTTAAATTGTTTTGACGACCACTAGATGCATAATACCATCTTGCCCCTTTCTGAATAAGGTTTTTATTTTTGTAGGTAGGGTATTTTGCACATGAAGTACTATCGTTATCGTCAAATCTAATTTCATCATCCGGATTAACAAATTCAAATTTTGTTTTTCGTATTTCACTACTTGCATACTCCCCTTCACTCTCATCCTGACTCCATGCAAACAGCATACTTCTAGGGTCTTGAATATTCTCCCACTGCCCGACCCACAGCTCCGCTCCGCCGTTATAGTCCATGAGGTTCTTCGTAGCCCCCTCTTTTGCGATAAACTCTTCTGGGCTGAACGTATGCCTCAAGTTGAAAACCCCATGCCCGAGCTCATGGGCTACCACTGGTAAATTCGGGCTGTCGTAGATAAACCCCATGGAGTATTGCAGGGGCATGTAGCCCGCAACATCGCCGCTCTTCCCTTTTACGTTGTCAATGAAAAATAGGTAGTAGGCATCCTTCTCGAAGCTATCAGATTCTTTGAATTTACTTATTATACTCTTCTGGTCGGCGTTGTACACCGCAATGGAGCTGCTGCCACCGTGTACCATCTGCCCATTTGGAAAGGTTACCTCAACGTTTTTAGGAATCTTAACCACCTCCCAGCGGGTTACCGCCTGGGCGTAAATCCGATTCAATACATTCTGCAGCTCGGTTACATCGGGTAGCTTTGCGCCGTTCACCGGAACGATGTAGAGCTTCTTGGCCTGCTCGTCGAAGCTCATGAGGTTGAGCTTTCCGGCTATCCTCTCGGTGGTGTCGTTAACCGCATGGTAGGCGTAGAGCGCGGTAACGGTTCCGTCGGAGCCGCCCCGAACCGTGAGCTCATCGCCCGTTCTGATGGCCGAGATACCCATTTGGTCGCGGAAGGTTATGCCATTCCCGCTTGAGCCTTGCCCTGAGCTTGTCGAATGGGCGGAAACAACCCTATCCATGGTAAAGCTGGCTACGCTTTTGAACGCTGGGATATAGCCATTGCCGAGCGCGGGGTATCTGGCTTTGATGGTCTCCTTTTCACTGGTAAAGGCATCAAAACCATATTTCTGGTTCCCCGAGGCGGAGAAGTTCACCTGAACATCGGTGGTGAGGTTGTTCTTCTCGTTATCGGCGATGTACTTCTCGATTAGCCTCCCATTCCCGCCACCGGTACGCTTGTACTCCTTGGCGCCCATGAC
>RPRQ01000089.1 GCA_003818205.1 Bacteroidales bacterium
ACCTGAACATCGGTGGTGAGGTTGTTCTTCTCGTTATCGGCGATGTACTTCTCGATTAGCCTCCCATTCCCGCCACCGGTACGCTTGTACTCCTTGGCGCCCATGACCTCCCCGTTCTTGGTCACCACGCACTCCTCACCGTTGGCCCCCCGGATCAGGGTCTCCTCAACGTCGTCAACATCGGCCTTGACCACCACCTCTTTGTATTCGCCGTTCGGGTCAACGGTTACGGCGATGAGCTCATTATTATCGCTAACGTAGTAGACTACGGGGTTCTCGTTGATGATAATGGTATCCTTTATTTTACCTTTAGCGGTTATTAGGACTATGGCATCAGCTAGGCCGTTCAGGTAGTCGGCGGTGGCGTCTGCATCGAGCAGGAACTGCGGGTTATAGACGCTCTCGAAGTCCATGTTCAGGATGACCCCATCGGTGTTGGCCGAGAGCTCCCAGTACTCGCAGATGAATTTCAGCTTCCAGATCTCGGCCCAGAAGTAGAACTGCCCCTTATAGACGCCATCGCCCGTTGGCTCAACGCTTTTAAGGATGTAGCGGGTGGTCCCGAAGCGGTTAATCAATGTATCGCCGGGTTTAAGATCCTTCTTGACGGTAAGGTTTTCGATACTGCCCGTTCCATCCGGGGTGCCACACCCGCAGCTCGGGCAGGAGGTGGAGTCGGGCGCTGTGCGCTTCTCGGGCGTTTTGAGCTTCTCCCAGCCGGTGAAGTCGCTGACCATGCTCGGGTCGTTATCGCAGACCGACTGAACGCGCAGCTCGTAGGTTGTGCCATAATCGAGGTCGAAGAACTCAGCCTTACTATCGAACGTCTCGCTGGCCGAGAGCCAGCCCGTTTCGGGCTTACGCAGCTCAACGTTGTACGAGGTGTGGTTCCGAGCGGGTTCCCAGGCAAAAAAGCCGTTCGTCCCCCGCAGCTTCGATTTCAGGTTCTTCGCCGCTTCGCACTTGGAGCGGTAGGTGAATACGCGGATCTCGCTGTGGCCATCCCCTTCGAAGGGGACAAATCCGCTCAGGTCGGATGCGGTAACGCGCCAGGCGTACCTCATCCCGGGGGTCATCAGCATCGATGCGGGGATAATCGATAGCATGGTGTTCTGGGTGGTCTCCTCGTAAAAATTGGGAACCGTTGCGGCCACGGTATAGGGGCTAACCCCTTCGACGCGCAGCTCCCACAGCTCGAATCTGTACTGAACGCTTCCGGCGGATACGGGGCTTCCCAGATTGACCGAATACCACGAGAATACGAGGGGCATCCCCTTGAACTCGCCCAGCTCCTTGCTGTTCTCCGGGAGCTTGAGCAGCGGGGGTTTACCGATGGCTATCCAGGCGGATGCGGTGCCCTGATTGGAGATGAGCCGGTTGGTCTGGAAGTGGCGAACCTCTACCGAAATCCGGTAAAAGCCCTCGGGGAGCTGCCCGGTGCGGCGGTAGGCCTCCTTGCTGTAGCCCTTGAAGACGAGGTTGTTGATGTCGAAGTAGTCCTTTAGATCATCGCCGAAGAGGATGCTCGCCGCGCCGCCATCGAGGTAGATGGGGGTGGTGCTTAGATTCGGGGTATTCTCGATGGTCACCCCGACCGTCTCGAGCTTGATGTGCAGCTTGACGGGGAGGTTCGATACGCCAAGGTCGTTGACGGTGATGTTTACCACCAGCTGTTGGGAGCCAAATTTGCTATAATCGCTGAGCCTAAGCGAGTACGGAGGGGTTAGGTTGGGGGCAACGTATATGGGGTAGCTGCTTTGAGCTGATACTCTACCTGCTATCAAATAAACCAAAATTAAAACTGCAAAGACTTTACGCATGATCTTGTGTCATTTTGTTCTTATTACCCCAACTCTAGGGTTTACGCTTTTAAATAAATTCACATAACCTATTTGGGGCTTCACCCCAAACCCCACTTCCTTTTTTGTCTTGAAACAAAAAAGGAAGCAAAAAAATTCAAGTCAAAACGATGCTTCCTCCCGCAAGTCCACTTCAGGCTCGCCGTTTTGACGTGCTCCCCGCTTACTTCTAACTATCTATCAACGCACTGACAACATGTATGCGAGCGAACTCAATCATTTTATTCAAACTTTAAACTATATGCTCCAAAACTCTGTAAGGTCTATCGACTCTGGCAGGTTTTTCGTTATTTATCTTTCACTCAAGGCATTCAAGCGCACTCTAGGCACTCCTGCCTACCGGCAGGCAGGCTAGGCACTTCTTCTCACTGTATAATAATCTTAACCTGTTTACGCTCGTTCCCCGCCTTTAGGATTAAAAGGTAAACGCCAGAGTTTAGGTTTGCCAGGTTATATCCAACCGAATACTCCGATAGCTGATTCTCGAATCGCTCATCCATCTTTAACCCTGAAGCAACCGAGAACAGAACGAGGTTTATGCTTGAAACCTCACGGAGCTTCACCTCGGCGTAGAAGTTGCCATCGTTTGGATTTGGGTTAACCGCGAAAGATTTAATCAACGGATCCTTGTAACCTAAATCATCGTCGTCGGGTTCACCCCCAGAATCGGCAATGATTTCTATCTGTTTAGCAGAAGTGGATATACACCCTCCAGAGAATGCCGAGAGCTCAATGTTATAAATTCCCGTTTTAAGCGTTTTCAAGAAGAATGCGTAGTCCAATCCTGTCCTATTATCGACCTCAGTGAAGGCATCGTGATTGTAGTACCAGCTGACGCTGTCGATTACCATATTCGACAGTTCGTAGATGGAGAGGGTATCGCCTACCTCTGCTTGCGATGATAATAGGAAATCGGCTTTTAGCGCATCGTTCCCGATGGAAAGCCCAAGGGTATCCCAGGCAAAGCAACCAATATCATCGGTTACCTCAAGGTAGTAGCTATCGGCATTGCGAGCCGTTAAGTACCTCTCGGTGGAGATAACGCCGCCGCTGTTGGACCACTTATGCGATGCAAACCCCTGTCCATCGATAACACGGCTATTACCAGGGCACATCTTGATATCGTCTCCTAGGTCAACCTCAAGCAAATCGGGTTGAAAAATCGTAAAAGTATCGACAGTTATGCACTTATTGGCATCTATAATTGATAACCGATAGTCGCCCTTAAAGAGGTTTTCGATTCGATTGGTTGTGGCACCCGTTGACCATTGATAGGAATAACCTCCAACACCACCCAGCCCCTGCGCTTGCAGGAATGCATCGTTATAGCCAAAGCAGAGGGCATTTTTACGATCGGCAATCGAGATACGAAGCGAATCGGGTTGGGTTATCTCGAAGTATTTGACTGTATGACAACCATTGTCGTCATAAATCCTGACAGTGTCAACGCCCACGCCAAAGCCCCCAGCGCTATCCAATTCAACGCCATTCGACCAAGTAAAATAGCATTTAGATGAAGGGTTGCCAGGCTTAAACTCCTTTACAAATGCTGAACCCGTATAATCGCCATGGCAAAGCACCGGGGTGGTATCCACATCGATGATAGTTGGGTTGTAAGATGAATTTATACGTGTATCAATAGACTTAGAACAACCATGCACATCCTTTACCGTTAGCGTATAAAGACCATTCTGCCTGAGATCGGTAATGGTGCTATCGTACTCCTCGGTTAGTGGATTATTGAAAAGGGACCACTCGTATTTATACTTACGGGTGTTACTCTTGAACCGGGTTCCACCCTTCAGCTGTACTTCTATTGCGCCATTATCTTTTTCACACGTTGTATGGGTAACCTTAATTTTTTCAAAGAGCAAGGGGTCGGGTTCAAGCATTTTTACAGGTGGAATTACACTTTGGGTTTTACAATTATTAGCATCGCTAATGATGAAGCTGTAATCACCTTCCCGCACGTTCCGGGCAATGGTATCGGTATACCAATCGGTAGGCTTATCGGCGTAGGCGAACTTGTAGCGCGGTGTTCCGCCGGTTACATGGAATTTGACCTCGCCGGTAGCATCACCATGACAGTTTACACTATCGACAAACACACCAATTGAGCGTAAATAGTCGGGTTCGGTAATTACGTAGGGAATGCTATCGACCACACCCTGCCCATCGATGGTGTAGAACTTATGCTCTCCAACCTTAAGCTTGCTATAAAGGGTTTTGTAAGTGAATAGTTTATCATTATCACCCTTAAAATGGTAAAGACCCCATCCGCCAACCGCTTTAAGTTCAACGAATGCATTGGTTGAATCCTTGCAGGTCTCGTTCCGATAACGATTAATGCTTACCAGAAGTTTCATGCTGGGTTCAAGCACCTTAGCATCGGTTGAAATGGTATTGCCATAGCAGTCAGTTATGCTACAACGATAATCGCCTGCAGGAATACCGCTTAGCACAGAGCCTTGATCATCGTCCTTAGATTGTAGAGAACCTGTTGGCTTTACAGGAATATGCTCCCAATGGAATATATTACCCCCTCCTCCACCTGAAACCGTAAGGGTTATTTTACCATTTGAATCGCCCTGCCTATCGACATTCTTTACGATAGAGCTGTTGACGATGAACTGTTGGTACGACTCAATGCTGAATTCTATAGATGCCCTATCACCATCGGTGGTAACCCCCCTTACCCTATACTTACCACCACCTAAATTCCTAAGGAATAGCATATCATTCTCATAGTTAATTATAGGGTTAGAATCGCCCGGTTTGTAAAGCAGTTTGCCAAGATTTGGTGTAAAAACCTCAAAAGTCTGCCAAGATTTAAACTCCGAGGTCAACTTGACGTAGCCATTCATTGCCCCATACTTGGTTTCATCTCCTCGTTCAGCTATCTTAAAGAGGTATTCATCAAGCCCTGCCAGGTAGAAGCTATCAGCAACGGAGCAGTTGTTGTTATCCTTTACGGTTAGCTTATAGAAACCTGCTTTCACACCATTCAAATAGTTTGAAGTTTGTGGTATAATAGTCCCTAATTCATCTCTCCACTGGAAAGAATAGGGCTTTACACCTTTAGATACGGTTGCATTTATAGCACCATCTGCTATACCTGCTGCGGTTGGGTTCATAATGCCATCGAATGAGAAGCGGAGCATCATGCTGTCTGGTACGGTGGTTGATAGATCGAATTTGCAGTTATTGTTATCAATTATTCGCATGATATAGGCATTGGCCGATAACCCAGCTATTTTAAGCTTTCCATCAACTATTTCTTTATCGTAAGTATCCCTACGCAGGCTATCCAACACCCGATAAGGAGCCGTTCCGCCGCTTATTTCAAGGTCAATCGCTCCATTACTAGAGCAGGTTGGAGGAGTAATAAGGGTAACCCTTGAGCTTAGGCTATCCTGTGGCTCAAGGATGGTAATATCCCTACTATATTTAGCACCTAAACTGTCCTGTACGGTTACTGTATAAGTTCCACCATAAAGATTTTCGAACCTGCTGTCAGAAAAGAATGCATCAATCCCGGTGCGGGTAAAAGTATACCCACGCCAACCACCATGCGCCTCAACCTCAATAAAACCGGTAGGTGCTTTACAAAGTACACGACCCGAATCCTTAACGGTAAAACGTAGCAGGTGGGTAGGCTCAATCACCTCAAGATTTTTGAGATTGTAGCTGCAACCCTTCTTGTCGATTACGTTTAACCTATAGCGCCCTGCAAGAATTGAGCTAAACTTGAAATCTGGGTTGTTTTCTAGGATAACTGAATCCTTATCATTTCCATTAAAGTCAAATAGTTTTACTTTTTTCGCTCCGCTATTCCCCCCTGTAATGGCTGCGCTGATACTACCTGTTGGGGAGTACTTATCGATTACAGGGCTAATGGAATCGAGCTTTATACGAAGAGAATCTAAAGGCTGCCCAATAGTAAATTTATGAGGGCTGTTAGATTTACAATTATTCGTATCCCTTACCGTAATTCGGTATGAATCGGCTTTAAGCTTGTTAAAATAGTTTAATGGAGGTTGAATGGTGTCGAAGTAGGTAGAATCGTCATTGCGTAGATAGTACTCTTTTAAACCTCCTTTTCCGGCAAACGTTAATTCTTGAATCTCTCCGTTTGAATCGTTATGGCAAAGCGCATCGATGAGCTTACGCTGTGAGATAGTTGGGTTACTGTATTGTTCTAACTTTATTAAGCTAGTTTTAGCATCACAGCCCTTATTATCCAGAACAGCTAGTTCGTAAGAACCAAACTTAAGGCTATCCAAATCGAAGCTGGTGCTTGCAGTCGAATCACACTTATTAATTACTTTATTATCTAATAGCCATTGGTATTGGTAAAGCCCATTGCCCCCTTTAATATCTACACGTATAATACCATTTTCGAGTTCGCAGGTGGGGTGGGTAATAACTGTACGCTCAATAACCAATTTCTCTGGCTGTTTAATGCTATCTACAATGGGATATTCCAATCGACAGCCTTTATCATCTCTTAAATCAACAATATACTTACCAGGTTTTAAATTAGGAGTTTTTAAAGATGAGCTCTTCCAAATATTATCATTATTGACCATATACTCATAGCCACCATTCCCCCCAGCAGCTGAAAGTATTGATATACTTCCATTATCATTACCAGTACAGGTAACATCAATGTATTCAATATTTGCTGTAATCTTTTCAGGTTGATTAATCTGGTAGTGAAAATCTTTAATTATTAACTTCTCAGCAGCAACTTTGCTGTTATTATATATGACTGAATCCTTTGCTAGGCTTCTAAGCTTATAAGCAAAACTATGACCCGCATCATATCTCATATTAGCTGAGAATGAAAAGCCGTTAGCTTCTGCCTCAATAATTCCACCCACTAAATCACATTGGGGGGCAAGCATTACTTTGCCTTTACCACCAAAACAATTTATTGGTTCTATAGTTTTGGGATCATCAGTTATGGAAAATGGGTATTTAAAGTTGCAAATGTTAAATGTTTTCCCATAGTCCGACCCATAACTAAGTACTATTGTATACTCCCCATTATAGCTTGCACCGGATAGCGTATCCATTAAAAATCTTAGGGTATCCGACTTTAGAAGGCCATTATCTTTTTCAACTATCTTGAGCTTATATTTATCGATGCCAGATATACTTTTTATATTAGCATCTACGTATAGCGTATTATTTAACTGCTCTAAGTCAACTTTAACATCAACCTCTGGACCGCTAATCTCAAAATCTTTAACAACGGTACATCCGTTGTGCGTTGCATGAAATTTATATGCATCAAATGGCAGATAATTATGGGTTACACTTCCCTGATTAGCAGATGAACTGTAGACTAAAGCATTGTTAATTGCATGTGTAATACTCCAAGCAACCTCACTACTTCTATTTTCAAAATCAACGGTAACCCTGCCCGTTTCCCCAATTTCGACAGGATTGCTAATAGTAGGGTTAGAAATATTGAAGATTTTACGACCAACTACTATACCTGTCTTTTTAAATGTACAGCAAGTACTAACAACCTCAATGGAGTACTCCCCATCTTCCAATCTATCAAAAATCTCAGAATCGTTAGTGGTAATAATTGAATCAATACGGATTTCAGGATTACCTTTATATAAATAGTATTTTCGTTCGCTACAATTAATACCTGCAACCTTAAAACTTATTTTGCCATTTTTGGTTTGGCATGTATTAGCGGTTACTTCATAAGTTAAGCCTGCATTTGCATCAACTGTAAATTCAATGGAGCGGTTATCCTTTAATGGTATTTTATATTTCCCTGAATTTAAACCTGTTAATACAACAGAATTATTCTTAACTTTTAATGTATCACCTCCAATTGCATAAGGTGGGTTGCCCCCTGCAATATAGGTTATGGTAGCCGTACCATCGGCTGTGCAGATATTGGTTGTATTTGTAGTTGTTACACTGTAATTAAAAAGGGGTGGGGTAACAATTTTTATGTCTATGGGTGGTTCAGAATAACAAGTATCACTATCCATTATTACTAATTTTTGTTCAGTGTTAGCCTTGAGTATTTTATTGTTTTTTATTTTAGTAAAGCTAAAAAGTTCACGCCACTCATTGCGCTTTAAGGTTTTAAACTCATCGAACCAAGCTTTGGCTTGTCCTTTATTTGGATACAATCTATTTAAATAGTAGTCGACAATTTGAGACTCATTATTAAAGTGGGCGTAAATCTTAGTCCCTTTTGCAAACAGATAGCAATCCTCTGAAGTATTTACAGTAAAACTACTGTTTTTCAATTCAGGAAACGAAACATAGGCATCACAATCATCAACACAAGATTTACGCACTTTATAATCATTGCCTAGATAGAAAAAGTTAAAACTATTGTTAAATATATAAAATGGATTACGCCCAATTAGAAGTGAAGTAGTTTGACTGGGGTTTATGGTAGATATTTTTATTATTCCTTCTGAATCATCAGCCAAAACAAAATCACCATTTGGAGCAAAAACAAAATTTTCTGCATCGTAATTATACTCGTCAATAATAGTTTTATTAACCCTATTAAAATAACTTACTAATTCTGATCCACCGCCAAAATAGTTTGCAAATACTGACGTTTCTAAAGATTCATTACCAGGCTGTGAATTTTTTTGGTTTCCCGCGCTCTTTACAGCACCTCCGCCACCAAAATATTCACGTTCTTTATAAAAATAGCCGTACTTCGACAAACTAATGCATGCTTTATAATGCTCATAAGTTATAACATAAACACCATCCGAATTTTCACCATATGTAATTACGCTGATTTTATGGAGTATGCTATTGGGAGTAACATTTGCTGCAGTATTTAATGGAATGCTGAACAAGGAACCCTCTGACAAAAAATAAATGTTGTTGTCGATACCAACCACAAGGTCAGTCGGATGATACCCTGACTTAAGAATTGGCTCTTCAACTTTCAAGTTTTCAAATTCTACTCTGTAGATATTCTGCTTACCTACCTCAGAACTACTATAGAAAAAGCAATATCCATTTGGATGTACTACAAAATCTTTTATCCCTTTTCTTACTATCTGAGGTATTGAGGTTACTCCATTAGTATTCCCAAGATATATGGTATCGTTATTTAAATAAAGAAAATTTTTACCATTAGGAAGAAATACTGGATCAAACCCATTATAAAGTTCAACAGGCACCTTTGCCTCATCTGTTTTTGCCCAATCCTGAAGTTTTTCCTTTAAAAAGGTACGGTATGGGTTTTCAGACTGATTCAATAAATTACTAAAATACTTTTCAAAGCTTAAATCAACTTGTTTCTGTGCTTCAGCAGGCATTTTTCCGTAAGGCGTTGGCAAACTATTTTTAACATCTGCTTGTACCCCATCGATGAAAAACGTGTATGGGTACCGCCCATAATCATCTTTAACACTTAATAGCAGGAAAAGGCTATCGCTAGGGACATCATAAGTTGTTCCGCCAATGTTATAAAAATCTTTAACTTGGGTGGCTGTAACTAGTGGTGGAACTATAGGAACATCAAACTCTTTGAAAGTAAAGAATTCGGCTGGATTTAACACATTCTCTAGTTGCACCTTTAACTTCTGGACGCCATAAAATGAATAATTCTCATCTCCAAAACTTACTTCATACCTACCTTTTCCCTTACTTACCAATGTATTGTTCTTAAATATACAGTTAAATTCTTTTTGAGGGGGAATGGGTGGACATGTAACCACGCAACTGTAACCACCTGATGCAATTGCCGAGGTATCGGCAAGGTTTGTAAGTCTAATAAAAAGGTTAAACCTACCCTCATCGCATGCAGTACGAACAGCGCTTTCAACGGTAAAGTCAACTCCTCTGGGATTAAAGGTGATACTATTTACCATCCTGCCTATGGAAATGGTATCGTTTAACAGCCTCTTCTCAACCCAAAAATCTAACGGTTCCCCAAGTTTAGATTTATCACTACCAAAAATATCTTCATACGATAGGTATAGCACTGTTTTAGGTCGAATAGTGAATTTCTTTAAAGTATCGCACGTTCTTGGCTTATTATCTAAAGAATATGCTACGCAAAGCTTTGGGTCACCTTCACCGTTTTGGTAGTAATCGCCAATATCAATTCTTAAATACTCATTGTCTTTAAGGGTTGTTGACCCTAAAGTATTCTGAGGGCTAGAGATATGTACGGGATCATCGATATATAACGTAGTTGACCACACACGGGTTTGGGTATGCCAGTAGCTGCAATCCGTTTTCAATGATTCTGATTTTGGAGCACTTCTACCTATTACAAACTCATCTAACTTAAAAATAGATGCAATATTTTTCCAGCCATCAAAAAGAGTAAAATGTTTACAATAGAAAGCTTCAATAGATTCAAGCTTCTTGCCATCAACTTTTAAATCTAAAAGGCTAGTTCCTGTAATCGTATAATCAAAGTATTTTTTCTGGTTTAGATCTTTTTTCTCTATATCCATGTAAAGATCATCTTTACCATTTACTCGAATACGAACTCTATCATAGCCTGGAGCACCTCCACAATGGCTCCATGAATCATACCCCTGCATAACCCCTATGCAGTATTTATATTCCTGAGCATTTAAGCTACTTAAACCTGCTAACCCTATTAGGATTAAGAAAATGGCGACTCCTTTTTTCATATTTTTCTATTTATAACTAGAAACAAAAGCTATTATCAAAACACCTACCGGACAATATCAATCTTTTACGCAGCGGATAGTATACCTCTCACCTCCCCAAGAATAATCCCACCTAGTTATTCCATCTTTATCATAATACAAAAATCTAAAATACGTACCAGTCGAGTTTTCTGAACTTTTTGTCGTTGTGGGAATATAAGCGCTAGAACCCTGACCTTTTACCTCTTTTGTTTGCATATCGTAAAAACCTGCAGGACTAATATTCAAGCCATAAAGGTCAAGGCCATTGCCGCTAACACCTTGGTAGTCAATCCATCCTGTTTTCGATTTAATTGAGCTGCCAACCTTTTCGAGTCTTCCTCTATCATTACGGTTTACACCAGTCTCAATTAGCAAATCAGCCTCGGGCATTCCCAAAAAGCGCTCGAGGGTTAATACATCCGCATCGGATGGCACATGATACCCGCAGGGGCAAGGGTTTTTCCCATTCCAATAATCTGGCCTTTTATAGTAATTCCCATAAACATTACTTTGATCAGCTACAGAGTACATCAAACCCCAATTATCCTTCATCAACGTACCATCCTGCCATTTAGTGGCTCTGAGGTTCTCGCGCATCCAAGTTTGCGTACCAATTTGCACCGTTGTGTAAATATTAAACTCATTGTCGTGAATTAAGGTTAGCGAAAGCGGTAAGGCCTTTATGGTGTCTGGCTTTGAGGTATGCCCAAGGCTATTATAGGCCTTTACGTAGAAGCGGTAAAGGGTTTCGTTCTGCATGCCCTGCAGCTCAACCTTGCCCACGCCGGGGTTAACGGTAATGGGCTGGGTAATACTAGCAACTGCTGGGCTAAAGGTAACCTCAACCCTGGTTAACCCTGCTGGGTCGGTCCAGGCTAGGTTTACAAAACCATCGCCAGAGGTTTTGCTCAGGTTGGCTACACCGCTGGGGGAGGTGTAAAAGCTAACCACATCGCTTTCGGTGGAGCCGGTTATTTGCCCACCTTCGTCCTTGCTATCGACAGATAGCTTCCAGTAATACTTCTTCCCAATCTCAAAGGCGTAGTAGCTGCCATTCCCCGACTTGTTGGCTATGGTTTTGCTAATGGCTGATCCAGCAGAAAAGTACTTCCAGTCCACCGAATCGCTACTAACCGCCAGGTCGTACTCCATCGCCTCGCCCTCGGCATCGGTGCTGGCCTCCCAGGAAAAGGTGATGCTCTCGGGGGCAACAACTGCGCCTTTGGCGGGTGTCAGCAGTTTTGGCTTACTAGGAGGTTGGTTTTCCTCCTGCTTTTTGCACGAGGTAACGGCTATCAAGGCAACCGTTAGCAGAATTAACGTTCTTTTTAACATATCGTTATATTTTAAAAGTTCATATATAATTATTCTCATTTTTTCTCTGTTTTGCTGTTCGGCTTAGGCTCCATGCCTAAGTCGTATATATCTTTACAGGCTAAAGCCTGTATTTGCCATGTTATTTTTTTGCCTTGCAGGCAATGTTCGCAGGTACAACCTGCTTTTGATAATCCGACGGCGGCGCAGCCGACCGCCGAACTCCATGTGTATTGTTTTTTACTTACAGCCTCAGCTTAACAGAGGCTGAGCCTGCACTTACCAAAACTAACAAAATCATCAAACCGTTTTCCATCTTAAATCAACCTCTTCTATTTCTAAAATACTTTCCATTCCTGCATAATTCCTCGCACCCCGTTCGGCTTAGGCTGCACGCCTAAGTCGAATATATTATTGCAGGCTGAGCCTGCATTTATCGCATTGAACAATATTACCGAACCGTTTTCCATTTCATATCAATCTCAATCACCTCAAGTATGTATTCTAACCCTGCATAATTCCGAGCACTAGAATAGATATAATCCTCTGGCTTATACACAATTCCTGCTCGCACTGGATTATCATGAATATAATCAACCTTTTGCTCAATGAATTTTTGGCTATAAATCAACTCTGCATGATTTTCATGTGTCCAAAGCTGATTATTCTGCTTGTTCTTATGCTTTCCGTGGTATTCAAAAACCATTTTCATCCAATCACTTCTGCTCTCTGCGCTATCATTTATCACTTCTAAAAACTTCTTGCTCGTGTAGTTCTTAAAATCTCTTATCGTTCCGCTTAAATCATCATGCTCACTTTGCGCAAGCAGGTGAATATGGTTCGACATGATGACATATGCGAATAGGCTTAACCCTTTATTCTGCTGGCAGTGCTTGAAACTATCAATGGCAATATCACGATAAATTTGCCTTGTAAACAAATCGACCCACCCAACAATTTGAAATGTTAGGTAGTATAAACCATCCTTATCTGCTATTTTATAGCCTGTTGACATTTTAAATTCATTATAATCATTTATGCCTTGCTTTACATCCCGTATTCCTTTTACTTAATACGCAGGCACAGCCTGCAAGAATAAACCGACGCAGGTACGCTCCGCTAACCTGCGCCGAACCTAATCATTGTTGTTTTATACCTACAACCTCGGCTCAACGAGGGAGGAACCTGAGGGCTAGAGATATGCACCGGGTCATCGATATATAATGTTGTAGACCACACTCGGGTTTGGGTATGCCAGTAGCTGCAATCCGTTTTCAATGATTCTGTTTTTGGAGAACTTTGACCTATTACGAACTCTTCTTGTTTAAAATTAGTTGAAATATTTTTCCAGCCACCAGGGAAAGAAAAATGATTACAATAGAAAGCTTCAATAGATTCAATTTTCTTGCCATCAACTTTTAAATCTAAAAGGCTAGTTCCTTTAATCGTATAATCAAAGTATTTTTTCTGGTTTAGATCTTTTTTCTCTATATCCATGTAAAGAGAATCTTTACCATTTACTCGAATACGAACCCCATCATAGCCTGGAGCAGCCCCGCAATGGCTCCATGAATCATACCCCTGCATAATCCCTATGCAGTATTTATATTCCTGAGCATTTAAGCTACTTAAACCTGCTAACCCTAATAGGATTAAGAAAATGGCTACTCCCTTTTTCATACTCTTTTGTTTAACAATACACAAACCACAGCCAATATTTAAACAATACTGTTCTAAAATCAATCTTTTATACAACGTACTGAATTAAATTGCACACTAGACATAATTTCTCTATGTATACCATCGCTATTATTAAATAACTCTCTTACATAATAATATCCATCTACTGGACCAGTAAAAACAGTAGTTGTATAAAAATTAGCCACAGTCCCTCTATCTTTTACTGTTTTTGATGAATTATCATAATAACCTGCAGGTATGAAATTCAATCCGTATAGGTCAAGACCATTTCCACTTACTCCCTGAAAATCTGCCCACCCCATTTTCGATTTAATTGAGGCACCAACCTTTTCAAGCTCCCCTCGAATGCCCCCTTTGAGTAAATCAGACTCGGGAACACCCAAGTAACGCTCAAGGATTATTACTTCATCATCAGACGGGACATGAAATCCGCAAGGGCATGGGTTTTTGCCCTCCCATCTTAATGGAGAATCGTAATAGTTACCATAAATATTACTCTGTGGTCCAACTGCATAAACTAATCCTGACCACCAGTGCTTCATCTCTGTGCCATTCTGCCACTTGGTGGCTCTAAGATTTTCGCGCATCCAGGTTTGAGTGCCAACTTGAACGGTTGAGTAAATGTTAAACTCATTATCGTGAATTAATGTAGGTGAAAGCGGTAGAGCCTTTATGGTATCAGCTTTGGAGGGATGCCCAAGGCTATTGAATGCCTTAATGTAAAAGCTATAAATGGTTTCATTCTGCATACCTGTTAGTTCAACCTTGCTAACGCCGGGGTTTACCACAATGGGCTGAACAATGCCAATAACGGTTGGGGAAAAGGTAACCTCAACCCTGGTTAACCCTGCTGGGTCGGTCCACGCTAGGTTTACAAAGCCATCGCCAGAGGTTTTGCTCAGATTGGCTACACCACTGGGGGAGGTGTAAAAGCTAACCACATCGCTTTCGGTGGAGCCGGTTATTTGCCCACCTGCATCCTTGCTATCGACAGATAGCTTCCAGTAATACTTCTTCCCAGTCTCGAAGGCGTAGTAGCTGCCATTCCCCGACTTGTTGGCTATGGTTTTGCTACTGGCAGCCTCAGCAGAAAAGTACTTCCAGTCCAATGAATCGCTACTCACAGCCAAATCATACTCCATCGCTTCGCCCTCGGCATCGGTGCTGGCCTCCCAGGTAAAGGTGATGCTCTCGGGGGCAACAACTGCGCCTTTGGCGGGCGTTAGCAGCTTGGGCTTTGAGGGTGGTTGGTTTACATCCTCCTTTTTGCACGAGGCGGCAAGAAGGATTATTGTTAGGAAAATGAGCGTTTGTAGCGTTTTCATAAGTATAAATTTAAAGTTTTTTATTTATCAATGCTTTCCCCAATAAGTCTGGATCGCAGATTTAAATGGATTCAGCGAATTACGCTGATTAAAACCCAGTATATTTCTGCTCATGCTTATAATAACCATTTAAAAAATCTGCTCAATCTATTAATCTGGTTCAATCATAACTCAGACATCTTACTGCCGACCGCCGAACCCAATTATTTTTATTCTTCACCTACAACTTATCCGACTACTGCCGGAGCGTCGACTCAACGAGGGAACCAGTTTATATGTAAAGCCTCTAAGGATGCTCTTTCGTTTCTGTTTGGATTTGTTTTGTAACTAAAGAGTCATTTAAATCAATCAAGACAAGCATATTTCTTTTTAAATCAAATGATTTTACTCCTTTATCAGTAAATTCAAAATTTTCCAATTTTATTTCATTGGCAATGGTGTCCCCCATCTTCTGCTTTACTTCATTAATCTGATTCTTAATTAATAAGATTTGATAATAAACAGATTTATTATAACCCTTATAATCAACTATCTTTATCAGGTCATTACCATCAAAATTACTTAATTCATAATAGCTATTGCAATCTCCATTCATTCTACAAAACTTATTGTCGGATAGAAAAATTCCTCTTTTTTTATCAATTAATTTTAAATTATAGTAATATGGGATTATATTTTTATAGACCCATTTTTCTTTATCTAAAATATAAACAGCTATCTCCGAAAACTTCATATAACTTTCGGTCTCGACATTTTTATAAGCTATATGAACTAAACAATACTTTGGTAAATAAAATATCGAAAACTTTCCTTTCTCAAGACCTTTTATATACTCTGATGAAAAAGATAAGAACTCTCCATGTGTTATAAAATCTTTTCTAACGTCCTCAATGTTAATTTCAGGTACTTCCCCATCATTTTTATCAATAAAACATATTGATAAAAATATTGAAACCCAAAAGAAGATTACCTTCAAATTATTTTTCAAATGTTTCATAAGTTAAAGTTTCTGCGTTGTTAGTAACTATAATATATTTCCCATCTTTAGGAATTATTATGCATTCAGAATTAGATATATATTTTGTTTCATCTTTTTTTACGGCTCTTAACTTACTTGATTTATCTTTTTTGAATTCCAACTCTATATCTTTATTTGCAGACCACTTTTCTTCCAGTTTTGTATATCCTGCTGATTCAGGATCACCAAACTGCTTTAGTCTTTCAATAACGCTATAAGAAATATTCCATCTATAAATACCTGTTTCTAAAATTTCTCCATTTCGAGTAGCTGGATAGTTTTTTATAGTATTATAGAGATACTTATAAAGAATTTTATCTAAATCTCCTTTTGTTTCTTTGTATCTGTCAGTTCCAGTATGCCATCCGTAGCCACTCCAGAATGATAGATGACACAAAACAGTTACTGAAGTATTATTCCAATTATCAGAATAGCCAGACTTATTATCATTTAATATATATGATGGATAGCTGCCAGCACCACTTGAGACTCCTTTATTATACTGAGCATTTATTACATCTTGATAGTATTCTGGTTTTTCTGCCAATTCAATGAAAAAACTTAAAAGTTCTGTGCTACTTTTAATATATTTAGATGCTTCATAATTAGGAGGAGAATCCTTAAGCCATTTCCCATCCTTATCTATTACCCATAAATGTTTGTCGACAATTTTTATTCCTACATTACTAAATATTTTGTCGTAATTTCTCCCACTAGTTTTTAACAATTCATCAAGCACATCCATTAATTTCCCTTTTACAGAAAAACCCTTTCCCCAGGTAAATATTTCATCATCATATGTATTTATAGAGCTATAAGTTCCCTCTTTTTTTAATTCATCATAGATAAGTTCTTTTAGTTTTCTCTCAAAATCATTGCCTGTAAATTCAGGTTTGCCTTTGTCCTGACCTAAATTCATATGGCCACTTCCAGTGCCTCTTAATCGATTACTTCCATAAATATCCGCATTTGTTCTGTCATTAACTCCATTAAGGTTTTCTTGAATTTTTGTTAAAGTTTCTTTATCAACAACATCAGTCCCAAGCGTAACATCTTTCATCCAATCAAAATTATTAGAAACATCTTTATCGACTCGTTTTAGCGATTTTTTATCAATCCACCAACCTTCACTATTAGTAGTATTCTCCTTAACTTGATAGTAATCTCCACAAACCTTATCAACCATAACACAAGATTCCTTTTTACTTACATTACCTGTTTTTACATCAGAGTATGGAAGTTTTACTGACTCTTCATCTTTTAATAATTGATATTTTTCTTCTTTTTCTAATTTTAATATTTCAGTAACATTTGTAAAACTTGTAACATACTCTACTGTTTCGTTCAAATATTTAATTGTGATTGTCTTTTTTTCTACCAAGGTATTTACAAGTGATATTTCTTTACCTTTTTCTAGTTTTTGCTTTGGTTCTTTTATCTGAAAAGGAGTTGTATTTAGTCGAACGTAGGCCTCTGGATCTGAAATTACATAACCTACAACAGTTCCCTTCTTGGGTGTAACTTTAGCCTCCCCCTCCCTCTCATCCTGCGCCCAAGCAAAGAGCATGTTCTCGGGATCGCGGATCAGCTCCCACTGGTGTTTCCAGAGTTCAGAGCCACCCTTGTAGTCCATTAGATTTTGAGTGGAATTCTCGGCGGTTATAAACTCCTCGGGGCTAAAGGTGTGGCGGAGGTTAAAAGCACCGTGGGCCAGCTCGTGGGCCATAATAAACATATTGGGGCTATCGTAGATAAAGCCGGCCTGCCGCTGCAAGGGCATAAAACCGGCCACATCGCCAGTTTTGCCCTTCACGTTATCAACAAAGAAGAGGTAAAAGGCATTGCTCTCGAAGCTGTCAATCTCCTTAAACTTGCTGATAACGGACTTTTGATCATCGTTATACACCGCAATGGCGCTGCTGCCACCGTGTACCATCTGCCCATCCGGGAAAGGAACATCAACGCTCCTGCTAATCTTAACCACCTCCCAGCGGGTTACCGCCTGGGCGTAAATCCGATTGAGCACGTTCTGCAGCTCGGTTACATCGGGCAGCTTTGCGCCGTTCACCGGAACGATGTAGAGCTTCTTGGCCTGCTCGTCGAAGCTCATGAGGTTGAGCTTTCCGGCTATCCTCTCGGTGGTGGCGGTAACATCATAGTAGACGTAGAGCGCGGTAACGGTTCCGTCGGAGCCGCCCCGAACCGTGAGCTCATCGCCCGTTCTGATGGCCGAGATACCCATCCCGTCGCGGAAGGTTATGCCATTCCCGCTTGAGCCGTGAACAACCCTATCCATGGTAAAGCTGGCTACGCTCTTGAACGCTGGGATATAGCCATTGCCGAGCGCGGGGTATCTGGCTTTGATGGTCTCCTTCTCATTGGTAAAGGCGTCGAACCCGTATTTCTGGTTCCCCGAGGCGGAGAAGTTTACCTGAACATCGGTGGTGAGGTTGTTCTTCTCGTTATCGGCGATGTACTTCTCGATTAGCCTCCCATTCCCGCCACCGGTACGCTTGTACTCCTTGGCGCCCATGACCTCCCCGTTCTTGG
>RPRQ01000090.1 GCA_003818205.1 Bacteroidales bacterium
AATGTAATACATACTTAACGTGAGTTCGATATAAGAAAAAGGGTTATGACAGTTGATGCCTGAGAATAAATATCAGCCTTAGCTACAAATACAGGCTGAAGGCTGAATCACTAACTCCGCCTTTTAAGGCGGAGTTAGTAAACGCTGAATTAGCTGGGCTTTAGCCCTTGATAAGGGAGAGTAAATAAATGATGTCATTGTATCCCGCTATTAGCTGTAATTAGCAATCCATTTGATGTTGGGCTAAAGCCCATTGTCTTTTTCCATTAGAAACCGCCTTGAAACCTGCCTGCCGCCTGCCTGCCGGTAGGCAGGGTAGGCTGGGGCGGTGTTAGTGATTGTGCTTGTAGCTATTTTCTACCCTTATTCAGCAGTTGTTGCTTAATCTGTATAAAGTCTATTATAAAAGAATCGTAACTACTCAGGTACATCTTCAGTTAACCATTTATTTTCACAAGCAAATGTAAAATGCAGTTATAAAGGCTGTTACTCGCTTTTTTATCTCGCAAACCTGCCTGCCGCCTGCCTGCCGGTAGGCAGGGTAGGCAGGGTTCGCAAAGAAAGAAAAAACGTATTCGTTTTTTCCCTTTGCGAGTTAATTGATTGTAATTTCTTTTTTTAGGCTAATTCCAACAAAAAAACATTTTCCCAATGAACTTTCGGTTATATTTTTTTATTGTATCTTTCTTTGTGTTCGTAGAATACCTTAGTGCCTTAGCGGCTTAGCGACTTTGCGTGAGAGTTTTTATTGCTGCTGAATAGTTATAAAGAATCATATTGGAAAGTAGTGATATATTTTTCTGTTTTCTAGCCTGAAAACAAGAATTAGCCTAAAACACTCTTTTTATGGAACTTATTGCCTTTCTGTTGATTTTTGTATGATTGCATTGTTTTTTCTCTGTGCTCCTGTGCCTCTGTGTTCATTTTTTTAGCCTCTATAGTTGTAATTACCCTTTCCGATTTCGTACCTCAAATTTAATGTAATTATTGCTATTGCCAGATAATCAGTATTATATAGTGGTTGGCAGTATTATTGATAAATAATGAGCGTACGTTCTTTGATGACCGAAAGCGGAAGATTGCCTTGTTGGCGCTAAGCCCTGTAAAGAGGCTGCCTTAAATTAAGCAAATTGCAGAACCTGCATGTTGGCAGGCTCGTTTGCAAAGCAAAAATTAATTATGCTTTAGCTCTGCGTTTTATAATCAATCTTTATGCACTTAACGGTTAAAAAAGTTTTTGTAGATTAGAGAAAAATGGTTTAGAGAAAAAAATTTACCTTCGTTTATCAGGTTTTAAGGTACGTTTATCAAGTAAAAGGATTAAATCATCTATTAAAGTGTAAACCTTATAGCCGAGTCAACGTATCAACTGTTAACAATGTGTTAATAATTACTATACTTGCAATGCGAAACCGGATATTAACCGAGAACAGGATAAAGACCCCCATACAGGACGGGATGCCGCCATAATGCTACCCCTTGTATTAATTGTATTTACGCCGGAAGGCCTAATTTGAAAACAAAAAACAAAAAAATAAACTTAATTTTTTAAATTTTAAACAAATAAGCTATGAAAAAATCAACTCTCATGAAACTGGCGCTTACCATGGTGGCCATTTTTGTAATGGTGGGTGCGCAGGCGCAAACATACCCTGCAGCCATTCAGGACCCTGCACATGCCAATGCGCTAAACTATGTTGTCCCTACCGAAACAACCTACCAAACCACTGGTTTAGGCCTTACCCTTTATGTTGCCCCAGACCCAGTGTATAGCCCGCTATACAACGGCGTAGGTGTTGTTGGCATTAACGCATCCTCTGCTTGGCGTTGGGTTTACGGTGTCGATTTCTTAACAGGTACACTGATTAAAGACTGGACTGTGCTACAAAACTATGCAGCAATTCCTGCCGGTACGTTACCCGCTGCTGGTAGTACGCTAAACGTTTGGGCTGCTGAGCGCCAGTCGGGTGCTTGTGCCGATAATATTGGTAAAAATCACGTAATTACTGTTCTACCTGTTCCATCTGCTACTTTGGATGGTGCAAATACCGCTGCTGCATGGAGCGTTGCTGCTGCGAATGAGTTCTATCGTTGCGGAGAGGGTTATGTAGATGACTTAACGCTCAATTTTGCTGAAGCCGGTGTTATTGCTCCGTATAATCGTTATGCCTATACCATCACTGCTACTGTAGCTGGTTACGATGCAACAGGCGTTGAGGTGGTAGCTGCAGTTCCATCTCTACCGCATGGTATCTCTGTAGGGGCAGCTGATGCTACATTTGTTCTTTCAGGAAGCACGGTTGTAATACCTGCTAATATGGATTATGTACAAGATGGTGGTGTTGATGTAAGAACCAAATATGTATTTACCCTTGCAACCGTTGCATCAAAAACATCTACCCTTTCGCATTACAGAGCGGGTGTTGCCAATGCTTTTTATGCTGAAGCAGGTGCAAACGATATTGTTACCTACTGGTTAAATCTTCCTCCAGTTACTGGTCCTATCTATCATATACCAAACAACTTTGCTCTTTAGTAGGTTGTATAGTATAAAAATTGTAAACCAAAACATTGGCCAAACGCTAATCGCTTGAAAGCAATAGTAAAAATAGAAGCGTTAGTTTAGGTGTAGCTCTTAACCCTGACAGGGTTTCAATACCCTGTCAGGGTTTTAAAAAAAAGTTGAACAATGCCTACAGTTTTGTTAATCGCAGGTTGGCGGCTTTACTTTTGGTCTAATGAGAGTGAAGAACCAATACACATCCATGCCGAAAAGGGTGATATGGAATGTAAGTTTTGGATTGATGAAGAGAACTTTGATATATCCCTAGCGCTAGAGTATAATCTTACACCGGCTGCTCGCCGTGAGGTTAAAAGAATTATCTTCGAGCACTTCGATTATATAGTTACTGAATGGCACAGACATTTTAAGAGATAGGAGTTATGCAAAAAGCGTATAACATACAAAACGTTAATTTCGTGGACAATTGTATTATAATCGTGTTCGACAACCAAACGGTAAGTTTCCCTTTGGTACAGGTATCCGATAAACTTGTTCGGGCCACAGAGAGGGAGCGTTTGAATTATACCATCTCCCCATCGGGTTATGGGATACATTGGCCACTGCTTGACGAGGATTTATCAATAAATGGGTTATTAAAATGATGGCTATACAAAAAAGAGTAGAGATGCTAAAGAGATATACTGCGCTCGTTCAATGCCCAAAGGATAAAGGCGAGCGAAGCATACCTGTTTAGCAGCGATACTTTAGGTACGGCTACTGAGTATTAAATCAATAAGAAAATCAATGAGTTTGACCCTATAGGATCAACTCCCGAATAGAATAATTTAAATAATTAGCACAAAAAAGTTTTACAACGATAATTCATCATCGTTAATCAGCTCAGCGAGGAAGAATGGAGTAGAGATTGCTTAAATATAATGAATTGAAAAAGTTTTTATACATACTATTTTTATCAGCTAGCCTTTTAACAAGCGGAGCCTTTCATGCTTCGGGGCAGAACTTGCCTATGGCATGCGTTGGAAGCAATGAGAGCTATTGGGTTAAGGGGTTTAACGGGCATAGCGATTTTACGTGGAGAATTCTTGATCCAAGCAATAACGTTGTACCCGCTACCTTTTACACGCTAGTAGGAAGAGGCGACACAATCCGAGTCCACTGGGATGAGTCTTTAATTGGGGGTATTTACACCTTCGAGGTAATTGAGTCCCCCGATGACCTTGGGTGCGGTACAGCCACTCCATATACACAGGAAATTGTGCTAAATTCACCTACCATTAATATTCCCTTCGAGGGTGTACCAACTAGCGTTGTGGTATGTTACCCAAATTTGGCAGAGCTGAACCCAGGTCTGTTCAGCAGCTACCTATGGCAGGATGGCTCAACCAATCGAATATACTATACCGGCGAATCGGGAACCTATCGGGTTAAGCTTACCGATATTAGCCAAAGCTGCTCTTACAACGAGATTGAAGCAACCATTAATCCGCTTCCTACTGTTTGGCTGGGGAACGACACCATGCTAGTGGGCGATCAGTCGCTTCTGCTCGATGCGTTTAACCCCACAGTTCTTACTTACCAGTGGAACACCAACGATAACCAATCGTCATTAACCGTTTATAGCAAGCCGGAGCCCCAAACCATCTGGGTTAAGGTTACCGATGACAACGGATGTACCAACGCCGATACCATTCTTATCAGCACTGCCGATTTTAATAATTTACGTATTCCAGCGGCTTTTACCCCCAATGGCGATGGTATAAACGATAAATGGTATTTCCCTGCACCGCCTAAGGGTACACAGCAGGATTTATTTCCCTATTTCGATGAGGTTCAGGTGAGGGTGTTTAACCGATGGGGCAGGCTAGTTTGGCAAACCGATCAAGATTTTGTTGCATGGGACGGAAGAGATTTAAGCGGAAAAGTGCTTCCCATGGACTCATACCACTATATAATTAAGTTTACTATAGATGGAAAGACCTTTGTATATAAAGGCTCTATCACAATTGTTCGATAATAATGAATAGCCTTCTGAAAAAAATACAGAAGATATGCTAAGAAAAGGATATATATTAATCGTTCTCGCTGTATTTGGTTCAACCCTTGGGTTTGCCCAACAGCAACCGCTTTACAGCCAGTACATGCTTAACACCTACCTGGTTAACCCAGCCGTGGCTGGTGCCGAGGGGCTAACCGCATTTAACCTAACCGCTCGTAAGCAGTGGGCGGGTTATGTCGAAGGGCCCAGCACATATGCTGTAAGCGCACAAACACGAATACTCAAAACGAGCTTCAGGAACCGCTCGCGGTTAATTAAAGCAAGGGTTCGTAAACGCCGTCCCAGCGGAAAGGTTGGGCTAGGGGGCTTTATTTACAACGATCAGAATGGGCGTATTCGCCGAACAGGGCTTCAAGGAACATACGCATACCATATATACATGCGCGATTACCAGCTTAGCCTTGGCGCATCGGTTTCGTTCTATCAGTTCAGCATCAATGTTACCCAAGCCGACATGTACGACTATGAGAAGGGGATTAACGATCCGCTCATCGGGAAGAATCAAAAAATCTCACCCGATGCCAACGTGGGGGCATTGATTAGCAACGAGAAGTTTTACGCAGGGATTTCATCAACATCGCTTTTCCAGAGCTCAATCCAGTTCGGAAACGGAAACCCCAACGATGCGTATAGAATTTTAAGGCAGTACTACCTGATTGGGGGTTACCGAATCGAACCCTATAGAAGTGCCTTTGCCATTGAACCCTCAATACTTTTCACCACCAACGAACGTTTTCAACGTTCCATGGACCTTAACGTTAAGGGCTACTATAAGCAGGATTACTGGGTGGGTGTATCGTTTCGTACCACCGGAGCCGTTGTTATGATGTTTGGTGCCCGATACCAGAAATTTACTTTCGGATACGCGTTCGACCAAAGCTTTAACGATGCCTCAACCCTTTCCAAATTCGGCTCGCACGAGTTTATGATAGGCTATAAGCTGGGCGATACCGTTCGTAGGTACCGTTGGCTGAACAGATTCTAGAAGATTTTTTGTAAAACAATTACTACAAATAGGTCATCGCTCTGCGACTTTAAAAGCAGCATTGCTGCGACCTATTTAGGGTCTGCTGATTAAGTCAAACCACTTATTTATTGATTTGAAAAAAGAATTGTAGCACATCAAGAACCATGGTTGCAGCAGTGCGGTGGGATGGCAAAACTGCGAGCCAGACAGGGCGTGAATACTGCAAGGCATAGAATTACGCAAAAGGGGCTTGCCTACTTTTGCTGTAATTCTTGCCTTGCAGTAGAGCGGGGGGAAGCATAGTTTTACCTTGATTTTTTGTTTACTTTTTCATCAAGGAAAAAGTAAAGGATGCAAGGAAATCAAACAATACATGAGAAAAACCTTGCATCCAAAATGATCTTAATTGTATTTATATGGCAGGTAATCTATTCGTTAAGGCTTATTCAGCAAGCCCTATTTAATTTAGATTTTTTCTCGGTTACTAATGATACTTTAGCGTGAATTCTATATAAGTTTTAACACAGAGGATTAGCCTTGGATACCTAACAAAATGGTTGTTTTAATAAGATACAAACTTGCCATAATGATGTCTATTGATATTGAGAAGTACCTTTAAATGAATGCATTCTATCGGTCGGCGAACCTCTTTCGTCAATCAATAGCTATCTCCTGCTTACACTTTTGACTCCTTAATCAAAACACCTCTGTAATTACTTGTTTTTCTTCTATTTAATCGAAATGTTTAATGTAACTTTATATACTATTAAACAGATTGCTACTATTTTTAACTAAAATCAAAACGGATGAAAAAAAACATTTTATCAGCATGCTTACTGGCAATGCTCTCATTGCTGTACTTCTCGTGCAGCAAGGAGGATGTTAAACCCAATAAGAAGGAGGGAACCGTTGAGTTCGGTTTTAGCCTTAAAGCCCCATCGCATGGCGGTGCTCAAAAATCGAGCATGATGGCAGCCGCAGAACCGGCTGCGGTTGTTGTTAGCATAAAAAAGGCCAATGGTAGCTTAGCCTATACCATGGAAAAGGTTGAGCTATACAATATGAACGGCTACTACATTAGCAAGCCTTTATCCCTCTTGCCGGGGAATTACACCGTGGAGCAGTTCTTTGTGGTGGACGCAGCGGGGAACGTAGTTTACGCATCGCCCGTGCAGGGTTCGCCCAAAGCTTACCTAGTAAGCAAACCGCTCCCCATCAGCTTTTCCGTTGGCAAGGATATTGTAACCAAAATTGTGCCCGAGGTGCTGAGCGCAGAAGGATCAACCCCCGAGGATTTTGGCTACTCAACGTTTAGCTTTGAGGTGGTTAAACCTTTCGACTTCCTGATCGGCGTTTTTGCTTACAACGAATCGATCCAAAACTTTGAGATGACCACTGCTAATTTAAGTATAGCTGCTAGCAATAAAACTGTATTTGCCGATACCCTGGCCGCAATCACCAACAAGGTAACCGTGAACGATGGGTACGACGACTATATTTTAACCGTAACCAAGGAGGGTTATAAGGCTTGGGTGGACACCCTTACCGCTGCTGAGCTGAAGCTCCATTTCAGGAGCGAGGATAAAGGGCCTTTGGTGGTAGTGCTCGAAAAAGGGGCTGCTTTCACAGAGATAAAGTATGGCAGGCTATATAATTGGTATGCTGCAACGGATACAAGAAGCATAGCGAATGCTGGATGGAAGGTTGCATCGTTGCTTGATTTTGAACGTATGGATTCCGTAGTCAGACCTTTTTCAGGTGGGGCAATAAAAGATACTAATTCTTTTTATTGGAATGCCCCAAATACAGGGGCAACGAATGAGGCAAAATTTAATATGAGAGGTGCGGGAGTGAGATATCAAGAGGTATTCATTAAAATAAAAGAAGCTACCTGTTGTTGGACATCAGACACTTTTCCATACAGACATATAGTAAAATTTGATATGGCAGAAACTACTATAGGATATGGTTTAAAATCTTCTGGGTCATCTGTAAGATTAATAAAGGAGTTTACCACCTTGTCTCATGGTCAAACTGGGACTTATACGGGCAACGATGGTAAAGTTTACCGTACTATTTGTATTGGCACACAGGAATGGATAGCCGATAACCTTGCTGAAACTAAGTATAGGAATGGCGATATAATCCCCGAGGTAACCGATAATAACGCTTGGGTAGCCCTTACTACGGGTGCATGGTGCGCCTACGATAACGATCATTCAAATATATAGGGAATACCGCTAGTTCAAATAATTTTTAACCATTATAAAACATTTAGCACCGCCAACGTGGCGGTGCTTTTTTATTTTAGCGCAATGGTTGGCTATAACGCTCAATTTATAATAAAAATTAGGCTGTATGCAACGAATTTGGATTGAGTTTCGCTTATTTGTATCTTTGACAAAATTAATTGATCATGGAAGCATTTAGGATTGAAATACTTAACCCAAAAGTCAAAACTATTTTGAAACAACTCGCTGATTTAGATTTAATTGCTATATCTAAGGCTGATAGTTCAAGTGTAGCACTGAAAAATCTACTCAAGAAATTGAGGACAAAATCTGATGATGTTCCATCACTGGATGACATTACCAAAGAGGTTGAAATAGTTAGAGCAGAGCGATATGCTAAGAAAAAAGACTAGACTAATCCTCGACACAAATTTTTGGATTAGTTATCTTATCACGGATAAGTTTAGGTATCTGGATGTGAAAATATTTGATAATACTGTTCAGCTAGTATTTAGCGAAGAATTAATAGATGAGTTTATTTCAGTTTCACAGCGAGAAAAATTTTCGAGATTCTTTGAAAAGAAAGACGTTGAAAAACTCATAGAACTTTTTTCAACATTTGGAATTCTTTATAAGACTATAAGTGAGGTTACTGATTGCCGAGACCCCAAAGACAACTTCTTACTAAATCTAGCGATTGATTCAAATGCAGACTATCTTGCAACTGGCGATAAAGACTTGCTTATTCTTAAGCAGATTGGAAAAACCAGAATAATTACCCTTTACGAGTTGGAATTACTATTAAGATGAATGCACCAAAGCCGACTCATGGTTTAAGTTATTGGGGTATAGATTCTGTAACTATTCAGCCACTAATATTTATACAACAACTGATATAAATGCCACAGATTCACAGATGTAATAAATTTTTCAAATTACTATTGACAGTTGGAAAGTCAAATTTTAAGAAAATCGTTGTATTTTTTTGATAAGGTTAATAATTAAAAATCTGTGAATCTGTGGCTTAACTGTGGTGAGTAGTTACTAGATTCTTAATTTGATTGTTTTTGTATATTTATAAATATTTTATGGTATAGGACGGCGGGTTTTTAACTCCCTAATGCATCAAACCACTGAACGGTTACCGAAAAAACATTTTACTAAAATGATACTAGCATCGATAAACTGGAACGTAAACCCCGAAATATTTCGTATTGGGGGCTTAGCCATTCGCTACTATGGCGTACTATGGGCCCTATCGTTCTATTTAGGCTATTTAATTTTCGATAGGTTCGTGAAGCGGGAGGGGTTACCCGAAGGGTTTCTCGATTCGTTGACCATCTATACCGCTGTGGGAACTATCGCCGGTGCTCGGTTAGGCCATTGCCTTTTCTATGAACCTGCCTACTACCTTAGCCATCCCATTGATATACTAAAAATTTGGCAAGGAGGTTTGGCTAGCCATGGTGCAGCGGTAGGGATTATTACCGCGCTGATTCTTTTCAGTAGAAAATGGAAGGTTTCGACAATTTACGTTTTGGATCGAGTTGTAATCACCGTTGCCCTTGCTGGTATCCTAATCCGCTTAGGAAATCTTATGAACTCTGAGATTTATGGGGTTGAGACCAACCTTCCCTGGGGATTTATATTCGAGCGGAACGGCGAAATTTTCCCAAAGCATCCAACCCAGATCTACGAGGCATTTATGTACCTCCTTATCTTTATTATGCTTTACCTAGTTTATATCAAATCGAAGGGCAAGCCAAGGGAGGGTGTGATTTTTGGGCTTTTCCTATCCACCCTTTTTACCGCTAGGTTTTTCATCGAGTTCTTAAAAGAACCTCAAGTAGAATTTGAAAAGACTATGACAATTAACATGGGGCAATGGTTAAGCATTCCGTTTGTGCTTGCAGGGATTGGCTTTATCGGTTACGCTTACTACCAAAAATCGAAAGAGAATTATTGAGGGAGACTATACTTTGCGCTCTCTGCGCATACTCTGCGTCCTTTGCGGTTAAAAGTGTTCTGTTGCTACAAAAATTTCTTTTGAAATACCTCTCCAACAAACCTTACGGAATCGGCAATGGGCGTAAAGGTAAATCCTGTTTGAGCCTTTAATTTTTCGGAGGAGTAATGGGTTATAGTGAACGCTGAGGTTAAATTAGCACGTGATATTACTGCACCTTTTCCGATAAGAGCTCCAAATAGCTTTATTGCTGGATATGCAAGTTTTGTCATCCAGGGTTTAACTTCAAATCGTGGAGGTTTTTTCCCAAGGCTTAGCGCAATATCGGTAAAAAACTCTTTGAAGCTAAGGTTTTGAGCATTCAGGATAAATCGCTCGTTTTTTATTGCATGGTTATTGGTAAGTAGAACCATTGCTTTTGCTACATCCCGAACATCTATATAGCCCGTTACGCCATGGGTGTAAATGGGCATTCCTTTCGAAATACGGCTGAACAGCCGTCCGCTTCCCGAATTCCAACGCCCTGGACCAATGATAACTGAAGGGTTGACGATGATTACCCGTAAACCTTGTTCTGCCCCTCGCCAAACCTCCATTTCGCCGAAAAACTTGCTCTTGGCGTAGTTGCTTTTACCCTTTGTTTTCGTCCAAATGCTATTTTCATCAACAACACCTCGTTCGTTTGGTTCACCCAATGAGGCTATGGAGCTGATATGGCAAAGGGTTTTGACACCATTCTGAATGCAAGCGTCAACCACATTTGCGGTTCCACGCACGTTTGTTTCGCTAATTGATTGGGCATCCTTAGGGTTAAACGATACGATAGCACCTGAATGATAAATGGTATCAACCCCAACTGTTGCCTCGGCCAATGCTGCATAGTCGAGCAGGTCAACATCAACCCATTCAATTAATTCAAGCAAATCATCGGGGTTTTGGGTATATAGTAAAAAGACTTTTCTTACAAAACCAACCGATGAGGTTGAGCGCTTAGTTGCCCTAATGGCATGTCCCCGTTTTGCAAGTTCAAAAAGAAGATGCGAACCAGTTAGCCCTGTTCCCCCAGTTACAAGAATCATTCTTTACAGGTTAGTTTTGGAGGTTGATATTCTGGAACAGCAGGTCTTTCTTCCAGATAAGCTTCTTACCGAATCCAAGACGATTATCGGTCATCTTGATAAAAGTTAGATCGATCGCCCAAAGATGCGTGTCCATAAGCATGGCAATGGGAAATCGTTTTAGGTATGTCAATTTTACCTTATCGAGAAACTCACCTTTTGGTTCGCTGATAATACCCTGAAACTGAACACCTTGAATTTTACCTAAAACCGAAGTTTCAAGAACAATGCTTCCAGCAACGTAAATATTGTGGCTAGCTTGCTGTATATGCTTGGTATCGAAATCGGAAGTAAAAACGAGACTGTTCTCCTCGGGTAGATATACGTAGAAGCAGTTGGCGCACCAAGGCTCCTCCTCGAAGCTTGTGGCCAGCGTTAGCACGTGGTGCTTGTTGATAAAATCAACTATCCTTTTTTCGGGTGCGTTCATTGTATCTATCAAAGATAGACAAAGGTAGCAAATGGCATGAAACTAGAATCACCCGATTCAAAAATATCCGCTTTTCATAAAATGATTATCCTAAATACTTTGCTGGCTCAACGCAATGGCATATCTTTAATACTTTATTTTTCATTTTCCAAAATGCGAACAATCTGGCGAAATCATTGGAAATCAATTGTGTGGGCTATTATTATTTTAACCCTTTGCAGTATCCCTGGGAATCAGATTAACAAGGTGAAGATTATTGATATACCGCATCTCGATAAGTTTGTACACTTCTTCTTTTACTTCGTTTTTACTCTACTCCTAATATCTGAAAACAACAAGGGGAGGCATCATAGAAAGGTTACGGTTGATGCCATTCTCATTGCGGCTACAATCTCATTGAGCTATGGGGCATTAATTGAGGTTCTTCAAAAGATCATTATGGTCAATCGTGGGGCCGATATATGGGATATGGTGGCAAATACCTTTGGGTTTATTGCTGCAGCGATCAGCTACCGACAGGTGAATCGAGTTACCGAAGGGTATATTTAGCGGTGAGTTAAGAGTTCTCAGTTCAGGGTTTTAGGTCCAGGTGTCAGATGATAGGTTACAACGCAAAACATAGAACTCAGAATAATCCTGCTTTATTACTATGGATCAATTTATGTAACTATTCAGCAGTAAACGGAATGAAGAGAAACCATAGAGACACTGAGAGCACAGAGAATTTATTTGAACTAAAACTCATACAATCTTTTTGTATGCTACAAAAAGATCTTATCAAGGTTATTATTTCGAGATCAATGAAGCAAATCTCTGTGACCTCTCCCGATACATCGGGACGGGCTGTGTCTCCGTGGTGAATAGTTACCAATTTATAAATCCTTAATCAAAAAACGAACAACCATCAACATATTTTGTTAGATTTGTGAACTTGTTTTACTGACAATGTGGAATGATTTGACTGATTGCAACCACAGTAAAAAAATGCTAAAACAGAGCAATGCTCCAAGCAATCTACAATCCTTCCCTATTTTATTAACCTTATTAAAAAGAGAATAATGGGATATTTATTTACATCCGAAAGCGTTTCGGAGGGGCATCCTGATAAGGTAGCCGACCAAATATCAGACGCTCTTGTTGACGAGTTTCTTCGCCAAGATCCTGATTCAAAAGTAGCCTGCGAAACCCTAGTAACAACTGGTCTTGTTGTGCTAAGCGGTGAGGTTAAAACCAAAGCATACGTAGATGTTCAAGAAGTTGCTCGTAGAGTGATTAGACGCATCGGATACACCAAGCACGAGTATCGTTTCGATTCAGAATCGTGCGCTGTTATTTCGAGCATTCATGAGCAATCACCCGATATTAATCAAGGAGTTGTTAGGGCGAAAGAGGAGGATCAAGGTGCTGGCGATCAGGGGATGATGTTTGGCTATGCCTGCCGCGAAACCGATGAGTATATGCCATTAACCCTTGTTCTGTCGCATCTTTTACTCGTTGAGCTGGCTAAGATCCGCCGCGAAGGTAAGCAGATGACCTATCTTCGCCCCGATGCGAAGAGCCAGGTAACCCTTGAGTACGATGACAAGAATAACCCTTTAAGAATTCATACCATTGTTGTTTCAACACAGCACGATGACTTCGATGAGGAGAAAACCATGCTTGCGAAAATTAAGGCGGATGTTCAAAATATACTTATTCCACGGACTAAAGCCCTTTTCCCCGAGCGAGTTCAGAAGCTCTTCAAGGATGATTTTATCCTTCACGTTAACCCTACGGGTAAGTTTGTTATCGGTGGTCCTCATGGCGATACGGGTTTAACGGGTAGAAAAATTATTGTTGACACCTACGGCGGAAAAGGGGCTCATGGTGGTGGTGCATTCTCGGGTAAGGATTCATCGAAGGTTGACCGTTCGGCAGCCTATGCTGCTCGACATATTGCCAAAAACCTTGTTGCAGCAGGAATTGCCGATGAGATTCTGGTTCAAGTGGCCTATGCAATTGGTGTAGCTCAGCCCGTTGGGCTGTTTGTAAACACCTATGGAACGGCAAAGGTGAAACTATCCGATGGTGATATAGCCAAGAAAATAGACGGTATTTTCGATATGCGCCCAGCAGCCATTGTTAAACGGTTTGGTTTGAAAAACCCAATTTTCGAGGAAACGGCATCATACGGACATATGGGACGTACTCCCCAGAAGGTTAACGTAAAATTTAATGAGCCAGGCAATGGCGGTAAATCCTACGAGAAAGAGGTTGAGCTCTTTACCTGGGAAAAGCTTGACTTTGTTGACAAAATCAAGGCTACATTTGGCTTGTAGGCTACACTTATAAAGGCAAGATTTTAACCACAAAGAGCACTAAGGTTTCACAAAGTACGCAAAGAAAATTCTTTGTGGTCTAGCGGTGAACTTAGTATTCTTTGTGGTTTTCTATTTCAAGAAATCTTTTATTTCATCTCAGGTTGTCCAATAAGTAGTAAAATTCGTTAGTTTTGGGGTGTATTTTATCCTACTATGTCGATTAAAGTATCAAATGTTACCAAGGAGTATGGACTTCAGAAGGCGCTTGATGATGTATCATTCGAGGTTCAGTCGGGTAGTGTAGTTGGCTTTTTGGGCCCTAATGGTGCGGGCAAATCAACCATGATGAAGATTATTACCCGTTTTATTCCTCAAACATCGGGTGTGGTAGAGGTGAATGGCATTACCATTGATGATCAGGCGAGGGATATTAGAAAGGATATTGGTTATCTACCCGAAAACAACCCCCTGTACACCGATCTGTACGTAAAAGAGTACTTAACCTTTGTTGCAAATATTTATAAACTGGGCAAGGCGACCCATAGGAGGGTTAACGAGCTTATTGAGCTTACGGGAATCGGTAATGAGCAGAATAAGAAAATAGGATCTCTTTCGAAGGGTTACAGGCAAAGGGTTGGCTTAGCGCAAGCGCTAATTCACAATCCTAACGTGCTAATCCTCGATGAGCCAACGAGCGGATTAGATCCTAATCAGATTGTTGAAATCCGTAAGCTGATTAAGGATATAGGAAGTGAGAAAACCGTTTTACTATCAACCCATATCATGCAGGAGGTTGAGGCGATATGCCAGAAAATCATCATCATCAATAGGGGTAAAATCGTGGCAGATGGTTCAACCCAAGAGATAATGGCCCGAACAACGGTTAAAGGCCTATCGGTTCTTGTTGAATTTGTTGAAGAGGTTAGCCAAGAAAAGCTTTCTAACATTGACAATATTTCAGAGATAAAAATGTTAGGTAGCAATACATGGCTGTTATCATCAAAAAATCAAAAGGATATAAGAACAGGGATATTTCGGTTTGCGGTTGAGAATGGGCTAACCATAATTACTATGCAGCAAAAGGGCATTCAACTTGAAGAAATTTTCCAATCGTTAACAAATCAGAGTTAAATATAGCTCCATTGAAGGGAAATTGATAACTTACAGAGACCAAACCACCAAAAATAGATAATATGGAGAATCAGGAAAATCAAGTAACGGAAAACGCTCCCGCAGGAAAATCGAAAGCGGTAGTTTTCCTTTCGTTTTTAATAGTAATACTCGTAATTGTTCTTGCCGTTTTAGGATGGATGTATAATCGGCAGATTAAGGATTCGGAGGATATTCAAACCATGCTTACCTCCGAAAAGGACTCCATTGCCCGTAACCTTAAAGGGTTAATGGTCGATTATACAACCCTTGAAACCACCAACGATTCAATTAACCAAAAGCTACAATCTGAGCAGGATAGGGTTAAAAAGCTTTATGCTCAAATCCAATCCGAGAGGAATATCAGCTATACCAAGATAAAGGAGTATCAGCGCGAGCTGGGAACCCTTCGCACCATCATGAAGGATCTGCTCCACGATGTTGATTCGCTGAATGCAATGAATCAGCAGCTAATAGCTGAGAACGTTAAAGTTAAGGAGGAGGCATCAACCGCTAAAAAAACAGTAAAAGAGCTTGAGCAAAAAACAGAAGAGTTGAATAGTCAGGTTGAGAAAGGTTCTGTAATTAAGGCTCGTAGTATTGTTGCTATGGCGGTTAGCCGTAAAGGGAACGAGGTTACCCGTGCACGAAGGGTTGAAAAAATTCGAGTTTGTTTCACCCTATCCGAGAATGCCATTGCAAAGCCTGGTGTTCGTGATACCTACATCAGAATTCTTGGTCCCGATCAGTTTATACTGGCAAAAGCGGAAACCGATCTTTTCGATTTTCAGGGAGAAAAAATAGTCTTCTCTGCAAAACGTGAAGTTGATTACCAAAATCAGGATATCGACCTGTGTATTTTCTACGATAATAAAGGCGAATTGGTAGCTGGTAAATACCAAGCGAGTGTTTATGTTGATGGAATTCAGGTAGGTACAGGAGATTTTACCCTTAAATAGAGATTTTTTTAAACACATAGACACAAAGGCACAATGATTTAATTCTATGTGCCTTTGTGTAAATTATTTTCAAGGGTTTATCAGCGCTTCGGCAATTTTCATATCCAATGGGGTGGTGATTTTTATATTCTCCCGATTCCCCTCAACGAGGTGTATCTTTTCTCCCAAAAACTCTGCAACCGAGGCATCATCGGTAAATGATGGTTGCCAAGCTGTTTTGTAACACCTCTTTATAATTGAAGCCCTAAAAACCTGAGGGGTTTGGACGAGATAAACCTTTTCGCGATCGAAAGGGCGGGTGCTCGAACCATCCAACAACCTAACGGACTCAACGGGTTTTATTACAGGAATTGCACTACCATAATGCTTTGCAGCATTAAAACAATTCTCTATTACATCAACGGAAACAAATGGGCGAACGCCATCGTGGATAGCAACCAAAGCTTCAGGATTATTCACCTTTGCCAACCCATTGCTAACCGATTCGAAACGGGTATCCCCCCCTTCTACAACCGAGTGGTCAACCTTGAATTGATGCTTTTTACAGAGCTCATACCAATACTCTATTTGCGATTGGGGAAGCACTAGAATTATCTCCTCAATGGATGAAATCTTCTTAAATACCCAAAGGGTGTGCATTAGGATTGGTTCTCCCTGTAGCAATAGGAATTGCTTTGGAATATCTGTTCCCATCCTAGCCCCTGTTCCTCCAGCTACAACTATAGCTATTCGTTGAGCGCTCATTGAATCAAATTAGTAGGGTAAAATTAGGAATTAATTCGTTATCCTGTGAATCGAAAAGAACCAAGTAGGGATAAACACTTTTTCCTTGCTACATCATTCTTCTTACTTTCACTCCAATTATCTTTGTTTGAAAATATTTTGCAATGTTTTTTTTACATTTGTACGTGGAATCGATAAAAGGAATGAATAATAGCTTTCAATCACATTCGTATTAAATAGCAATAATTTGGGAATTGGATGAAGAAAAATTTCATCAGGTTTTTCGAGGGTAGTGTTAAGCAAAATCGACTTTAACCTTATCGAAGAGACTAAAATGAATATAAATAACAGTTCATTCGCGCTAGGCATGAGGGTAGAATATTTTAGTAAATTCCTTATAATTGATCTTCTTGTTGATTTTTTTGTAGTTCTGGTAATACCAATTGTTATAAAGAGTATAATCGTTTCAAATCCACCTATTCCTTAAAGCTAAATAAATATCCATTAATACCCTTAACCATGATGAAGATCAACTATATCAAAGAGTACATAGGAAAAAGTATTCAGGAGAATTGGGATTACCCTGCATTTTCTGATTACCAAGGTAAAACCTATTTGTACAAAGATGTTGCTCAGCAAATTCAAAGGCTTCATAAAATCTTTGATGTATGGGGGATTAGGCAAGGGGATAAAATATCGCTCATCGGTAGGAATAACTCAAGTTGGGCTGTTACCTATCTCGCCACCATCTCTTACGGAGCGGTTATCGTTCCTATTCTTGCCGATTTTGCCACCGACGATATTCACCATATCGTAAATCACTCCGATTCGGTGATGCTCTTTGCCGGGGATTCAATCTGGGATAATCTGGATGAGCAATCGATGCCTCACCTAAAAGCCGTATTCTCAATCGATAGCAATAAACTTTTGGTTAACCGCGATGGCAAGGCGGGGCATAGGTATCAAGAATTGTTTAAAACTATCGAATATATGCAGAACGGGTTAACGCCAAAGGCTATTTCTTACCCCGAAACATCCAATTCAAGCCTTGGGGTTATCAGCTATACCTCGGGAACAACCGGTTTTTCGAAGGGTGTAATGCTTCCGCTCAATAGCTTGGTGGCCAATATCGATTTTGGTCGGAAGAACATAGGCCTTAAACCCAGAGATCGGGTGGTTTCATTTCTTCCCTTAGCCCATGCATACGGTGCTGCCTTCGAGTTTTTACTCCCATTCTCGGTGGGGTGTCAGATTACTTTTTTAACCAAAACCCCTTCACCCAAGATTATTCTTCAAGCTTTTCAGGAAATTAAACCACGATTGGTTTTAGCCGTACCCCTAATCATTGAGAAGATATATAAGAAACAGATATTACCGATAATCCATCGGCCAGCTATGCAGGTACTGCTCAATGTACCATTCTTAAATAAGAAGATATACAAAAGGATTAACGCTAAGCTTTCTGATGCCTTTGGTGGTAATTTCCTCGAAATTGTTATTGGTGGAGCACCATTAAACCCTGAGGTTGAGGAATTCTTGCGCAAAATCCAATTTCGTTATTCTGTAGGTTATGGGATGACTGAATGTGGCCCGTTAATCTCATATATCGGTTGGAATAGGAGTAAAGCGGGGTCATGTGGTGTTCTGCTCCCTACGCTCGAAATGAGGGTTGATTCCAATAACCCGCAGAATGTTGCTGGTGAAATACTGCTTAAAGGGGAGAACGTTATGATGGGTTACTACAAAAACGAGGAAGCAACCCAAAAAACCATTGTTGATGGGTGGCTGCATACAGGAGACCTCGGCATTGTGGATCCTGAGGGCTATATCTTCATCAAGGGACGGAGCAAAAGCATGATACTTGGCCCTAGCGGTCAAAACATCTACCCCGAG
>RPRQ01000091.1 GCA_003818205.1 Bacteroidales bacterium
AAAGTTCGCAAAGCAAAAACGCAAAGTTCGCAAAGGGCTAGTATATATAGCCTCTTGCGAACTTTGTGAAATACTTTGTGCTCTTAGTGGTTTAGTCTTTTATTTTCTAAATCTCCTAATAAATGCCTCCACTTCAGGAACACCACCTTGGTATATCAAGTATCCATTATAGGGTTCCCGTGGGGTAATCTCATCGTTGATTGGGGTAAGCATTAACCGTTTAACCTCTTCGCGGTCGTTGGTTTGGCCAAGAACCCAGCCCAATTTGATGTAGGCTGTTTCGGGTATCATATTTTCAAGAGGAATAATTCCTTTGGCCATTAGGTCGCGACCAGTATCGTAAACGTACATATGTACAAAACCCCAAAGGGTTTGTACGGTCATAAATACATGAACTCCTTTTTTATAGGCTCGTTCAATGGCTGGATAAAGCGGTTTGTTGATATGACCAAGCCCTGTACCCGCAATGATAATTCCTTTATAGCCACTTTCAACTAAAGAATCAATAATATCGGGCTGCATGTTGGGGTAGTAATAGACAATCGTTACTTTCTCTTCGAAGAAAGGAAGAATCTTAACCTTTCTATCCTTGCGGCGGTGGTTATACTCCTCTTTGATGGGTTTCACACCGGCTCGGCTAACCGTTGCAACGGGAGTGTCGCCAATGGTACGGAATGTGCTTCGGTAGGAGGAGTGCATCTTACGTACACGTGTTCCCCTGTGTAGGAAACCGTATTCGTCGGAGGTTGGACCAAACATACAAACCATTACCTCAGCAATGTCGGAATGACCTGCAGCGGTTGTGGCGTGCATTAGGTTTAGCGCAGCATCGCTGCTAGGACGGTCGGAGCTACGCTGTGAGCCTACCAAGACGATTGGAACAGGTGAGTTCTGAACCATAAATGTAAGCGCAGCAGCGGTATGGCTTAGGGTATCGGTTCCGTGACCGATAATTATACCATCAATACCGTTTTCAATCTCTTTACCAATGGCAATCGCTAGAGCTTTATACTGCTCAGGGCCCATATTCTCGCTGAATACGGCAAAAAGTTTCTCTGTTGTAAGGTTACAGATATCGGCCAATTCAGGTACTGCACCGTATAGTTCTCCAGGTGAGAACGCAGGGATTACAGCGCCTGTTCTATAATCGAGACGTGATGCGATGGTACCACCCGTTCCTAAAAGTTTAACTTTAGGTAAATTTGGGGTAACCGGGAACTCCTTTTCGGGAATCTTGTAAGTAGCCTTAAAGTACCCAGTTTCCTTCATCCCTTTAATGGTAACGATATCGATACCAATATTGTAACCAGTTTCGATTTTAAGCACGATATGCTGATCGTCGTCGTTCTCAGAACGAGGTAGAACGGTTCCCTTAAATTCGCCACGGGTTGTATCAATTATTGCTTTTCCCCATACACGAACGTTATATTTTTTAAGCACTTCAAGTGCTTTGCCTTTATATCCTTGAAAAAAATCTTCCATTGTATCTGAATTTTCAAATTATAATTACGCTTGTTTTGCAAGCTTTTTCTCGATGCTTTTCTGTAAATCCTTCAGGTCAACATTGCCTAAGGCCTGACGGTTTAGCTGACCCATTACCCAGTTCAAGGCTATCTTAGGGGAATCATTTTTCGAGACCCTAATTTCACGGAATTTTTCGAGCAGGTAATCGATGGGAGCAAGCATTTCATCCTTTGTGCGTCGCTTAAAGTTCAGGCTTGTAAGCACCGAGTCGAAATCCATATTCGGGTGCTGGTAAATGGTTGGGAGCATCAGCTTAGCGATCGATGGTTGGAGTTTTTGCTTATTGAGGAACTCGAACATCTCAACAATTCTGTTGTAGGTGAAATCGTTATGCTTATCAAGTTTTCCTTCAACGAATTTCAGCTTATGCCCAAGAAATGTTCCAGCAGATCGACCCGATACGCCCAATTTTACTAGTTGTTCAATTACAGGTACAAGGTTTTTCTTAAGCAGATAGGTGTAAGTGTCGGATGGAATATTCCAATCCTTCATTTGTTTATACCTATCGGCAATATCCATGGGGATTCGCTTTTTAAGCATATCGATATAGCTTTCCTCAAGGGGGATTGGGGCAGAATCGGTATCGGGGTACATCCTATCGGCACCGGGCAATACCCTTTCGAAAAGGGTTGTTCCGTCGGCCATTGGGCGGCGTGTTTCGCGCGGAACGCCATCAAATGCCATGCTACAACGCTCTTGGATAACCTCTAATGCGGTAGGAATATCGCTTTCGATGCCCCAGAACAGTAAAATAGCATCGTCATCAGAAGCATTGAGGACTCTTGATAATGTTTCTAGGTCTTTTGCGTTGAGTGGAATATCTAAGTCCTCTGAGCTGGTGATGTTGGGCTTCTCAATCCCTGCAATTACTTTTAACCTATCGCTCAGCTCGTTAGCAAAACACTTTCCGGGTTGAGTAAAATGCGAAAGAATTCCTTTGAATTGGGGCAGGCATATTGCAATCACCTTATAACCTTCATCAACATAGCTCATTACCAGCTCATTTTCAATACCAACCTCACGAGGGTCGATTTTTACATGTTTCATCTGCCATTTAGCAGGTGTTTTAACCTTTTCGAGTAGCAGCTTACGAACGTTTAGCAGCGCCCATTGACGGAAGCATTCGTTATGCGAAAGTTCAGGAATCCACTTGAGGTGCGATACACCCTTGATTTCAACCCTAGTTCCCCCCTCGCAGCTTACGTTGGTATCCTGACGGGCTGCACCCATACCTGTGCGAACCTTGCCTGTGCTGCGGTTTAAAAAGCGAATGTATTCGCCCGCTTCACGAAGTTCATCGGGTGTTAGGCAGTCGGGGTGGGTAACCGTTTCGATTAATGGCATACCCAACCTATCCGTTTTATATATTCTTTGGTGCCCTATGTCAGAAATCTCACGACATGAGTCCTCTTCGATGCTCAGCTGAATTAACCCTACCTTTTTGTTTTTAAGCTGAATCGATCCTTCTACACCTAGAATAGCCGTGCGCTGAAACCCAGTGGGAATCGATCCATCGAGGTACTGCTTGCGGGTGATATGAACCTCCCCAACGATATTGAGCTTGCTTAGTAGCGATATTTCTAGGGCGTACTCCAGTGCCTCACGGTTAATTGGGAAAGGAGGAGTATCGTCAATCTCGTATGTACAGGTGGTTTGGTTATGAATACGGTAGGTAATATCCTTGCGGGTTTTGAACTCCATAAGCGCAGTGCCATCGTATTCACCCATTTCGCTAAGCGTGGGTCGCATATGGCGGATAATTTCAGCATGGTAATCGTTGCTATCGTGAAATATACCCGCAGGGCAGCGACAGAAAAGTTTCTTTTTTGTTTTTATCTGCTGATGCACTTCGAGGCCCGACTTAAACCCAATACGCTTGTAATCTTCGGGCTTTGCTTTCTTTCGGCTAACGTAGCCGATTACTTTCATTGTGTTCTGGTAGTTCTTATGTGGGTCGAACTTTTTAGTAGGAGATGAATTTTTTTTCATGCTAATTCAGCTTATTGTTGTGAAAAACATCCAAAAATAGGAAGCCCTAAATTAGCTTTGTTTCTTGTGATTGCAAAATAAGAAATCAACAACAGCTGATAAGTTATAAACTAGCCCGCTTTATTCACACCTGAGCCCAGCGAAAGGTATGAATGCGCTATGGATTTTGGGTCGTAAAGCAGGAACCGAGCGATAGCGAGCTCACGTAAGTAAACCCCGATTAAGGGCTGTTCAAATTTGGGAAGTCCTAACGCATCCAAATTTGCGGCAGTCCTTAATCTTCAGAATTATTATGAACCGGAGCCTGCCTAAATACTAATCGAATTTAATGGTTTTCTCAGGGCTTATCCTCGATATCACCATCGATGGGACAACTAGCATGGCGATGGTTACAACGAATGTTCCGATGTTCAGTAGTAGGATATGGATTACATTAAGGTGGATAGGAACGGTGGATAGGTAATAGCTCGCCTCATCGAGCTTAATGATACCGAATTCCTTTTGGATGATACAGATAGCAAGCCCTATCAGATTCCCGAATATTAGTCCACGTATTACGATAATCCCCGATTGGATAAGAAAAATCCTTCGGATTAGCGGATTGGCAGCACCCATTGCTTTTAGAACTCCAATCATCTTGGTTCGTTCAAGGATAATAATCAGAAGCCCCGATATCATATTGATACCTGCGACTACAACCATAATTACGATAAGGATTATGGCGTTAATATCTTGAAGACCAAGCCAATCGAATATGGTTGGGTACTTTTCAATAATATTTTGAACCTTTAACCTTGAGCCGTCTTCGAAGAAGACTAGCCCTGCAATATCGTCAACCTGTAGGGTCATGTCTTCTATATTATCAAAATCGTCAACCAGAATTTCAAATCCTGAAATTTGATCTTCTTTCCAATCGTTCAATTTTTGAATATGTCGAATATCGCCGAGAATGAACACCTTATCGAATTCGCTCATCTTCGTATCGTAGATGCCCGAAACCGTAAACAGCCTTTGCCTCGGTGGGTTTTGCACAAAGAACATGGCATACTTGTCGCCAACTTTAAGCCTAAGAAGCAACGCAAGTGATTTTGATATTAGCGTTTTATTGGTGGTAACGGTATCGGAGAGTTCGAAAACTTCACCTTCGACTAGGCTTCGTTTAAAAAACCCCCAATCAAAATCAGGCCCAATCCCTTTAATGACAACTCCTTGAATATCGGTATCGGTTTTTATTATTCCTGGCTTTAAGGCGAATATCTGAACATGATGTATTCCATTAATGGCTTTTACTTTAGGAAGGCAATCCTGATTCTTGCTAATGGGTTGAGTCTCGTAGGAGCGATTTCCATCGTAGTTTAGAATTTGGATATGGCTTCCAAAACCGATGGTTTTCTCGCTAATCTCCTTCTTGAAACCTGTAACCACAGCAATGGAAATTATCATTATCACCAAGCTTAGCGCAACGGCAACGGTGGTAATGCGGATGAACGGGCGCGATAGGCTGCTGCCGCTGCTCTTGCTCATCAGGCGCTTTGCTATGAAGTTTTCGATGCTCAATTGTTTCAGTTAGTTTGCGAATTTAAGGAAAATATATGTGTGGATTGCAAATTCATGCTACAAAGAGAGCTTTACTTAATGTCTCTAAGAAAACTCCAAATTTCCTACCTGCCGGCAGGCAGGCAAAAATCAAATTACAAATAAAACCCACATAATAAAATCTATAATCTCAAAACTGTTAGATTATTAGGCACATATATAATTGGGGGGGGTGATTGTTTTTTGAGTTTTGGTATTTGGAATTTCAGGTTTATTGAGTTTTCTTAGTAGCACTAGTTAAGGAATTTAACGCTAGCATGTCCTGCGGACTATGCTAGGTTAATAAACCTTCCAACCCAGCCGTGCGGGGTGGAGAGTTGATTTAAAAAACGCTAAACGACATTGGATAATGTATTTTGTAACTATTCAGCAGTAATCGAATTGAACAAAAACCTCGGACCTGCTCGCCGTACTTAGGCAGGCGTTTCTCTGTGGTGAATAGTTACTGTATTTTCATTTCGTGTCGTTAAATTAAATTGGCCATAACGGTTCTGTGGTTGGAAATGCTAGGGAGTTAACCGCCAGCATCCTTACCCCCGTTCGAGCGTAGCGAGCTCACGAGCCATGCGAGTAAACGCAGAGTATGCCAGTTCGTTCCATTATCAGCCATAGCCAAGCGAAGGCTGACCTGCATGACACCCTTCTGCCATACACTGCTACTGCACTCGTTCTTTGGATTAAACCTAAATGATACATATCATCATATCTTATTGCTTTTGTTGCTTGTTATGCAGTAACTTGAACAAATGTTTTGCAATTGAATTTTTCCAATACATAAGCAAAAATTAACATTTCTTCCCTTGAATCTGCATTTATGAAAAATCAGGACAACAGTAAGGGATTGCTCATTATTGAGTTGCAGGAGTTACAACAGAAGTATAACTCTTTAGAGGGATTATTCAATAAAGTCGTTACTGAGAGTGAGCTGGTAGCGAATAAGCTAATCATTGCCAACAAAGAGCTTACCTACCAGAACAAAGAGAAAGAAAAACGTGCTGCTGAGTTAATCATAGCCAACAAAGAGCTGGTTTTTCAAAACGAAGAAAAAGAAAAACGTGCAGCGGAGCTAATCATTGCCAACAAAGAGTTGGAGGCATTTTCATACTCGGTTTCTCATGACTTGCGTGCACCCCTGCGTCATATTAATGGTTATGTTGACTTGCTTTTGGGTCGTTTTAGCGATTCCCTTCCTGACAAAGCAAAGTATTACTTAAATAACGTAGCCGATTCGTCTCGTCAAATGGGTACGCTAATTGATAATTTACTGCAATTTTCACGTACAGGCCGTCAAGAAATGCGGCTCGCTTACCTAGACATGAATATCATTGTTCTAGAAGTTTTAGAAACGATAAATTTGGATAACCATGAACGGAATATCCAATGGCAAATTGACAAATTGCCGCATGTTTATTGCGACCATGCTTTGATGCGTTTGGTTTGGACAAACCTGCTAAGTAATGCGGTTAAGTTTACAAGTACTAGAGAAAAAGCAATTATTGAGATAAACGTTCTCGATGAAAAAGAGGAATTTGTTTTTGCTATTCACGATAATGGCGTGGGTTTCGATATGCAATATGCTCAAAAATTATTTGGCGTTTTCCAACGCATGCATCCTTCCGATGAATTTGAAGGAACAGGCATTGGACTTGCCAATGTCCACAATATTATTTTACGGCACGGAGGGCGCACTTGGGCTCAAGCCGAATTAGACAAAGGAGCTTCATTTTATTTTTCAATACCTAAAAACAAGGAGGATTAAGAATGGTTGAATTAAGAACAATTCTGTTGGCAGAAGACAATCGGAAAGATGTAGAATTAACCCTTGAAGCGATGGCAGAAAATAATCTGGCCAATCTTATTATTGTGGTAAAAGATGGGGTTGAGGCGTTGGAATATCTACGCTGCCAAGGAAAATTTAAGCTTCGCAAAGCAGGCAATCCTGCTTTAGTTTTGCTCGATATTAAAATGCCCCGAATGGACGGCATTGAGGTGCTTCGCAATATTCGAAGTGACAATGCGTTTAAAAGAATTCCTGTGGTTGTTCTCACTTCTTCCCGTGAGGAGAACGATTTAATCAACACCTATGATTTGGGCGTAAATGCATACGTGGTAAAACCAGTAGATTTCAAACAGTTTATTGAAGCCGTGAAGCAAATAGGTAGTTTCTGGGCAGTTTTAAACGAATTACCACCCGAAAAGAGTTTTTAGTATGGAAAATATAGTAGAATCAAATACCTTGTTAAATGTTCTGTGTCTCGAAGATGATTTAAAAGATGCTGAACTAATAAATGAAATGCTTGTAGATGCAGGTTATCTGGTTAGCATGGACATTGCTGAAGGAGAAAGGGAGTATGCAGAATTCTTAAAGGGTAGGAACTATGACATTATCCTTTCTGACAATTCATTGCCCGGTTTCGATGCATTCTCAGCGCTCAGATTGGCTCTTGCGCTGAAACCCGAAATCCCCTTTATTTGTGTGTCAGGTACAATTGGCGAAGAAAAGGCAGTTGAATTGCTTAAACACGGGGCATCAGATTATGTGCTTAAGGATAGGCTGGGGAGGCTTGCCTTTGCAGTAAGCTGGGCTTTGGAAGGGGCACAGAATAAAAAGGAGAAACAAAAAGCGGAACAAGAATTAATCATTGCGAATAAAGAGCTTATCTTTCAAAACGAAGAGAAAGAAAAACGTACGATAGAGTTACTCAAAGCCTTAGAACACGCTGAAGAAAGCGACCACCTAAAAACTGCCTTCCTGCACAACATCTCTCACGAGATTCGTACACCCATGAACGCAATTGTAGGATTCTCCGCATTACTTTGTGAGCCCGATTTACCTCACGAAAAATATAAACATTTCACCGATATCATTATTCAAAGCAGCGACCATCTTCTATCAATAATTTCCGATATAATTAGTATTGCAACCCTAGAGGCTGGCCAGGAGAAAATTTCCGAGAAAGAAATTGATTTAAACTCTACCCTAAAATCAATGCATGAGCAGTTTCTGCAAAAAGTTTCCGTGAAAACTGAATATCTTAACCTGAAATGCCTTTTGCCGGAAAGTCAATTAAGCATAATATCCGATGAAACGAAGCTCGTTCAGGTACTTTCTAATCTTATCGGCAATTCGTTAAAATTCACGAAACAGGGATATGTTAATTTTGGGTATTTAGTGAAAGAAAGCGTACTCGAATTTTTTGTTGAGGATACGGGTATCGGCATTCCACCTGAAATGCACCAAGAAATTTTTAATCGCTTTCGTCAGGTTGACGGCACTGCACAACAATTCGGAGGTTCGGGCTTGGGTTTGTCAATCTCAAAAGCTTACGTGGACCTTATGGGCGGAAAAATGTGGCTGAGTTCTGAATTAGGTAAAGGGTCAACGTTCTATTTCACCATCCCATACAAACGAACACAGAATATACCTTTATCGGACAACCAATCCGTTGACAAAATAAAAACCGAATTTAAAACAGCCAAAACCCTTTTGATTGCTGAAGATGAAGATTCTAATTTTCTGCTATTAGAGCAAATCCTCTCAGGATTAAATATCAATATCATTCGGGCTGTGAATGGTATTGAGGCTGTTAATATTTGCAAAACAAATCAGGGTGTTGATTTAGTATTAATGGATATAAAAATGCCTTTGATGAATGGCTATGAAGCTACAAAACAGATAAAGAGTTTTATGCCCAATCTACCTGTTATAGCCCAAACAGCTTATTCAACTAATTTAGATAAGAATAGAGCTTTAGAATGTGGCTGCAAAGATTTTATTAGTAAACCTATAAATCGAGGGCTCTTAATTTCCAAAATAAAAGCGCAGCTGTACATACCATCAACCTAGTGAAAGCACAATGAGACTTTATACTGAAGAATGTTTAACTGAGATTCGCCGATTCGTTATTTTAAGTCACTACTGACCGACTAAAATGTTACATAATTCATGAAATACTTGATATTACTACATTCAATGTATAGGTCACCCCTGCCTACCCTGCCTACCGGCAGGCAGGCGGCAGGCAGGCCTAACGGGGCTTGATTTTCGGGTTAATAAAAATTACTACAAATAGGTCGTCGCTCTGCGACTTTAAAAAGCAGCATCGCTGCGAACTATTTGTAGAATAGATGATTATATTTTAACCATAAGCAGCATCGCTGCGACCTATTGAATTTAGATTTTTTCTCGGTTAACAATGATTTTAAGTATTTTCTAATGACGAATTTGGGTTTAATTGAACCTTTGTTAAAACAGGAAATAGGGACGCTTATCCCTATTTCCTGTTTCTATACCCTTAAAAAAGGAATCTATTTTCTCCCGAAATCGGCTGGTATTTCACCCCAAATCGGCGTGTCCCATTTTAGAATTGCATTTTTCCAAATATTCTCCTTGAGCCATTTCTCAGCTCGCTCAATCAGCTCGAAGAGAATCTCATTTTCCGATGATTTAATGAGCTTTGTGTTAGCTTTCCGATTGCGAACCCATGCCAAAGCGGTCATTGAATCGGTGTAAATGGGCAAACTGCTCTTTTCTCGTTTAAGCAATGCAAGGGCGTGAACAATAGCAAGGAACTCCCCAACATTATTGGTTCCATCGGGGTACGGACCCTGATGAAAGATTAACCTTTTGGTTTGGGCATCAACCCCCTGATATTCCATATCACCAGTTATGGTGTTGCATGCCGCATCAACGGCAACTGATGGAAAAACCGGTTTAGGTTGGTTTTCATCGATTCCAAAGAGTGCTTTGCTCTTAGTCCTTTTGGTTTTATAGCTATCGTAAGTGCTGTTATAGGCATTTTCAGCGGCAACTCGTGTGGGGAATCCCTTGAACCTTGCGTTCGGGTAGTTTTTTATCTGCTTTTGGCACTCATCCCATGATTCGTAAATACCGGGTGTTAAACCCGACCACACAACGTAAAACTTACTGATTCTTGCCATTTAATCTCCTTGATTTGTAGGGTTATTCAAAATCGGGGTAAAGTAGATATTTTTTTCGAATCTGTTTGAATTCTCTCAACGGTTTCGCCCAACTTCTGCTGATTGTTTCCGAGTCTAACCCTTGTTCAATCTGTCTTTTTAGTTCGGGAGTACCCGATAGGTTAACGAAGAATTTGTTGAAGAAGGACTTTTTATCGTCAAACATCTTGTATGCGAATATTAGCCATTCGAGGTTGATATTCGGGTTATCGTGGAAATACTTCTGCGAGTATTCGCGAAGGTCGAATCCATTGCACACCTGATCCTTGTAAGGTGGATTTTTGCTTGCACCAACCTTTTCAACGGGTATATAGGAGTAGCCTGTTTTTGGCAACATGGGATGACCAAAAATCTGAAATGGAAAATCGGTTCCTCTCCCAACGCTGATGCAAGTCCCCTCAAAAAAACCAAGTGAAGGGTAAAGCAGAACGGCTGTTTGGTTTGGAAGATTTGGTGAAGGGCGAATGGGTAGCTGATAGATCAATTTATGATCGTAGTTTTTACATAGAATGACCTTCAAATCGCATCGAACGCCGTTTTTTAGCCAATTTTCGCCATTAACCATTTGGGCATATTCGCCAATGGTCATCCCATGAACCAACGGTACGGGGTGCATCCCAACAAAGGAACGATAGGCTGTATCGAGCATTGGTCCATCGATATAAAAACCGTTTGGGTTAGGCCTATCCAATATGATAACACTTATTCCTATTTCCGCACAGGCCTCCATAACATAGTGCATAGTGGAGATATAGGTATAGAAGCGTACGCCAACATCCTGCATATCAAAGATAATCATGTCAATCCCTTTTAAGTCCTTAGGGGTCGGCTTTTTATGGCTTCCGTAAAGCGAAATTAGCGTGAGGCCTGTTCTTTTATCAACCTGATTTTTTATTATTTCCCCTGCATCACCCTCTCCACGGAAACCATGTTCGGGGCAGAAAATCTTCTTCACCTTTATTTTCAGGCTCATCAGGCTGTCCACAAGATGTGTTTTACCAATGGTCGATGAATGATTGGCTACAACGGCTATTCTCTTATGTGCTAGCAGAGGGATGTACAGATCGGTTTGCTCTGCTCCTGTTTGCAGCGCATCCTGCTGTGCAAATACTGAATTACCTAAAAGTAGGACAATTACAAGGGTAAGTATGAAACGCATTCTGATATTAGATGTTTAAAATTATTTACTAAAGTAGGGAAAAATGAGGAAACAAAAGCAATCAATCTTAAAATGGGCAGATTTACAATAACGTGAACTCAACGTAAGAAGCAACTTAACTACTTGTTTATTATCATTATATCCTTAATGATTAATTGGAATAGTGGAAAAATGGAATATTGCCTGCCTGCCGCCTGCCTGTAGGTAGGCAGGGTAGAAAAATGTTAGAAGAAACCCCATTATTGACTTCGTCGTCCGGCAGTTGCCGGATCGCTCCAGTTCCACTGTCCCACCATTCCAATTCCAAATGAAAAATTTGTAACAAATTACATTTTAGAGCATTACCACTATTTCTTAGATCGAACTCATGTTACAATAGATATTTGTTAGAGCATTGAAGAGTAGTGCAATTTTTTAAAATGGTATTCATCCATTTTTTTAAACGGTAATCTCTTTATAATCAATGGTCGTCTTTTTTTATTCTCCCTATTGGTTTTTTATACTTTGCTTTAATTTTTGAATATTAATCAATCCCTCAACTACTATGAAAAGGTTTTTAATCGTTCTAATTGGGTTTTTGTTTTCAACAAATCTACTCTCTCAGGAAACGCAAGATGTAGTTTATTTAAAGGATAGTACTATAATTAGAGGCAAGATAGTTAAAATGGTTGTTAACGAATTTGTAACAATAAGAACTCTTGATGAATCTTCTCTATCATATAAATTTTCTGAAATTGAAAAATTAACACAAGAACCATTTAAGGCTGACTTGGATGAATATGGCGGTAAGTATTCAATTGGGATTGCAGTAGGGGGTGCTGGGCTTATCGGTGTTCCCTTTAGATATTACCCAACTAAAAAATTTGCTTGGGAATTAGGTTTATATTCTCGATTTATATCAAAAGTAGATATCCTAGAAGGATATAGTTTCTATAATCAAATAAATATTCATGGTGGTACAAATATTTTTTTCAATAAATTTTATAAGGCCAAAAGGGGAAAAATCAAATTAAATGGATTAGCTATTAAATCAACACAATCATTAAACGTGATTCCAGAAACTTCATTTTATTTTGGCTGGGCGCATGAGAGTTTTAGAATTGAAAAAAGGAAAAATAGTTCGTTTATTTTAGAATTAGGTTTTGGTTTAAATAAAATTTGGAACGATTCAAGAAGTTTATATTCTAATAATAGCAGTATTCAACCATCAGGCTATTTTAAAATTCAATGGAGTTGGTATTTTAAGAGTAGTAAAAGGTAATAGCGATGGCAATATTCATTTCACATTTGAATAAAAGAAGTCATGGTATGTTTACCATGACTTCTTTTAAATGATTTTTTTATTTTCTAGTTAGTTCTTCCAGGATACTGCTTTAATCCCTCTTCTAGGCATTTCATAGCATTCTTTAAATCATCAATTTTAAGAACGTATGCTATACGTACCTCATTTTTACCTGCCCCGCACGTTGAATAAAACCCTGTGGCAGGGGCAATCATAACCGTTTGGTTGTTGTACTCAAAGCTGTCGAGCAGCCATTGGGCAAACTTATCGGAATCATCGATGGGAAGCTTTACAACGGTGTAGAAGGCTCCCCTTGGTTTTGGGCAGTAAACACCCTCCATCTTGTTTAGGGCTTCAACCATATAGTTACGACGCTCGATATACTCGTTATAAACCTCATCGAAATAGCTCTTTGGTGTGGTTAATGCAGCCTCAGCAGCAATCTGACCATATGAAGGAGGCGATAATCTTGCTTGAGCAAATTTCATTGCAGAAGCAACCACCTCTTTATTCAAAGAGATGAGCGCACCAATTCTTACACCGCACATGCTATAACGTTTCGAAACAGAATCCAATAGGATTACATTGTTTTCAAGCCCTTTTAACATCATTGCTGAGAAATGGGTAACGCCATCGTAGCAGAATTCACGGTAAACCTCATCTGAGAATAGGTACAGGTCGTACTTCTTGATGATGGTTGCGAGCTGCTCTAGCTCTGCTTGTGAGTATAAATATCCCGTTGGGTTATTCGGGTTACAGATTACAATTCCCTTTGTTTTAGGGGTAATCAGTTTTTCAAACTCAGCAATTGGGGGTAATGCAAAATCGGTATTGATATACGAGGTGATGGGCTTAACAACAACCCCTGCTTGCAACGCAAAGCTGTTGTAGTTTGCGTAGAATGGTTCAGGGATAATCACCTCATCACCAGGGTTAAGGCAGGTCATAAAAGCAATGGTAATCGCTTCGGAACCTCCAGTGGTGGTAATAATGTCGTTTTGTGTAATGTTGATACCAATCCCTTTATAGTAGTTAGCTAATCCTTTTCTGTAGCTTTCATTACCTGCAGAATGGCTATACTCTACAACGTTAAGCGGGTTGTTTTTTATTGCATCAAGGGCAATTTGAGGGGTTGGGATATCGGGTTGACCAATGTTTAAATGATAAACCTTACGACCTTTTCGCTTTGCCTCTTCGGCGAATGGAACAAGTTTACGAATTGGCGAAGCGGGCATCGCTTTGCCCTTCTCGGAGATAATTGGCATGACTATTACTTATTATTGTTATAATTTAATTAATGGGTTGTTTTTGAGCATCGACTTGTGGTTGAACTTGAGGTTTAATCGTCCCTTTAACGGTAAGGGTTATAGGATTAACCGCTGCATTGGAGTAAACCCTAATGGTCTTTTGGAATGGTCCAGGTAGCTGAGTATTGTACTTGACGGTAATTTTACCCTTATCGCCAGGCTTAATTGGCTCTTGCGACCACGATGGAGCAGTGCAACCGCAGGATGCTTGAACGTTAGTCAATACGAGAACAACCTTACCTGTATTGGTAAATTCGAATACGCAAGTTCCATCAGCATTAAAGACAAGTGAGCCGTAATCGTGCTCAAGTGATGTAAAGGTGATTTCACCTTTAACTTCAGTAGAGGTTTCAGTTGTTTGAGCGCTTAGCATTCCGATAAAGAAAATCGCTGAAATTGAAAGAAATATTTTTTTCATGGTATTTGTTTTTGAAATTATTGGGTTCAAAGGTATATGAAATTGATTTAATTACGTATGATTTTAGACTAGGTTTTTATTAGAAAGTTTAAATAATCAGCTTTGATACTAAAGGAGAGAATGCGAAATATGGTTACTTAACCATTTTATTTTTCAGTATAAAAACCACCGTCTTTGACGGTGGTCATGTAAATTAGGCTTTGCCATTACAATAGTTCATTAAATATTTTTTTTTGATTTAAGAACAAGCCTGTCTGCCGGCGAGGCAGGGATTAACGAATGATGATTTACGAAGTAAAACAACCCATTTTGGAAATAACAACCGAACTGCCAGTTGCTGGTGAGTTCGCCGAAGGAAATCGTTGTTTCTTGTTCGGTATTCAATTGTTATCCCTCTTTTAGAGGGTTCTAATATTAAAGCCACCGGCTGAGCCGGTGGTGGTTTACTATTTAACGTGAGCTCGATCTTAGAAATGACAGAAATTTTCTATTTTGCAATTTGTTACGCATTTTTTCTGTATTGGAATGATGGAGCTGGAGCCTGCCTACCCTGCCTACCGGCAGGCAGGCAATTTTCCATTCTTCCAATTAATCCATGATAATAAGCAAGCAGTTAAGCTAGCTCTTACATCGAACGGACGTTATTTATTATCGATGAGGTATTCATCATAGGTTCCTACGATTTCGAACCCAACTTTACGATAGCAGCTAATGGCGGCAATATTATCCGATTTTACATTCAATCCGATATAATTCACGCTTGCTTTAAGATCTAAACATAAGTGAGATGTTAATTTATACCCTATTTGCTTTCCTCTAAATTCGGGAAGCGTAGCAATATTACCAAGCGCAGCAACTTTAAACTCTTCGGAATAAACATGAATACCAGCAATTCCCACCAGTGTATGATCAATAAAATATCCAAAGTATTTTTGAGTTTCCAACATCCTTTTGTCGAACCAGTTATCGGGGTATGCTATGGCGTAGAATTCGTTAATAATGGGAATGTCATTCACTGATAATCTTTTAATATTGTCATCAATAATCAGAGGGGGAGTTCTTTTTATCGCCATTTTATAATGTGGGCCATAAGATTCTATGATATTTTGTTTTCCAAAAACATCAATAAGTTTAGGGCTGAGGTGAGCGTAGAACTTGGCTGGCAGGATTGATTTTACTCTTTGAAGAAGTTGATAAGTTGATTCAAAATCCTTATCATAAATTGCTAGCAAGGTAGGTGTTGACATACCTACATAAAGTAATACTATGGATTTAATTTCATCCCCATCTTTTAATGAATACCAAATTGTTTTAGGCCAAAAGAAATTGTCTAAATCCCCAATTGAATAAACCTGTAGTTCAGGTGAACTCAGTAAGAATTCAAGTATCTCGGATTTGTTGTGCAGGATGTGGAGTTCCATATGGTAAATTTATATTCTAATTTGTATGTTGACCGCTAAATTAGTCTTTTGATATTATTTTTTATCAGTTAGTTACATGTATAACAAAATGCAAGTCGATTTTATGCGAATAAATTAGCATAAAGCAATAAATATTTGCATATTTGCAAAGGTGAATCGTTTAATATATGGAACTAAAGGATTGGAATGATCATTCTAAACGACTTTTAAAAGCAGAATTAATCAAACGAGGTATTTCTCACGATGAATTAGCTACTCGTTTGCAAGATTATGGAATACTTGAAACAAAATCGAGTATTGATAGTAAGATTAGTCGTGGAACATTTAGTGCTACATTCTTAATACAATGTCTTCATGTGATTGGATGCAATAATTTTGCTATTGAAAATCAACTATTGATGGCTGCTGATCCTTATGTCGAATACAAAAAAGTCCAACATGAAAACAATTAAATTTATAGACCTATTTGCAGGATTGGGAGGTATAAGAATTGGATTCGAAAATGCATTCAAAGAACTTGGAGTTGAAACTGAATGTGTAATGACATCTGAAATCAAACCTCATGCAGTCAAAGCATTAGAAAATAACTTTAAGCATTCATTGTTTGTTGGCGACATATTTAAGATTAAAAATGAGGATGTTCCCGATTTTGACTTTTTACTCGGGGGGTTTCCTTGTCAGCCTTTTAGTGCTAGTGGTAAAAGATTAGGCTTTATTGATACAAGGGGCACTCTATTTTTTGAAATCGAACGAATTATTAAAGCAAAGCAGCCTAAAGGTTTTATACTTGAAAACGTAGAAGGAATAGTAAAACATGACCTCGAACATAAAAAAGATTCAATTGGTCGAACTTTAAAAACAATTCTTTATGTTTTACAGAACGAATTAGGGTACAATGTATCTTGGGGAGTTTTCGATTCATTAGACTTTGGACTGCCGCAATCAAGAAAACGAGTATTTATTGTTGGATTAAAAGATGATATGGTTGACCTGACAGGGTTTGAGAAATCTTTTAGCGTTTTTAAGGATGTTATGGAAAACAATTTGCCTACCCTTAAAACCCAATTTGTTAAAAAACTTCTTAATCACTTTGATATAAATGAACTCATTGGTAAAAGCATTAAGGACAAGCGAGGTGGCGAGAACAATATTCATTCATGGGATATTGGTTTAAAAGGAGAAATTACTAAAGAACAAAAAGTATTACTAAACAAGCTCTTTAAGGCACGACGCCAAAAGAAATGGGCAGAAGAGATTGGCATAGAATGGATGGATGGTATGCCATTGACCCTAGTGCAAATTAAAACATTCTATCAAGCAGATAATTTAAAAGAACTTCTAGATGATTTAGTACAAAAAGGGTATTTGAAATTTGAACACCCTAAAGGGATTGTTGAAGAAATAACCCTTGATGGAATAAAAAGATTTAGAGACTACAACATAAGCAAACCGAAAGGATACAATATTGTTACCGGTAAACTTAGCTTCGAAATAAACAAAGTATTGGATCCTAACAATATTGCTCCGACTCTAGTTGCAACAGATGTTTCTAGAATTGCTGTACCTGATAATGGAGGTCTCAGAAGATTAACTATTAGAGAAGGCCTTAGATTATTTGGGTATCCTGAAACCTACATAATTCCAACAAGTGAAAATGATGCTTTTGATCTACTTGGCAATACTGTTGCAATACCTGTAGTTGAGGCTGTGGCTAGCAGACTGGCTGCAAAATGTGTAGATGAGAGCTATTTAACGGAAAGTTTAACGCCAGTATGCTCGTTGTAATTCTTTATAACATTTTGTAACCAATGACCATTTGTGTGCCTAGTTTGAGGATATTGATACCTCGTTTCATTTAGCGCTGATAAAAAATCTTCTTTTGTTGCAAATGGCTTGAATGTATTACGTTCAGAGTACCATGTACCTGAGCGGAGATTGTATATTACACTCTTTTTCTCTTGAACTTTTATTGGATATGTTCCGCTTGGGCATGATAATTCCCATATTTTCTTTAGCCAAACATTTTTTATAGATAATGCACAGCCTTGCATTTGATATGCAATGATCAAATAATCAGAGTCAATTCGATAGGCATCGCTTAAAAGAGATGTGCAATAGGAATCGAAATTTGCCAAGTCAAAACCTGGTCCTCTATCCCAATCAAATGATTTAATTTCTAAAAGGCCAGTTTTTTTATTTTTTGTGTCTAGATAGAAATCAGGAAATTTCTGAGAATTAGAGTTTTCTTCAAATTCAATGTTCATCTTATATAACCAAGCCTTAATCCATTCTTGTAATAAATTACCAACTGTATCCTTTGTTTCTATTGCAATCGTTAAGTCTTTAAGAGTAAAATGGCTGTAGTTTAAATTGGCGTTTAAATCTTTGTGTTTCCTTAGCGTTTTAGTGCCTTGGTGGCTAAAAAAGATTTGCCACTAAGGCGCAAAGCCACAAAGCATCGATAAAACAAGTTGCAAC
>RPRQ01000092.1 GCA_003818205.1 Bacteroidales bacterium
GTAGTTGCTGCTAATAAGTAGCCAATGCTTGAGTAATCGAGCTAAAATTATTTACAACTAAAATGTCTCAATATATTTGAAAATCGTAATCATTCACCACGGAGACACAGACCTGCCTACCGGCAGGCAGGCGTTTCTCCGTGGTGAATAGTTATGAAATATTTTTATGAAACGAAACAAAAAACTTAAATTCCTTCAATACGTTGAAGCAATTAGATTAAATACCTTCATTATCGCAATAATTCAAAAAGGAAGATGTTCAGATAGATTATTTTATTAGTTTTACATTATCACATAATTGATTGATATATATGAATAAAAGAGTTTTAAACATAATGCTGAGCGGAGTTGCTATAATAGTTTTAGCATTCTCAGGTTGCAAGAAGGATACCCCTGAACCAACCATTGAAGAGTTAAAAAACCTAACAACATTACCCGAACTTACCTACCCAACCAATAATGCAGTTGAAATTCCAACCTCATTTACTTTTACTTGGAATGCAAGCACTTGGTCTGATGGAAAGAACCATGGGGACTTTTCCTATGAAATTCAGTATGGAAAGATTAACCCTCCTGAAACTACATTTAGCATACCAACAGGTATAACAGAATATTCAGTAAATGGATTGGAACTAAACAAAAAGTATTATTGTAGAATAATTGCCCTGCGCAATGGAATTGTATTTAAAGAAAGCGAGGTTTATAGTTTTACAACCGAAACAGGGCTTTTCCCAACGGCTCCAACCCTCACTTTCCCTGCAAACTCAGCTATTGAGTGTTCAATAAAGCCACGATTGGCATGGAGTACTTCAACTGATCCAGAAGGAAAAACGGTAACATATGATATATACTTGGATAATAGTTCAAATCCTACAACAAAAATTTTAGAGAATCAGTCAATAACCAGTATCGTTATCCCAACCTTTCTTGAGGGTGAAACTCAGTACTTTTGGAAGGTGGTTGCTAAGGATGCTGATGGCAATGAAACATCAAGCGGAATACGAAGTTTTACCACCAAAGCAAATGCTTGGATCCCTGATAATATTTTTAGGGTGTACATTAAAGCAAAATTTGCTAACGCATTTAATGGTGATACGTTGCTATATAAGCATAATGATATTTCCAACTATAGCGATCGTTTTGAGGTTTTTAATGTAAATAATGCAAAGGGAATAGAATACTTTTCATCACTTACTTCCTTACTTTTTTCAGATTGTCATTTCTCAAAATTAGATTTAAGTAAGAATATTGCTTTAGTTAGTTTATATTGTTACTCAAATGAATTGACAGAATTAAATATAAGTAAGAATCTTAAACTAAAATATCTTACATTATTGCAGAGCAAATTGACATCTTTAAATTTGGAGAATAATGGATTGTTAGAAACTATTTGGGTTCAGTTAAATATGTTCACCGTTCTTGATCTTAGTAATAATCCTTTATTAGTAAGGTTGACTTGCTATAATAGCAAATTAACCTCACTAAATGTAAGTAAGAATGCTAATTTAAGATTTTTAGATTGTTCTATTAATAATTTAATATCGTTGGACTTAAGTAATAACCATCAGTTAGATAATTTGATTTGTTCTTTTAATAAACTAACCTCATTAGATTTAAGCAAAAATACCAAGCTCGTGTATTTTAATTGCTCTTACAACCTATTAAGTAATATTGATATAAGTTCTCAAATAAATTTGGGATCACTATCGATTGATGCAGGTGTAGGATACCATAATGGGCATTCAGAAGGATCGGCAAAGAATCCCCTAACAATAATAAAGGTGAATGATGCTGTTAAGAATCATCAACAGATCAAAGATGCCAAAGTTAAATTACCCAATATGACCATTGAGGTATATAGTGGTGGGGTTAAAACCTGCAGCAATTACGATCCTAATGCAAATGGAGGAGTTGGTTCGTGTATAACACCTTAGTATTTATTAGGGTTTAATGCGTTTGGCTGTACGTTATATATTACATGAAATAAGATTGTGCTAAAGGCATACGTTATGGGTTTGGTATAATAGAATCTTTTCTCTTGAATTAATGTTAATCGCCCCGAAGGGGTAACTTAACCATGCATTAATTTGTTGTTAAAAATTTAATTGGAAAAAATAGTAGCCAATTTTACTGGACAAATCAATCGGTTTTACTTTTATAGAATTTGTTCTTATGAATTACAGTTAATCGCCCCGAAGGGGCAACTTAACCTAGCCCAAGGCAACGCCTTGGGTATAATGAAATAAATAACCATTTCGCCCTGAAAGGGCAGATTAAAATAATCCCATGTCACAATCATTATCCAAATTGTACATACACATTGTTTTTCATGTTAAACACGATCATGTACAAATTAAAAATGAGGACAAAAACGACCTATATGCCTATATCGGGTCTATTATAAATGACAATGGTTCTATCCCTGTATTGATAAATGGTACGGGCGATCATCTACACATTCTTTGTATAATGTCCAAAAATATTGCGTTGGCTAAATTGACAGAAGAAATCAAACGCCATAGCAGCCGTTGGATTAAAATACGAGGTATTTATTACAGCCAATTTGCATGGCAAGGTGGATATGCTGGTTTTTCGGTTAGCCAATCGCTATGCGATAAAACAAAGAAATATATTGAGAATCAGGAGGAGCATCACAAAAAAATGACATTCAAGGAGGAGTTAGTTGTATTCTTAAAAGAATATGGAATTGAATACGATGAACAATATTTATGGTCTGATTAAGTTGCCCTTTCAGGGCGCAAACGTTCTACCTCAATTATTTCCAAGGCGTTGCCTTGCGCTAGATTAAATTGGGCTTTCAGCCCGAAAAAGCAATTTAAATCAATGTGTGGGCTAAAAGCCCAATTTACAACAGCCCAAAGGCAAACGAAGCGTCGAGTTGGGTTAATAAAGACACAAGCAATTTCGCCCTGTAATGGCTGATTCGCATGGACTTAATAGAATAGGTACTTAAAAAAGCGGAGATAATTACCTCCGCTTTTTCTATATCTATTTAAATGTCTGATGTCTGAAATCTAGTGTCTGACATCTAACTATTATGTCTATCCAATAAAATCTCTAAAATTTTACCAGCCGCATCCGATACTGATGTGCCAGGACCGAAGATGCCAACAACTCCCTGATCGTATAGGTATTGGTAATCCTGAGCAGGAATTACTCCACCAACGATAACCATAATATCATCGCGACCAAGTTTCTTTAGCTCTTCCATTACCTGTGGAACAAGGGTTTTGTGACCTGCCGCAAGGCTCGATACGCCAAGAATATGAACATCGTTCTCAACAGCTTGCTTAGCTGCCTCGGCAGGGGTTTGGAATAGCGGACCCATATCAACATCGAATCCGATATCGGCATAGCCTGTAGCAACTACCTTCGCTCCACGGTCGTGACCATCTTGACCCATCTTGGCAATCATGATACGTGGCTGACGACCCTCTAACTTTGCAAACTTATCGCAAAGAGTGCGGGCATTTTTGAATGTTTGATCTTCCATAGATTCTGATGAGTAGATACCTGAAATGGAACGGATAACCGCTTTATAACGACCTGCAACTTTCTCACAAGCATCGGAAATTTCGCCTAAAGATGCACGTTTTTTGGCTGCATCAACCGCAAGGGCTAATAGGTTTCCTTCGCCGGTTCTTGCTGCGTTTGTTATTGCTGCAAGCGATGCCTGAACTTCAGCTTCGTTGCGTTCTGCGCGAAGTTTTTTTAGGCGCTCAATCTGCGATAGGCGTACAGCGGCATTGTCAACGTCAAGGATTTCGATTGGGTCCTGCTTATCGAGTTTGTACTTGTTCAACCCAACGATAACATCTTTATTGGAGTCGATGCGTGCTTGTTTGCGGGCAGCAGCCTCTTCAATTCTCATCTTTGGAATGCCTGTTTCAACAGCTTTCGACATACCACCCAACTCTTCAACCTCTTCAATTAGTTTCCAAGCCTTATGGGCAATTTCGTGGGTTAAGTATTCGATATAGTATGAGCCAGCCCATGGATCGACAGACTTGCAAATATTGGTCTCTTCTTGTAAATAAATCTGTGTGTTACGAGCAATACGTGCTGAGAAGTCAGTTGGTAGTGCAATAGCCTCATCCAAGGCGTTGGTATGCAAACTTTGTGTATGACCAAGTGCAGCTGCCATAGCCTCAATACATGTACGAGCCACGTTGTTGAATGGATCCTGCTCGGTTAAACTCCATCCTGATGTTTGGCAGTGGGTACGCAATGCCATCGATTTTGGGTTCTTTGGATTGAACTCTTTAACCATTTTAGCCCAAAGCAGACGAGCTGCACGCATCTTGGCAATCTCCATGAAGTGGTTCATCCCAACCGCCCAGAAGAACGAAAGACGTGGTGCAAAAGCATCAATATCTAATCCTGATTTAACACCTGTACGAAGATATTCCAAACCATCGGCAAGAGTATAAGCCAATTCAATATCAGCAGTTGCACCAGCCTCCTGCATGTGGTAGCCAGAGATTGATATGCTGTTGAACTTAGGCATATTCTTAGCGGTGAACTGGAAGATATCAGCAATAATCCTCATGGAGAATTCGGGTGGATAGATATAGGTATTACGCACCATAAACTCTTTAAGAATATCGTTCTGAATAGTTCCTGTTAATTGCTCCATGGTTGCTCCTTGTTCCAGCCCAGCTACGATGTAGAAAGCAAGAATCGGTAGAACAGCACCATTCATGGTCATCGAAACCGACATCTTATCGAGAGGAATACCTGCAAATAGGATTTTCATGTCCTCAATGCTGTCGATGGCAACGCCTGCTTTACCAACATCGCCAACAACACGCTCATGGTCTGAGTCGTATCCGCGGTGAGTTGCAAGATCGAATGCTACAGATAAACCTTTCTGACCAGCAGCTAGGTTGCGGCGGTAGAAAGCATTTGATTCCTCGGCTGTAGAGAAACCTGCGTACTGACGAACAGTCCAAGGTTTAGTCACATACATGCTACTGTAAGGACCACGAAAGAATGGAGGAATACCTGCAGCATAGTTCAGGTGCTCCATGTTCTCAAGGTCATCAGCAGTGTAAACGGGCTTAACAGCAATAAGTTCGGGCGTTAACCAGTCTGCTTGCAAGTTCAATTTCTTCTTGCTATCATGACCTTTCTTTATATCTATTTTTGAAAAATCTTTTCTCATTTTCGTTATGTTTTAAACGCGAAGACACTAAGACGCTAAGAAATAATTGTTTACTTTTCTTCGAATACCTGATTTTAATAAAGATACATTGAAGTTGATTAGAAAACCAAGATTGATATTTGCCAATTTCATATAAGTTACTAGTTGTACTTCATGAACAGGCAAAAGAACTTCAACAGCCATAAGTTCAATAACTATATAATCCTCAACTAAAATGTCAATATAAAAATCTTTGTCTAATTCTTTTCCTTTGTAGTAAACAGGAAGTTTAACTTGACTTTTTACACTTAATCCATTTTTTCTTAATTCTTCAAGTAAACAAATCTCATAAACAGACTCAAGTAAGCCGGAACCTAATTCTTTATGCACTTCGAATGTGCAATCAAGAATAAGTTTACCAATTATTTCGTATTCTTCTTGAGTTTTCATCTTTGCGGCTTTGCAACTTAGCGTTTAGATTTTAAGTAGATTTTGATAATTTACAAGAGTATCAAGAATGTTAGACTTAGCGCTGATGAAATTTTTAATTCCTTTAGCCTCTAGTTCTGATTTACAAACAGGTTCTCCAGCAACAACGTAAATTGCCTTGTTTTTCAGTTTCTCAAATGCTTCAGGAGCAAGGGTTGCGTATTCGTCATCAGAACTACAAATAACAACGATCTCTGCTTTAGAATCAAATGCAGCATTAACACCTTCATCAACAGTTTTGAATCCGATATTGTCGATTACTTCAAAACCAGCTACTGCAAAGAAGTTACAGCTGAATTGTGCACGAGCACGACGCATTGCAAGTCCGCCAAGGGTTAGCATAAACACTTTTGGGTGCTTGCCGCTGGCATCAGTTTTATATCGTAACTCTTCAATTGCTTGAGCACCACGGTATGGTACGAGTGGCTCAGCAATCATCTCAGCTGTTTTAATAGGAGTAACACGTTTAACAGCGCTTTCCTTTACAATAGTGGTATCTGCAATCTCGGTAAAGTTTGGGTATTGGTTAGTACCAAGAACGGTATCGCGACGTGAGGTGATATTCATATCACGCTTGCGTGCAACCTCTTTAATTTGATCTTGGATAAATCCCTTTGTAAATGCTGCTTGATAACCACCCAATGCTTCAACTTGTTGGAATAGTTTCCAAGCCTCTTGAGCAATTGAATCGGTTAGGTTCTCGATATAGTAACTACCTGCAGCAGGGTCTGCAATTTTATCGAAATATGATTCCTCTTTAATAACCAATTGTTGGTTACGAGCAATACGCTCCGAAAAAGCGGTTGCGCTCTGATAAGTTGAATCGAAAGGAAGGATATTCAGTGAATCGACACCTGCAATAACAGCCGACATACCTTCGGTTGTGGTACGAAGCATGTTAACGTAAGCATCGTAAACTGTTTTATTCCAAGTGCTGGTCTCTGCATGAATGCTCATGCGTGACGATTCCAACGATTTTGGTTCGTAAGTCTCAACGACCTTTGCCCAAAGTAATCGAGCCGCACGGAACTTAGCGATTTCCATGAAGTAGTTTGCGCTTACCGCAAAGTTGAAACGCATACGATTTGCTGCCTCATCAACAGAAATACCTCTATCGATAAGGGCCACTAGGTAGTCGTTTGCCATTGAAAGGGCAAATGCTAACTCCTGAGTTAACGTTGAGCCGCTATTGTGGAAAATATAACCATTAACACCAATTACTTTGAATTGAGGGAATTCGCGTACACTTTCAACAACCTCTTTCATTCTGCTGAAAGAAGATTCAGCATCGCAGCAGAATTTTCCGTTGAGCGTTAATGATGATAATGGGCTATAATCAATCGAAGCTTTTACCTTCTTTGGGTCAGCCTTGGTCTCTTTAATCTTTTGAATAAAGAATGGTAATGCTTTGCGTGATGAACCACCACCGATAAGGTTTACCTCAATTTTATTAAAGTCGATGCCGTTAATTACCTTGCTTAATCCATCAAAAGAGGGTTCGCAACCTTTACAAAGTCTGAAGCCAATCGAATCAACACCCTTTGTAAGTACATCAAGTGCTTTTTGATTTGTTTCAGCTGGCTTATCGGCGTTTACATCAAAATCTTGACGAACTAACCAATTATTGCCCTTCGCCTTGTTGCCACGGATATAGGGAAACTCCCCTGGTAGCACCTTTGTGGTATCAATATTCTTAAGGTCTTCGGCACGATAGAAGGGCCTAACGCTAATGCCCTCCATGGTTTTCCATACCAACTTCTTATCGTAATCGGCGCCTTTTAGATCTTCGCGGATTACTGATTCCCATTGCTCTGTTGAAACAGGCGGAAACTCAGTAAATAGCTTAGCATCTTTTTTGTTTTCTGCCATAACTAATCTTTTAGGATTTTCGGAGTGCAAAGTTACAAAATGATGTTAAAGCTGCTTTATATTTTGCTAAGAAATATGATAATCATGCTTATAAGCATATTTTGACGATAAAAAATAAAAAACCTACAGGTTATTTTGTTTTCTAATAGGGGCTATGAAATTAGAGAATGCTATTCAACTTTGTTCATAAATGTAGATAATTTCCAGTGGTACTTATACTTTAGAATAGCAATGAAAATAGTACTTGATAGTATCAGTATCAATGTTTCTTTGTTTGGTTCTATTACCTGCTGTTCAAATAGTGCGGGGGTTTGTAGTACGGATGACTTGCTTGTAACAAATATTGAAGAGAAGATATTATTTGCAGCATGAGCACCCATTGCAACCTCTATTCCATCATCGAGAATAGTTACAATAGCGAAAAATAAACCAAAGATGATATATGAAGGCATTATAGCCCAAAAGCCGAATACTTTTATTTCTGGGTTGAACGAATGCATTAACCCAAATAGGAGTGATGGAATAATTATTGCCCACAATCTACTTTTGGTCCATGCTGCGACTCCTTGTGTAAAGTAACCTCTGAAAATAACTTCTTCGTAGGTTGTTTGAAAAGGAATCAAAAGGATGGAGATAAAAATAAGCGGTATAAATGCTGATAGATTTATATTCAATTTATAGTTACTTGGGTTTATGCTATGGTCTATTAATAGATAAATCAACATGATTAAGCCCCAAATAACGATAGAGAAGAAAAACCTTTTCCAACGAACATTCCTTGTACCATTAATAATCTCACAATAATGTCTTTTATGCAATGGTTTGAAAAGTAAAACGATGGTGATTAATGCAATAATAAACGGAATGATCATTAGGATTAACCCTAGGTTGGGTGATATGCCATACGCTGTTAAGTCGGCAAAATTACTTGGATTTGAAGAAATAGCACCTCCGCTTTGTATCGATTTTACAACAATAACAATGACTAAAGGAATTGCTCCAATAAAGTTTGCCCCAATTAAACCGGCAATAAAAATTACTAGGTATTTCCACCATTGATTTTGACCATCGAGAGCCCTTTCTAAATGTTTCATAATTCGATAATATTTTTAGATTAATATTTTCTTTTTAGTCTAAGTGAAATTGGATTTGTTACATTTCTATGCGGGAAAGAGCGATTAACTAGCGAGTAAGTTTTTTACAAATTTCATATGTGTAAACTTATATCCTAGTTTATTGTAGAATGATTGTGCTCGTTCTCGATGAATTTTGGTAGTGAGTTCAATCTCTTCGAGATTTAGTTCCTTTGCAATACGTTCTGCTTCGTTCATCAGTAATGCACCTATCCCATATCCTCGAAGTTCAGACGAGATATTCAATTCTTGAAGTTCGCAGGTGGGTTTTGAATGATGAAGAATATGTTGAACATGAAGGCTTAAAAAGCCAACTATTCGATTCTCTTTTTCCGCAATAAGATAGTAGATGTTGGGATTAGATAGGTTTATGGAATAAACATTTTCAAACGCAATTCTATCCATCGAGTAACCTTCAAGATCGCATACAAGTAAGTAAACTGACTCCAAGTCATTAATTGCTGCATTGCGTAGGGTTATATTCATTGTGCAGAAAATGAATGTATAGCTAACGACTTCCTCTAACCCGTTTAAAATGTTGCTTTTGTTCAGGTTTCATGCGTTCTGTAGCATACTGGAAAATTAGACGTGGTGCAGTATCCTTCCACTGCATCATGTACATCTCGGTTTGTTCTGGGTTTTTCTTCCATGCTTCGCGAAGGAACCAACCGAGACCTTGATGTACTTCGCGCTCTTCGTCCATCATCATTGGCTCAATAAAATCAAAGAATGGTTGGTACTCGTTTTCGTATTTGAGCATTTTTATTAAGGCAACAGGAACTGCTCTGCGTTTAAATTTATTGGCTGAGGTTCTCCAATCACTCATTCTATGAAATGTGATAATTTTTTTTTCGAGAAGAACGGAAATTAAATCTCCGCATATAGTATCGGTGTGAGCCCAATTGTTGATTCCCAGATCAAACCATTTTTCAATCTCATTGAATATCTCAGGGGTAAATTGCTTCTTGTACTCTTTGAAAAGAAGTATTGCAAAGCTAACTTCTTCATATTTCCCTGTGGGGATTAGTAAGTGGCTTGTTTCGATAATTGTTTTAAAGTCGATATTTTGAACTTTAACGATATCATCAATTTTACTTTGGAGAAGTTCTTGCGATAGTCCATATGCATTGTAACCTTCTTTGAAGAAACGCGAATACTTTCTCACCAAGGCTTCGGAAGCGTTGGAAATGCAATAGTTCTGGATTTCGGAAAAGAGGCTTGAGGGTATCATAACGTTTAATATAATGCTGTAAACTTACAAAAAAGCTCATTACAAAATGGTTTTTTTAGAATGATTCTATTGTATTGAGTCGTTGTTTTTTCTTTGATTTTCATCAGCATGATAGTTGTTCATGCAACATAAATGGGTGATACCAATGTATTGATAGCTAAAAGTATCACTTTAGGAATTATTTTTTAACTTGGCAGAATCGTTAAATAGATGGTTATTCAGTAGATGATTGCTTTTTATAATTTCTCTATTGCATTTTCTATGAATAAAAGGGCGGTTCCGGAGGGTTATCTTTTTTCGAAGGGTTATACAAACTATGTTTTTATACTACTGTTCCTGTTGTACATGTTTGATTATGTAGATAGGATGATTGTTACTTCGCTTTTCCCCTTTATTAAAGTAGAATGGAATCTTACCGATACTCAGCTTGGTGCTCTTATCTCGGCTGTTTACTGGTTCATTGTTTTATTGACCATTCCTGCATCAATTCTTGTGGATAGGTGGAGCAGAAGGCGAACCATTGGAGCAATGGCGGCCATATGGAGTTTGGCAACCGCAGCGGCAGCTTTTACAAAATCATTTCCTCAACTCTTCATCACAAGAACTATAATTGGCGCAGGTGAGGCCGGCTATGCCCCTGGGGGTATTGCCATGATTTCGGCTATGTACCCCAAGGAGAAACGTTCATGGATGGCTGGAATATGGAACGCATCAATCCCTTTAGGAGGAGCAGTTGGCGTTGCGCTGGGTGGGTTTATTGCGGCTAAGTGGGGTTGGCGAAGCGCATTTGGTATTGTTGCAATCCCTGGTCTGATATTGGCCATTCTTTTCTACTTTATAAAAGATTACAAAACGGTAAAACTTGTTAAGAATGGTAATGCTGCTGTTATAGAGAAGGACGTTGTTGAAGAAAAACGTACTCAGGCTAAAATGTCGTTCAAGGATATTGTCAAGGAGTTTATAAGTAAACCTTCACTCGTGCTTACCTACTTCGGAATGACAGGAGTTGTGTTTGTTACAACCTCTTTGCTATCATGGCTCCCAAGTTTCTTTAGCCGTTTAGATAATATCCCCCTACAGAGAGCAGGGGCAAAAGCTTCGTTGGTAATGCTACTTGCAATTATTGGTGCTCCTTTAGGTGGCTATATAGCCGATAAATGGAGAAAGAAAAGGGTGAATGCACGATTGGTTTTACCAGCAATTACCTCCATGATTGCTGCGCTATTCGCTTTTCTTGCATTTGTTGTATTTGATGGAACTTTACAATATGTTTTCTTATTACTGCATGGCATTTCAGTTACAATGTTTATCCCTGCGGCTGGAGCGGTAACCCAGGATCTGGTTCACCCTGGGTTAAGAGCAACATCGTATGCGATTGCTGTAATAGCTCAAAACCTTCTTGGTGCATCGGCTGGACCAATCGTTATTGGCATTATTTCGGATAAAACCGATATAAGTACTGCGCTTTCAATTCTTCCAATATTCCTAGTGATATCCTCTATCCTTTTTTTAGTAGGCTCGTTCTATTACAAAAAGGATGTTGAAAAGGTGGATGATGTTCCGCTTGAGGTTTGGGGATAATAAAAAAACCCTACTGGGAAGCAGGGTTAAAACTATTAATGTTTTTTTAAACTTCGTGGGCTAAGCTAGCTTAACGTTAACAGCATTTAAACCTTTTTTACCTTCTTGAAGTTCAAATGTTACTTCATCATTTTCGTTGATTTTGTCAATCAAACCAGAAGCATGAACGAAATACTCTTTGCCTGATTCTGCATCTTTAATGAATCCGAATCCTTTGGAAACATTGAAGAATTTTACTGTTCCTTTGTACATAGTGTTATGTTATTTTTCTCAAAGTTACAAGAAATATTCATTCAGCTGCTTTATTTTTAATAAATTATATAAAAAAGGTTTTTTTATTAAAACACGGAGTAACATTGAGTTGAAACTGTCAAGAAATCGAAAAGGTATCATTCAAGGTATGCGAAAAGGGAATGAAAGGCTTGCAAAATATTGATATTTAAAGCATTAAATTTGCATTAAACCTTTTAAACAATTTCCAAGAGTTTGAAAGCCGCTTAACTTTTTCGATTGCGAACCAAATTGATAAAAGAATACCCAAGCCCATCGTCATTGGCAGGCTTTCCCCTTTGAATGCTTTCGGTTGACCATTCTGATAGATTTAGCTCTGGGAAAAAGGCGTCGCCTACCAACCCAGCATGAACACGGGTTAGGTAAATCTTATCGGTAATCGGAAGAGCCTGTTTGTATATCTCCGCCCCTCCAATAATAAAAACCTCGCTATCCTGCTTAGCTAGCTCAAGTGCCTCCTCCAACGATTTGGCGATCAAGCCTCCTTCAACGCTATAGCTCTCTTGCCTGGAGATAACAATATTTATTCGACCTGGAAGCGGTTTTCCTACACTCTCGTAGGTTTTTCGACCCATGATGATGTGATGTCCTATTGTAAGGTTTTTGAACCTTTTCAAATCTTCTGATATATGCCATAGCAGATGGTTGTCGTAACCTATCGCGTTATTCTCTGCTACTGCCACTATTATTGAGATTGTCATTGTTGGTAATTCTTTATTGTTCCTAATTTTATTGTTCTGGTTAGAACGTTCCGAACCGTTTTTTGCCTTTTGGAATTTGATTTATATCGCTATAGCTCCTTTGATATGAGGATGCGGATCGTAGCCATCAAGTTTAAAATCCTCGAATTTGAAATCGAATATCGATCTTACATTGGGGTTAATAATCATTCTGGGTATAGCCCTTGGTTCTCTTGTCATTTGCAGGTTAACCTGTTCTATATGATTAAGATAGATGTGGGCATCACCAAAGGTGTGCACGAAATTCCCTGGTTTCAAACCAGTTACCTGGGCAACCATTAGGGTTAGTAAAGCATACGAGGCGATGTTAAATGGAACGCCAAGGAATACATCTGCGCTTCGCTGGTATAGCTGGCATGATAGCTTTCCATCGGCCACATAGAACTGGAAGAGCGCATGGCATGGTGGTAGCGCCATATTTTCAATCTCGCCTACGTTCCAAGCGCAGACCATATGTCGTCTTGAATCAGGGTTCTTGGTAATTGAATCGATCACCTGCGAAATCTGATCGATATGCCGACCATCGTTAGTTGGCCACGAACGCCATTGGTATCCATAAACAGGGCCTAAATTCCCCTGCTCATCAGCCCATTCATTCCAGATAGATACCCCATTGTCTTTCAAATACTTAATATTCGTATCGCCATTCAAGAACCAAAGTAGTTCATGGATAATTGATTTTAAATGGAGTTTTTTTGTGGTTAGAAGGGGAAATCCCTGCGAGAGATCAAAGCGCATCTGGTAGCCAAAAACGCTAACCGTTCCTGTGCCCGTTCTATCGGTTTTTTTGACCCCTTTATCGAGGATATGATCAAGAAATTCAATGTATTGCTTCATCTTTTAGTGCATCAATAAGATTTGTTAAAGGTACTTTCATATTGCGAGATAGCAAAAAAAGTTAGCAGTGATATGATAAGTAGTTAACAAGAACGTATGTTGATTTGTTAACAAGTTAAAAAGGTTTTCGATTGCAGCTATCAGCTCCGATAAGCTATAATGCGTGTTCTCAAACATAAAGATTTTAAATAATTACCTTGAACAGTTGTTTAATATGATGTAACTTATCCGGCAATTAAATCTTATAATGTCTTATATAATATTCCATAATACTCGCTGTAAGCATAGCCGTTCAGGCCTTGATTATCTGAAAAGTAAAACCTCCGATTTTGTGGTAAGGGATTATATCACGGATGTGATTACCATGAACGAGTTGAAGGAAATTCTGTTGAAAACGAATCTTAAACCATCACAAATTGTTCGTACTAACGAAGAGTACTACAAATCCTCCCTTAAAGGTAAAAATTTTACCGACGATGAATGGATAAAGATACTAATCGAGAATCCGAAGCTGATTCAGCGACCTATAGTTGTTGGCAAGTATAAAGCGATTATTGCCAATCCACCCTCTGAAATTGATAGGCTTTTCTAACTTTTAGTATATGAAACAGCTGTTTTTGGTCTTTTTCCTTTCATCATTTTATATTAGTTTCTCACAAACCAATGAGAATGAATTGTTCACTATGCTGGAGGGTCAAATTCTTAAAATTATTAACGAGTATCGCAAGTCAATCGGGTTAGAAGAGTTGGTCTTTAATAAAGATGTTTTTAACGAAGCTAAAAAGCATTCAACAAATATGGCAGAAGGAAAAACCCCTTTTAGCCACGATGGATTTGATAATAGATTTGAGAGGTTGATGAAAGTGGTTGGTGGAAGTTCCATGGCGGAAAATGTTGCGCTTGGTCAAACAACGGCTCAAGAAGTTGTTGATAACTGGCTTAGCAGTCAAGGGCACAAGCAGAATATAGAAGGTAATTTTAATATGACAGGGATTGGTATTGCGAGTGGAAGCGATGGAGAACTTTACTTTACCCAAATTTTTCTTTTAAAATAACATTATAAAACAATACTCTTATGGCTGCACCCGACTTCAAATTCCAAAAACCTTTTCCGCTTGGGAAGGATGAAACCAGCTATTATCTGCTAACAAAAGATTACGTTTCGGTCTCTCAGTTTGAAGGTAAGGCGATTCTTAAAGTAGAACCTGAAGGATTAGTCATGCTTGCCAAAACGGCAATGCACGACTGCTCATTTATGCTCCGAACCGAGCATATTAAGCAGATGGCTGAAATTCTTGAGGATACTGCTGCTAGCAAAAACGATAAGTTTATATCCCTGGTGATGCTTCGCAACGCCGAGATATCGGCAAAGGGAGTGCTCCCATTCTGTCAGGATACAGGAACTGCTACCATTGTTGCCAAAAAAGGGCAACAGGTATGGACGGGTGGAGACGATGAGGAGGCGCTTTCACATGGGGTTTACAAAACCTATACGGGCGATAATCTGAGGTATTCTCAAACCATTCCGTTGAATATGTTCAATGAGAAGAACTCAGGAACAAACCTACCTGCACAGATTGATATTTACTCGACCAATGGCGATGAATACGAATTTCTATTCATTGCAAAGGGCGGTGGTTCAGCCAATAAAACCATGCTGTTCCAGGAAACTAAAGCTTTGCTAAACCCTCAGAGCATAGAGAGGTATTTGATTGAAAAATTGAAGATATTGGGTACTGCAGCCTGCCCACCATACCACGTAGCCTTCGTAATTGGAGGAACTTCGGCTGAGGCATGTATTAAAACGGTTAAACTGGCATCGGCAAAATATCTCGATAGCTTGCCAACCGAAGGCAACGATGGTGGTCAGGCATTCCGTGATGTTGAACTAGAGAAACGAATTCTTGAAGCGGCCAATGGAATTGGCATTGGGGCTCAATTTGGCGGTAAGTATTTTGCCCTGGATGTGAGAATTATCCGTTTACCTCGCCATGGAGCTTCATGTCCTGTTGGTATTGGCGTTTCATGCGCTGCTGACAGGAATATCAAGGCGAAGATTAATAAAGAGGGTATTTGGGTTGAAAGGTTAGAGAACAACCCAGGGCAGTTTATTCCCGAAAAATACCGTAAGGCAGAAGAGGGTGAAGCGATAAAAATAGATCTTAATAAGCCAATGAAGGATATCCTTGTTGAACTATCGAAGTACCCTGTTGGAACTCGACTATCGTTAACCGGAACAATTATAGTTGGTAGGGATATTGCCCATGCTAAGCTGAAAGAAAGATTGGATAAGGGAGAAATCTTACCGCAATTTATTAAAGATCACCCCATTTACTATGCGGGTCCTGCAAAAACCCCAACTGGAATGGTATCAGGCTCGTTTGGTCCAACAACTGCAGGTCGTATGGATTCGTATGTTGATCTGTTTCAATCGTTGGGGGGCAGCATGGTGATGATTGCCAAAGGCAATAGGGGTCAGGCTGTTGTTGATGCGTGTAAGAAGTATGGAGGATTTTATCTTGGAAGTATTGGAGGTCCTGCCGCAATCCTTGCGCAAGAGAATATAAAAAAGGTAGAGCTCCTAGAGTACCCCGAGCTAGGGATGGAGGCCATTTATAGGATTGAGGTTGATAGCTTCCCTGCCTTTATTCTTGTAGATGATAAGGGGAACGATTTTTATAAGCAGATTATCAAGTAAGTAATACATTAAGAAACCGTTTAGGTTTTAAAGTAACGTCGAGTTCGATATAAGCAAGCATTGTATAATGCGTATTTACGTTATATTACAGATTGGTGGATTTGTTTTGGGGTATTGGAATCGAGTTTGCGCCTACGCTGAAGCTTTGGCGTAAGCGTTATGAGTTCCGCTTCGCTCCAGCTCTACTCTTCCAAAAACATAATACGAGTAATAACACATTAATAAACAATAAAATAATAAATTTTCTTATATCGAACTCACGTTTTATTAGTCAAAAAAGATATAATGAACATAGGGTAAAATTATTTAAGCCTATCTTTAGAAGAGTAAAACAAAACCTGCCAAAATGAAAAAATATCTAATCCTTTTTGCATTATTGACTATACAAATAGCTAGTGGATATAGTCAAGGTAGTTCTAATATCCAATCGGACAGCTCTTTGCTAAAAGAGTTTGAGGGTAAAAAGAATGTAAATGAAAACACTTTTCTCGAAACCCTTAACGCTCAGCTGAATGCTATTCAAAACAGGGATCTCGATGGATATGTTAAAACCATTTCCCAAAAATCTGATATAATTATGATTCTTGCTAGCGGGAAAATTCTTAACAATAGAGATTCAATTATTGCAATGCACAAAGAGTGGTTTGCCAGTAAAACGTGGTCATTAAAATGCACAATTGATCATACCGTTGTGAAGAAAGAGTTTGGGATCGCGTTACTCACTTTTAACTATCATGATATTGACGAACATGGGAAGCCCTATGATGTGAATAATCTTTTATCGTTAATATTTGAAAATCAGGATGGAACGTGGAGGCTAATTTACGATCAGAATACGCGTAATCCATTAAAGCACTCACTGAAAAAGTAAAAATAAGTGCATTAAAGCCGTATCTTCTTTTTTTCGGCAAAAAAAACTCATAATTTGCATGTTTCTTATAATACATGCAACGGATAAGAGCATACAAGTTAGGCGTTTTCTTTATCTTTTTCGCTACGCTTTTTACCCCTATTTCTTACCTAGCTTTAGGTAGAATAGAGAAGGGTCGAGTGGTTGAGATTATTTTTGAATACTCAGGGGTATCCGTCTTACCATCATCGGCATTCCCTCGGATTGAGTTCAAATATCAGAGTCAAACCTATTCGATGATTGGCGGGGAGAATGATAAGTTATTGGTTGGCGAAGAGATAAAAGTTATCTTTTTTAATAACAATCCCGCTAAGGCAAAAATTTATTCCTTTTGGGGGCTTTTTATCGATTCAATAATTCAATTACCGCTTGGATTGCTTATCTGGTGGGCGTTTTTTAAAAGTTATCCGAAGATGTTTGAATCAAATTAACCACATTAGGCACAATAGGTCACATAGGTAGAATTTTTATTGGCTCTAGTTTAACTGATCGTTACAACTTTTATTATTTATCCTTTGTGGTATATATGCCAAAAATAGTTGGTAAAAAGTATCTGTAGCGTTTATATTTAATGGTGTACAGGAAAGTTTATTGAAATTCGTTTCAATAAACTTTTTTGTTATGTTAAAAACGAAGAAAA
>RPRQ01000093.1 GCA_003818205.1 Bacteroidales bacterium
AAGGTATGGAAAGGAAGAGATATAATCTGGTTTTGCTCCAATATTGACCCCAGAGGGGTCGGATGTTTATAGAAACAATGCCCATTTATGGTGCGACCCCGGCTGGGGTCGAATGTTCATGAGGATAGATATTTTCTATAGACATATAATCCCTCTGGGATTAAGAAAGCCAATGAATAAAAGGTGTGTGAGGTTCTCAAGAGATCACCGATAAAATCCTACAATTGTAGAATTACAACTATCCACTAGTTTTGTCGAATAACCAGAAAAGAGGTTGTTTAAGAATCTTTTTAGACAGCCTCTCCCCTGGTTGGATTAACCTATTTTACAGGAAAGCTAATCTTTGTCTCAATCTTCATAGGATCGTTAACACTTATGGGGTCAGTGATATACTCCTCAAGCGGATGGCCAATTATTTTTAGCTTCTTTGCCATGATGTAGTCTTCAAGCTTATAGTACGAATCGCTTGATGTGCTATAGTCTCCTAAATGTACCACCGATACTACCCTTTGAGCAGGAGTTTTAAGCACAGAAATGTCTTGAGCAAGTTTTTTTGGCTCCATATTTACAGGGATAGCAGCAGTTACAATCCAAACGGGGTTAGACGGATCTCCATTGTAAAAAGCAGCAGGAGCACCAACCATTTTAATACCCACAGTTTTTTTCATTAACTCTCCAATTTTCCCATACGCTTCGCCGAAAAACTTTGTGATTGATTCAGTGGTAAGCGTATCGGTAATGGTTAGAAAAATTTTGGCAGGTTCTTCGGTTTCCATTACATCACCCGATTTGCAGACAGGAGGGAGGTTCTCAACCACTTTTTTCAATTTTTCTAAACCTTGGTTAAATGTTTTATTCATCATACCTCCCATAGCAACCCACATCAACCTGCCTATAGGGTAGCCTGCTTTCGAAATGCGAGTTTCCCAGGTAACCTTTGTCCCTTCGGGTACCCTTTCGATGATGAAAAGGGTTGAATCGTTACTGCCCTCCATCATGCTAAGATCGCAAACCACCCTTTTCTCAAAAATGCTTTCGGTAATAGTCATACTGCCATTCCCGTTCACTTTACTACTCCATGTTTGATGCGCACCAACACCGTATTCAGGTCCAGAGTACTCATTAACCATTGCGGTATCAGACTCTTGGAAAGGCGACCACTTTTCCCAATTTTTAAGGCTATTCACCATTCCGTAGATTGGACGAGGGTAAGAGTTAATAACGATTGAATTGCTCAGAACTTTCCTGTCAGGCAGGAAAAATGCAAAAACAAGCAACGAGGTGATAATACCAATCAGAACGTAAAGTATCATTTTTAGTGCTTTCATATCTCAGAGGTTTGGTTAAATGTTTATTTGTCGGTTGTCGGTTGTTTTTACCTATTCCATTTTCCTTATCCTAACCTCAATGAATGGGCTATCCTTTAACAAATCGAAAATAATAGATGTATCGGTTTTGCCAAAATGGTATGGGTATAAAACTTTTGGGTTAATCATTAACGCTGCATCCTTAACCATTTCGGGGGTCATGGTGTAGGGTAGGTTCATTGGTAAAAAGGCGATGTCAATGGGCCGAAACCTTAGCATTTCGGGGATATTTTCGGTATCGCCTGCAATATAAACCCTTTTATTCCCCAAGGTTAGTATATAACCATTTCCTTCACCCATTGGGTGATAGGGACTTCCGTTTTGCCTCTTATTTTCGATGTTGTATGCAGGAACCGATTCTATTAGAATGCCTTTCCACATCAGCTTGTCCCCATTCTGTAGAACGCTTGCCGGTGCCCTAAACTTGCTCGATTTTTCACATTCAGCGGTCCAGTATAGGGTTGTAGTTTTGGTATAGATACTAGCTAAAGCAGTAGAATCGAGATGATCGCCATGATGATGGGTTAGTAGAATTAGGTCGGCTTTTGGTAGCTGGTTATAATCAGCCACCTTTGAGTACGGATCGATATGTATGATCTTCTTGTCGAACTCGAACATCAGCGTGCCATGGCCGAGGAAATGGATTATTAGATTCCCCTTCGATGTTTTAATCGTATCCGTTTCGTGCGCTTTAACATGATTCAGGCTGATTATCAATAGGAAAGAAAAAAATGCGAATGGTTTGAATAAGCTAGTACTCTTCATGATATGGGTTTTTAATAAGAATGACCAAATTTATGAAATTCGCTATATTAAAAACCTAAAAAGTGTTGTTTTGTTTAAATGTGGATTTTTTTCGTAAGGAATACTACAGCCCTTTTCTTTACTAATTCAAAATATTTTTCTCTTTACCTACCCTATTCATAAAGTCGAAGTTTATTCTGGAGCGCAATAATTTCATTCTGCAATGAACTTATCCGTTGTAATAGATGGGTGATGGTTTCAATACCTTCGAGGTTAATATCCATCTCATAGTATAAGCGAATAAATCTCTCTAACTCCCGAAGTTGATCAGCATCAATAAACTCAGTTTTTTCAACGGTAGTAATTTCAATCATCCCAATTTGCTGTAACGAGCTGATAAATGAGATTTCAACATTGTGGTTTGCACAAAATACATCAACCGCTATTAAATTATCTGCTTGTATCGTTCTCATTTCATCAACTAAGATTTAGACAATTCGGTAAATAATGCTTTTTGCTTTTCGGTCAAATTAGTTGGGGTTTGAATGATGTAGGTTATAAATAAATCTCCAAAATGGCCTTCGTTCTTATATACAGGAAATCCCTTCCCTTTTAGTTTGACCCTACTACCATTTTGCGTTTCGGGTTTTACTTTAAGTTTTACCTTTCCGTTCAACGTATCGATGGTGATTTCACCACCTAAAACAGCTGTGTATAGGTCCAAATCTAAGGAAGTATATAAATTATTCTCCAAACGTTTAATTTTGGAGTGATTGACTATTGAAAAAGCGATATATAAATCCCCATTTGGTCCTCCATTCACACCAGATCCACCATGCCCAGCTATTTTGATTGTTTGCCCGTTCTCAATTCCCGCAGGGATGGTTATTCTTATATTTTTCCCATTTACGGTTAACGTTTGTTTATGTGTTTTATAGGCATCAATGAGTTCGAGGCGTAGTTCAGCATTAAAATCTTCGCCTCGATATTTTGCCTGCCTCCCTCTGCTAGCACCTGCTGCTCCACCAAACATCGATTCAAAAAAATTAGAAAAGTCACCTTCAGTCTCTGACTCAGAATACCTTGAACCACGAGAACCTGATGTTCGCTCATGTGAAGTTCTCGCTTTCTCAAACTCTTCGCTATGCTGCCAATCCTTACCGTATTGATCATACTTTTTACGTTTCTCGGGATCGCTCAGTATTTCATTCGCCTCATTAATTTGCTGGAAGTTCTTTTTAGCATTATTATCATTCGGATTCAAATCAGGATGATGCTTGCGGGCTAACCTACGATAGGCATTTTTAATGTCCTTCGAGGTTGCTGTTTTTGGTATCCCGAGTAATTTATAGTAGTCGACAAAATCCATGGATTTAGTAAGTTATATTCAATTTTTCTTGAGGAGTATGGTTGTGCACATTTTACTTTTAGAGTAGTTGTGTTGAATCAACTTTATCTTCTTCGTGCAACAAACCATCCAAGTAAAAACCCAATACCAACGCTTATCAGAATTTGGGTCCAATTCCAATTGGCTATTATCATTGGTCTGCCTCTATGCATCATCCCATTCATCCATTGACTGCCACCTAATAGCAGAAACGCTATAATAATTACCGCAATTACGATAATATACATTAATGTGTTGTTTGATGTTTTCATAATAGTTCCATTTTTGTTTGATTTTATGGTTAATCATCGGTTGGAATAATAAAAAGCGGTATATGTGTTCTATGTAAAATATTTTCAGTGATACTTAAATCTGATAAGTTCTCTCTCTTTTTATTACTTTGAAATCCCAAAACGATAACATCTACGTTTAGCTCTTTGGAGGTCGCCAGAATTTTTTCGGCTATATCACCTTCCAGTACAAGCGTTTGTATGTAATTATCTCCAAGGTGATGTTTGGTTTTTTCAAGATAAAGTCGAGATACATTTTTCAATCCATCAACACTTTCTAGCTGCGATGGAGCAACTTCATTATTACCTCCAAATCCCATTATGGTAATGTGTTTATGCAAAGAATATTTTGATGGTTCAGAGATTACATGAAGTATTGTAAATTCAATCTCCCCTTTTTTTGCTAATGAGAAACCAACCTCTGCAACCTTTTGAGCGGATGGATCATAGTCCAACGCTATCAATACTTTATTCATTTTAATTGTTTTCATAATCGATATCAATTTTATCTAAAAAAGTGAAAGCAATAATTACATTGCGAATTGTTAATAATGTTGTTTGAATCCTATTTGTCAATCCTTGTATTTTAGTTTGATAAAGTTGAGCACTTCCAGCTGTTTAAGTATTACATAACTATTCAAAAGAGTTACATCATTCACACATTTATTATCGCTTAGGCTCTTTTAATTAAAAAATTGACAATGCCTTACACTTGAATCGCGTATGCTGTTTTATACATGGATTTTTTATGGGTCGATGTGTGAATGATGTAACTCCTATAAGGAATTGTGTAACACGTTTGGAAACAATCAAGGGCATCTTTGTGGTATCATTATTCATAATAACTAAACGAATAGAAATCATGGGAAATTTACTTTACTTCATTGCAGTAATTCTAATAATTGGTTGGGCAATTGGCTTTATTGGTTTTCATGCCGGTGGGCTTATTCACGCTTTGTTAGTGATTGCTTTAATTGCCATAGTACTAAGAGTAATCAAAGGAAAATAGCTCTAAAAAATGGATTTAACGTATTAATAAAACCAAACAAATGAAACCATTAGGTATAATTATTCTACTAGTAGGATTGTGTATTACTATTTACACTGGATTCAACCTCGTAACAAAGGAAAAAGTACTCGACTTAGGTAAAGTGGAAATAACTCAAGAGAAAGACCATAAAGTAACATGGTCGCCATTAGTCGGAGTGTTAGTTATGGTAGTTGGTGCAGGAGTATTAATCTATGGTATTAAAAGGAGGTAACGTTTTCTTTTTAATTTCAACTTTAAATCGCCGAAAAGTATCCAAACTGCAAATTATGAAAAAAAAGCTATTGATTAATACATCGTTTGCGATAGCAACTATTGTACTATTGATTTGGATTGCTTTACTAGTATTTATTGAACCTTGGACTGCTAAAAAAATTGAAAAGGGGTTAAATGAAACGTTAAAGGATTATACCATTTCAATAGGTCAGGTTAATGTTTCGCTAATTAAGTGCAGCATTGAACTTGAGAAGATTAAGATATTACCAAAAGATTCGTCAATTATTAATAGCTCTTTTATAAAAGGAGAAATAGCCTCAATAAAATTTAATAGGATCAACCTATGGAGAGCTGTTTTTAAAAAAGATGTCGTCATTAGCGAGGTACTCGTTTCGAGCAGTAAAATCAATGGAAGAGTACCATTTCCAGAGAAATCATTTCCTCCGGTAGTTTCCCCTTTTAATATTCGAATAGACAGAATCCTTTTTGATGGAATTGATCTTAATATTTCAAATTCATTGAATGCCCAATCCTTTTGGGTGAAAAATGGTATTTTGAAGGTGCAAAGTTTACAAATAGGAAAGCAGGATACAATCGGGTTAAGCATAGCTAATCAGCTTGATTTTGGGGCTAAAGAATTTTTTTCAGTTTCTTCGGATAGTATGTACTCCTACAAAATCAATGGCATTAATTATTCCGCAGTATCAAAAACCTTAGCCATTGATAGTCTTTCTATTCATCCGAATTTCAATGATTATGATTTCACTTCAAAGTATGCATTTCAAACAAATCGTTATGAGACTGTGCTATGCAATGTTTTTGCCTACAATATGAATGCTGCCGATTATTTAGAATCCAAGAGCATAACCAGTAATTATATAGAAATAGGAACGTTTGATTTGAATGTTTTCCGCGACAAAAGAAAGGAGTTCAAGCATATAGAAAAGGCGACCTTTCAAGATTTTATTTACTCCTATAAAGGTATTCTCAATATCGACTCAATTGGACTTTTAAGTGGGAATGTTAAATTTAAGGTTCATGCCGAAAAAGCCAACCAACCAGGAGAGATTAGCTTTAATGAGATTCATGCTAAAATTTACAAAATAACGAACGATACTATTTATAAAATAAAGAGTGCCGATTTAGCGCTAAAGGCTGATGCCATGCTAATGGGGAAAAGCAAGCTGACTGTATTGTTAGAAAGTAAACTATTCGATAGTAATAACACATTTACAGTAAATGGAGTTCTTGCAGGTTTAGAGGTAAAAGACTTGAATCCTATTCTTGAGAAAACGGCGTTTATCTATGGGGCAGGTAAAATCGATGCTATGAACTTTAGCTTTACTGCAAATAATACTAAGGCAACTGGTAAATTAACAATTCTATATCATGGTTTAAATGTTGTGGTAAAGAATAAGCGCACAGATGATACTACAGCTTTTGTGGAAAAATTTGTTTCAGCAATTGCTAATAGTATAATTATAGATTCCAATCCAATTCAGGGTGAAAAGGTAAGAGTGGGAATTATTGATTATAAAAGAGATCCCGAAAGATTCCTCTTTAATTATTGTTTTAAATCAATCCTCTCGGGAATTGAATCTAGCCTTGTTAAAAATCCCAAAAAATGAAGAACTAATAAAAACACTCTCTTTTTAATGCAATGAATTAATTAGAAATATTCTAATTACTAGTGTAGCATAAAAAATAGCGTTGCTTAATAAGCAACGCTATTCGTTTTTAAATAGCTCCTATTTTATAATGACATTATTGAATTCCAATTCTAGTCACGATCTCTACCACAGCTGTTATTGCCGTCTCTTTCATCTTTGTCATAGTAGTGCTCTTTATCACCATGATCCTTATCTCCACATTTCATATGAAGCTGGATGTTACCACCCTTTAATGTGCCCGAAGCGCTATAACCATTTGAGAGTTCCAGACTGAAACTGTCGTTACGGCCCGGTTCGCCATTATCAACAACTACTACCTTATAGGTAAATGAACCATGTCCGTTAACCTTGGCAATACCTTCTATCTGACGTGTTACAGCATCGATATAGAGGTAATTAGTAACACGTGTACTCTTTACTTTAATACCATTTTTGCTGTGGTCCTTGAATGATAATTGACCCCAGAACTTGCCGTTTTTAATGCCCCCTGAAACGCCGAAAGTTGCTTTATTATACTTATGATGCCAAGAATCAGAGTTTCCTTTAATCCAACCACCACCGGTAACGAAATCTCTACAAGGATTTGGAGGCGTTATAGCACCAGTACATTCAGAAATTGTGTCAGCAATCATTGTGACTGCACCATTCAAAGCCCATATTCTACCTGCAACGCTTGCACCCGAGGTCATTGTAATAGTTGTATTGGCAATAACAGATCCAATAAAACGATCGCCATCAATAGTGGCAGAGGAACCAACAGCCCAATAAACATTCGAACCAAAACAGGTTTGATCATTGCTGTTGAGAGCAACAACATTTGAACCAGTCATTGTTACCAATGTGCTTCCCATTTGGAAAATGAACAAAGCATCATTGTTTCCTTGGAAGTCGAGGTAAACGGTTCCATTCACTTGCAAATTTGCTGATGGTGCAAAATTATATACACCAGGTGTGAATGTCATTCCATCTAGTTGAGTAACACCAGCATAGATAATGTTTGGTGTCTGTGCAACGAGGTAATTGTAAAGGACAACAGCATCATTATGAGCCTGAGCTGCCACAGGGCCACCAGCATAAATTGTCCCAACTACTATCCCTAATCCTGTAGTAACTGTACCAGGACCAGAAATTGTGTTTGCAATTAGGTCGAAACCAGTAATTGCTGTACCTGGGCTAACACCAACATTTCCAGTAATAAGCGATGCACCATCGTTGGTAACCGTTGTGGCACCAAGTACCGCAAATGTGGATGCAGTTACAATTGGTACTGAGGCCTGCGCCTGCGATTTGAGTTTAAGTGGCTCTACACTTTCATTACTAAAGGGCGTTTCATTCTTTTGACACCCAGAAATCATTACACCCAGCACTAATGCAAGGGCTGATAATAACTTATACCTTTTCATACATTTAAGTTTTTTGTTGTGAATGAATTTTCACGAAGCAAAGGTCTATGAAGACCGCCAAAAAAAATTACATAACTATTTATTTTTTTTATATATTTCACATGTCTAATATGTTGCATTTTTTAAGTTGATAATGCCACAAAATCAGAAGGAATGCACTAATTGCTTTAAATTTGGAGCGTGAAGGATTTGGAAGAGAGAATTGTTGACCCAAAGATTTTAAGGTTATTCGACAAAAGGTATGGAAAGGAAGAGATATAATCTGGTTTTGCTCCAATATTGACCCCAGAGGGGTCGGATGTTTATAGAAACAATGCCCATTTATGGTGTGACCCCAGCTGGGGTCGAATGTTCATGAGGATAAATATTTTCTATAAACATATAATCCCTCTGGGATTAAGAAAGCCAATGAATAAAAAGTGTGTAAGGTTTTCAAGAGATCACCGATAAAATCCTACAATTGTAGAATTTCAACTACCCACTAGTTTTGTCGAATAACCGATTTTAAAGAATTTTGCAAATATTACTTATGTCCAGAGTTTATTCAGGACTATTTTGGAAAGAAAATTTCATGAAATAAAACGAGAACAGCAAATGGTTAATTAATAACCTCTTTGCAAAGTTCTTTGAGCGAGGTTAACAAAAATCGCTAAATGTGTTTCGGTTGCAAAAACTAATTTTACTGAGTCAAGATTTCTTTGTTTTTCTAAAGCTTGAAATATCCACTACTGACAAAAGGCACTTTTGCTCATCTTCAATAACCACACCCTCCATATATACATAGCACAAAGGATTATTATTGTGGCTAAGCATTACCTCGCACGATTCTTTTACTTTGCTAACATAAACAACTTTGAGAAATTTATTAAAATTAGGAAGTGAATCCTCAAAGATGAAAAGTTTAAAATTGTGATTTATCAACGTAAAACGTTTGTCACCAAGCATGTCGGCACCTGTGAAGTTTAGATCGTAAATTATCCCTTCGGAATCAAGAGTAAAATAGCCCATTGGGGACAAATCGTACAACATAGTATATTTCTTCAAGGCTGTTTCTGCCGTTTCATAAGCATGCTGAAGCTCTTCGTTCTGCATTTCAAGTTCAATCTGGTGCACTTGTAACTCATGTACGAGCTTTTTAATATCTGCATCGATAGGTGCCTTATCAACTTTACTTTGTTTAAGTTTCAATAGTTTCTCGGCTTTATCGCGCAACATTTTGGAATCCGTAAAATCCATTTCTTCGTTTATCATGACTATTTTATTTTAGTTCTATTATTGTTTCATGTAGTTTGAATACTGGTTTTGGTCATTGGGTTTTCAATATTTTTCTCCTTAAATTCAATCCTCATCATGTTTCTTCCTAGCCATTTATACGTTTCGGTCTTCTGACTCCTGACTCCTGACTTCGGTCTTCTGACTTTTTATAAATTAATATCATTCCTGCAGGTTTTTTATGGTTATCGAGAAGAACATTAACCGTCCATTCATCGATAGCAATTTTACCTCCATTTGCAACAACTTCAATTTTCAATTTATTTTCAACACCTTCGTACAGGATTTTTTTTAAATCTTTTTCAACTTTCTTTTGTTTGGGCTGTGGAATAACAAGTTGAATAAAGTTTTTATTTAATGCTGTTTTATGCTTTTTACCAAAGAATTTTTCAGCTTCGGGGTTGAACTCCAATATATTTAAGTCGGGTGTTAATCTAATTATGGCATCTGATGATGAGTTCAGTATTAAACGATGCATCTGCTCCGTTTCGATGAGCGCCCCTTCCAATTTCTTTATATCGGAGTTATTAACAAACGTGATGACAAGGCCGTCAATTCTATCGTCGTATGTCCGATAGGGCATAATTCGAATTGAAAACCAACGTTTATCGTTGGTGGGAATTTGTTTTTCAATAAAAACAAGAGTTCTTAATACTTCGAGCGCATCGTTGGATAATTCGGGGTACGAAAGGTCCGAAACCAAATCGGTAAAAGGTCGTCCAATATCACTTTTTATCAGCTTAAATATTTTAGTAGCCTGATTGGTAAAACGACGAATATTCAACTCCTTATCGAGAAACAGGGTGGCAATATCGGTACTGTTGAGCAGGTTTTTCATGTCGTTGTTAACACGCAAAAAGTCATCGACCTTCGACTGTAATTCAGCATTTACCGTTTGAAGCTCTTCGTTCAAACTTTGCATCTCCTCCTTTGAGGTGGTCAGTTCCTCGTTGGTTGATTGCAGCTCCTCGTTGGTCGATTGTAACTCTTCATTGGTAGATTTTTGCTCTTCCTGAGTTGTCTGCATTTCTTCAAGTGCATTCTGCATCTCATTGCGGGCGCGTTGAAGTTCTTCCTCTAGTTCCGATTGTTTAAGGCTGTGTAAGTGTTGCTCCCCCTGTTTTGTTTTTATTTTAGACTCGACTATTTTAGGTAAATCGATAAAAATTATCATTACCATGCCGTTTAACGCTTCAGGCTTTTCAATCCATTGAATGATAACGTTTATGTTTTGTGTGCCTCCATTCGTACCTACTCTAACATTATGGAGAGTCACAGTTTCATGTTTCTTTATCGCTTTGCGAAAGGCAGCCGGAAATTCGTTGCGTAATCCATCTCGTAGCATGGCAAAAATATTCATGTTTGCCTTACCTACTGATGGTTCAAGATATTTTCCAGTACGTCCACTAATATAAATGATGTCTCCCTTTTCGTTCACCAAAACACCTGGCGGTGAGAAATGCTGCAACAACAGCTGATCGGTAAGAGCCTGAATATTTGGAGTTGCAGTGACCGTTGCTAATTTTTCAATACTAACTGATGTAGTTTTAGAAAAAGATGAAGGAAAATCGAATAGTTCAGGTACCTGAGTTGTAATTGAACGTTTGTAAATTTTAAGTTTGCCATCCACAGGTGTAAAGAAATGACTTTGTGTTCCAAGCGTTTCAGCGCTACCCAGCACCATAATTCCATCGGGGTTAAGGCTATAGCAGAACAATCCAAGTAGTTTTTTTTGCAATACAGGATCCATGTAAATAAGCATATTGCGGCATGTAAGGATATCAATCTTGGTAAAGGGGGCATGCATGATTATATTATGCTTCGCAAACACAACCATTTCGCGTATTTCAGTATTAACCCGATAGCCCTCTTCCGCTTTAATAAAAAAACGACTCAGACGTTTGGGTGATACATTGGCTGCAATATTTGCTGAAAATAAACCTTTTCGTGCTGTCTCAATTGCCTCACTATCGAGGTCGGTAGCAAATATTTGTAACGTAATACCTTTTTGTGAATTCCTCTTTTCAATCGCCTCTTTAAACGCAATGGCTAATGAATACGCCTCTTCTCCGGTTGAGCAGGCTGGTGCCCATGCTCGGAGTATTGAGCCCTCTTGCTGTTTGGCAATCAAATCTGGAATAATAGTCTCCTTTAGCTTTTCCCATACCTCAGAATCGCGAAAGAAATTAGTAACTCCAATCAACAACTCCTTGAAAAGAATATCCATTTCCTTCGGATTTTCCTGCAAAAAGTGAACGTATGAGGTTATCTTTTCAATTTTGTGTACACCCATGCGTCGTTCAATACGGCGATAAACCGTATTCTTTTTGTACAACGAAAAGTCGTTGCCAGTATGGGATCGCAGTAGAATAATTATTTTTTCGAGTGAACTTTTGTCTTTAATCTCTATCTCATGGTCAGATTGAAGCAAAGGGATATGTTTGAAAAAATCATTGAGCCTTAGGGGTAATTCATCAGCAGGAGCTATAATATCAGCTAGCACCGACTCAATTGCACTACGGGGCATACTATCAAACTTTGCTGTAGTGGGCTCCTGCACCATCACTATACCATTGTGCTCCTTAATGGCTCTAATACCAATACTTCCATCGGAACCCATGCCGGAAAGGATAACTCCTACTGCATGTTCATGTTGATCATCGGCAAGTGTTTGCAAGAAATGATCGATGGGAAGCCGCAATCCTCTGGCCTCAATGGGTTCAAATAAATGTAGTACACCCTTTAGTATGGACATGGTCTTATTCGGGGGTATTACATATACAATGTTTGACCTTACCTTAACTCTATCCTTTGCCTGTAATACTTTCAAATGTGTAATACGTTGAAGCAGCTCTGGCAACATCCCTTTTTGAGTAGGATCCAAATGCTGAATAACAATATACGCCATACCGCTGTTCTCCGGAACATTCTCGAGATACTGCTCAAAAGCTTCTAATCCCCCAGCAGATGCTCCAATACAGACAATTGGAAACTTACCTATATTCTTAACAGGTGTTTTTATACTGGTAGTTTCTTTCGATTTCAGTTTCGTGGTTTTCATAAGCCGCTTTTCTTATTGTCTGTAAGCATCGAAATTAAACAATATTGATTACAAGTTCATACAAAACAGGATAAAAAAAGAGACATTACGAATCAATGTTGTTGACTTAAGCGATTTTTAACGCTGACAGGTTCTTTGAACTCTGTCAGGTTAAACAATGATTTTGACCTTTCAGAGTCGAAAGACCTGAAAGCGTCGATAGCATATGCTTAAGTCAAGGACATTGCATGACGAATTACTATATTTTACTCCATCCACTGAGCATTTCATTTTTCAGCAAATTTGACCAACTCATCATTAAACTTATGCTTTTCCTCTAAGAATAAACTATGACCGCTATTTTCAAATGCCACCAGCTGTGAATCAGATATTCTAGTATTCATCTGTTCTGCTAAATCAAAAGAGCATATCTTGTCCTTTTTACCGTGCAAAATCAGTGTTGGAATATTAATTCTCTTAAGATCTTTTCGTAGGTCTGTGTCCCGCAAAGCGACTAGACATTGAGCTGTTGCATACGAAGATGCACTTATACCAATTCCATATAGCCAATTGCTGAGCCCGCTATCTAATGAAGTTTCTGTTGCAGAGAATATTTTTGCAAAATTTGATAGAAGGTTTGTCCTATTGTGATTGTTCAATTCGATTAATTCATCAACCGAACCTTTTGAAAAATTGTATGGAAAGTTTTTACGTTGAGTCCAAATGGGTGCTGCTGCACCAAATAGTGCTAGTTTTGAAACATGAGCACTTTTATACATTGACACATAACGAATGGCAATAGCACCGCCCATGGAGAAGCCGCCTAAAACTGCATTTTTAATCTTTAGCTTGCCTAAAACCTTTTTAATATCACGTGCATGAACATCGTAATTATACTCTCCGTATGGTTTATTGGATTTACCAAATCCTCGTAATGTAATGCCTATTACACGAAATCCATTATTAATTAGATTATCGTATTGGTATTCATACATTTCATCGCTTAACGGCCAACCTGGAATTAAAACAATTGGTCTTCCATTTCCTGCATCAGTTACGTGAAGGTGAACATTGGATTCAACTTTGATATACTCGGCTCTGGCTTTTTCAGATTCTTTTTTATCAAGTGTCTTTTTCATCGGAATAAATTTTAAAATTTGGTAATTACTCTGGAATGTTATAAAGTTTGCAAACATCCTTATACGACATCCTCTTCAGCTCGCTCACACTTTTACCATTATATGATGCCGACTTTAAAGCAGTAATAGTTCCTGGAATTGCAATAAATCTGAATTTATTGCCAGCTGTACTGGGTAGCGCTGTCATATCACAGGTAATTTGAATGGAACCATAGCTGTGAATTAAAAAATCCCAGTTGGCACCAACTGCGTAGGCTGGTAAAGGCCGAATCGTTGTACCATCGTATAAATCACCGGCCAACCAGCAGTATACTAAAACAACACCGCTCTCAACAATATCTTGTGTTAAATCAGGAGCCGATGCATCGAAATACCAGTCGCCTGCACTACCCGCCCATGCTGATGTAGAAAACCATTCGGAATAATAAACAGTCGCATCCTGCCCAGCAGGCCCTTGCTGTTCATCTTTTCTACACCCAGTAAGTGCAATAGTAAAAAACGCAATACTCAGATAAATAATTCTAATTTTCGTTTTCATAATTTTTATTTTAATAATTTAAGCGTTACTAATAATTAAAACACTTCGTTTATAGAAGGTTTTCATTTGTTGTAAGATTTGTAACTACTCAGGTACATTTTCAGACAACCATTTTTTTCATAGGCAAATGTAAACTACAGCTATAAAGACTGTTACTCGCTTTTGCCTCTCGCAAAGCCGCAAAGACCGCAAAGAAAGAAAAAACGTATTCGTTTTTTCCCTTTGCGAGCTAATTGATTGTAATTCGAATAATTCCATTTTTCTAGGCTAATTCCAACAAAAAAACATTTACCCAATGAACTTTCGTCTATATATTTTTATTGTATTTTTCTTTGTGTTCATGGAATACCTTAGTGTCTTGGCGGCTTTGCGACTTTGCGTGAGAGTTTTTATTGCTGCTGAATAGTTACTAAGATTTTATTTTAGGCGAAGAACCTTAGCGAATCGAAAAAAATTTCGCTAAGTAACAACAACAGAATTCTCGCTATTAAATCCGTTTACTATAAACCTATCTGCATCTATCTCATTTATCCATTGCCTACCGTCAACGATATATTTGAACTGATACTCTTTACCCTTTTCCAAATCCACTGAAATAGTAAATTCACCGCTTTTCAGTTTTTTCATCGGCAAGTCAGAAATATCCCAGTTGTTGAATTCTCCGGTTATACATACCTGACTTTCGGGGCTTACTGTTCCTGTTGGTAATTTAAAGGTGACTTTACAAAACAGACTCTTTTTGTTGTAGTCTTTTAATATGCTCATAGTATTAATGGATTAATTATTACAATTTATATTCCAATTTAAGCAGGTGTAATTCTGAATACTTCCTCATCATTGTAAATCTTCAAATTGAAATCGCTTACATATTCAACAAAATATGCTTGCTTCGAACCCAACTTTATTACAATCTGATTATTACTCATCTTCAATAAATAACGCAAATGGTTTTTTCCATTGATGAAAAGTTCATTGTTTTCAGCGAACTTATAAATAGTTTTATTTTCAGGGTCAACCCAAGTTGAGTTGTTTATCATATCCTTAATAATTTTGATCTTCATAATTTGAGGTTTTAAAGCGTACATAAACAAATATTTATTTTTGATAAATTCCCTTAATCCTCGTCCAAATCGTTATGACCATCCCCACCCAAACTGTAATAGTTATTTTCTTCATCTTCACTTCCAATGCTCTCCTGTTCATCATCTAATTCTGAACCGGGAATATCTAAGTCATTACCAAATAGATCATCAGAATTCTTATTTTTTGAGATATTCTCTGGATCAACCTCTTTTTCTTCCTGATATTTTTTGTAAATATCTTCTTCATCAGGATATAGAGGATAACCCTTGAATTCCCTAGCTGTTTCTTTACCTGCATGATCACTAGACAGGCTCTCGTTACCATTTTTTTCTTTCATATTTTCATAGAGTATAGATGAGTAAAGATGAGCAGCTTTAGATAGAATAGTGTTACAAAACTTTTGAAAAGAGTTACATTATTCACATATTCAATAAACTTTTCTTTCGGCGTTATCTTATAAATATATTCTACTCTAAGCCAAATTAAATCAGTTGATTTTCAATATGATAACATGTTTTTTAAGTACTAGTTCGGTTTGAAGTGTAGGCCGTTTCTACTTCTCGGTTAGCTGCATGTAAACTAAAACAACAGCAGCAAAGGTCATGATGGCTAATGTGGTAAAGCCAAGGAAATTAGAACCCCTAGTATTTACATCTTTACCCATTATTTTTTTGTTATTGGAGATATGTAGGATAATTGCAATTAGAATCGGGGCGGTTAATCCATAAAGAATGGCTGAATAAATCAGCGCTTTAACGGGCGAAATGCCAATGTAATTCATTGAAAGTCCTAAGATCAGCGAAACGGCGATGACAATGTAAAATCCTTTTGCTTTACTGAACTTTTTATCCAAGCCTTCTTTCCATCCAAAAGTTTCGGTAATAATGTAAGAGAGCGAACCGCTCAAAACGGGAATGGCTAAAAAACCTGTTCCAATTATACCAAGGGCAAAAAGTATATATGCTGAATCTCCCGCTAACGGTTTCAGCGCTTCAGCTGCTTGTTCAACCGTTTCAATCTGATGAATACCTCCGTTAAACAAGACTGTTCCTGTTGTGAGAATAATAAAGAACATGATAAGATTTGAAAATAGCATTCCAAAATCAACATCAAGTTTCATATCGTTCATAATTCTTTTATTCACGAATAGATGATTTTTTCTACTCTTCATATCCTCCACCTCCATTGTTGTTTGCCAAAAGAAAAGGTAGGGTGAAATAGTGGTTCCAAGTATGGCAACAAGAATTGCAATAAAGTCTTTATCAAATTTTATAGTTGGAATAAACGTGGCTTTCAGAACAGCCATCCAATCCTGTTTGTATAAAAATGGAACAATCAGGTAAACCAAAAGAACGATGCAGAGATATTTAAGGACAGCTGCAATTTTCTGATATGGCAAATAAATAATTGAAACTAAAAGTACGATGGTGAAAAAGATGCTAAAATAAGTTGCATGAACTGAAGGGAAAAGCAGGTTGCCCACGGCTCCCATTCCTGCTATATCTGCACCAATATTCAAAACAATAGCAGGGAAACTAAACAGCAACATTAAATACAAAATAGGTTTTGAATAGTAGGTTTTAATTGTTCCGGCTAAACCATGTGCTGTAGCCAGTCCTATTCGTGCACACATTTGCTGAATAGACGCCATAAGCGGAAATGTGATAAGTGCAGTCCAAAGCATAGAAAGACCATAGGCAGCACCTGCCTGTGAATATGTTGCAATACCCGAAGGATCATCATCGCTTGAGCCTGTAACAAGCCCTGGTCCAAGTATTTTTACAAAACGAGAAAGCCTTTTAAAAATGGATGTTTTACTATTCATTCTAATTGTTTACGCCGATTGGTTGGTGAGATTTCAACTACTTTCCTTTTGGTTTGATTTTTTTCTTGATGACCTTATCTGATTCTACAATTGGTAACTCAATGGGTGCCTTTATTATCGGTACCCCTTTGGGCTCACTTACCTTTAATTCAACTGGTATTTCTAAGGGTTCTAATTTTGGTTCCTCCTTTGGTAGCTCCTCAGGTATTTTTACGGGTTTTTCTTTGGTTTTTTTTTTTTTCTTAGTTTTCAGTTTTTTTGAAATGGCTTTTTTTTTCTGGACGACTCTGTTTTTTTTTG
>RPRQ01000094.1 GCA_003818205.1 Bacteroidales bacterium
ACCTATACGGTGACCATGTCGGCGGGGACCCACCCCTTCCCATCCCGAACAGGGACGTTAAGCCCGCCAGAGCCGATGGTACTGCGAAAGCGGGAGAGTAGGACGTCGCCACCCATCAGAGCCCTTGGTTTACGCCAAGGGCTTTTTTTATGCCTTTTTTACATTCTTTAGCTGGTTTCTCGTTATTCTAAACTATTCAGTTATAGGTGTTATAAGATAAATTTGGATTATATTTGCATTCCAAATGAAAAGATACAATAGACTGAAAATATTACCTCTTCTTCTTACTATTATCATCTCACAGAGGTCAGTGTTTGCTGGTGATGTTAATCATCAGAAAGAAGAAGTGTATCTATCGGATTCCATTAAAAATAGGATTACTAAAGGAGAACGAGATTCATTAAATATTGATTCTAGCTTAATTCGTAAGATTTACAAAAAAAATATTTTAAGCATTATCAACGGTGTGGATACTAGCAGGCGAATTATTTCGTGGAGACTTAACCCTACTAGTTATGATTTAGAACCTATTAATGGAATTGATACATCCGTTTTCTTTCCCCATTTGCTTATTCCGTCGCAGAAACATCTTGAGACGTTCACCTCTTTAGGAAATTTAGGGGCTCCCTTACAGGCAGATCATTTTTTCAGCAGAGAAAGCAATGATTTTTTATTTTCTCGATTCTATGAAGTTTATATTCCAAGTGTAGCAGATCATAAATACTTCTATGTTCGAAAACCCTTAACGTTGATTAGCTATACTTCGGGCGGAGGATCGAGAATTGGAGAGCTGTCTTTAAGAGCAATCCATTCACAGAATGTTAATAAATACCTCAATTTTGGATTAACCTACGATCACTATGGTACTAAAGGGATATATAAGAATCAGACCACAAAAGATAATTTCTTCACCCTTTTCGCAAGCTATTACAAAGATCGATTCTCGGTTCAGGGTACAGTTAGCTATAGTCGTATAAGGAATAATGAAAACGGAGGGTTGGAGTCAGATTATTTTATTCAGGATACAACATTAGAACCAGCATTAATTCCTTTTAAGCTAACAGGAGCTTCGAGCGAAGTAAAGAAGAAGAGTTTTTCGGGCATTTTGGGATATGCAATTATTAATCGTTGGGTAAGTGAACTTGATAGCAAAGGGAGTAAGGTTTTAATAAAAAAACCTGTGTTCAGTTTGAAAGCATTATTTGATGCTAGTAAGCAAACGAGAACCTATAGCGATACTTCTACCTCATATTATGAAAACTATTACATTAGCAAGGGGGCAACGCACGACTCTACAATGATCTTGCTATATCAATCAACAGTGCTTGCTGAATTCGAGCAGTTAGCGAAATTTCCAGGTCTTCCAGGGGTTAGATTTTGGATAACCAATACAAGCGGGAAATATTACTACTTTAAACCTTCCGATTTTCTTTTCAAGAGAAAGGACGATAGGATCACAACCGCCCATTTTGGGGTTGGAATATTCAGCTATTCGCCTTATTTATCCTACAACGGGTCGCTTAGGATGTATTTGAATGGTTATAGGGCTTCGGATAAGGAGCTTATAGGTCAAATGGTAATTTCGCCTTGGAAAACGGAGGAATATCCTTACGTAAAGGCAAAGATTGAGATTTCGGATAAGGAGTCAGATATCTTTTTAAAGAATTATTTTTCCAATCATTTTAAGTGGGAAAATAATTTTGAGAAGGAAAAGAGATTTTTGCTTGGAGGTTCTATCGGTGCCGATAAGTGGAGGTTTGAGGCGGGTTATAATCTTGTAAGGATTAATGACTTTATTTATTTTGATATAACGGGTATTCCAAAGCAAGCATCAGGGGTTACCATCACATCAGCATTCGTTCAAAAAGAATTTAAGTTGGGTCATTTTTATTCAACAAACAGAGTTGTATGGCAGGCATACGATAATAAGGAGGCAATCAATTTGCCAACGTTCTCAATCTTCAGCTCACTATTTTTTGAGGTTGAGCTAGTGAAAAAAGTCCTTACTGCTCGGATAGGGACAAATGTCTTCTTTAGAACAAAGTTTTATGCAGATGCGTTCTCCCCTGCCACAGGGCAATTCTATAATCAAAAAGTTAAGAAGATTGGGGATTATCCAGTTATTGATGCTTTTGTTGATTTCAAGTGGAAACGTGCTGTACTATTCGTCAAATACGACCACATAAATCAGGGAATGCCCAATAATGAGTATTTCTCAGCGTTGCATTACCCTCTAAACCATAGGATATTTAAGTTTGGTGTATCATGGATTTTTTACGATTAATATGTACTAGCCATGATGTTTTAACAATTTTAGCCTATAGATGTTTCTGAATTAATTAATCTAATATATAGCCGATGATAGTGTGTATCTTAAATAGAGTAAGGTATTTTATTTTTTTTGTGTTTATACTTCTGTTCTCCTGTATTTTTAAGGATTCGGGGTTAGATAAGACGGTTAAGCATACAAGAGATTTAGCGCAGATTTTAACGGAAGGTAAGATTGTTGCGGTTACTGATTTTACGTCAATAAATTACTTCATTTACAAGGGCGAGCCCATGGGCTACCAGTACGAAATGCTTTTATCTTTAGCAACAAACCTCGGGGTAAAACTTGAGCTAATTGCTGAGAATGATCCTAAAAAAGCTCTGAAAATGCTGCGCAATGGCGAGGTCGATATTGTTGTCAACGATCTTTCAGGTATTGACGTAATGGCAAAGCCTTACGCTACTACTAGCCCATACAGGCAAACAAATCAGGTGTTAATTCAAAGAAAGAGGAATTCCAACGGAGATAACACCAATAGCGTTATCAGGATTACGAATGATTTAAACAATAAAAAGGTATTCGTAAAAGGCTATTCCACATCGGCAAAGGCTTTAAAAGATTTTGTGCGTAAGAGTAATGTAAACATTAGCATTGAGGAGGATACAGATTATGATTCCGAGCATTTAATCGATTTAGTTGCATTAGGTTCAATCGATTATGCTGTATGTGATCTTGCGATAGCTAAAATACAGTCAACAATCTACTCAAATATCGATTTTGAGACTTCGATTGGAAGTACTCAGGATTTGGCATGGACTGTAAGTTCGGGTTCGCCCGATCTTTTAGGTAAAGTTAACGAGTGGTTAAGTATTTATACTAGTTCTGCAATATATTCGAGTATTTATAGTAAATACTACGATAACCCTTACATGGCGATTATTATAAAGAGCGATTATTTTTACGCCACAAATGGTAAACTATCCGTTTTTGACGAACAGATAAAGAGAGAGAGCAGCCAAATCGATTGGGATTGGAGGCTTGTTGCATCGCTTATCTATCAGGAATCGAGGTTTAACCCCACCGTACGATCGGAGAGCGGGGCTTATGGGTTGATGCAGTTTATGCCCGTTACTGCCGAGCATTTTGGCATTGAACACGAGGCGAACCCTAATGTACAGCTTAAAATGGGAGCTCGCTACCTTAAAATGCTCGATAAGTATTTGCAGGATATAAAGATTCCTGATAGCGAGCGGTTGAAATTTGTATTAGCAGCATATAACGCAGGTTATGGGCATATTATTGATGCTCGGAATTTGGCAAAAAAATATGGCAAAGACCCTAATGTTTGGGATAATAACGTTGCTTTTTTTATTCAAAATAAGGTGGAGTTTTACAATGATACTGTTGTACGATATGGTTATTTAAGGGGTTCAGAGACCTACCGCTATGTGAATGAAATCCTTGAGCGTTACGACCATTACAAGAACATTATTAAGTAACGTCAGTTCGATTTAAGAAATGATAGTAATACTCTAAATTGTAATTTGTTACAAGTTTATCATATGGTATTGGAATGATGCCTGCCTGCCGCCTGCCTGCCGGTAGGCAGGGTTGGCAGGGAATAGTGGAACTGGAGCGATCCGGCAACTGCCGGACGACGAAGTCAATAATGGGTTTTTTTCTAACTTTTTTCTTCCCTGTCTGCCGACAGGCAGGCATTCTTCCATTTCTCCCCTCAAAGTAAAATACTGATAACATAGCACTTAAATTTTTTCTTACATCAAACTGACGTTAAGTAGTAATTATCGGTGGTTTTGGCAGCTGAAAAGCTCAATAAACTCTGATATTATCATTGCTGTCGCCCCCCATACATCTTCGGAGTCAACATTGATGTAAGGTGCTTCAATTGAATGCTCCCTGACAGAAATCGTCTTCCGCATATGATTCTTTGTGTTTTTAAGATGGCAAATGGGAATTTCAATGATAAATTCTACTTCATCGGGATTAAGTAGTAAATAGGGTTTTTCTTTAAGCAACCCGATAACGGGTAGTACCTCCATATTGCTAACAGGAATGAATAATGGGGTTAGCGTTCCTAAAACTTCTACTTTAAAGGGATTTATTCCAACCTCTTCTTGTGCCTCGCGAAGCGCTGTATGAATAAGCGATTCATCGGATTTCTCGTATTTTCCTCCAGGAAAACTAATCTGCCCGCTGTGAATCCCATCATAGGATGCTCTTTTGATGAGTAGCGTATTTATTATTTCGTTATTTGGGAATAGCGAGATTAGCACTGCGCTTTTGCGAATAAGCCTATTTTCATCGAAATTTTGAATTAACCCATCTCTATGGGAAGGTGCCATACGAAGTTGAGCCGCATTACCCGGGAGAGGTTGCTGTAGATTTTGCTTAATCTCTGCTATTAGTTTATCTGACACAAACATTTAAGCGTTTTTAATTACTTTAAAAGTAGGAAAAGGGAACCATTTTAACGTAAATTTGGTTAGCAAGGATTTTCTGTTTCATTTATTGGTGTTTAACGCAAAATATCCAAAGTGGTTGTTTTTCTAACGTATTAATAAAACTTTTGTTATGGAATACTTAGCTGCAAAAAAACTTAGAGAAGAGTGGGGCGATAAACCCTGCGATCATCCTGCGATTGAAAAGGAGTACTATGCCGACACCCATACGCTCGATTATGTATGCGTGCAGTGCGGGGAAGAGTTTACAGTGCTTGAAATGCTTGAAGCAAAGGAGAATTTTAGAAAGAGCAAAAAGGGGAGAAAGGTTTTGCTTTCGTCTCATTAGGAAGGAAATAAAAAAGGAGATGGTTTACTTTCTCCTTTTTTATTTAAAAAATTTTGGTTTAAGCTTTATTCTTTAGAATTACAACCTCGATAATCTTTTTTGATAGGTCATCAGAGATTGACATTTTGCTCTTTAGCATTGCGATTACAGCCTCTTCTTCGGCAGCAACAGTACCATCGGCTAGAACGAAATCAACCGCATTGGTGTAAACGGTTGGGCGTATTTCAGCAGGAATTTTCTCAACCGCTTTATCAAGTAAGGCCTCAAGGCTTTTGGTCTCTTTTAGAATGCGTTGAATCTTCTTCATTGCATCGCGGAGGTCGAACTTGCGAAAAGTTGGCCTACTCGCAAGCAGGTTGATAAGGTTGATCTCCTCTTCTGGAGCAATTTCGCCATCAGCGGCCATACAGGCAAAGATTACTGCGAAGAAAGCCTCTTTTTCGTTAGCAATTTCGGCTGAACCGCCTAAATTAAAAAGTCCCATGTTACTTTGTTTTAGTTTGATTTATTTTTACGGAGGGCAAAAGTAACACTTTGGTCAGATAATAGAAGTTAAAAGGCGTTAAAAAATAGATGATTATTAATTAACCTTCTATTCTCAACCTAAAGCCTACTGAGTATAAGTTTTGTATTTCGATACTCGGGTCATCTTTAAGGTGCTTTCTAAGCTTTGAGATAAATACATCGAGGCTGCGCCCCTTAAAGTAATCGTCGCTACCCCAAATAGCATTTAACAATTCATCACGTTTAACAATCCCTTCGGGGTTTAGGCAGAATGTTTGAAGAATATCCGCCTCTTTCTGTGAAAGAGGATATTCAGTAGTCCCAATATGTAGCGTAAGATTTTGGTAATCGAATATATATTTGCCTAAATGATATTTTTTCTCGGCAGATGGTTTATTCATGCTTCTTCTAAGAAAAACCTCTATTCTTAGCACTAGCTCTTCGATATTGAATGGTTTTGTAATATAATCATCGGCACCCGTTTTAAAGCCAAGTATTCTATCCTCTTTCGATTGCTTTGATGTTAGGAATAGGATGGGCACCTGAGCGTTGATTCCCCTTACTTTTTCGGCTAGGCTAAACCCATCCATGCGAGGAAGCATGATATCAAAAACGCAAAGATCGAATTTTAAGGTTTGAAAAGTATTCCAAGCGGATTCACCATCTTCTTTTAAAATGCAATCATAGCCGCTTAGACTAAGATAATCCCTTACAACAAGCCCTAGGCTTTCATCGTCCTCCACAAGGAGTATTTTAGCTTTATAGGTATCCATTATTATAGTGTTATAGGTAAAACTATAGTGAATTCGCTCCCTTGCAAAGGAGAACTCTTTACCTCGATAGCTCCTTTATGCTCCTTTATTACTTTATAGGCGTAGTATAGCCCAATGCCAAAACCCTTCACATCATGAACATTACCTGTTGGTACTCGGAAGAACTTACTGAAAAGCATTTTTTGATACTTTGTGCTTATGCCAATGCCATTATCGCTTATCATAACATGAATCGATTGCTTAGTATTAAAGGTCTTTATACTGATTTCGGGAGGATTTGAATTGTACTTAATGGCGTTATCAAGAAGATTAAAGAAAACATTGATAAGATGAACGGCATCACCGCGAACAAGGGTTTGATTCGCTTGAATGGATTTGTGTAAACCCCCTCCATTTTCTACAATTCGATGTTCAATAATGCATAAAGCCTCATTGAGGCATTCGTGGACATCAACAGCTGTAAAGTTGTAGATGGCTTTATGGTTATCCATCGTGGCTATTTGCAGAATTCTATCAATCTGCTCTTTTATTCTTGTTGCCTCTCGGGAAATCATTACAGAATACTCTGAGACCTTAGGACAGCTCCCGCTAACCTCCTCTTTTTTTAGCAGTTGACTCATTACCAGTATTGAAGATATTGGAGTATTGAACTCATGGGTCATGTTATTGATAAAATCAGCCTGAATGTCAGATAATCGTCTTTGCCTTAGTATGATGAAAAGTGAATACCCAAAGAAAACGCAGACAAGAAATAGCACAAGGGTTGTAAAATGCCATATTCCCAAACTTCTTGCTAAATAATTGGATTTATTGGGAAAGAAAACAGTGAAATAGTAGCTATCATTTTTCCATACCGTTAATTCACGAACCTTAACGGGGAGCTGTTCGGAACTGGATGAGATATAGTTACCATATACCATTCTTTCGTTTTGGCAGTTAAATATCCCATATTCAAAATCAATTTTCAAATTTTTCCTGTCAAACTCATTTTTTAAGAGAAATTCAAGGGTTTTAATATCAATTTCGCTGTTTGTCATAACCGCATAATAGTTCCCCGATATTTCATTTACTAACGATGAAAGGGGTATTTGAATCTTATTGTAGCTGAGAATGGTTTCGGCTACATTCTGGAGGGCAATAATTGCTGTTTGACGGAACTGTTTTTCCTTGAGATCGAAGGCTTTTTTAAACCAATAAACTTGGCTGACAATTATTCCTGAAATACAAACTAGTGCAAAGACAATCAGATATCTGATATTATTTGTTTTCATCACGACAAGAGAATTAGCTTATTCAAATGTAACATAAATACGAATACTAGAATTTGATTTAGCTTTTCGTTTAATATTGTTAGCGTTTCATTAACAGCATAGAGGCAGCGTTTAAAGTAAGTTTGCTGAACAATTAAACTAAAACAAACGAATATGAAAACAACAATTGCTAGTGTAATTCTTTTAATGCTATCGGGTTGTGTTATGGCTCAGAAAAGCCAAGCATTTAGTACCGAAAGCGATGGTGCAAATATTACTTGGGATTCAACGACAACGTATGATTTTGGTAATGTTAAAAAAGGAACATCCGTTACAGCAACCTTTGAGTTTACTAATAATGGCAATGCTCCATTGGTAGTTTCGAATGTAAAGGGTTCGTGCGGATGCACCTCGGTTGAGTACCCTCAGCAGCCAGTATCTCCTGGCGCAAAAGGCTCTGTTAAGGCTATTTTTAATGCAAGTTCTATAGGTGCATTTAATAAGGCAGTAACGGTTACTGCTAATATTTCTAGTAAAACGGTGATATTAAATATTAAAGGGCAGGTAGTAGAATGAGAAATAAACTTTTTATCATACCCTTAACGATGCTATTTTCGATTTGCTGCAATAAAAAGCCGACAAGTCAGGTGTTTACATTAGTTTCTGCTGACAGCCTGATAGAAAGAATTGACAAGTACCATAACAAAAAGGTTGAAGCGGAGGGGCTTATTATCCATGTTTGCAGCTTTAATGGTAAAAAATTGAAACTAAAAACTAATAATGGGGCTATAATAAAGATTGTAGCACAAGATTCCCTTTTTCGCTTTGATACATCTTTCTATAGAAAAAGGGTGAGAGTTCAGGGTATAGCCCAAGAATACAGGATTGAAAAGACTTACATTGACAAAGTTGAGAAGGATAAAACGTTGTTATGTCATATCGATAATACTCCATGTAAGGACTCAGCATGGGTAAATAGGCAAATCGTAGATGGTTTTGCAGATAGCCTGTCAAAGCGAGATGTTGAAAGATTAAGGAGGAAAATGGAACAGCCTAAGAAGGAATATATTTCGGGTGTTACCATATTTGCTGAGAGATGTGAAATAATTGAATAGGGATCATTGTGGTGTATAAAACTCAGCAATACAACTAAAAATGGGATGCCTAAAAAGATTGTTTCACGCAAACCTTGACTGGCAGGCAGGGTTTGCGTGAAACTGTTTTTTGGACTTTTTAGTCCCCCTTTTTAGGTGTAATAAACTACTGAATTCTATAAACGGTTATTCCGTAATGTTCCTGATCGTAAGGAGGGGTATCGTTCCAATCGCGGTAGGAGTGTGAACCATCGGTTTCATAGTAAACGGTATAATCACCAGCTGGTAGGACAATTGTTCCATCATACAGCCTATTTTTGTCAGCACCACCAGCCCGCTCGGACGTTCTATAGGTCATCTCCCATACTATTTTATCGGTATTGCTATTTTTTATCCAACCTAAATCTACTAAATCCCCATCATCACCTTCACCAATGGCGAAGATTCTTACTTTTGTCTCTTTGTCAAGGCTGAAGGATTTTCTAATCCGCTCATCATCTCGAACTCTTACAATTTCGGCTAAAATCTGACTATTTGATGATGCTGATTGGGCATCGGTTAACACGAATGAATCTTTATCGGAATTGACTAAGATGCTAATACCCCAAAGTTCAGGAACTAAAGGAGGTGCAACATTCCAATCGCCATAGGCATGAGAATCATCGGTTACAAAATATGCAACATAATTTCCTTTAGGTAGGTCGATTTCTTGATTTACAATTTTATTTTTTTCTCCACCCCCTGCGTACTGACCTTTGCGTTGAGTAAACTCCCAAACTGTGGTATGGGTGTCGGTGTTGACTATCCAACCATAATCGGCCATATCAAAATCGCCAGAACTTTCACCTTGGCTTAAAACTCTTATCTTCATATCTTTCTTCAGGGTAAACCCTTGCGACAGGTAAGCATTGTTTTTAGCCTTATTGAGTTTTAGCACAAAAGGATCTTCTTGTTCAATGGTTTTAACCTTTGATTTATCCGCTTCATCGGGCCAAACGGTAATGCCCCAGAACTGAGGGTCGTATGGGGGTAGCACATTCCATTTATCATACGAATGGGAATCATCCGAAATGTAATGGAGAGTATATGTTCCCTTGGGTAAGCGGATGGTTTGAAAGGTTGATTTATTCTTGCTTCCGCCGCCAGCTTTTTTGAAACGGGTTTCGCTATTTGGCCAAATTTTTTCATAGGTGTTGGCGTTTACAATCCATGCGAAATCGTTAAGGTCTCCATCCGATTGCTCCCCAATTTCCATGATATTTAAATTGATATCGTTAGCAACAGTAAAACTTTTCTTAACGCTTAAATCATCACCGGCGCGAACAATGGAAATTAGAGCGTTCGATGAGAACTCGTTTACCTTTTTATCCCATGCTACTTCACTGAAAACTGCGCTTGAAGCGGTGATTGACATGGAAAACTTTGAGGCGTAGCTGCTATTGTAATTATCGTTGTTGTCGTTAATTTCGCTGAAAATGAGGTTGAATAGATCGCCGAGATCGCTGATACGAATATCAACATTGTTGCTCCCGAAACGGTTATAATTCATCCCTGCTGCATAGTAAACCTCATATTGTCCCGCAGGGAGTTTAACCTCCTTTTTGAAACCAAATCGACCAGGATCGGAGCGCTCGAAGAACTTATCATTTGCATCCTCAAGTAAATTCCAAACTACCTTTCGCGATTTGCTATCAAGAATCCATCCGTAGAACATCAAATCGTTGCCTAACTTTTTGAAGAGACCGCCATACCCCTCGGCCATAATGGTAGTTTCTTTCAAAAGAACGAATGCTTTCACATCAATTCTCCCCGGTTTAATGTAACCAATGGTTATTTTCTGTTCCTGACTCTGTGCATTGATAGCAATTCCTTGTAGCATTATCGCCAAAAGAATTGATAATGAGATAATTAGTTTTCCCGATTTCATAATCATTTTAGGTTTTAAAGGTGATGGAATATTATATCAGATATTATCTGACGTATAGCTAGCTGATATGTTACAATTAATTATCAAGTAAATGTATGAATAACATCAATTAGTCTATTTATCTTTAGCACCCTTATTGTTTGTTTTATCTGTTAAATTATGTGAACTATATTATTTCAGGAATGAAAATCGATCCCTTTAAGCTTGAGCGATACTTCGCCAAATACGAGTTTTCTGCAAAATACCTGCTATCAAGTTCCGATTGCGATGGATTTAGGATGAACGATATTCTAGGCATGGCAACCATCGAGGAGATGAAATTGTGGCAAAACCTGCAGTTAGGCTATACCGAGAGCCAAGGTTTGCCTATGCTTCGGGAGGAAGTTGCAAAGTTGTACTCCAATATCTCTTCGGATGATATGATGGTTTTAGCTCCCGAAGAGGGTGTATTCGTTGCGTTAAACTGTATTCTGAGCAAAGATGACCATGTAATCTGTATTGCTCCGAGCTATCAATCGTTGCCCCAGGTAGTACGTAGTATCGGTTGCGACATTACCTATTGGCTACCCGATGAGGAGAGGGGTTGGTATTTCGATCCGCAAGAGTTGGGAAAGGCAATTCGTCCCAATACACGGCTAATAATCATCAACTTTCCGCATAACCCTACTGGTTATCTGCCATCGCTTCATGATTTCCAAAGTATTATTGATATTGCGAAGGCGCATAACCTTATCCTGTTCTCTGATGAGATGTACCGATACCTTGAGCACGATTCATCGTTAAGGTTGCCATCAGCGAGTGATTTATACCATAACGCTATTTCTCTTTCAGGGCTGTCGAAAACATTTGGCTTGGCAGGTTTGCGAATTGGATGGTTGACCACCAAGAATCATGAGCTGCTTGAACAAATGATGGCATTTAAAGATTATACAACCATTTGCAGCAGTGCACCCAGCGAAGTACTCGGTTTGATTGGGTTGCGCCATAAAGAGGATTTAATCGAAACCAATATTAAAAAGATAAAGAGAAACCTGAGCCTATTAGATGGGTTTATAAATGCCCATTCGCATATTCTATCATGGAGTAAACCAAACGCAGGCACAATTGGTTTTGCACGACTAAAAATCGTTACTCCTGCCCTTGATTTCTGCGAAGGAATTGTTGCCGAGCATGGAATCATGATTGTCCCCAGCGAGATTTTTGATTATGGGGATAAGCATATCCGATTAGGTTTTGGTCGATTAAGTCTGCAAGAGGGGTTAGATAGGCTAGGCGAGGCCTTTAAAGGGGTGTAATTTTTTTTGTGCAAGTGTTGTTGAGTTTATTAACTTGCCGAGGCGAAAAGGTCAAACATTCCAATTACGGATAAACCTTTCAACCTGTAATAAATCAAAATCATAAATATTATCCACCAAATACCTAAACATGAAAAAAACATCTTTAATTATCCTAGCATCAATTATTATGTTTGGATGTAAGCAGCAAGAGGAAAAATCCTCCAACCCATTCTTTGGCGAGTTTAATACTCCGTTTAACGTTCCACCTTTCGATAAAATTGACACAAGCCACTACTTACCTGCATTCATTAAAGGTATAGAGGAGAATCAGGTTGAAATCGATGCCATTGTAAATAACGCTGAAGCCCCAACCTTCGAGAATACAATCTATACGCTTGACCAGTCGGGTAAACTTTTAGGTAATGTTAGCCGTGTTTTTTACTCGTTAAACTCAGCAAATACAGACTCTGCTATGCAGGCAATTGCTCAAAAAGTTGCTCCGCTAACAACAAAGCATAGGGATAACATTGCTCTCAACGAAAAACTATTTCTGCGAATTAAAACCGTATATGAAAATCTTGAAACAAGTAACCTTGATGCGTTACAGAAACGGGTTGTATCAAAATACTACAACGATTTTGTTCGTAGTGGTGCTAATCTGAGCGAGACCGACAAAGGTAAGCTAAGGGAGATCAACCAGAAACTATCCATTTTAAGTTTGAATTTTTTGGAGAATCATCTGTTTGAGACAAACTCAAACTTCAAACTGGTGATTGATAATCAGGCGGATCTTGATGGACTTCCTCAGCCAGTGATTGAAGAGGCTGCTCAAGCAGCAAAAGCAGCGAATCTGGATGGTAAGTGGGTTTTCACTTTGCAAAAACCTAGCTTGCTCCCATTCCTCCAGTATGCTAAAAATAGGGCTCTGCGCGAGAAGATTTACCGTGGCTATTACATGAGAGGAAACAACAATGACAGGTTCGATAATAAAGAGAATCTTTTAAATATAGCGAATTTAAGGGCAGAGCGCTCAAAATTGTTAGGGTATAAGACCTATGCTGAGTACTCCATTAGCCAGAATATGGCTAGCACCCCTGATAAGGTTTATGAATTTCTTACCAAGCTGATGGTGCCTGCCCAAGAGGTAGCAAAGAGGGATAGGGATGAGATGCAGAAAATAGTTGATAAGGAGGGCGGTAAGTTCAAACTCGATACATGGGATTGGTGGTACTATGCTGAAAAGCTAAGGAAAGAGAAATATGATCTTGATGAATCGGAGATAAAACCCTATTTTGCGCTAAATAACGTTCGCGATGGGATGTTCTATGTTGCGAATAAGCTATACGGACTTTCGTTTACAAAGCTGACCAATGTCCCAATATATCACCCCGATGTAGAGGCTTTTGAGGTTAAAGAGGCTGATGGTACTCATGCGGGGGTTATCTATTTAGACTATTTTCCACGTGATAGTAAGAGTGCAGGTGCTTGGTGCGGCTCATTCAGGGATCAATCGTATGATGCTAATGGCAAGAGGGTTGCACCGGTTATTACCATGGTTTTAAATTTTACTAAACCAACCGCCGATGGGCCATCGTTGCTTACATGGGACGAAACGAGTACCCTTTTCCACGAATTCGGACATGCGCTTCACGGGTTATTCGCCGATGGGAAGTACAGCCGAATAGCAGGGAATATTCCCACGGATATGGTGGAGCTACCGTCTCAGGTTATGGAGAATTGGGTTGGAGTACCCGAAGTTCTTAACGTTTATGCGAAGCATTATAAAACGGGAGAGGTTATCCCTCAAGAGTTACTTGCCAAACTGCAAAAGAGTTTAGTTTTCAACCAGGCTTTCGAGACCGTTGAGTACATTGCCGCTTCGGTGCTTGATCTCGATTGGCATAGCTTTGATGAGCCAAAGAAGTTGGACGTTCTCGATTTCGAGAAGAAATCGATGGAGAAGCTTAACCTGATGAAGGAGATCATTCCACGTTACAGAACAACCTACTTTGCCCATATTATTGATGGCTATGCTGCAGGTTATTACGTTTACCTGTGGGCAGCTGTTTTAGATTCTGACGCATTCCAAGCGTTCGTTGAATCGGGTGATATTTACAACAAGGAGCTTGCAGCAAAATTCCGTAAGCATATACTAACCGAAGGAGGAAACGACGAGGGAATGGTTCAGTACCGTAAGTTTAGGGGTCAGGATCCATCGTTAGAACCGCTATTGAAAAAGCGTGGATTGAACTAATTCTGATAAAAAGTATTTTGAAAAAAGGGTAAAAAGCTCAAAATAGTTTCACGTAAACCTGCCTGTCGGTAGGTTTACGTGAAATAGTCTTTTTGAGGCACTCTCTTTTTGCCAAAATATTTTCCATTCTGAATAGTCCAATCCATTGCTAATAAGCATTAATCTCACAACAAACTACCTATGGACCACCAAAAAGGAAAGCCCGCTAGTATATTCTTTTATCAATTTGGCTTGCGACAGGGAGCTAAGCGGCTTTCAAACGCTTAACATTCGCTTTTTCTAACTTTCTCTGAGCGTAATCTAGCGTAATCACAATTTGCTCCTCTTTACCAGAGGGTAGTTCGAACATGGCATCAATCATAATCGCTTCACAGATTGAGCGTAATCCTCGTGCTCCCAGCTTGAACTCAATGGCTTTATCAACGATGTAATCCAAAACCTCATCGTTTATCTCAAGCTTAATACCATCATACTCAAAAAGTCGTACGTACTGCTTGGAAATTGCATTCTTTGGCTCGGTAAGAATGTTGCGTAATGCCTCACGATCGAGAGGATTGAGGTAGGTTAGTATGGGTAGCCTACCGATTATTTCAGGGATTAAGCCGAAAACCCTTAAGTCCTGAGGCGCAATATATTGAAGTAGATTATCCTTATCGATTCTATCGCGGTTCTTGCTTGCTCCATAGCCAACAATTTGTGTATTTAGGCGTTGGGCTATCTTTTTTTCAATGCCCTCAAATGCGCCACCGCAGATGAATAGAATGTTCTTGGTATCCACCGCAATCATCTTCTGCTCAGGGTGTTTACGACCACCTTGAGGGGGAACATTTACTATTGAACCCTCAAGCAGTTTAAGCAAACCCTGCTGAACTCCTTCGCCTGAGACATCACGTGTTATGGATGGATTATCGCCTTTACGTGCAATCTTATCTAATTCATCGATGAATACAATGCCCTTTTCTGCTGCTTCAACGTTATAATCGGCTACCTGTAAAAGGCGTGTGAGTATGGTCTCAACGTCTTCACCAACGTAACCCGCTTCGGTTAGCACCGTTGCGTCAACAATGGCGAAAGGGACATGAAGCATACGGGCGATTGTGCGTGCTAGTAAGGTTTTGCCAGTACCCGTCGCACCAACCAGAAGAATATTGGATTTTTCAATTTCTACATCATCATCGCTATTCTTACTTGATTGCATTAGCCTTTTATAGTGATTGTAAACAGCAACTGCCAAATACTTCTTCGCCTCGTCCTGACCGATAACGTACTGATCGAGGAATTTTTTCATCTCGGCGGGTTTTTGAAGTTTACCTTTATTCAACGTAAACTCACCCTTTTTCTTCAGCTCCTCACGCACGATTAGGTTAGCCTGCTCTGCGCACATATCGCAGATAAAAGCGTTTACTCCTGAAACCAAAAGGTTTACATCACGCCTGCTGCGCCCACAAAATGAACATTTATCGTCCTTCTTCATCTATTTATCCTTAAACTCAATTTTATTGGTTGTAAAGGTAGGAATATTTTATACAAATAACCCTGACAGAGTTTCAAACTCTATCAGGGTTATTTTAATGAATACCAATACTATTTAATTGCTGCGCTTCGAAGTAGAACTTCGTCAATCATTCCATAATCCTTTGCTTCTTGGGCGGTCATCCAATAATCACGATCTGAATCTTTTTGGATTCTCTCGAATGGATTACCTGAATGCTTTGCTACGATATTATAGAGTTCATCACGCAGTTTCAGGATTTCGCGGGTTGTGATCTCAATATCAGAGGCTTGACCTTCGGCACCACCCATAGGTTGGTGAATCATAACCCTTGAGTGAGGCAATGCGGTACGCTTGCCCGTTTCACCTGCAGTGAGAAGCACTGCTCCCATAGAAGCGGCCATCCCTGTACATATGGTTGCAACATTGGAGCTGATATACTGCATGGTATCGTAAATGCCTAACCCTGCATAAACCGAGCCACCAGGAGTATTAAGGTAGATTTGAATGTCCTTTGAAGGATCGGTTGACTCAAGGAATAGGAGCTGAGCTTGAATGATGTTAGCCACATCGTCGTTAATGGGTACGCCAAGGAAGATTATCCTATCCATCATAAGGCGGGAGAACACGTCCATGGTGGCAATGTTCAGCTGACGTTCCTCGATGATAGTAGGTGAAATATAGCTGCTGTGCATTGATTGGAAGTTATGCAGCGACAGGCTGCTAATCCCACGATGCCTAATGGCATACTTTTCGAATTCGTTCATACAGATTATTATTATGTTTTAACTTTTTGCGATTGTAAACGCTATTGATTGAATTAACCCAAAGATAATTCCTTTTTTTATAGTTGGATTGAATAATAACGGTTATTCGATAAAGTGGATAGTTGTAATTCTACAAGTGTAGGATTTTATCGGTGATCTCTTGAAAACCTTACACACTTTTTATTCATTGGCTTTCTTAATCCCAGAGGGATTATATGTCTATAGAAAAT
>RPRQ01000095.1 GCA_003818205.1 Bacteroidales bacterium
ATTCAGCAGTAGTCGAATTGAACAAAAACCACTGAGACACAGCCCGTCCCGATGTATCGGGAGAGAGCACGGAGAACCACAACTTGTCCCGATTTATCGGGAGAGGCAATTATAAAAAACGACGGAGTATCATAATGCAAAAGAATCTCTAACACGAAAAACATAAATATTTTCTCTGTGTAACTCTGTGCCCTCTCCCGATACATCGGGACGGGCTGTTTCTCCGTGGTGAATAGTTACAAAATTTCTATTCCTACGCTTAAAAACGACATTGAAATACAATTGTCATAGCTACTCATACCGTAAAGACTCAATAGGATTCCTTCGAACCGTTTTCAACGATTGTAGCGTTACTATTGAAACTGTAATCAGCATTAAGAGAAAACCCGTCAATGCAAATACCCACAAGCTTAAATCGGTTTTATAGGCAAAGCCATCCAGCCATTTCTGGGTGATAAACCTAGCAAAAGGTATAGTAAGGATACACGATAAGAAAACCAGAATTGCATATTTCTTATTAAGCAAAACCAGAATATCACTTATACTCGCACCATTAACTCTTCGGATACCAATCTCTTTAATACGTTGAGACATTATAAAAGCCATTATACCAAACAAGCCTAAACAGGCTATTATTGTTGAAATAATGGAAAAAATGGTTGTCATGCGTGAAAACTGCTTCCATTTTGCAAACTGTGAACTGTAATGATCATCCATCCAAACGTATTCAAATGGATTTTTGGAGTGTACCTTTCCCCAGAGTTTTTCAATGTCATTAAAAACATACGAAGCCTTATCATTTGTCATTTTAACCAAACAGTAGCCGCGGGCATTCTCCCATAGATGAAACATCATTGGCTCAATGGCATTTTCAGACGATTGTTGATGAAAATCTTCTAAAACCCCTACAATTGTTCTATTTGAATTCCTTGAATTCCAAAATATTACTTTCCCAACGGCATCCCTAACGTCCACGAATCCATATTCTTCCGCTAGCTTTTTGTTTATTACAACGGCAGAATCATCCGAAGGAAATTCCTTTGAGAAACTACGCCCTGCAAGTATTCTATGTTGAAACATATCAAGGTAATTGTAGCCTATCCAATTCATCCGAGTTGGCACTTCATGTTCATCATTGCTACCCAAAAGCCTTGTTTCCATATTTGATGGAATGTATGAACCAGGTATGTAAACCGAGGATGATGAATTTTTAACACCTGCGATTTTTAGCACCTCGTTTTCAAAAACACTTCGTGCAACATCAATTGATGTTAGCTTATCGGCTACCTGTGCGCTTCGAATAGCCAAAATACGTTCGGTATTTATCCCCCTATCGACATTTATCATATCATTAACCTGTTTCCAAGAAAAGAAAGCAAAACAAATGATTACAGTTGATATTGAAAATTGAAATATTAGTAAAATGTTTTGAGGAGATAAATATCTATTGGAATGTTCTATATTTTTATTCGACAAATATTCAAGAACATTACTTTTATTAGCACTCATGCTATTGATGACACCTAAAATTAGAGAACCGATAAAAAGCACAATTATAATGAGGAGCCAAAACTGAAAATAGTACCCTTTAGGAATAGTGAATGTCAATCCAAGCCATTGTCCTAGAATTGAACAAGCATATATTGCTATTAGTACAGAAAATAGCAATGCACTAAAATTCAATAATAAAAATCGAAGAAATTGCTCGACAAAAAATGACAATTTGTTAGCCCCATATATCTTTCGAACTCCTATTGATCTCTGAGACTTCAGAGATTGTGCGATTGAAATATTTACATTATTAACCCATACCATGATGATAATAGCAAAAGCTACAATAATCCACAGATATACATTTGCAGCAGAAAAATTATTATCGCTAAAGTTTTGCTCTCCGTTGAGATGAATGGTTTTTAATGGTATGGTGTTATACTTAGGCTCGTCTTTTGAGAATTCTTGCTCACCGTTGGCAATGGCAAGTTGTTTTAAATCAGAATTGAGTTTATCTATTCCTATTTTTTTATTCGTAATGAAATAGGTAAAAAAATTGCACCACTTCCATGGATTGGATGTACTGTACATATCGTGCTCTAGAATATTTTCGATAGAAAGGAAAATATCTGATTGTAGATGACTATTATTGGGAATATTGTCAAAAACAGCTCCGACAGTATAGGTTACATCCTCTTCATACGTTCCATTTAACGTAAGCGTTTGTCCAATCGGATTGGTAACTCCGAAGTATTTCTTGGCATATCTATCCGAAATAACCAAATAGTTCCTGGTGGATAGTGCTTGTTTTGAATCACCATTTATTACAGGAAATGTAAAGGTTGAAAAAAATGAGCTGTCCGCATAATAGACATTTTCTTCGCTATACGATTTTTCGCCTATTGCTATTTGCACACCCCGATAAGCAGGATGCAAACGTAAATAACCAGAAATATAGGGTAGATTTTCTTTTGCTAAAGGACCGATAAGCATTGACTTTGGGCACGTCGTCCTAAAAATGTTCTCACATTGTATGTTGAACCTGTCGTAGCTATACTCAAAAAAGACATATTGCAGTATGACAATGGATGAGGTTATACCTAATATTAAACCCGATAATTGGAATAACGTGTTTTTTTTATCTTTTATCAATTGATAGAAAATACTCTTAAAATAGTGATTTAACATATCATTATATTTTAGGTGGTTTTTAAAACTTTAGGCGTGCATTTATTTTATACTACTAGTTAGAGTCTGTCAATAACGACTATGATATTAAAAAAAGAAAAAATAATTAGCCACAGATTATCAAACACATATAAATTATATCACCTGTGAACTTAGCGAAGCAATCTCATGAGCGAAGCGAATAATCTGTGGCAATATTTACGTTAAAGACAAGCACTAGCTATACTACTAGCTGATTTAATAATACATATTAAATCGTTGGTATGGATATAACTTCCCCATACTCCAGAGAACAGCTAGAGTTACTATTTTAAAATAAGTAAAGGGTTCTATTTAAGTAAGTAATCCTTAGGGTTTACTCTTTCACCATTTTTATATACCTCATAGTGTACATGAGGTCCAGTTGATACACCCGTGCTCCCAACATAGCCTATAATCTGACCTCTCTTTAGCGATTCACCTACCTTTACTGAAATGCTTTTTAGGTGGGAATAGAAGGTTGAATACACATCGTTATGTTTTATAAAAACATAATTCCCCTTCTGTGAATCGAATGCTACTTCAACAACAACGCCCTTGGCTGTAGAAATTATTTCCGTCGCCATAGGTGCAGCAAAATCTATGGCATAATGAAAATCCTTTTTCTTGGTAATTGGATTTATGCGTTCACCATAACCATTGACAAACGTTATCTTTTTAGTATCTATAGGGTAAACAGAAGGTTGGTAATCTTCAACCCATTCTATAGGGTTATTGTCAAGAATTGTTGACGTTTTGGAGTTGATACCTGTAAAAGCTAACAGCAAGCAAACGAGAGGTAACGCTAATAGATAAATCGCTAAATACTTAATGGATGTTTTATTCTTGGTTATCATAACAATTCTATTCTTAATAGTTTTACAATAAAAATGGCTGACAAGTCCAGCTGTACTAATAATTTGAACTTGGTTTAACATGCTTGCAAGATATCTTTCAACTTGACGACTATCCTTTATAACGCTCGAATCGGCTAAGTATTCGTGCTGTAATTTTAATGATCTTTTGTAAGAAAAAACAAAAGGATTAAACCACAGTACTACAGAAGCAAACTCCATTAATATTAAATCAGACCAATGGTATTGCTGAACATGTGCTAATTCATGCTCAATAATTAGCTGATTACTTTCACTTTTAGGTAAAATAATTGTTTTGAAGAATGAAAAAGGTGCAATTGAATCTACTCTCACAATTTTTATTTTGCCAAATTGGTATGTGTTGGAATCACTCTTAATCCGAATAATCTTAATAATGGAGAATATAAGTTTAAAGAGCAGTAGGGCTGCACCCGAAAAATATATAATTGTCATGATTATCTGATAATTTATCATGTTTGCATTCTTAAATGTATTCTGAGATTGAAATAAATTATACTCAGGTTCAATCCAAGAGGTGTCAATTATTGTTGGAATAGCTATCCCTGAATGATTTTTAAATATTGAAAATTTGATAAAAGGGATTATGAACGAAAGCAAAAGCCCTAAAACTAAATAAACTCTATTGATTGTAAAGAATGTACTTCTCTTAAAGGCAAGGACATAAAGTGTATAAAAAGATATTAAGCATAAACTCACCTTAAGAATATACCACCAGTATGCTATCATAACACTACTTCTTTGATTTAATTATTGATATCTTTTCCTCTATCATTTTTTGGATTTCCTCCAGCTCCGAAAGATTCATCTGCTCGTTCGCAAAAAACGATGCGAATTGAGGTGTTGAACCGTTAAAATAATTATTTATCAACGATTTTACATGGTTTTGAAAATAATCGCTTTTTGATATTAATGGGAAATATTCATGTATTTTCCCATAAGAATTATACCCTATAAATCCTTTTCTTACCATAACCCGAATAACCGTTGAAACGGTTGTGTAAGCAGGTTTTGGTTCGGGAAATTGGTCAACAATATCCTTCAGAAAACCTTTTTTAAGGGCCCAAAGGTATTGCATTACCTGCTCTTCCGCTTTTGTTAACTCTTTACTTTCCATGATGCAAAGATATGACTATTTAAATAGTTATGCAACTATATTTATAATTATATTGAAAAAATTACGTTAAATTCATATAATCAGCTTTAAAAAATAACATCTGTTTGATGCAAGGAATAATTTAAATACTACACTATCAACATTTTGCATTGTTGGCAAAAATAAACCAAGAGTTAGCATTCAGCTATTCTAGTGCAGAAAATAAGTTGATTGGGAATCATCAATATTCAAATACTCCGCTTCCCCAAAATACCTTTTCTCCCAATTTTTCAAATATCTTTGTTGCAACAATGATTGAAAAGTTGAACATAGTACCCATCGAGGAATGGTTTTCAGGTTTAAGCCATCCGCTTCTTATTGCAGGTCCCTGCAGCGCCGAAAGCGAGGATCAGGTAATGGCCACTGCGCATGGTATTGCCAGAATGGGTAAGGTTAAGGTTTTCCGTGTAGGGATTTGGAAGCCCCGTTCACGACCAGGAACTTTCGAGGGTGCTGGTAGCGATGCCTTGCAGTGGCTGAAAAGGGTGAAGGCTGAAACGGGTCTTCTAACCGCAGTTGAAGTGGCAACGCCAACCCATATTGAAATGGCGATTGAAGCGGGTATCGATATCCTTTGGATTGGCGCACGAACTACCTCGAATCCCTTTTCGATTGAGCAGATTGCACAAGCGCTAAAGGGTGTTGATATTCCGGTTATGGTCAAAAACCCTGTTAACCCCGACCTAGAGCTATGGATTGGTTCTTTGGAACGATTAAACCGAGCAGGAATAGCTAAACTTGCAGCCATTCATCGAGGATTTTACCCCTACGAGAGAACCCGATTGCGAAATATCCCCAAATGGGAGATTGCCATTGATCTGAAAAGTAAGTTTCCCAGTTTACCCATTATCTGCGATCCGAGCCATATCGCAGGTCAAGCATCGCTTGTTCCCGAAATTGCTCAGAAAGCGCTTAACCTATCGCTCGATGGGCTGATGGTTGAGGTGCATTGCAATCCCACGGTTGCGCTTAGCGATGCCAAGCAGCAATTAACTCCCATACAGCTCGATTTGATGCTCAACTCATTGGTGTTTCGTTCGCCATCCTCGGCAAATAACGAATTTGTTGATAAACTAGAACAATTCCGAAATAGAATCGATTCAATCGATCAGCAAATGATTGAGTTGCTAGGGCAAAGAATGAGAATTGTAGAGGAGATCGGTGAGTACAAAAAGAATAATAACGTTGCCGTTTTTCAGCTACGCAGGTGGGAGAATATCCTGAAATCGAGAATCGATTGCGGTAAAAAGCTGGGGTTGGATGAGGAGTACATAAAAAACCTGCTTCAGCTGGTTCATAACGAATCCATCCGTAAGCAGGCTGATATCTTGAACCGAAAGGATAAACTTTCGGCGGAATAAACGAATTCCTAAACCTCTTTTACTGAATACTCAAACCCTTCCATTACAGGGTTTGAAAGGATTTTGGCGCAAACCTCATTCACCTTTTCAATGGCTAAATCCTTCGATGCGGCATCAATCTCAAGGGTAATATGCTTGCCGATACGTACGTTCGACACCTCAGTATATCCTGTATTGTGCATGGTCATACTAACTGCTTTCCCTTGTGGATCGAGAAGTGCCTTTAATGGCATCACGTTTATTTCTGCTATAAATTTCATCGTCTATTGATTTTATTCAGTTGGCAAAATTAATCCAAATTTGAGATTAAAAAAGGGGATTGAGAAAGTTGTTCGTTGTTTGTTGCCCATCGTTCGCTTTTATCATACTAAACAGTTAGTCGTAAGTGCTATATATTCTTTAACTTCTATGTCTTCAATTAACTTCCTATTACCTCTTTCCCTTTTAGTATCCAAAAAAATATGGAAAGAAATATGTACCAAAGGATTACCAATGAAAGTGCCGCTGTTTGGAATATTGCTATAAGCACTATTGCTCCAATAATTAGGGATAATTGCTTGTATGCAACAGAAAACTTCAAAGATTTAAGTTTCAGCGAAAACATGGGTAGTTCACAAACGAGTATTGCCGATTGAGCCAAAATAAGTAGAATTAATAGGGTAGGAGATGAAGTGAAGACGCTAAAGATATTATTCCATCCACTATGAATCCCAAACACTAAACCCACTGTAAGCATTGCGTTAGCAGGGGTAGGCAGACCGATAAATGAGCTAGTTTGACGTTCATCGAGGTTGAAAATTCCAAGCCTTAAAGATGAAAATGCTGCCATGATAAACGGGGTAGCAAGAAGGAAGTGCCCTGAAATAAGCCCTTCTGAGCCATCAATCCCAAGTGAACTTTTCAGAAGATGGAACAGAATCATTGCGGGGGCAACCCCGAAGCTAACCACATCCGAAAGGGAGTCGAGCTCTTTGCCGAGGGGGCTATATGCGCCAAGCAGACGCGCTGTAAACCCATCGAAGAAATCGAATACGGCTGCGATTAGAATGAAAATACCTGCCATCTGAAGATTCCCCTCAAAGGCAGAAACAATCGATAAACACCCTGCAACTAGGTTTAAAAGGGTAATCGTGTTGGGCAGGGACTTGATGATTCTATTATTTGAAATCATTTGCGATGATATTTACAATAATTTACCACAAAAATAAGTTTACCAAAGGTAATAAAAAGTATCAGACGAAATATTACAAGATATTTTAGTAAATGCCGATGGATGAATTTGTATAGGTGTACAAACTTGGGAAGAATAACCTTTAGCAAATCACCAATCGGTATTAAAAAGTTAAGGTTGGTTATAAAAGTGGGATTTTGTATGTTTACCATCCGTTAATTCATCCTTTAGATGCGAAAAATTGCCCTATTCATAATGGTTTCTATTTTCTGTACCGCAGTTTTTTCTCAAACAGCAAAGTATAGCAACGATTTTTTGTCCATAGGTGTAGGGGCAAAGTGGATGGGCATGGGAAGCGTTGGAACAGCGTCCTCAACCGATGTGGGTGCTGCATACTGGAATCCTTCGGGGCTTTTGGGGATGGAGAATAGGTATCAGGCTGAGGCTTTGCATGCGAGTTACTTTGCCGGAATGGCTAGCTACAATCATATCGCTTTGGGCTATAAGCCCGATACGACCTCAGCAATGGCTTTTTCTGTAATCCGCTTTGGAGTTGATGATATTCCCAATACAATCGACCTGATTGATAGCGATGGGAATATCAACTACGATCGTCTTAAAACCTTTTCGGTTGCCGATTACGCCTTCCTGTTCAGCTATGCTAAAAAAACACCCATTCGCAACCTTTGGGTAGGCGGGAATGTTAAGGTTATCTATCGGAATATCGGAAAGTTCGCTTCGGCATGGGGTTTTGGGCTAGATGCTTCTGCTCGTTATAATCTTAATCGTTGGCAGTTTGGGGCAGTTTTGAGGGATGCTACTTCAACCTTTAATTTTTGGTCGTTCAACTCCGATGAGCTAGAAATTACGGTGAACGATAGTACGTTTAACATTGCTCCTGACAATAATCTTGAAATAACCCTACCTCGGTTAATTCTTGGTGCTTCACGTACATTCAGGCTTAACGAGAATTTCAATCTTGCTGCCGAAGCTGATTTCGATTTTACTTTTGATAGAAAGCGAAACACGCTAATATCAAGTAATCCCATTAGTATCGATCCCCATTTTGGGGTAGAAGTTGGGTATAAGAACCTACTATTTATTCGTGTTGGAGCAAACAATATCCAACGAAGTAGCGGTTTTAGCAGTAGTAATGAGCTAACCCTACAACCAAGCCTCGGGGCTGGCATTAAATTCCGAAGCATTACCCTCGATTATGCTATGACAAACGCCGGAAGTCAAGGTTATTCAAGGTATTCGAATATTTTCTCGCTACGCTGGGGCTTCGATGCCTTCAGGCGATAACCATTATACTTCTAATTTGCTATATTTGCCAATCGGTTATAATTCAATCCATGATTAAGATCGCTGTTGACTTCGATGGGACCATTGTTGAGCACCGCTATCCTGCCATTGGTGAACCCAAACTTTTTGCTTTTGAAACCCTCAAAGAGTTTCAGAAAAGAGGGTTTCTATTGATCCTTTGGACATTTAGGGTAGGTAAGGAACTCGATGAAGCGGTTGAGTTCTGCAGAATCAACGGGGTTGAGTTTTATGCCGTTAACAAAAGTTATCCTGAGGAAATTTTTGATGAATCAACGCCTCGAAAAATTGATGCGGATATCTTTATCGATGATAGAAATCTTGGAGGCTTTGTAGAGTGGAGCGCTGTTTGGCAGATTATGTTCCCCGAATCCAATTTGGTGGAGCTGGAGAAGAAAGCGCTTAGAAAGATGAAGAAGCCGAGCTTGTTGAGTAGAATATTTGGAAAGAAAGGATGAAAAGTTAAACACTAAGTATCACCAAGTAAAACCACGGAGGTTCACAGAGTATTATTAGAGAATATGACAGAACTAATTGAAAAGGAGTTAACAGACAAAATATTGAATTGTGCATTTAAGGTACATACCAACTTAGGTCCAGGTCTTTTAGAAAAAACCTATGAGGAATGCTTTGCTTATGAACTTCAAAAAATTGGATTGCTTGTTGAAAAACAAAAAGAATTACCCCTAATCTATTGTGAGGTAAAGCTTGAGGTTGGATATAGAATTGATTTGTTAGTAGAGAAACGAGTGATAATTGAAATAAAATCAGTGAGGCATTGAACGAGGTTCATACAGCACAACTACTTACATATTTGAGATTATCAAAATGTCGAGTTGGGTTCTTAATAAATTTCAATGTAAGATCATTGAAAGAAGGTATTAAAAGATATGTAAACTAGTGTTCTCCGTGATACTCAGTGTTCTTAACTCAGAGCTACTTCGTGTTTTAAAAAATATTATTCCAATGAAAAAAGCCGTAAAATCAACCATTACCTTGGCGTCAATCCTGATGCTTTTGGCATTCTCTTGTAAAACCAATAACGAGAAGAGCGTTACAACCAACGAGCAATCGTCTCCCAAGTCGATTTATCTTGTAAAATTTACAGACCCTTCGAATGGTACGCTTTATAAACTTGGCGAAGAGGTAAAACTAACCTTAAAGTTGCAGGATGTGAAAATTGTTCCCGATTCGGTGGTTATTTTTTGTAATAGCAATAAAGTCGGGAAATTGGTTGGGCTTAATTACACGCTAAGAACTAGCGATTTAAGTTTAGGTACTCAGGTTATTCGTGCAACAGCATACAAGGATGGGCTTTACCAAACTGCATCCATATCCATCAAATTAAAATCAAATATTAAACCAAAGCAATACACCTATCGGGTAGTTAAAACCTACCCTCATGATCCCGATGCCTACACTCAGGGGCTTTTTTACAAGGATGGTTTTCTTTATGAGGGAACAGGTCAGAAAGGCTCTTCAAGCATAAGAAAGGTAGAACTTGAAACCGGTAAGGTTTTGCAAAGCATTAACCTCGAAAGCAAGCACTTCGGTGAGGGAATCGCGTTATTCAACGATAAAATATATCAGCTAACATGGACATCCCAGATAGGCTTTGTCTATGACATTTCAACCTTTAAACAGGTTAGCTCATTCAGCTATCCCACACAGGGATGGGGGCTAACCAATAACGATAAAGAACTGATAATGAGTGATGGTTCGAATATCATCCATTTCATGGAACCAGCTAATTTCGCCGAACTTCATCGGATTGAAGTGTTCGATGATAACGATATGGTTGATTCGCTCAATGAGCTGGAGCTAATTAATGGCGATATTTTTGCCAATATTTATACGACTGACAGGATGGCGATAATAAGCCCTGTAACGGGTATAGTAAAAGGTATTATCGACTTCAAGGGGCTATTAAAGGATTCTGACAGAAAAGGGAAGGTTGATTATCTCAACGGAGTGGCATGGGACGAAGCTGGGAAGCGTTTATTTGTTACCGGTAAACTTTGGCCAAAGCTATATCAGGTTGAGATTATCGAAAAATAGGGAGTTCATCCATGCAGTTTATCAGAACGAAATGGTTCTACCTTTGTTTGGCTCTATTCCTATTGATTACTACGTTGTTTTGGTTTTCGATTCCATCACCTCTATTCTCCGATTCAACGTGTACCGTTGTTAACGATAATCGGGGCGAACTACTTGATGCAACCATTGCCAAGGATGGGCAGTATCGATTCCCCGAAGCAGATTCCATCCCCCCAAAGTTCGCTAAATGCATAGTTGCCTTCGAGGATAGGCATTTTTACAGACATCCTGGGGTTAACCCATTCGCAATTGCTAGGGCAATATATCAAAATATTAAAAAGGGGGAAATCGTAAGCGGGGGAAGTACAATAACCATGCAGGCTATTCGACTCTCGCGAAAAGGTCAGCATCGATCTTTTACTGAGAAGATCATTGAGATGATTCTTGCATTGCGGCTAGAGCTAACATCCTCAAAAAACGATATTTTAACACTTTACGCCTCGCACGCGCCTTATGGGGGGAATGTTGTAGGAATTGATGCTGCATCGTGGCGTTATTATGGTCGAGGGTCAAACGAGCTTAGCTGGGCTGAAACCGCTGCACTAGCAATATTACCCAATGCGCCATCAATTATTTTCCCTGGAAAAAACCAGCAGGCCTTCCTTAAAAAACGAAATCGTTTGCTAGCGAAGCTTCTTACAGCTAAAGAAATTGATTCCTTGACATATAATCTCTCATTGCAGGAACCTTTGCCTAGCGAGCCCAAGCCATTGCCCCAAATTGCTCCGCATCTGCTTACAAGGGCTATTATCGATGGTTTTAAGGGGAGGATGGTAAAGAGTACCATTGATGCAAATCTTCAACGTAGGGTAAGCGATATCGTTGAGTTTTATAAACCAAAGCTAGAGGCTAACTCCATTCATAATATTGCAGTATTGGTTATTGATGTTAAAACAGGGAATGCCTTAGCATATGTTGGGAATACTTATTCTGAGAATAACGATAATGGCCGAAGCGTTGATATTATTAAGTCGCCCCGTAGTACTGGAAGCATTCTGAAGCCTTTGCTATACGCTGCAATGCTAAACGATGGATTGATATTGCCGAATACGCTTATCCCTGATATTCCAACGCAGATCGGTGGTTATACTCCAAAAAACTATTATCCGACCTACGATGGTGCAATTCCCGCATCACGTGCGTTAGCTCGTTCGCTGAATGTTCCTGCTGTAAGAATGCTTCAAATCTATAGCGTAGCTAAATTTCATTATATCCTGAATAAGCTAGGTTTGACAACGATAAGTCGTCCATCCAACAGCTACGGATTATCGTTGATTCTTGGTGGGGCTGAAGCCAATCTTTGGGATTTGGCGGGGGTTTATTCTAGCCTTTCACGGTCGCTGAACAATTTTAGAAGGTTTCAGAGCCGATATGATAGGCTCGATTTACATCCCGCTGTTTATATTGCAGATACCATAAAAAAGGCACCTGTCTTAGAGGAGCATTCGGTGCTAAACGCTGCATCAATCTTTTTAACCTTTGAGGCGATGCGCGAGGTTGCCCGACCCGATGAGCTATCGGGGTGGAAGTACTTTGCATCGAGCCGTTCGGTAGCATGGAAGACGGGGACGAGCTATGGCCATCGCGATGCGTGGGCGATTGGGCTGAACCCAAATCAGGTTGTTGCTGTTTGGGTTGGTAATGCGAGTGGGGAGGGGAGACCCGATCTTACAGGGGTGTCTGCCGCAGCACCAATAATGTTTGATGTTTTTGGACTCCTGCCCCCAAGCAATTGGTTCGAGCGTCCCATCGACGATATGGCCTACATTCCTATTTGCAGGCAGAGCGGACAAAGGGCAACCGATATCTGTGAGCCGATTGATTCGATGTGGGTGCCATTGTCAGGGCTAGAAACGCCTCCGTGCCCCTATCATCGGATTGTTCATCTCGATTCAAAGGGTCAATTCAGGGTTAACGATTTATGCTACGATAGGGTTAAGATGCTTCATCAATCGTGGTTTGTTCTACCACCTGCCATGGAGTGGTTCTACAAGAGTAAAAAGCCCGATTATCGAATGCTGCCTACATACATGCAAGGATGTAAGCCCGAAAACCCTCTGAAGTCGATGGCAATGCTTTACCCTCGATCCTACAATGCTAAAATTAGTATCCCCCGAAATCTTGATGGTACGCTAAGCGATATTGTTTTTGAAGCCGTTCATCGTGTGGCCGATGCGACCATTTATTGGCATTTGGATGATAAGTATATGGGGGAAACCAAAACCTTTCATAAACTCGCCCTACAACCTGCTTTTGGCGATCATGTATTAACCCTTGTTGATGCTGAAGGCGAAACGCTTGTTACAAAATTCACGGTTGAGGGGGATCGTTAATCTCATTTATTCGATTGCACCGTTGCCCTTTTATTTCTATACAAAATTTATTTTGTAACTATTCACCACAGAGACACAGACCTGCCTGCCGGTAGGCAGGGTAGGCAGGGATCACAGAGATTTGCGTCATTGACCTCAAAATAATAATCTTGATAATATCTTTTGTAGCGTTAAAAGATTGTATGAGTTTTAGCTCTAATAAGTTCTCTGTGCTCTCCATGCCTACTGGCCAGGCAGGCGGTAGGCAGGTCAGTGTTCCCCGTTTGCCTCAGCTCGGCGGGCAGGTCTGTGGTTTTTCTTCATTCCGTTTACTGCTGAATAGTTACGTTATTTTTATTGTTCAACATAGGTTTCATTGTTTGTAATCATATCCTGGCATACTTGCAGGTTTGACTTTGCGAATACCTCCATCTCATTTACCTTTTCTTTAAATTCATCGATATAGTTTTTTCTATCATGATACCTATATTTATATAATTTCGATTTTTCGCCTTCTTTCATAATTAATAAGAACTCGTTGTCAAGCACACCTATCTTATCATTATCGTTGATAATAATGTATGGGCGGGTTTCGTTTAGCAAATCGATTCCCAATGAATTATTTATGTAAGGTAATTTCAAAACCCCCATGATTGTAGGAAAAACATCTATTTGTCCTCCAATGCTACCTATGGCCGTTTTAGTAACTAGGTTTTGTGGCGAATAAATAATCAGGGGGGTGTGATGATAATCTAACGAAATATCATAATAGGCGCTCAAAGGTGCACCATGGTCTGCAACGAAAATAAATATTGTATTTCTAAACCAACTTTGATTAGATGCTTTTTCAATAAACTGTTTTAATGACCAATCGGCGTACTGCACAATTTGCTCTTTTATTTCCTTTGCTTGGGGTGAAAAGTATTCAGGAATATAGTAGGGTCCATGGTCGCTTGCTGTCATAAACACCGAAAGGAAAGGGGCGTTCTTTGAATTTAATTCATTAAGGATTGGGATTGAGAATCGAAACATGTAATCATCGGGGACACCTAGAGTTGTCTTTATTTCCTTAGATGGATAGTCTTTCAGGCTTACTACCCGATCAAAATCGTTATTTCTTAAAAACCCTTCAACATTATCAAATTGCCCATCGTGGGTGGAGAAATAAATTGTTTTATAACCATGTTTTTTTAGAGCTCCGCTTATTCCGTTATATCTTCTCATTTGTTTCATTGTGTGTTGCTGGTAAAGCGCAGGGAATGAAAAAATAGTGCTAAATATTCCGTTAAATGTATGTTTTCCAGCAGTATATATGTTATCGAAATAAACTGATTGCATCAATAAACTATCTAAAAATGGGGTCAAATTATTATTATTACCATGCCTTTTCATTTTTGCTGCGCTCATGCTTTCCATAATTACAACCACAACATTAGGCTTAATTGGCATGGTGTCGGATTCTTTAAAGCGGGCAATAGGTGAATTGAATTGTTGCTTTTCTATCCCGAGATATTTAATAACATTTGCTTTCGCAACATCAGAATTAATAATACTAATTGGCTTGTTCCTTGAATCATTACTATCCAGATAGCTCCTCATTAAAGTAAAAACAGGGTTTAAGCCTAATTGATTCAGAAACGAATTATCGCAAAAATAGGCTGTTCCAACTCTAATGGGTGATTTTTTTGTTAATCGCCCTCTTATTCCTAAAAACATTATTCCCAAAACAATAATGTAGATAGGGACTTTAATTAAAACGTTAAGCGGAGATGTTTCATTGGATTTGAATATTTTATTTAAAAGTGCATAGAATAAGAATATTAGGGCTACAGCAAGGATAGAGAAAATGAGGTATCTAGGTTCCTGAATAATCATTTTAAAAACGAACAGAGGGCTATCCATCCATTTGAATGCCGATACCGAAAATCGTTGAAAGAATTGATTGAAGTATGGTATATCTGAGGCACAAATCATGAATGCCAATGCGAAAAGAGAAAAAATATAAACAAAAATAATTTTTGATGCTATTTTACTTTTTATCCTCAAAACATCTAAAGTAAGCAGGGCAAGAATGGGGAGAATTAAGATGTACCCTGATATTACAATATCGAAACGAATACCCATAACAAATGATAGAATAACATTTGCAATTTTATCCTCAGCAATATTTATCCTATCTAATTCTGTTAAAAATAGTATCGCTCTGAAAATGAAGAATGATAGAATTGCAACAATGTATATTTTTAATACTGTTGCAATCGGATGATTAATTATATTAAAATATTTGCTTTTATCCATTAAGCCTAATTATCTAGTGTTATCAACTCCGAAATGCGTCAAAAATAGATAAATATCTTCTTTATTGCACTTTTACCAATGAAATATATTGAATCCGATGAGCGATATTTGCCCTACAATGATGATTCGGAAATGGGAACAACTGTCGGTGGTCGGTTGAGCGTTGAGGAAAAAATTACATCAAGTTTGTCGAATGTCCGTCCGTTCCAGCTATCGGCAATCTGGGTAGGTTTTCAGCAGGGTTAAGCTTAACCCGAATATTTAATTCATTCCGAATTTCATCGATCGTTGCCCCAAAGGATTTGCGAATATTTTGTATTTGGTAGTTTGTAACTATTCAGCAACAATAAAAACTCTCACGCAACGCTTGCGCTAAAGCTTACGCCGAAGCTTCAGCGTAGGAGCACAGCGAAGGCGCAAAGTCGCACTTGCCTGCCGCCTGCCTACCCTGCCTACCGGCAGGCAGGGTAGGCAATGAAGCCGCAAAGACACTAAGGTACTCTATGAGCAAAAAGATAAATCCAATCATTATTAACCGAGAAAAAAATCTAAATACAATAGGTCGCAGCGATGCTGCTTCTAGCTAAAACATAATCATCTATTCTACAAATAGTTCGCAGCGATGCTGCTTTTAAAAGTCGCAGAGCGACGACCTATTTGTAGTGTTTTTATTAAACCGAAAATCAAGCCCTGTTAGGGGCGACCTATACATTGAATGTAGTAATATCAAGTATTTCATGAATTACATAATAATTTAGTCGGACAGTAGTGAAATCCAATAAAAATATAGCCGAAAATTCATTGGGGGGTTTTTGTTAGAATTAGCCTAGAAAAATGAGATTAATAGAATTACAATCAATTAGCGCGCAAAGGGAAAAAACGAATTCGTTTTTTCTTTCTTTGCAGTCCCTGCCTACCCTGCCTACCGGCAGGCAGGCGGCAGGCAGGTGTGCCTCAGTGGTTTATATTTCATTTCATAGTATTGCTGAATAGTTACAACCGTGTAAATAATAACTAATCTGCTTAGGGTCTGCTGATTAAGTCACAAATAGTTTTATGAAGCCACTAAAAACAAACCTCAGAGGAGTGAAAATATGATAGAAAATATATCAATATTGTATTTTAGCTCCGTAGGATCGACATTACAAAGCAGATAGGACAGAGAATAATGTCATGCCTACGGCATTTCAACTGTTCCCAGCTATATTTTCTACCATAATATCATCCCTACGGGATTAA